>NZ_JBEZFZ010000035.1:0-80622 GCF_040649735.1 Nonomuraea sp. NPDC048892 | reverse complement strand
GGTGCCCCCCCGCCCACCTCATCTCCGCCCCCGAGGCGGTCTCCCCGCGGGGGGGGGGGGGCGCGGGCGCGGCGCCGGGGGGGGGGCGCCCCCCCTCCGCGGTGCTGGCGCCCCCCCCGCGGCCGTGACGCCGTCGTCACCGGCCGCGACTCCCGCGCCGGGATGCCGGCGAGGTGATCGCCCCGCTACGGGCCCGCGTCCTCCGCGCGGGCGGCGGGCTCGCCCAGGGTCGCCTCCGCGGCGCGCTGGGCGATCTCGTCAGGTCTGGCGCGGATCAGGGCGTTGATGGAGCGGAGGTTGATGGGCCGGCCGGCGTCGCTCTCCGAGCCCATGATGCGTGCGACCGACGGGGCGTGGCCGACGAAGGTGATCTCCAGCCGCCAGGTACGGCGGAGCAGGACGACTCCGGGGTCGGCGCTGCACTGTACGGTCCAGCCGTACCGGCGCGCGCGGCGGGCGATGGCGTCAGGGTCCATCAGGGGTTCTTCCTCCTGTCAGTAGAGGATCGTGGTGGCACTGACGGATGCGGTGGACGGAACCGGGGCAGCTGCTCTCTCCAATGGGACGTGCCGAGGTCCGGCCCGGGATCCATCTCGTGCGCCGCGCGGAACATGACGCCGGCTCGGCGATCGGTTCCCGACCCCGTACCAGGTGGCCGGTTCAGTCGTCGACCTTGAGGTTTTCTCCGGTGTTGGAGATGTAGACGACCAGCAGTTTCGCCGGCTCCGACTGGCTGGTGTTCTCCGTGAGCACGTGGTGCGCGCCCGGCGCCTCGACCCAGAACTCCCCTTGGCGGTACGTGCGCACGGGCTCGCCGCCGAGCTGGCTGCGCATCGTGCCTTCGAGGACGTAGGCGTAGACGAAGGCGTTGCCGTGGCGGTGCGGGACCGAGCGCCCGCCGGGCGGGAAGGCCACGGTCTTCGACGTGAACGTCTTGCCCTTGACGCCCGGAAGCGGCTGTTCCAGCAGCGTTTTGACCGTTTCCTCAGGCGGCCGCGTGCCCGTGGGCGTCCCCGTGGTGACGGGCGTCTCCGTGGCTTCGGGCGTCTCCGTCACCGGCGCGCGGAGGGCGACGGCGTGCTCCCCGGCCGCCCGTTCGGCGGTCGCGCGTTCCCCCGCGGGGCCGCAGGCGGCCGTGGCAGCCACCACGCCGGCGGCCAGCAAGGCACAAACTGGCCGTACTCGAATCATCACGGCTCCTCCCGTTCTGCTTCACCCTCGTGACCGGCGGGCAGGGCCGCGGCCACGGGCGCCTGTCCGCCGTCCGCGAGGACGCGGGCGGAGGCGAGGCGCCTGGTTCAGCTGTCCGGGCGGTCAGGAGGTTAACCAGGAGCCGGTTCAACTTTTGGCGATGAGCCGCCGTAGTCTCGCTATGCCTCTTCCCTGACCTGGATGATCGTCTTGCCCCGGCCCGATCGGGTGAACGCGGCGGGCGCCTCGGCCAGCGGCACCACGTCGCCGACGAGCAGGCGCAGCCGTCCGTCGCGGACCCGCGTGGCCAGGTCGGCGAGCCGGACGCGGTCGTGCTCGACGACGAAGAAGATCGCCCGCCCGTCGCCGGGCCTGACCGTGGGCGGCGCGGCGATGGTGACCAGCGTGCCACCGGGGCGCACCAGCGCGGCCGAGCGGTCCATGATGTCGCCGCCGATCACGTCGAACACCAGGTCGACCTGGCCGACGTCCTCCAGGGAGTCGGCCTGCAGATCCAGGAAGGCGTCCGCGCCGAGCCCCAGCACCGTGTCCTTGACGGTGGCCCGCCCGGTGCCGATGACCCGCGCTCCCGCCTCCCGGGCGAGCTGCACGGCGACCGAGCCGACAGCGCCGGCCGCGCCGTGGATGAGCACGGTCTGGCCGCTCACCAGGCGCCCGTGGTCGAACAGCCCCTCCCACGCGGTCAGTCCCGAGATCGGCAGCGCGGCGGCCACCGTGTGGTCGACCCCGGACGGCAGCGGCGCGAGGTCGCGCGCCTCCGCGGCCACGTACTCGGCCAGGGTGCCGTTGCGGGCCGGGTCGGTGTAGCCGAACACCCGCTGGCCGACGGTCAGCAGCGTGGTCCCGTAGCCGACCTCGGCGACCACGCCCGACACCTCGTGCCCGATCACGCTGGGCGTGCGGTCCCGGCCGGCGCGGTCGAGCCACGTCCCCGGCCAGTCGAGCTCCCCGGGGGTGAACGAGGCGGCGTGCACCCGTACGATCACGTCGTTCTCGGCGGCGTGCGGGTAGGGCTCCTCCGTCAGAGAGAGCCCGGCCGCGCCCGCGGCGCGGTCTCGGATGGTGACGGCTCGCATGACAGGTCCTCGCCGGTGCTGGAGATCTCGGACAGCACGAACGTACCCGCGCGGGCGCTCGTTCGGCTCGATCACCCACGACGCGGCGCGTCGCCCACACCTGCGGTTGAGTACCGGCTACTCGGGCGGGCAGGGCCCGCGCGACAACACGCTGTGTCCATGAAGTCACCTACTCTGCACGCGACCGCCCGCAGGGCGGCAGCCGTCATCGCACCCCTGCTCGCAGCGGGCACAGTCTCCGGCGCTGTCGCCGGCACCGCCACCGTCGCCTCGGCGTCGGCCCCCCTATCGGCCACCGCATCGTCCGATCGGTCGTACGGGACCGCCGCCGTCTGGGTCGCGTCGAACGTCCAGCTGGTGAACCGTCAGACCGGCAAGTGCCTGACCATCGCCGGCGTCGGCGGTCAGCCGTTCTGAGGTGCCGGGCGGCGCAGGACGCAGACCTGGCGTGGTCCCAGGGTGAGGTCCTTGGCCAGCGAGGGCGCCTGGATCGGCTCCCCCGCCACCCCGTCCACGGTGACGTCGTCGTCCGTCCGGTTGATCAGGAACCAGTAGTCGGCGTCGGGGCCGGTGCGGACGGCCAGTTCCACCGAGCCCGCCAGGTCGGCCGGGAGTTCGCTGGTCACGCCGGCGGACTCCAGGAGGCGGCCGAGCACGGGGGCGAGGCCGTCGGGGCCGAGGCGGGTGGAGACGTAGGCGGCCGAGCCGGCGCCGGTGCGGCGTCTGGTGACGGCGACGCGGCCCGTCTGGAGGCCGGTCGTGTACCGGGCGACGATCTCCACGTCCTCGTCGGTGACGTCGACGCGGTCGGTCCACAGCGTGCCGGTCACCCCGAGGTCCAGCTCCACCCGCTCGCCGTCCAGGAGGGGCGCGAACTCCTCGATGCGGATGCCGAGCAGGTCGCGCAGGGCGCCGGGGTAGCCGCCGAGCCAGACCTGGTCGTGCTCGTTCACGATGCCGGAGAAGTACGTGGTGACCAGGTGACCGCCGGCGGTGGCGTATCGGGTCAGGCGGTCGGCGAGATCCTGCGGCACCACGTGCAGGATCGGGGCCACGAGCAGCGCGTACGGCTCGAACGAGGCGCCGGCCGGGATGACGTCCACCCGGATGCCGGCCGCGGTGAGCGCCGAGTACCAGTCGAGCGCCTCCTGGCGGTAGCGCAGCAGCGAGGTGGGGTGGGAGTCGAGCTCGGCGGCCCACCAGGAGTCCCAGTCGAAGACGATGGCCGCCTGGGCGGTGCGGCGGCGGGTGCCGGCGACGGGGGCGAGCGCGCGGAGGGTCGTCCCGAGGTCGGTGACGTCCCTGAAGACCTCGCTGTCGGTGCCGGCGTGCGGGAGCATCGCCGAGTGGTACTTCTCGGCGCCGCCGGCCGACTGCCGCCACTGGAAGAAGCAGACGGCGTCGGCGCCATGGGCGACGTGCGTGAGCGAGTCGCGGGCCAGTCCGCCGGGCGGTTTGGCCAGGTTGACCGGCTGCCAGTTGACGGCGCTGGTGGAGTGCTCCATGAGGAACCAGGGCCGGCCGCCCGCCAGGTTGCCGGTGAGGTTCGCCGAGAACGACAGCTCGTCGCGGGCCTGCGCGCCGGTCAGCAGGTAGTGGTCGTTGGAGACGAAGTCGATCTCGCCGGCCCAGTCGGCGTAGTTCATGTTCCTGGTCTCGCCCATGACCATGAAGTTGGAGGTCACCGGGATGCCGGGGGTCAGCTCGGCCAGCAGGTCGCGTTCGGCGCGCAGGTGGTCCTTGAGCGCGTCGGAGGAGAAGCGCCGGAAGTCGAGCTGCTGGGCAGGGTTGGGGAAGGAGGCGGCCAGGCGGGGTGGCAGGATCTCATTCCAGTCGCCGTACTGCTGCGACCAGAACGAGGTCGCCCAGGCCCGGTTCAGCTCGTCGACGGTGCCGTAACGGGCGCGCAGCCAGGTGCGGAAGGCCGCGGCGGCGTCGTCGGAGTAGTCGTGGGCGTTGTGGCAGCCCAGCTCGTTGGAGATGTGCCAGGCGGCCAGGGCCGGGTGGTCGCCGTACCGTTCCGCCATGGCCCGGACCAGGCGTAGCGCGTGCTCGCGGAAGATCGGCGAGGTGGGGCGCCAGTGCTGGCGCCCGCCCGGCCACAGGGTGCGGCCCTCGTGGTCGACGGGCAGGATCTCCGGGTACGCGGCCGTCAGCCATGGGGGCGGCGACGCGGTGGCGGTGGCCAGATCGACCGCGATACCGCCCTCGTGCAGCAGGTCCATGACCTCGTCCAGCCACTCGAACGTCCACCGGTCTGCGGCCGGCTGCAGCCGCGCCCAGGAGAAGATCGCCAGCGACACGATGGTCACCCCCGCCCTGCGCATCGCCTCGACGTCCTGGCGCCAGATGTGCGGTGGCCATTGCTCGGGGTTGTAGTCCGCGCCGTAGCTCAGTCCGTGGGGGGAGGCGGCGGGCCGGCGGAGCCAGCGGAACGGGCGATCTGCCATGAGTGTCGATCTCCAGGGGCAAGTTTAACGATGTTTACGTAAACATAGTGACGCACCCCACCCCATGACCGCCCGCCGGGGCTCCCCCGCCGCTTCCCGGCCACGTGCGCCGGCGCCGACCCAGCGGAGACGATCGACGCGGCGAGCGCCATCCAGCGCCAACTGGTGCCCCGTCGCGGCGTGAAGATCGCTGAACGGTCCATCTGCGTCGGCAGCCAGGGCTACGCGCGGAAACCCACGGACCTCCTGCCGGCGGGCAAGCGCTGAATGCCCATCGAGAGCGCCCGCAGCAGCTCGGGCTGAGGTCCCGCCATGTCGGCCTCGTCGATGCGGTGGTGCCCTCTCGCGGAAAACTTCATCACTCCGATCCGCGAGACTACTCAGCGTCAACCCGGGAACGCTCTAACACATCTCCGACCTACGGGAACTGCGTGCGACTGCCGAGACCGTCGACCCGGTCGACAGCGACATGAGGTGATCCGATGGCAGGTGGATTACGGGATCAGCGGCGAGGGCGCCTCATCATCGTGGCTTTGGGCCCGATGGCCGGCGTAGTGGCGGGAGGGCTCACCAATCTGCTCACCATGACATGGAACTGGTGGTTGTTCGGGGGGCTGGTCCTGATGACCAGCATGGTGAGCGCCAGCACGCTGATCGCCCTGCCGAACGGTGATCCAGGGTACCCGGCGGCGCTCGGGACGGAAGAGCCGCAGGCCGGTTCGGCACTGCAGGTCCCGTCCGGCACCCGGGTCTTCGTCGGCCGCAGCAAGGAGTTGCGCCGTTTGACGTCCCCCGCGCCTGGACCTCTTGTGATGATCATCACCGGTATGCCCGGGACCGGAAAAACCGAACTGGCCATCCGTGCCGCTCGCGCACTGGCCGCACGCTACCCCGACGGAGTGTTCTGGCTGGGGTTGCGCACCTACGCCGCGACCGAATCCCGGGTGACCACCGCCTCGGCGCTACGCACCCTGCTCAACGCCCTCAATGTACCGCCCGATCCGCACACCACCACCGTGACCGCGCTCAGCCGCACCTGGCGGGCCGCCACCACAGGCAGGAAGATGCTGATCGTCCTGGACGACGCCGACACCGCCGAACAGATCCGTCCGCTCTTACCCGCAGCTGAGGAATCGGCGATATTGATCACCACCCGCCATGTGTTGATCGGTCTCGACCCCGATCGCGGCGTCACCTTGCCACCTTTCACTCGAAGCCAGGCCGCCCAACTGGCCGGTGCCGTCTTGCGACGGGCCGGTCTGCACGACCCCGAAGCCGTCGCCGCGATCGCCGCGACGTTCCGGCTTCCGCTCGCCATCCGTCAGATGAGCGACTTGAAGGCGGCCAACCCGGCTCTCAGCATCCCCGCTGCCCCGGGCGAGACGATCAGTGACGAGACCGCCGCCGCATTCGCCCGTTCCCTTGCCGCCCTGACCAAACCCGCGCGACTGGTGCTTCGTCGCGTCGCCCGCTACCCCGGCTCGCTGATCAGCTCCCCCATCGCCGCCGTCCTCGCCGATCAGCCACTCGACCAGGCCACCGAACAGCTCGCTACCCTCTACCAGCGCGGTCTGCTCATCGCGGACAACCGCAGCGGCGTCGGCTATCGCATGCACGACGCCGTACGTGCCGCTGCTCTGATCGAATCCGGCAAGCACGACAGCACCCGACAACTGGCCGGCGCCTTTCAACGGCTTTTCCGATACGTGAACGGCATCGTCGACGGCTCGGTTCTCTTGCTCGACTCGAGCGAGAGCGTCACCTATCTGGATTCGGACAAAGAGGATCCCCACCTGCCTCCTCCCCAGCACGAATCAGATGTGGCCGTGCTGCGATGGCTCGACCAACAGCACGCGGACCTCCTCGCCGTCGCTCGCCACAGCCTGTCCGAACGCTCGCCCTATGCGTGGCGGCTGGCTTACAACCTGGAGTCCTATCAGCGGATGCGCGGCTTCTACTCTGAGATCGTCGAACTGAACAGTCAGGCGCTGAAGCTGGCCGAACAGACCGATGACGCGCTTGGTCAGGCTGCAATGCACCAAGGCCTTGGTCTGGTCGACATGCGCACCGGCCGCTACCTCACCGCGCTCGTGCACTTTCAGACCTCTCTGAAGCTGTACACCCAGCTGGGCAACCGAGTCGGCCAAGCGACCATCCGCCACGAGCTCTGCAACGTCCACAAGTGGCTGGGCAACCTGGCCGAAGCCCGGGTGCACGCCACTTTCTGCCTTACTCTCGCCCTCTCGGGCGACAACCTCGTGGAGCAGGCATTCGCCTTTTCCAATCTCGGCATTCTCGACCGGCTGGAAGGCACCTTCACCACGACCCGCGAACACCTGTCCCGGTCAAAGAGCCTGTTCGAGCAGGTCGGCCAACGTCGCGGCATCGGCATCTGCCACCGGCAACTCGGGATGCTGGACGAGCACCTGGGCCATCACCACGACGCGCAAACCCATTTAGACCAAGCCCTTGCTCTGTTCGAGGACCTGGGAGATCTCATGAACCAGGCCGACAGCCACTACAACCTGGCCGTCACCCATCGCGGACTCGGAAACATGGCCGCCGCCCTTCATCACGCCACCACCGCGCTCTCCCTCGCCGGCCAGATCAGTCATGTGCAAGGACAAGCCGACGCCCACAGCGAACTCGCCCGCCTAGCCCGGATCGCCGGCGACCACACGACGGCACGAGTCCACCTTCGCCACGCTCACGACCTCCACCAGCGTCTCCGTCTTGCCCACGCGACCGAACAGCCCGATTCCCCACCACCCGCATAACCGAGGTGTGCCGGTGTCCCACTCGCGCAGTCGCGCCAGGGGACGCCCTCCTGGTTAGTCATCTTCTGAGGGTCGCCTCCGGACCGTGTTCCTGGCGTGATCACCTCGCGGCAGGATCACCATCATGAGGAGGACGATCACGGCCCTGGTGGTCTGCGGCGCTCTGCTGGCGTGCACCGCTCTCGCGCAGGCCGCGGCCAAGGATTCCGTCCAGGCGCTGAAGGCCGTGCCGGCGGCCGGGCGCGGCGTGCACTTCGCCGAGACGGCCACCCTGCTGGAGGGCTCCACGGAACGGGGTGAGCGCCGGCGTGAAGGGGTGTTCGAGCTCGACGCCAAGGGTGGCGTCCTGGCCCTGGACGTCACCACCGCAGGGGGTGAGCACGGGCGCGAACGGGTGATCGGCTTCAATCACGACATCGGCGGCACCGGGTATCGGTCCGGCGGTCTCATCGGGAAGCAGCTGAAGAAGGGCAAGACCTGGTGGAAGGATGCACACCAGTTGTACCTCTGGCACACCGAGTTGCTCGGCTACGACGAGCAGCTGATCAATCCCGCCGAGCCCGCCACCCTGGCCGTCCTGCTGAAGAACGGGCGGCGGAGCGGTGACACCGTCACCGGCGCGATCACGTTCAAGAAGCTTGAGCAGGTCTCCCGCTGGGCGGAGCACTCGACCCACGCCGGCTGGGACCCGGGCACCGAGCTCTCCTACACCCTCACGCTGACCCGGGCGGGCCTGGTCAGCAGGGTGCGGAGCACGTTCACGTTCGCCGGCGGCATGGACGAGCTGGCGGGCAGGACCGTTCACGTCGACACCCGCTACAGCCGGTGGGGCGGCAAGGTGACGATCAAGGCGCCGGACCCTCGTACGACGACCATCGAGCTGTGTGTCGAAGGCAGCTGCAAGCTGCGGCTTCCGGGCTGACACGACTCGCCGAAAGGCGCGTGGCGTCTCAGGCGGCTCTGACTGCCAGGCCGGGATAGTCGAGGACGAGGCCGGACTCGTCGTACGTCAGGCGGCAGGCGACGTCGAAGACCGGCGCGGCGTAGTCGTACCGCTGCCGCCCGCCGTCGTCGGGCAGGCGGGCATAGTGCTGCTCCAGCCGTTCGACGGCCAGGTCGGCGGCCCGGACGAAGGCCGCGGGAGCCGGCGCGGCGGCGCCCACGCCGAGGTGCAGCCGGTGCACGGGGAACGCGTTGGTGAGGGCCGAGGACTCCAGGTCGACGTCGAGGCACCCGTCCAGCCAGGGCGCCGGCGCCCCGTCCAGCCGCCAGTGGCCTGCGCCGTCGCCCTCCAGGACGATGTGGCGCTCGCCCCGGGCGGAACGGCTCGTCAGCCGGGCCGAGCGCGTGGCCCAGCCCGGGTCGAGGTCGATCACGTAGTCGACGATCCAGGCCTCGCCCTCCTCGACCGCGGTCGTACAGCCCTCGACGCGATGTCCGCCGGGCGTGGCGCGGAAGCGGACGACCTCGAAGCCGGTGCGTACGCCGAGGTGCCGCCAGGCGGCGATGCCCGGCGGTGGGGCGAAGGATGTCATGGCCGGATCATGTCACCCGCCACCGACAGAAGCGGGCCCCGTCCTTCCAGCGGGACCACCCGGCAGCCCACCCTTCTGACCTGCGGTGAAATCGCACAGAAGCCCGAATGAAGACGTCGTCGTGTTCGATCGGAGACTTCAGCGAACGGCAGAAGGGAAACCGGCATGCGCACCTGGCGGAAACTCTCGCGACTCGCGGCCGTGGGCACGGCGGCGGCGTGGCGGACCGCCACCGGGACCTCGGCGGCCCTCGCCGCCAGGACCGCCTCCGCGATGACCTGTGGCGGGAACGTGTTCCTCGACGGGCTGCGGGCCCTGGAGATCACCGAGAACGGGCACGACGAGGTGTACATCAACACCAGCACCGGCGTGCGGGTCTGGCCGGTGACCGCGGACTACGTGTCGATCGCCGTGAACGAGCGGGCCGAGGTCGACAAGTGCGTCGCCCCGAACGCCGTCCTCTACCTCTGGGAGGAGGACACCCTCGACGTGGACGACTACCTGGGCGCCGTCGCCATCGACGGCGACAGGACCAAGGACTACTTCTTCGCCGGCGGGCCCGGGTTGTACCGGATCGGCGCCGTCGCCTGATCCGGCCCCGTCACGCCGCGGCCCGCGATGGAGGGCGTCTCCGTGTGCAGGCCGGGCCCGAAGAACAGGAACATCATGAGGTCCGCGCCGCCGGTGTTGACGACCTCGTGCTCCCGGGTCGCCGCGTCGAAGGTCACCACCAGCTCGTCCAGCCCCGGCTCGCCGCCGCGCACCTCGTGCCCCGCGTACGTACCCGTCCCCGTCCAGGCGAACACGCTGTAGACGCCGGGTTCGCGCAGCCGGTGGACCCCGCCGGGCGGGACGACGAGGCGTTTGCCCGCGTACTTGCCGGTGTTGTAGAAGACCCAGGTCTCCTCGCCGTCGCCGTCCGCGCCCGCCACCGGCAGCGGGCGCAGGTGGCGGTTCTCGTAGAACCAGGGGTCACCGTTGACCTCCCAGTCCACGAAGCCGAGCGGGAACCGCTCGCCGTGCTCGGCGCGGTCGCGCGGGCGGACGTCCTTGAACAGCAGGTCCTTGGAGATGATCCGGCCGGCGTTCAGCGCCTGGAACATCGCCGAGACGTCGGAGTCCTCCTGCAGTTCGAGAGTGAGGGCCGTGCCGGGGGCGTGCAGCACGCCGGACGGCACGTGGAAGCCCTCCTCGGGGACCTGGAGCTCCGCGCGGGCGTGCCGGAGGATCAGGTCGCTGTCCCAGTCGACGAGGTAGGGCAGCAGCACGTCGTACGCGGCCCGCTCCGTGATCCACGGGTGCACGCCGAAGAACGTCTCCGGATGCGCGCCCAGGTCGGCGCCCGGCAGGAAGTGGTACGACTCGTCCTTGGCGTTCCGGCCTACCAGGGACGCGAACTCCTGGGGCGGATGGATGTGGTACGGCAGCCGGTAGGCGTAGTCGAAGATCTTCGCCAGCCGGCCAAGCCCGGCGGGGTGCGTGGCGGCGTACGCCGCGCCGAGGATCGCGGCGGGATCGGCGGCCACGGCGTCGCGCAGCAGGAGCCGTTCGCCGTGCTCCCCCACGACGTGGCTGAGCCCCTCGTCCGGGGGGCCGACGCGGTTGTCGGCCTTCGTCGTCGAGGCGAGCCACCGCTCGCAGATCCCGCCGCGCTCCCCCACGTCGTAGGCGTGCTCGGGCAGGCCGAGCCGCCGGCCCGGCGGCAGGAAGTCACGGGCGACCCAGGCGGGCTCACACCTCAGCACGCCGTTCCCGGCTTCGAGCAGCCGGGCGAGCACGCGCCTGGCTCCGCTGTGATGCTCCGCCGTCATGATCACCCCTTCGCACGAGCCTGCCCTGGAAGACGATCATAGGCAGGCCGATCGGAGGGCCTCCGTCAGATGGCCGCTCATGACGGGCTACCCCCCTTCGGCGCCACATGACGCCGAGGCGAGGCCGATGTACAACGGGTGCGGGGGCCCAGCCGTGCGCCGGCCGATGAGATGGCGCCGCTCCCCCTCGATCACCGACCGGCGGCGGGCACGGGCGGCGGTGGCGGTCCGGTTCATCGACAGGTCAGCGGGTGCGGCCGGTGGCCATCACCCGCGCTCTCGCGGAGGTTGGTGGGCAAGATGGCTTTCGAGCTGGAACGCGACGTAGAGGTGGAACTCGACGAGCTCGGGATCGTGCGCGGGCTGGAGCACCTGGAGCGGCCCTACCTGGACTCCGACGGGCCGGACCCGGTTCGGGTCGCGGCCAGGTACGCGGATGACGTGGCGCCCGTCTACGGCATTCCCGGCTCGATGCTCACCGACCTCTGGACGCGCGTAGGAGACAGGCCCGTCCCGGAACCGGCCCTGCTCCGCTTCGCCGAAGAGAAATCGATCACCCAGGTGACGATCGTCTCGTTCGTGCAGACGGTCCTGTCGCTGCCGATCTGGGAGGCCGGCCTGAGCGTGTCGCTCCTTCCTGATCCGTTACGGGTGGTCGCCTCGCAGAGCAGCGTCCACCTGGATGCGGACGCCAGGATCCCGGACGACCACGCGCCCTATCTGCCGCCCTTCGGGGCCAAGGAGCTCGCCCGGCTGCTCGGCCTGCCGGCGGACCCGAAGTCGTCGGACCGCCTGCCGGAGATCGGCGGAAGCCGGCTGCTCGTATACCGGTACGACCCGGCCGCCCGCTTCGATCCCGAAGCCGGACCGGCCCAAGACGGCGCCGGAGAAGGGGGCGGGCCGCCGGTTCTCCCGTTGCCCGAGGTTTCCGGCGACGTCGTGGCGGGCCGGCACTACGTCGTCCGCGAGGTGCTGTTCACCTGGCCTGTACCGGGTGTCGGGCCCGTGCACTGGCGGGCGTTCGTCGAGGTGGAGACCGGAGGGGTGCTGTACCTGCGGGCCGCGATCGCCGCGGTGGAGGGGTATGTCTACCCTCGGGACCCCGTGACCACCGGCGGAGAGCTGAAGGGGGTGGCCGGCGAGCTCGACGCCCGCTGCGCGTTCGAGGAGCTCCAAGGTCTCGTGCCCGCCGATCCGCAGCCACTCCGCGGCGACTTCGTGCAGATCGTCGACAGCGAGCCACCGCACGGCCCGCCGCCTTCCACGTCCGGCGGCACTTTCCGGTATCCCGTCGACAGCCAGGAATTCGCCGCCGTCAACGCCTATTACCATGCCGACCGGCTGTTCCGCCTGGTCCAGGAGCTGGGTTTCGTCCTCGGCAGGCTGTTCGACGAGACGATCGGGAAAGAGCCGATCCCGGTCGACCATCTCGCCCTCCACGACGAGGACAACGCGTACGCGCTGGGCAAGCTGGGCGACGTCGGGCTGGAGAGGTTCGTCTTCGGCCGGTCGGCCACGACGGGGGTCAGTCTGGCCAACGACCCCCGCATCGTCGCGCACGAGTTCTGCCACGCGCTGCTGTGGGACGCCGTGCATGCGGCGAACCTGACTTTCGCGCACAGTCCTGGCGACGCGCTCGCGGCGGTGCTGTACGACCCGGGATCGAGGGCGCCGATCCGTCACCAGACGTTCCCGTGGACGAAGACGGCGCGCCACCACGGCGGGCCCCTCAGAAAGATGGAGGACGGCTGGGCCTGGGACGGCGACCGTGACGTCGTCTCCGACTACAGCAGCGAGCAGATCCTCTCGGCGACCCTCTTCTCCCTCTACTGCTCGATCGGCGGCGCGTCCCCTGATGTGAGCGTCCAGACGTGGGCGTCCCGGTACGCCGCCTATCTGATCATCGGCGGCATCGCCTCGCTGCCGACCGCGCAGTACACGACCGTTTCCCGGGCCGACGCCTACGCCAAGGCCATAATGGTGGCCGACGCCGCTCCGGCCGCTTACGAGGGCCTGCCCGGCGCGCTCCGCAAGGTCATCCGCTGGAGCTTCGAGCAGCGGGGGCTCTATAAGGCGCCCGGCACGATCCTGCCGGACAACGGTCCCGGCGTCCCCCGCGAGGTCGATGTCTACATCGACGACGGCAGGAAGGGCGGGTACGCGTACCAGGGAGACTTCTGGGAGAGCACCGACGTCTGGAACCGGCTGGCCGCGGACGGAGGCGGCGCCCATCAGACACCCGGCGCCGGCACCGTGAACCACGCCTACGTACGGGTCGGGAACCGCGGCACCGGCGACGCGCGGAACGTCACGGTCCGCGGGTTCTGCTGCGGGCCCTCGGCCGGGCTCGTCTGGCCCGGCGACTGGAAGCCGATGGACACGCCGTCGATCACCGTGCCGGGCCCGATAGTCCCGGGTGGCAGCGTGATCGTCGGCCCGTTCGCCTGGACCCCGTCAGCCGGGCACGACTGCCTGCTGATGTGTGTGAGCGCCAAGGGGGACCGCGCCAACAACGACCCGAGCACCTCGCTCACGTCGGCGAAGGGGCCGATCCCGCTCCACCGGCTCGTGCCGTTCGACAACAACATCGCCCAGCGGGGCATGTCGCCCGTCGCCGGCGGAGGCGGAGCGGGCGGGCTCACGCGGAGCCTGCAGGGCCGCCGCCTGCGGGTGCACAACCCCTGGCCGCGCGGTGCGGACATCACCGTCCAGGCGGACTTACCCGCTTTCCTGCGCCGGCGCGGCTGGAACGTCACCCTGGCAGGCGGCGCGACCGGCCGCCTGGAGCCCCGTGCCGGCCGGGAGGTCACCCTCGTCGTGCATCCTGGAGGGGACTTCACGGCCGGCGAGGTGACAGCTGCCGGACCGGACGTGGTCATCCGCCTGCGGACCCTGATCGACGGGGTGGTGGTCGGCGGGATGAGCTTCACGATCGATCCGGCACTGCACGGCCCGTGACCCGGGCGTCAGGTGGGGTCCTTCATCCAGCCGCTCGCGTTGCGCTGGCGGTTGCCCGGGTCGTAGTAGACGATCCGCCAATAATAGCCGCGTCCCGGACGGCGGGTCTGCACGCTGTAGCGGCCTCCGCCGATGTCTCCGCCCCTCCCGTCCGAGCTGTTGCGGATCGGCGCGTACACGCCAGGATCGCCCGACCTCGGCCTGGTCTTGCCTTGCGAGTGGAATATGGCGATCCGCCCGGTGGCCTTGCGCCGGGCCGGGCTGCCGTCCGCGCCGAGTTCGATCTCCACGGTGTGCCGCAGCCAGCCGTCCCCCGGCCACCGGAACGTGCGTTTCTTGTAGTAGGCCCTGTCACCGCCGGCGCCCGGGTCGTTGACGGTGATGTGCGCGGCGACACTCCGGGTGCCGGGGCCGGGCTGGGCGGTCAGTTCCAGTTCGGCCCAGAGCAGGCCGCCGGCGATCGGCTCGGCCAGTGCCGAGAAACTCCCGTCCGCGCCGGCGTCGACCTGGGCGAGCGTGTAGGACTCGCCCCGTGCGTCCGTCAGGTAGGGCAGAGAGACGATCTGATGGCCGAACGGCTCCCAGACGTGCTTCACCTCGCGCTCGACCGTCCCGGTCACCTCGATCGCTTCGCCCAGGTCGATGCCGCCGCTGGACAGGTTCGTGGTGATCCGGACCGGCATCCGCAGCCAGTCCCAGCGGACCTGGAACTCCTGCTCGACCTGGTTGCCGCCCAGCTCGATCACCAGCCGCCACCGCCCGGTGAGGGCGTCGGGCCGGAACATCCGGACCGCGGACCACGCCGAGTCGGCCGCGGCGCCGTCGGAGTCGTCGCTCGGCTTCAGTTCCAGGTCCGTCGCCTGGCCGTCGGGGCTCAGCAGTCTGCCCTGGAGGACGGCGGGCTCGGTCAAGTACACCTGGAACTCGACCTTGACGTTCTGGCCGCCGAGTACGACGACCGGAGGCACGACCTCGATCTCCTGGACGATCGGACCAATCGGTTCGGTCGGCTCGGTCTCGTCGGTCGGCTCAATCTCGTCGGTCGGTTCGGTCTCGTTGGTCTCGTCGGTCGGCGGGGATGCCGGGGGTAACGGGTCATTCGGCGTCTGGGACATGGTGATTCGCCCTTCGGTGTTCAGCAGATCTCTCGGTGGTCCACTTCAGGGAGGATTCGCGTCCATTCCTCCCGGCTGAGTTTCGCCGCGCCGATACGGCGGCAGATGTCGGCCGCGGCCAGCGCCGGATGCACGGGCAGGCTGTTCAGCACGCCGTCGGCGCCCAGGCTGTGCAGCGTACGGCCGTCGGCGGTGAAGGCGAGGGCCAGCACCGGGCCGGCGTGCAGCGGAACGGGCACTCCCAGCGGGCGCTCCGCGGCCGGGCGCCACAGCCAGACCCGGCCACTGGTCCCGGCAGCGGCCAGGATCCCGCCGTCGAGGGTGAAGGCGGCCAGGGAGAGCTGCTCCTGCTCGTCGTCCGCCCGCAGGGTGCGCAGGCGGGTGAACCCGGCGGTGTCCCACAGGTCGACGCCCGCGCCAGGACCGCCGGCGGCGATGATCCGGCCGGTGGGGTCGATGGCCAGGGGCCGGCCGCCGTCGCCTCCGGTGCCGAACAGCTGATGCCGGTATCGGCGCGGGCTGGTCAGCTCCGCGACGCCGTTGTGTCCGGTGCCGTTGACCGCCAGGAAACGGCCGTCCCGGCTGAACTCCATGCGCGGACCGCCCCGCAGACCGAGCGTCTCCACCGGGGCCCCGCCGCGGCGCAGGTCCCACAGCCGCACCCGCTCGGCCTGGCCGCCGCTGTGCGGGGAGACGGCCAGCGTCTCGCCGTCCGGGCTGAAGGCCAGGCCGATGGCCTCCAGGGGCCGGCGCAGGGTGAACGTCCGCTTCTGGGTGCCGGTGGCCACGTCCCAGACGGTCACCCGGGCCGGGTCCGCTCCGGTCGTCGCCAGCAGGGTGCCGTCCGGGCTGAAGGCCGCCACCCGCCCGCCGCCCCGGACGTCCAGCCGACGCGGCGGCGCGCGCGGCCCGGCGAGCGTGACGGTGCGATCCCCCAAGAAGGCGACGCGCGCCCGCACGTCGATCGCGCCGCCCTCGGCGCGCCGCACGACCGGCCGGGCGGAGGTGAGCGCGGCGACGTCGAGCCTGGTCACCGTTCCGTCACTGTGGCGGTAGCTCAGGGTACGCGCGGACGCGTCGATGCGGGGTTCGCCGACGGCTCCGCGGGCGGCGCGGGTCAGCAGCCGGGTGCCGTCGCGCCGCCACAACGTGACGCCCGCGTCGTCGAGCGTGGCCACGTGGTCGCCGCTCGGGCTGAGCGTGACGGCGTGCGCCGTGGCGCCCTCGAAGGCCGGTCCTGCCCAGGTGGTGGTGGTGAGGTCCCACAGCCGGATGGTGTCGCGCGTGCCCACGGCGAGTGTCCTGCCGTCGGGTGAGTAGGCGGCGACGTCGCCCGCGACCGGGCGCGCTCCTCCGGGCGGCGGGAGCGGCGCGCCGCCGCGATCCACCATCTCGTACGGCCGGTCGTCGTACACCATGGTCGCCGCGGAGCCGTCGGGCGAGACGGCGATGGACCGCAGGCCGGGGTCCGTGCTCGTCCACACCGGCCGAGGCGCCGCGCCGGGCAGGCCGGCCAGGTCCCAGGCCTGGCCGCCGTCCGGGGCGTCCATGACGACCAGCACGTTGCCGCCGGTGTTGAAGGACAGGTGCCCGGCGCCGCCGGAGCCGAACCCCGCGCCGATCGCTCTGCCGGTCCGCAGGTCCCACAGCCGGACCGACCGCCTTCCCGCGACGGCCAGCGTCGTCGTGTCCGGGCTGAGCGCGATCGCCGTGATCCCCTCGCCCACTTCGGCCGCCGGGCCGGGCAGCGTGTGCCCGCTCTGCACGTCCCAGCGTGACACCGCCCCACCGCGTACCAGCGCCAGGGTCGTTCCGTCCGCGCTGAGGTCGAAGCGCGCCTCGCCGGGGCCGGCGGGCGGGACCAGCACGCGCGACTCCCGCTGCGCCAGCGAACTGTAGAGCGCGCCGGCCGCGGCGGGCTCCGCGGGGGCCAGCCGCCAGGCGGCCACGCTCAGCAGCAGCGCCTTGACCGGATCCCGCGCGCGCAGCAGATCGGCCGTCTCGGCCGCCTTCCTGGCGGCGGCCAGCTCACGCTGCCCTCTCTCGCCCACGCCCTGCTGGATCAGGATCAATGTCGTGGCGACGCTCAGCGCCGCCAGGGCGGCCAGCGCCACCTTGACCCGCCGGCGACGCCGCTCCGCGCGGCGCTCATGGACGGCCGACTCGGTCAGAAAACGCCGTTCGAGCTGGTTCACCCGCACCCGGGGCCCGCTCTCGACCCAGTCCTGCGCGGCGCGCAGCGCGGTGCCCCGGTACAGGTCGGCCGGATCGCGTCCTGACGCCTCCCACCTCCGGGCCGCCTCGCTCAGCATGCTGTGCAGGCGCAGGCCCGGCCGGTCGGCGTCGATCCACTCCCGCAGCCGCGGCCAGGCACGGAGCAACGCCGCGCTGGCCAGCGTCACCATCTCCCCGTCGCCGGACAGCAGGTCCTCGCCGGCGAAACCGTCGATCACCCGCCGCACCCGCGCGGAGTCCAGGGTGCCGTCCAGCAGTTCGACGGTGTACGCCCGGCGCAGCGTGCCGTCGGCGCCGTCGCCGGGCAGCACCATGCGCAGCACGACGGCGGGAACGACCTCCCTGTCGGCGGGGTCCAGCCGGGTGTAGACGTCCTCGGCGACCTCCCCCAGCGGCCGGTCGGCCGGGGTTCCGGTCACCTGCGGCCGAGGCAGCCGCCCGGCCGCGCGGCTGCCCTGACTGAGCAGCAGACGGGTCTCACCCTTGCCGCCGACCAGGCTCAGCAGCAGCGACCTGGCCGTCGGCCGCTCGGCCGGGTCGGGCCGCATCGCCGCCTCGGCCAGGTGCCGGATCGTCCCGTCCAGTGCGGAGAAGTCCGGCGGGCGGGTCAGCACGAGGTGATACACCGCCTGCGCCGTCTCCGCCACGAACGGCGGCCGGCCGGTCGCCGCGAACAGCAGCACCGCGCCCCAGGCCCAGATGTCGGCCGCGTACCCGGCCGGTTCGCCGCGCAGCCGCTCGGGGGACATGTAGGCCGGGGTGCCCGCCGGCCCCAGCCCCTCGTCGGTGAGCGTGGCCCCGTCGAACCGGGCTATGCCGAAGTCGATCACTCGAGGGCCGTCGGAGCCCAGGACGACGTTCTCCGGCTTCAGATCGCGGTGCACGACCTCGGCCATGTGGATGGCGGTGAGCGCGGTCGCGATCCCGGTGGCGAGCCGATGCAGTTGCGCCTGGTCGTAGGGACCGCGCTCGGCGATCGCCCGGCGCAGGCTGGGGCCGTCGACGTACTCGCTGACGATGTACGGCTCGGCGGCGGCGACGTCGGCCGCGATCACCCGGGCGGTGCAGAAACCCGCCACCCGCTCGGCAGCGGCGACCTCCTTGGCGAACCGGGCCCGCGCGCCGGCGCTGTGCGCGCGATCCAGCCGGAGCAGTTTGACCGCCACTCGTTTCCCCGCGGCGTCGTACGCCTCGTAGACGACACCCTGCCCACCCGCACCGAGCCGCCGGCCCAGCCAATAGCCACCGAAGTGCCGGATTTCCCCCGCCGGCGATGCCGAGTACCCCATCGAGACCTCCCTCGCCTCGACACCCGCCATCGATAGTGAGGCCGCCACCATGCTTTGCCAAGAACCCGGCGAGCCACCTCATCGGCCGGAAGGCTCGCCACCGGGACCGGGCGGAAAACGAGCGGCCCCCGGCCGCCTGTCGGCGCTTCACTGTGTGCTGTCTTCAGAGGAGTTCCATGGTCGTTACCTGGAACAGGTGCTCGGCCGGCCCGCCGAGACCATGCTCTCCCGCCTGCGGCGTCAGCCGTTCTCCAGCGGGGCCAGCCACCGATAGCGGTGCCGGGTCTCCTGGCCCAGCCAGCCGTTCACACTGGCCAGGCCGCGTTCGTTGATCTGCCCGTCGTGGATGCCGAAGGCTCGCTCGGGGGCGACCGCGCGAACGAAGTCGATCACCTCGGCGGTCTTCAGCCATGAGGCCTGCAAGGGGACCAGCAGCGTCTCCACGGGCTCGGCGGGGACGTGCAGGGAGTCCCCGGGGTGGTAGAGGGTGCCGTCCACGAGATAGCCGAGGTTCGCGCAGTCCGGCCGGCCGCCGTAGATCGGCGCATGCCGGCCGCCGGCCGCCCGCACCCGGAAACCGGCAGCCGTGAACGTTTCACCGACCCGCACGGCGTCCGCACCGGTCAGCGCGCTCGGCTCACTCCAGGTCCCGGGGTCGATGACCAGGACCCGGCCCTCGTGCTCCAGCCGTACGCAGGCATGGGTGTATTTCGTGATTTTCATGATGATGATCGTCGTCCAGCGACGGACGCGGTGTGAGCTGACTGGCTGGGTAGACCCGGAGTGAAAGAAGTTTGCAATCGTTTCTTCACCGTGAAGATCGCCCAAACAGACCGCCCGCGTCTTACAGTGCCTCCAGCCGAGGGAGCGCGATGGAATTCGGAATACTGGGTCCCCTGACCGTGTGGCGCGAGAACAAGCAGCTCGATCTCGGCACGCCCAAGGCGCGGGTGCTGCTGGCGGTGCTGCTGTGCCGGGCCGGCACGATCGTGTCCGAGGATCAGCTCGCCGGGGCGCTGTGGGGGGACGACCCGCCGCGCAGCGCCACCAAGAACGTGCAGACGTACGTGCATCGGCTGCGGCGGCGGCTGGGTGATCCGGCGCGCATCGTGCGGCAGGGCTCCGGCTATCTGGTGCCGCCGGTCCGGGACGAGCTGGACGCGGCGCGGTTCGAGGCGCTGGCCGGTTCCGGGCGGGCGGCGGAGGACGCCGGTGAGCCGGAGCAGGCGACCCACCGCCTGCGCGAGGCGCTGGATCTGTGGCGCGGGCCCGCGTTCGCCGGTCTGACCGACGTCCCGATGCTGGCCGCGGAGGCGGCACGGCTGGACGAGGTCCGCCTGTCGGCGCTGCAGTCGCGGATCGCCGTGGACCTGCGGCTGGGACGCCACGCCGAGCTGCTGGGCGAGCTGACCGCGCTCATCGACGCGTACCCGCTGCGGGAGCGGCTGCGCGCGCAGCTGATGCTGGCGCTGTACCGGTGCGGCCGGCGGGCGGACGCGCTCGCCGAGTACGCGCGCGCCCGCAGGACGCTGATCGCGGAGACCGGGCTGGACCCCGTCGAGGAGCTGCACGACCTGCACCAGCGGATCCTCACCCAGGACCCCTCGCTCGACCTCGTCCCCCGCGCCGCCGTGACGGTCACGGGCTCCCCCGCCGGGCGCCGGACGGCGAAGCCGGATCACCGCTACCTCGCCGCGAGCCCGGCGGACGACCTGCCTGCGGTGCCGGTCCCCGCCGAGCTACCCCCGGACATCGCGGACTTCACAGGCAGGGACCGCGAGGTGGCCGAGCTCACCGCGGCCCTCACCAGGCCACGGCCGGGCACCGTCGCGATGGCCAGCATCGCGGGGCTGGGAGGTCTGGGCAAGACCACGCTGGCCGTGCACGTCGCGCACCGGATCATGGGCCGGTTCCCGCACGGCCAGCTCTACGCCGACCTGCGCGGCGCCTCCGCCGATCCCGCCCGTCCCGAGGACGTGCTCAGCCGGTTCCTGTTCGCCCTGGGCGTCAGCACCACCTCCATCCCCGACTCCCTGGACGAGCGCGTGGCGCTCTACCGGAGCAGCCTGGCCGGGCGCAGGATCCTCGTCCTGCTCGACAACGTCGCCGGTGAGGAGCAGGTGCGGCCGCTCCTGCCCGGAGCCCCCGGCACGGCCGTGCTGCTCACCGGGCGGGTCAGGCTGGTCGGTCTCGAAGGGGCGAACCTGCTGGAGCTCGACGTCCTGCCGTCGGCGCAGGCCATGGCCCTGCTGGGCCGGATCGTCGGCGACGAACGCGTCCAGGACGACCCGGACGCGGCCCTGGAGATCACCCGGCTGTGCGGCCGGGTCCCGCTGGCGGTGCGCATCTCGGCGGCCAGGCTGCTCGGCAGGAGGCAGTGGAGCCTGGCCCGGCTGGCCGGCGTCCTGGGCGAGGAACGGCACCGGCTGGACGAGCTCGTCGCGGGCGATCTCGACATCCGGGCGGGTTTCGAGATGAGCTACCAGACGCTTCCGCCGGGCGCGCAGCGCGCCTTCCGGCTGGCGGGCCTGCTCGACGCGCCCGACTTCGCCTCCTGGACGGTGGCGGCCCTCCTCGACGTGCCGGTACGGCAGGCGGAACGCGAGATCGAGGCCCTGGTCGACGCCCACCTGCTCACCCTCACCGGCCCGGACGAGACCGGCGGGCTCCGCTACCGCTTCCACGACCTGATCCGGTTGTACGCGCGCGAGCGGGCACAGCGCGAGGACAGCGAAGCCGAGCGCCTGGCCGCGCTCCGGCGGGCCCTGGGCGCGTGGCTGGCGCTGGCTGAGGCCGCCGCGGAGCACGTTCCCGGCCCTTGTTACGCGCTCATGCACGGCCCCGCGCCGCGCTGGCGGCTGCCCGCCGAGGTCGCCGGGCCGCTGCTGGCCGATCCGATGGCCTGGTTCGGCGCCGAGCACGCCGCGCTGATGACGGCGGTCGCGCAGGCGTGCGAGGCGGGCCTGACCGACTTCGCCTGGGACCTCGCGGGCTCCACCGAGACGTACCTGAACGTACGCGGCCTGTACGACGGCTGGCAGCGCATGCACGAGCAGGCGCTCGCCCTCTGCCGGCGCACCGGCGACCAGCGCGGCGAGGCCGTGCTGAGACGCGGCCTGCTGGAGGTCACCACCTGGAGCTCGCCGGCGGGCCCCGGTCCGGCGATGCGGCGGATGCGGGCCGGCGCCACGCTGCTGCTCGACCTGTTCACCCAGCTGAACGACCCGGTCGGCATGGCCGACGCCCTGGCGACCCTGGCGTGGAGCATGACGGCCGACGGGAACGGCGGCGCGGAGGCGCTCGCGCTGGCCGGGCGCGCCCTGCGGATGGCCGCCGACGCCGGCTATCTGGGCGGCCAGGCGCGGGCGTACCACGTGATGGCGATCATCCACGGCGAGGACGACCCGCAGGCCGCGCACGAGGTCATGGAGCAGGCGGCGAGGGTCGCCGAGGCGCTGGGCAACCCGCACTACGCCACGACGGTCACGCAGTTCCTGGGCGCGGCGAAGGCGTTCTGCGGCGACGTCGAGGGCGGCAGGGAGCTGCTGGAGCGCTCCCTGGCCATGGCGCGCCGGCTGAACTACCGCTATCTGGAGACGTTCTCGCTGCTCTACCTCGCCAAGCTGCTCGCCGCGGTCGGAGACCCGCAGGCCAGGGCGACCGCGGAACTCACGCTGGCCAACAGCGAGACCGGCAACTTCGGCCACTACCTCGCCGACTCGCTCAGCGTGCTCGGGCAGCTCGACCTGGCCGAGGGGAACGTGCGCTCCGCCATCGCCACCCTCGAACGCTCGGTCCAGGTGTGGCGGACCCGCGGCTCCATCCCGTACCTGGCGCGCACGCTGCGCTCCCTCGGCGACGCCCACGCCGCCGCCGGCGACTGCCGCAGGGCCGGGGCCGTCTGGGAGGAGGCGCGCGAGCTGTTCCGCTCGATCGCGCACGACGACGGCGTGCGGACGCTGGACGACCGGCTCAGGGCGGTGAACCGGCGGTGACGTCCAGGACCAGCTCGGCGACGTGGTGATCGGCGCTCTGCGCGGCGAACGGGTCGGGCAACGCCTCCTCGAAGGTCACCAGCGCGGTGCCGGGCCGCCGCAGGGCCGCGGCGAACCCGCGCACCAGCAGCCAGCTGCCGAAGTCGAGATACATGGGTTTGTGCCACTTCTCCTGCGTCTGAGTCCACGACGCCGGGGACGTGGCCGCCCGCTCGTCCGCGCGTTCCTGATCGGGACGGGTACGGAAGAAGCACCGGCGCGGGATCCCCTCGGCGCGCCGCCATTCCGCGAGCCGCAGCAGGAACCGGCTCTCCTCCTCACCCGCCCTGGGCAGGGGGACGCCGCCGGCGGGGAACCTGGTCTGCGCTCGTGCGGCCACGAGTGAGCCGATGACCAGGCGGGGCCAGTCGCGGCGCCGATCGCGCGGCGCGGTGCGGGAGGGGTGCGGCGGCGGCAGGATCGTGAGGGGCGGCACCTCGCCTGACAGCACGGTCAGCAGGAGCGAGAACGGCGGCAGGAACTCCCGCGCGGCGGCGCCGGTGTGCACGACGCGCACCTCGCGCCCGCCGGCCGTCGCCAGCCCGAGCAGGCCGCTCCCCTCGTCGAGGCGGACGACGAGGTCCTCGATCCGCAGCCGGGCGGCGCCACTGTCGCGGCCGATCAGGGCGGGGGTGCCGCCGAGCTGGAAGGGCAGGCATCGGCGGTGGTCGTTGAGCGAGATGCCGAACCGGCTGCCGAAGGCCGCGTAGATCGGCCCGGTGCCCCGGTCCGCGGCGCTTCTCGCTCGGCGGCCGGTCAGGTGGTCGAGGCGGGCGCGTACGGAACCGAAGCCGGTGCCCAGCGCGTTGACCACGCCCAAGCCGTTGGCGGGCTGGACGTAGGCGCTGATGGATCGCACTTCGGGTACCCAGGGTGGGTATGTGGCGATGGCCGCTTTCAGGGCCTCGGCGGGCACGGTGACGGGATCGTTCGTGCCGGGTGCGTCGGCGTCGAGGGGGTAGGGAGACAGGGCCGCGAGTGCGCTCGCCATCACGGCGCTCAGCCGGCGCACCCCGTCCAGCACGCTGTCCTCGGGACGCCGCGACGACGGGGCGACGACGCTGCCGCGCAACTCGGCGCCGATCTCGTCCTCCGCCGTCACGGCCCGCTGGTACTCGCGGAAGAACGCGATCACGGGCAGGGGGCCGCGTTCGCGCAGCCGCGCGCCGAAGAGCTCCGTCAGGGCCAGCCTGGCCGGCAGGTGCGGCGCGAAGGGCGCGATCCACCGGCGGACCAGGTCAAGGTCATCGGCCACCGGCCGCCAGGCGCGTACCGAGCAGGCGGCCGGCGGCTCCGCGGCGACCGCCGTGTCGCGGACGTTCACGGTCGTCAGCGAGGTGAACATGGCGTGGTGGGGGCCGCCGGGCGCGGCGAACCCGGCCAGCTCGCGCAGCCCGCTCACCACCGTCTCACGGCGGGCCCGGTAGGAGACGGCGTCACCGGCCGCCGGCCGCGCCGCCAGCGCGCCAGCCGCCCGCTCCAGAGCGGCTGACAGCGCGCGGGTCTTGCTTTCCGCCTGTTCCGGGGCGTCCGGCCGGCCGACGGCCTGCTCTGCCGGCCGTTCCCGTGCCCATGCGGCGGCTCCGGGGAGCACCTCGTGCGGGTACGTGACCGGCAGCCCTGGCACGAGGAGGCCGGCGTCGAGCAGGTGGTCGAGGAAGGCGTCCACCTCGGCGTCCAGGGACGTGTCCCCCGCCGTGAGGCGTTCCCTGAGCACGTGGCGGAGCAGGCCCTCCGGCTCCGTACCCAGCAGGTCGACCAGCGCGAGAACGGAGGGCCGTGCGGGAACGGCACAGTAACTCTCGCCCCCGAGCAGCCCGAGCATCCCGAACCCGCGCAGGAAGACGACCTGCTCCCCCAGGCGCTGGGCGGAGGCGTTGAGCGCGATCGGTGTGCGGCCGGACAGAGCCGGGTGGCCGAGGACGAAAGCGGCGATGTTCTCGCGGATGTGGTAGTAGGACAGCTCGAAGGCGCCGTGCCGATCCACCGGGCGCGTCTCGACGGCGGGCCCGGCGGCTCGCCACCGTACGGGGCCGCTGGTGGTGAACGTGCTGAGCGGGCTGGTCTTCGTCACGGCGCGGGCCAGGTAGCGCGCGAGCGTGGTGGTGGTCCCTGCCCTGGGGGTCCGGCCCGGGTCGGCGATCCACTTCTCCAGCTCGGCCGCGAGTACGGGGCTCGTGCCGCCGAGCGCGATCCGGAACCCCGGGTCCGTGGCGGCCTTCAGCAGCGCGTTCAGGCCGGACTCCCGCTCGGCGGCGAGCACCTGGGGCAGGCGGTCCTCGGCGGCGGCGAGCGTGGCGGCCCCGGCCAGCCAGCCCTCGATCCCGCGCGACACCTCCGGCGGCAGCAGCCCGGCGACCTCCGGCGTCCATTCCCCCGCGCCCGGTCGCCGCCCGGTGTGCAGGGCCCGGCGCAGGCCGATGACGCGCGGGCGTACGCCGTCGCGGGGCAGGCCGCCGATCACGGTGTGCAGCGCGCCGGCGAGCGCGCGTCCCTCCGCGCGGTGCGCGTCACGGCGGGCCGGCACGTCGTCGAGCGCCGCGGCCAGGCGCGGCGAACGGAGCCCGTCGAGTGCCGCCACGGCCAGTCCCGCGACGCGAACCACCGCGTCTCCCGTCACGCCCGCGATCCGGGCGGGCGACTGCGCTGAGCTCATCGATCTCCTTCGCGATCCGGGATGCGGTCCGGACGGGTGAGCCCAGCCCTGAGCCCAGCCCGGCGCACGTACGTGCCGGGCCGGGCCCGCATCGGGTCCCGCGGCGTCAGCCGTCCGGCCGAATTACCTCGGTGACTTGGGCGATCCGCTGCAGCAGCTGCAGCCGATGATCTGGCAGGAGCAGCCGCAGTTCCTGGAGGCGCCGTGCTCCAGCATCCCGTGACCGCCGGTCAGCGACTCGATCTCGAGGTCGCCGGTCTCCAGTTCGAAGACGTCGACCGGAAGGTCGGCGACCGAGAACTTCGATTTCGCGGAGCTCATCGCGTTCCTTTCTTCTCACCCGGTTCCCCCAGCGGGAGCCGGACGCTTTCGGAAAACCCGCCCGGGCCCGGCCGCCGTCAGCTCGCCGGCACACCGGGGGCGACGGGCGCGGGAACGCCGCCGAGCTGGCTGGACAGGAGCTCGGCGTACAGGTCGTCGCTCCTCCTGAGCTCGTCGTGGGTGCCGGCGGCGCGGGCGACGCCCCGGTCGATGACGACGATGCGGTCGGCGTCCATGACCGTCGAGAGGCGGTGCGCCACCACGATGACGGTGACCGAGCGCGCGATGGTGCGTACGGTGTCGCGCAGGGCCGCCTCGTTGACGGCGTCGAGGTGCGAGGTGGCCTCGTCCAGCAGCAGCAGGCGCGGCCGGCGGAGCAGGGCGCGGGCGATGGCCAGGCGCTGCCGTTCCCCTCCCGACAGGGTGCCGCCGCGGTGCCCCACGGGCGTGTCGAGCCCGTCGGGCAGGCCCGCCACGAACCGGTCGAGCCGGGCCAGCCGCAGCACCTCGGCCAGCTCCGTGTCGGTGGCGCCGGGGACGGCGAAGGTCAGGTTGTCGCGGATGGTGCCGGCGAGCACGGGGGCGTCCTGCTCGACGTATCCGATCGCCTGGCGCAGCCGCGCGAGCGGCCAGTCCCTGATGTCGCGGTCTCCGACTAGGATGCGGCCGTCCTCGTACTCGTAGAAGCGCTCGATCAGGCCGAACACCGTGGACTTCCCCGCTCCCGAGGCTCCGGCCAGCGCGGTCACGGTTCCCGGCGCGGCGGTGAAGGTGAGGCCCCTGAGCACCGGGCGGGCGGCGTAGCCGAAGTGCACGAAGTCGAAGCGCACGCTCAGGGGTGAGCGGTCCGCCTGCGGCGGCGAGGGCTCGTACTCGTCCTCGGCGGGGTATTCCAGGGCCTCGGCGATCCGGGTGGCCCCGGCGCTCGCCGACTGGTACGCGGCGAGCGCCTGGATCACGTTCTGCATCGGCCCGATCAGGTAGAACACGTACAGCAGGAACGCCACCAGCACGCCGACCCCGATGGTCCCGGTCGCGACCCGGGCCGCGCCGGCCGTCAGCACCGTCAGGAGCGCGAGCTGGTAGGTCAGGCCGGTGACGTTCGCGGACACCACCTCCCACAGCGAGGCCCTGGTCCTGGCCCGGCGTACGGCCTCCGCCGCCGCGTGCAGGCGTGCCTCCTCCGTCCGCTCCGCGCCGAACGCCCGGATGGTGCGCAGGGCGCCCAGAGCCCGTTCCAGGTCGGCGGTGAGCGTGCCGACGGCCTCGGCCGTGGCCGTGCTCGCGCTTCTGATCCTGGGGGCGACCAGGCGGAAGGCCACGAACGCGACGACGACCACCGCCAGCGTCAGCCCCAGCAGGACCAGGTCCAGCAGGGCCATGAAGACGATCACCGTGACGATCACCGGGATGTGGACGCCCAGGCCGACGAGCACGTAGGTGGCCAGGTCGTCCGCGCTCGCGGCGTCGGCGGTGGCGCGGGCGAGCAGGTCGCCAGGCCGGAGCCGGTCGAACTCCGGGATGCCCAGCCGCACCAGGCGCGACGCGAGCCGCCGCCGGACGTCCCTGGTCAGGATGACGCCCGTGCGGTCGAGCAGGAACCAGCTGCCCGCGTTGAGCGCGACGTTGGCCACGACGAGCCCGCCGATCAGCAGCATGGGCCCGGACGCCCGGTCCCCGGCGGCGATCCGCCCGACGAGCTGCTGGATGGCGAGGGGCAGCGCGAGGACGCTCGCCGCCGACAGCGACGCCAGCACGAGGCCCAGGGCCAGCCGGGCGCGGTACGGCCGCGTCCAGCCCAGGAAGATCCGCCACACGGCCACCGGCCGGGCGGCCACCGCCTGTTGAGTCATCGATCCTTCTCTCCGCGATCTCGGACGGCCTCAGGGGAACGGGTGCGCTCCGGTGGTCTCGGGCGCGTCATGGGAACGGGTGCGGTTCGGTGTTGAGCTCGTCCTCGGTCAGGGGGCGCCGGGTGTGGCCGAGCAGGTAGGGCACCTCCAGCAGCCGGGGCAGCCCGCTGGTGCGCCGGTGGCGGTGCCCGAACGTCATCGGCAGCGTGCCGGGGATCAGCACCTTGACCGCGTGCAGGTCCATGGCGCGCAGTTCGTCCGGCGTCTGGTCGACGACCACGACGTCCAGCCCGGACCCGGTGTAGCGGCGGACGACGGCGCGCATCAGCTCCCCCAGGTCGCCGGACGCGAACTCCTCCGTGCCCGCGCCGACCTGGCCGGCCGTGCGGGAGGGCGTGCCCGCGGTGAGGAAGTCCAGCCGGGCCGCGGCGCGCGGATCGTGGAAGAGGAGCGGGTGGTCCTCCATCTCCTCGACGGCCGAGGAGTCCTCGGCCATGGCCGCCGCCCGGGCCCGCGCCTCGGGGGTGGCGCCGTACCGGATGCCGCTGGTGAGCATGTCGCCCAGCTCGGCCACCGCGCCCATGACCGCGCGGCGGCCGGACAGGTGGGCGCCCGCGGTGCAGAACGCGGCCGGCAGGCCGGTGCCCGGAGGGGCGGTGGCCAGGGCCCACACGGCGGGGATGCCGTGCTCGGTGGTGATGTCGAACAGGCGCAGGTCGTAGCCGGTCTCGGCGCGCAGGGCGGCGAGGTGCAGCTTGTCGCTCTCGTCGAGGATGGCCGGATCGATCTCCGGTACGGGCATGCGCGCGTACCAGGTGAGCAGGAACCCGTCGCGTTCGGCGATCTCCAGCATCCCGTACAGGACCGCCTCCTCCAGGCTGGAGCCGAGCGCGCACCCGTTGGAGATCTCGTAGACGAAGGGGCGGTTGTCCGGTCCGTGGGAGTGTGTCCCGTAGTAGGCGAGCGTCTCGGGCACCAGGATCGGCTCGCCGCGCAGGAACGACCAGCCCTGCACCCAGCGGTAGTCGCGGTCCGGGTCGAACGGCTCGTACCCGAAGCCGGGGGCCTCGTAGGCGTGCGGCGGGTGCAGGCCGAGGGTGCGCGGGTCCAGGGCGCGCTCCGCCAGGTCGTGGTAGGTGCCCACGTTCGGCGGGTGCAGCCGCCCCGGGGCGGCGGAGAACCGTTCCAGGGCCTCCAGCAGCGCGATCGTCCGGCTGACCCGGCGCTCGGGGGCGCGGCCGTAGCCGCCCGATCCCCTGGCCCATCGGTGCGACACCTCCGCCGAGCTGAGGATCGCCCCGCCGGAGGTGCGGTCGTGCAGCAGCCACACCACGCCGGTGCGTTCGTCGACGTAGGTCCCGGTCAGCGCGTCGAGCTCGGCGACGAGGTCGCGCCCCCGTACAACGCCCTCGGCGTGGCTCGGGACCGGTCTGGGCGTCCCCAGCGCTGTCGGGGGCTCGTCGGTGACGCGCGGGCCGCAGACCTCGCAGAGCGGGTCGGGCAGCACCCGGTGGGGGGTGATCGAGAGGTCGTGCAGGTCCACGGTGAGCACCGTGCCGCGGGTTCGCGGCCGCTCGCCGGCGGCGTGGGAGCGCAGGTCGTCGGCCATCAGGGCGGCCGCCAGGCGGACCGCGCCCGCGGTCAGCAGGGGTGAGGGGCCGGCCAGCCGGGCGGCGTGGCGTTCGCGGACGGCCTCGTTGCGTTCGTGCATCGGGCCGGCCCAGGACTGGCGGTAGGCGGCGCAGGAGGCGCACCCCTGCTCGCCCGGGGTCTCCCAGGGGCCGATGACGATCGTGTCCAGCTCGGTGCGGGCCGGGAGCACGGGGCCGGTGAGCCGGGCGCGCAGGCCCGCCGTGACGGCCTCGGCCCAGCCGTCGGTGGCGGCAACGGTCGGCGCCGGGGGGAGGTGGCCGTCCAGGAGGGGAACGGGTCGTACCCCGAGCCGCTCTGCCACGGCGCCGGCGATCCGCCCGCCCGCCAGCACGGTCACGGGGTGCTCAGCCATTCGGTGCCTTCTTTCCTGAGTCGTTCGGACCGTTGCGGTGACCGTCGTTCGGGCCGGGTGGTCAGCGGGGGTCGGTGATCACCACTCGCAGGCTCAGCGGGGCGATCGCCGCCACGGCGGAGTCGTGGTCGAGAGGGAGGACGACGGCGCGGCGGCCGACGACGGCCAGGGCCGCCGCCACCTTGTCCGGGTCGATGGACTGCCCGGGATCGAGCCGCATCATCGACCCCGCGAGCGTGGCAGGCCGAGGGGCGGCGTGCGGGCGCGGGCGTCCCGCGTGGATCCGCGTCTGGACGTCGAAGAGCGTGTCGAGGAGCCCTCTGGTCCAGGCCGAGGAGGCGGTTCCGGCGGTCCTGGCCACCTCCGCCCCGCCGTGGTGGAACGACAGCACGGTGACGCCGAAGCGGCCGCCGTGGTCACGGACCTCGGGCAGCTCGCCGAGCTCGGCCAGCAGGGCGAAGCACCGCCGTCCCGTCGCGTCCAGCTCGGCCGGGTCGATCGTGACGGGACGCCCCGCGCGGTTCTCGATCAGCTCGGCGTCGCACGTCCAGTGGGTGCACAGTCCGCGCGCCACGGCCTCGTCCCAGCTCGCGCCGTAACCCTCGCCCCGGCCCGGCACGTGGGCGCCCGCTTCGGTGGCCAGACGGGGGAAGGCCTGATCTGCGGGCAGCCGTACGGTCGCGGCGGCGGCCAGGTCGTACGCGAGCGCGAACCCGCTGCGGACACCGGCGGCCAGGACGGCGTGGAGGGCGGCGGGTCCGGCGTCCTCGGGGGCCAGCGGGGCGCCGCCGGAGTCCACCAGACGCCGTGGATCCACCGTGGCGGCGGCGTAGCGGGCCAGCGCCGCGCGGGCCGCCTCGATCCTGGTGTCCGCGTAGTCGAAGCCCACCGCGCGCACGACGGCGGCCTGGGTGTCGCCATTCGTCTCGATGCCGGATGCGTGTCCTGGCAGGAGCCCGGATGTGAGCCCGGACCCACCGGACCCAGACGTGAGCCCGGACCCGGATGCGAGCGCGTCGCCGGCCTCGGCTTCGGAGACGTGCAGCGGGCTTTGCGCGGCGGAGTCGTCGGGGAGGTAGCGGAACGGGCCGAAGAGCTCGTCGGCGGCCCTGACCGCCGCGTCCGAGAACGCCTGCCCGTCCTCGGCGGGCCGGGATCGGAGGTGCTCCACCCGGCTCAGCACCGCCTCGGGGGTGGACGCCGCCGCCGGCAGCTCGTACGGGTGCGGCGGGCAGTGGTGCCTGGAGGTGAGCAGATCCGGGCCGATGCGGGTCAGCTTGCCGGCGTGCCGTGGGTCCGCCGTGCCGGTCGCCCAGCGCAGCACCGCCCGTCCCACCTGCGCGGCGGCGGCCTCCACGTGCAGGCCGGTGATCGGTTCCGGGGCGCGTGGCTCCCGGCGGAGGCGGGCACGCAGCGATCCCGGCCGTGCCGTGGCGAGGGGATCCTCCTTGGCCGCCCGGACGGGGACGTACCAGATGTCCGTTCCGTCGCGCATGACGTAGCCGACGGCGAGCCCGTCCCGCTCGGCACGGTCCACGGCTCTGTCCCTGGGTTGCTCCCCGACCCGATCCCCTGTCTGCTTTCTGGGCTGCTCCCCGACCTGCTCCCTGGGCTGCTCCTCAACCCCCTCCGCGAGCTGCTCCCCTGAATGTGAGCGCCCCTTCGCGGAGGCCGGGTCGAGCGCGGAGGTCAGCAGGAGCACGTCCAAGCTCCACAGGTCCTCCTCGCCCAGCTCGCCCGCGCCGCACACCCGGACGTGCGCCGCCCCGGACGCGCGCAGGAAGGCGGCGACCGCCTCCGGCAGCGGGTCGTCCGCCGGGCCGTCGTGTGCGACGGCGACCTTGAGCTCGCGGAAGCGGGCGAACGCCGCCCGCGCCCCGTGGACGTGGGCCGCGACGAACGCGACCTCCGGCGCGAATCCACCACCCGGCGCCGCGTCGCCGCCATCGAGCCAGGGCCCTGCAACCGGTGCTTCGTCGCGACCGCCGGATGCGGGCCTTTCAGCCGATTCCTCGTCGCCGTCGTCGGGTGCGGGCCCTGCGGGGATCTCGCGCACGACGCCGGCCTCGCACAGCCGGGTCAGGATCGATCTGGCCAGCTCCGCGTGGGCGGCCGGCAGTCCTGCCGTGATCTCGTCCAGGCCGGACCGTCCGTCCAGGTGCGGCACGAGAGCCTCGACCCAGCGGGCGATGGACGTCCCGGTGAGGGTGACCGGCCCGGCCGGGGTGAGGATGTGCAGCCCGTTCTCGATCGGGGCCATGTACGCGTGGTCGACCAGACGCAGCCTCATACGTCCCTTCCCGTTTGGTGCTCTGCGGCGAAGGTGCCGAGCATGAACTCGCCGACCACGTCCTCGCTGAGGGGGTCGGCTCCTGAGATGCGCTGGAAGGCGCGTGGTGCGCTGGTCCCCAGGGCGCACCCGCCGAGCCCCATGGCGGTGGCGACGAGGTACATGGTCTGCATCAGGACGCCGAGGTTCTTCAGGACCAGCGCGTACGCCAGCCCCTCGTACACCCACATGAGCCGCTCGAACCGGGCGGTCACCAGCAGCAGCACCTGTGGTCGCGCCCGAGCGCCGGACATGGACCGCGCCGCCTCCAGCAGAGTCCGCTCCGCGCCGGCCCGCCGGGCCAGTGGCTCCAGCCGGTGACCGTAGCCGTCGTAGTGGTAGGTGCCCGGCTCCAGCCCGTCCACCTGGTGCGCCACGACGTACAGCTCCAGCTCGTGGACGCCGCCACCGCCGGGATAGGCACGGCGCGGCCGGTCGCCGTACGGTGTCGGGCGGTCGGAGGTCGCGGCGCAGCGGTGGAGGAACTCGGCGAGCTGGCCGACCGTGATCGGCCGGTCGGTGTCGTGGTCGCGCACAGATCGGCGTGCCCGCAGCACCTCGGTCAGCTTCAGGTCCGTGGCGAGGACCCGTTCGAGATCGGGACGGGGCAGGTCGATGGCAGGCCCGGCGGCGGGCTCTGCGGCGGACCCTGAGGCGGACCCGGCAGCGGACGCGGTGGCGAGTCCTGCCGCGAGCCCTGGGGCGAACCCGGCAGCTGGCCCGGCGGCAAGTCCTGTGGCGGACCTTGCGGCGGGCGCTGTGGTGGGCGGCCGGTGGGCCGGGTCGGTGACGTGTCCCAGCCCCCAGTACGTGGCACCGAACCCACCGGCCACCCCCACCGCACCGTCGATGCCCCGGCTGCTCCGGTGGAACGCCAGGTCGATCGCGGACCACTGCCGGACGCGGAACTCCGTGTCCTCCTCCCCCGTCACGGCGAGGCCGGACCACAGCAGGTCACGCCGGAGCAGGGACGCCGCCCGCGCGCCGATCCCGGGATGTTGGACGCGGGCGCCGGGATCGGCGAGGACGGCCAGCGCGCCGGGAGCGTGGACGGTGATGGAGGCCCAGGCCCGGGGCGACGTGGCGTACAGGCCGCCACCCGGGGCCGCCGCAATGGTGGTGAAGCGTGACAACCGGACCCCGGCAGGCGGATCGGCGGCGTTCGCTGGGGCCGCGGAGTCCGCAGGGTGGTTCTCGTCCAGGCGAGCATCATCGTGCGGGTAGACGTCGCCGTCCGGACATAAGTGCGGCTCCAGGGTGTAGACGGGTGTGTCCCCGTCGTGGACGGTGGCGACGAGCCAGCCGTCCCGGCGCAGCCCCGACAACAACATTCGGGCGCGCGGCGGAAACTCCTCGGCCCGATGCTCCCCCGAGGCGAGCGCCCGGACCACGGCCAGGTCCTCGCCGCCGATCGGCCGTACGTCCGGGTAGCCCACCAGGTGCACGCCGTCCTGCCCGCGACCGGCCGACACCCCGGCGCGCAGCCGCAGGGTCTCGTACACCTCCCCCGTGCCGTTCAGCGCGCTCACCCCGCGTCTCCGGCCGCCGCGGCGAAGTCGCGCAGCACGTCGGTGGCCTGTCTGCCGGTGCGCCGTTCCACTGTGGCGGCGATCAGGTAGCAGAGTAAGTAGCGTTGCAACGGGGTCACTCCCAGGCGGGTGAACTGCAGGTACATCAGGTTCAACACGAGCCGGAAGAGCGCGAACCAGGTGGACGGGAGCACCTCGGCGAGCCACCGCTCGTTCTCGGCGAGGGCCCGGTGGAACGGGCTCAGCTCCCGATAGGCCTCCCGCACCAGGGCCGGGTCGGCGTCTTCTTCTCCCAGCGGAAGCAGCCCGCGTTCGCGCAGGTCGAGCCCGCGTGCCCGGCTCTCCAGCAAGGCGCCGACCAGACTTCGCGTGGCGCCGTCCACGGCCCCGGAGCCGGGGTCGAGCAGGGCGTCCAGGCGGGCGCCGAGCGCGCCGGCCCGGTCCTGGAAGCGCGCCTCCCACTCGGTCCGCCGCGCGGCGCCGCCGGTCCCCTGGGCGAGGAAGGCGTCGGCGTGCGAGCGGAAGCTGAGGTAGCCGGCTTCGATGCCGTCGTCGTGGAACTCGTCGGCCACGACGACCATCGCGTCGAACGCCGCCGCGAGCGCGTCCCGCCCCCGCGCCATCCCGTCCAGGACGGCGAAGGCGTGCTCGTTGGCGGCGCCCATGAAGTCCGCGTACAGCGCCGCTGCCTCGGGCGTGCCGTGGACAGCCGTACGGGCGTCGTACGGTTCGGCGTGCCAGGAGTTGTCGTCGTACCAGGGAGTCAGCGGGCCGGGCTCGGCCTCGGCCTCCGCCAGCCGGCGGTGCAGCGGCAACATCGCGGCCGCGTCGTGAGCCGTGACCGGCAGCCGCGCCAGGTACGGGCCGATCCGCGCCGCGACCATCGGCAGCACCTCCGCGCGGAAGGCCGCCCCGTCGGCCTCGACGTTCAGGCGGATGTGCGGGCCCTGGCGCCAGTGCCGGGCGAACCATGACCGATGACCCTGCTCCGACAGATCGGTCATGACGGGACGTACGACGTCCAGCAGCAGCCGGTCGGTGGCGTCGCCGTAGTGGTGGACGTGCACGCTGTGCCAGCCGGTTGTCATGCGAGGGCCTCCTCCCTGGCGAGTTCGGCGAACGTCCTGGCGGCCCAGTCGCGAAGGTGGAGCTCCTCGTCCAGGCCCACGCCGAGCCGGTTGCAGGTCAGGTGGGCGCACATGTCCAGAACGAGCCCGGCTTCGGCCTCCTCGATCCGGCCGGCCAGCGTGGAGGCGGAGGCCGCGAGGGCGCCGGCGAACCCGGACGGCTCCCCCGGCGGGTTCGCGGCCAGCGCCCGCGTCCGTTCGGCGATGGCGCGCAGGGCGGGACGGCGGCGCTCGTACTCGGCCTGCCCGCCGGGCGGCCACGGGGGCGCTTCCTGCTCCGGCCGGCCGGTGCCGCGCGAGGCGATCCACCGGTTCAGGGCGAGCACGGCGAACGCGGCCGTGGTGCGCCGGTCACCGGTGGGGCCCGTCGCCAGCAGCCGGCGGACCGCCGCGCTGCACCGGACGAAGTGGTCCTCAACGGCGTGCAGGGCCGCGCCCGTGCCGTATTTATCGGTTTCCGGACGGTACGGGATGAAGGCGAATGAGTTCGGGGGCCGGCGGTGACGCTCGTACGATCGCAGCCGCTCCAGCGCCGCCATCGAGGGCGCGTAGCGGTCGTAGTCCTCCTGGGTCACCCGGACGGGTGCGGGCAGGCGGTTGAGCGAGTCCGCGATGGCGCCCGACAGGATCCGTCGTACGTCGTCCGCGCGTCCCGGCCCGGCCAGGACCCGGACCCGCAGGTGCGGCCCGCCCTCCCAGTACCGCAGGAAGAACAGGCCCCGGCCGGCCGCGGCGTGGTCGAGCCGGCTCTGTACGGTGGCCAGCAGGTCGGTGATGACGAGGTCGAGGTCGCCGTCGTAGAAGACGTGGGCGCTGATCCACGACCGCGCGCCGGCCATCCGCAACACCCGCTTCCTGGCTCGCCCCGGCCACCGCCACCGGCGAACGGGCCGGTCGTCACGGATGACTGGACTGCCGGGAGCGTAACCAGCGCCGGAATATCTTCGGCACACGCTCCGTATACGCGCCTGGTCAGCCCCGGGCCGCCTCATCGCGGGGTCGCGGCCCGGCGAAGGTGGCACCCCTGCCGACCGGCCCTCGCCGACCGGCCCTCGTTGCCGGCTTTCAGGCGGACGCGCCGACGGCCGAAGCCGTCGTCGCAGGTGAGCGGCGTAAGCTGATCGGTGAGGGCGTACGCGTCCGGGACGAAAAGGTCCCATGCGGGCGGCGCTCGCACACCGTCATCTGCGATCAGGAGGAACGGTGCCAAAGATACTCGTGCACGGAAATCCCGAGACCACGTCGGTCTGGAGCGAGTTCCTCCCGGAGTTGCACAAGCGCGGCGTCGACGACGTCGTCCTGCTGTCGCCCCCTGGTTACGGCGCGCCGATTCCCGACGGATTCGGCTGCACCAGGATCGAATATCGCGACTGGCTGATCGGCCGGATCGAGGCGATCGGCGCGCCGGTCGATCTCGTCGGGCACGACTGGGGCGCCTGTCACACGTACGCGGTGGCGGCCGAACGCCCTGACCTGCTCAGGACCTGGGCGGCCGACTGCGGCGGCCTCCTTCACCCCAACTATGTGTGGCATTCGCAGGCCCTGACCCTGCAGACCCCGGAGGAGGGCGAGAAGCTGGTCGCCAAGATGCTCACCTGGACGGGCGCGGACTTCATCGCCACCCGCCGGATCCCGGAACGGTTCGGCCCGAGTGCCGCCGAGGGCTTCGACGAGGTGATGGGCGAGGCGATGTTGAAGCTCTACCGCTCGGCCGTGCAGCCGGCGCTGCGCGAACTCGGCGAACAGCTCGCCCGGGCGCCACGCCGGCCCGCGCTGATGTTCCACACCCCGGAGGATCCGTACACGAACCCCGAGGACACGTTCGAGATGGCCGAACGCGTCGGCGCCGACGTCGTCACCCTTCCCGGCGCCGCCCATTGGTGGATGTTCGAGACTCCCGGGGAGGCGGCCGACGCGCTCGTGTCCTTCTGGGCACGGGCGTGACGCATCGCACCGACGCGGCCCCTCACGAGCGGCCACGTCAGCCGGGCCCTCGCTAGCGGGCCGCGTCGGCCGGGCCTTCGTGGATAGCCGGGCCGTCGTGAGCGGCCGGGGCTGGAAGAACGGAGCGTGACCGAACGACGGAGCCGGCCGGTATCAGGGGTCGATCCTGATCAGGTCGGCGACCTCCTCGGGCAGGCCGGGTGAGGTCATGACGTGGCCCATTCCGGGCACGACGTGCAGCACCGCGCCCGGGATCGCGGCGGCCAAGGCCTCGCCGTGGGCGAGCGGGTGGACCGGATCCTGGTCGCCGTGCACGATCGAGGTCGGCGCGGTGATCGCCGGCAGCGGGGCGAGCAGGCCGGGGTCGTCCATCCACGCGGCCCGATGGTGGTTGGCCGCGGCCGCCGGGTCGACAGCTCGCGACAGCGCGAGCTCCAGCATCGTCCGGGCGGCCGGCTCGTCGAACGGCCGTACCGGCCCGTTGAAGATCCGGAACAGCGCCACGTCGGACTCCACGCTCGGCGGTAGCCCGGCGGCCAGGTGTGCGAGGAACTCCGGCGCCGGCGGCGGCAGATCGTCCGGGTCGGCCGGCTCCCCGGCCTGCGCCCGTGCCCACGCCGCACTCGGGTCGTGCCCCATCGGCGAGCTGGACATCACCGTCAGCGACCGGACCCGGTCCGGCGCGTGCACCCCCAGCCACTGCGCGATCATGCCGCCCAACGAGGCCCCGGCCACATGAGCGGAGCTCAGCTCATAGCCGTCCAGCACGGCCAGGCAGTCGCGGGCCATGTCTCCGATCGTGTACGGATGAGCGTCGAAGTCGACGACACTGGACCGGCCGGTGTCCCGATGATCGAACCGGATCACCTGGACCCCGCGCTCAACCAGCCGGCCGACGAGCGCGTCGGGGCAACTAACACCCTGAGCGGCCGACCCCATGATCATCAACACGGCGGGACGTCCGGGATCTCCGACCCGTTCCGTCCAGATCCGCAGCGGCCCGGAGTCCACGAATCGCTCATGCGTCTCCAACATGGAGGCACGGTAGCCGCTATCCACCGCTAAATGCTGATATTTATCGACGGCCCGGCCACCTGCCGATCTCCATGCCTGCCGATCGACGGTCCAGCCGCCTACCGATCTCCATGCGCCGCCAATCGACGGCCTGACCGCCGGCCGATCTCGTGCCCCGCCACCGGCGGCCCGGCCCCGCAGTGACCTCGACGCTTCACGCCAGGACCAGCCACCTCCGGCCGTCGAGCAGCTCGCGGGCCGCGTCGAGGTGACCGGCATGACAGGCGGTCTCGGTGATGACGTGCAGCATGACCTCCCGCACCGTGTGCAGCCGCCACTCGCCGAACCGGTCGGGCCACCAGGCGGGCGCCGCGTCGAGCGGGGTGGCGGCGATGACGGCGTCGGCGGCCTCGATCTGGCGCCGGTAGTCGTCCAGGATCGACGCGGCGGACTCCTCCGGGCCGACCTGCCAGGAGTCACCTGCCCGGTCCAGGTCGTCGATCACCTCCTGGTCACCGGCGACCACGGCGCGGAACCAGTTCCGCTCGACGTCCAGGGCGAGATGCCGTACCAGACCCAGGCAGCTCCAGCCGGACGGCATCACGGGACGCCGCAGATCCGCCTCACTCAGACCCTCCAGGATGCCCAGGACGTGTCGCCGCTGGTTGCCCTGGAAGGCGAGCAACGTCTCGGCCTCAGCACTGATCATGATCCCGGCTCCTGTCGTGTGGTCTCAGTGGCGCTGTCCGTCGGCGCCTGCCGTTCGTTGTCGGCGTCGCAACCCAGCCGCGCCTGACGTTCCGTCCCGGCGGCGGCGTCCAGCGACGCCTGACGTTCCGTCTCAGCGGCAGGGTCCGGCGACGCCTGGCGTTCCGTCTCGGCGGCGCGGTCCAGAGGCGCCTGGCGTTCGATGCCGGTGTCGCAGTCCAGCGGTGCCGGACGTTCGGTCTCGGCCGCGCGGTCCAGCAGGGCGCGGCGTTCGGATTCGGTGTGAGCGGCGGTCGCCGCCTGGCGGAACAGGGCGGCGGCACGGTCCCGGTCACCCTGGCGGGCGGTCAGGCCGGCCTCGGCGGCGAGGGCGAGCGGGTGGCCGTCCAGCGCGCCGCCCTCCTGTGCCCGGCCCAGCAGCGCCAGCCCCGCCCCCGGCCCGTACGCGTAACCGTGGGCCACCGCGCGGTTCAGTTCGACCACGGGCGTGGACCGGATCCCGGCCAGCGCGTCGTAGCAGCGGGCGATCTCGGCCCAGTCCGTGTCGGGCACCGACGGGGCGACGGCGTGGCAGGCGGCGATGCGGGCCTGCAGCGCGTACGGGCTGTCCCGCTCCGCCTCGGCCAGCGCCTCCAGCCCCTCGGCGATGGCCACGGTGTCCCAGCGGGACCGGTCCTGCCGGTCGAGAGGCAGCAGGTTGCCCTCGGCGTCCTGCCGGGCCGCACGCCGCGAATGTTGCAGCAGGAACAGCGCCAGCAGCGCCGACACCTCGCCCTGCCCAGGCATCAGCCGGCGCAGCAGCCTGGCCAGCCGGATCGCCTCCTCGGCGAACGCGGGCCGCCCGTCGGCGTTGTACCCCTGCGTGAACAGCAGATACAGCACCGCCAGCACGCCCGGCAGCCGCTCGGCCAGCGCCGGCCCGGCCGGCACCCGGTACGGGATCCCCGCGTCCGCGATCTTGCGCTTGGCCCTGGTCAGGCGGCGGGTCATCGTCGGCTCGGTGACCAGGAACGCCCGCGCGATGTCCGCGGCGGGCACCCCGCAGATCGTCCGCAACGTCAGCGCCACGCGCGACTCCAGCGCCAGCGCCGGATGACAGCACGTGAACACGAGCCGCAGCCGATCGTCCACGACCTCCCCCTCCCCCACGGTGTCGTCCACTTGGGTCAGCGCGAGCGCCCCCGCCTCCGCGAGCTTGCGGCGCTCGACGGAGGCGCGGCGCAGCGCGTCGATCGCCCGGTTGCGGGCCACTGTCATCAGCCAGCCGCCCGGATTGCCTGGCTCGCCCTCCAGCGGCCACCGCTGCACGGCCGCCGCCAGCGCTTCCTGCGCGCAGTCCTCGGCCAGCGTCCAGTCACCGGTGACGCGGATCAGCGTGGCGACCATCCGCGGGTAGGCGTCGGCCGCCAGCGTCTCCAGGGACGTGCTCACTGCCCGTCGCCGACGAGCGGGCGCAGCTCCAGCCGTCCCTGCCGGGCCATCGGATGCGTACGGGCGACCTCGATCGCCTCGTCCAGGTCGGCGCATTCGAGCAGATCGAAGCCCACGATCACCTCCTTGGTCTCGGCGAACGGGCCGTCGGTGAGGATCAGCTCACCCTCCCGGACCCGAACCGTGGTCGCGGAGGACTCCGGCGCGAGCTGCGACCCGCGCAACCGCCGGCCGCGGCTGTCGTTCTCGGCCACCCATGCCTCGATGTCGGTCAGGTTCCGCTGGTCGGTGTCGGGCTCGGGGTCGCTGCAGACGAACATCAGGTACTGCATGTCGCGCTCCTCAGGTGTGTGGCGATTCACCCTAGTGACGAACGGCGACCACCCGACCGGACACCCGCGGCAGCAAAACTTCCAGAAAAATCCGCGCCGATCACGGATCGTCGCAGGTGGCTCCGGCACCGAGACGACACCTGCGGCCCGGATCCTCGCGGCCGGCTGCTCACTAGGCGAAGGGGTGCGGCACCTGATGCAGTTCGGAGGCGTCCAGGTCGGTGGTCCGCCATCCGGCGCGCCGGAACGCGTTACGGGTCCGGGGCATGCGCAGTGCGCGCTGCAGCGACCAGCCGAAATCGATGGGCAGGAGCCCCGGTGCGATCACGCGGACCGTGCGCAGGCCCAGCAGCTCCTGTTCCGGCGCCGTCTGATTGACGACCAGGACGTCCAGACCGGCCTCGATCAACCGATCGCGGCAGTACGACAGGTCCGTCAGCAGGTCCGCGCTCCTGGGCCGAGTCCGCTGCCACTCCTGGTACAGCTCGCCCATGGGGGTCAGCCGGCTGTTCGACAGCAGGAAGTCGGCATGATGCCTCATGGCCGGCGCCGCGAACAGCGCCGGATGGTCGATCAGCGTGCGGACCCTGCCGAAGTCCTCGGTCATCGCCCGGACCTCGTCCGGGCGTCTGGTGAACTGCTCGGGCATGGTCGGCGCGAAGGAGGCGACCTCTGACAGCGCGGACGCGACGGCCTGCTCCGGATCCAAGGACGCGCCGGACGTAAAGGTCAGTGTGCCGGGACCGCCGTCCCGGCGGACCGCCACCGCGAGCACGGCGGGCACCGGCAGATCGATTCTCATGTCGAAGAGGCGCACGTCGTAGCCGCAGAGCCGTAGCCGGTCGATCAGGAAACGGGATTCGTCGCGGCACGTGGCCGGATCGATTTCGGGCAGCGCTGCCTTGCCGTACCACGCGAGCAGGAAGGAATCACGCTCGATCAGTTCCAGCATTCCGTGCAGAATCGCCTCTTCGACACTCGCGCCGCTCGCACAGCCGCTGGAGCACTCCATCACGAAGTTGTCGGTGCGATCCGCCCCGCCGTAGAAGACGGTGCGCCGCGGCACCAGAATCGCCCGCCGGTCACGCAGCGAATAACCCCACACCCAGGGAATCGGCCGATCAGGGTCGAATCTCGAATACGCCCCCGATTCGTAGACCTCGTCCGCGTAGACGCCGCATTCCCGGGGGTCGAGGGCCTGCGCGGACAATGCGTGGAAGCTGCCCACCGTGACTTCGGTCCATCGCCGTTGTTCGAGTCCGGCATAACGTTCGAGCGCTTCGAACAGCCCGCTGGTCTCACTGGTCGCGAACGTATTGGTCTGGCCGCTCCATTGGATCTCCTGCGGAGCGACGCCGTCGTGAAAGTGGAACATGCCGAAACTCGGCGACGTGGTGGGAGAAAGGTCGTCGCGGTGCGCGTAGCGGCCGACCACGCCGCAGATCGGATTCGTCAGTGCCGAGACCGGCAGGTCGTGGTCACGCAGGTGAAACTGCCGGTAGCGATCAGGCGCCGATTTCACGATCGGACGCAGGTCGAGGACGGCGCCGGCCGCGGTGTCCGGTTCACCCGGCAGGCATACGGGGCAGGCGGCGTCCATCAGCAGGTCGTAGCGGGACACCCGCAGGGTCCGCAGATTCAGTTCGTAGACCGGGGCGATTCCGGCACGATGACGTCGGCCGTCCGTCGCGCTGGTCCGCAGCAGGTTCCACAATCGCCAGATCGCTTCAAGGGCGAAGGGCGTCAAGTACGGCGACGACGCCGGCGACCGCACCTGCCGCCCGCGTTCGATCGCATCACGTTCCGGTGCGGCACGCAGGCGTTGCCACCGCAGGGCCAGACATCGCCCGCACGGGGCCGGGCCGCTCTGTCCGGCGACCACCGGTCCGAGGACGGCCGAGCCCGCGGCGAAAAAGATCGGCACGAGCCCACTGCTCTTCTCCGCTTCGGGCAGGTGCAGCGCGTCGCGCAGCCCGAGCACCGCCACGTCGGGCAGGTCTTCCTGCTCCAGCCGCGCATCCAGGTAGCGCAGGAGCTGCTCCGGCGCCGATGCGCTGGTCTCCGTGTCCTGCTCCGCCGCTGCTGCCACCTGCTCCAGCCTTTCGCGCGAGATGAACGAACACTTTCGCGTACGCCGCCACCGGCGCCCCGATCGAGCGGAGTCGGCTGCCCGCGGAGCCCGCGAGCAGCCGACGGCGTCAGCGGGAGATCAACGGCCGAGCCGAGATCGGTGACGTCACGCTGATCCCGCGGCGCAGGCAGCTCTGCCGCGGATCCCTAGCACTCTCCGCTCTGGGTCCCGCTGCTGCAGCTCGTACTCGTGGTGCTGGTGGAACCGCAGCAGCTCGTGGCGGCCGCGACGGGGGACAGATGGATGTCGACTTCGGTGTAGTCGGAGACCTCGAACGTCTCCGACCCCAGCTGCTCCAGCTCCTGGAACAGATCCGACAGTGGCTTTTCGACGATGGTCCGCACAGCGCGTTTCCTTTCATTCGCACGATCGGGCCGAACAGGCGCAGTATCGCAACGACCCCCTTTCACACCGCTGCCACCTGCGACAACAGCCGAAAGAGAAGCGAAAGAACCTACGGCCATACTCCTGAGACGTAACGCGCAGCGCCGGTCGGAGAGGGCGCGTGGCGGTCGGCCACCCACGGCCACCCACGGTCTCTTGCCTGTTCATCACCACAACGCACATGGCGTCGGACGCCAAGGAAGTGATCTCGACGATGACTGCTACCGAGCTTGAGCCAGAAGCGGGACGGGAAAAGCCGGCGACGGCCGATGATCTCGCGGCCCGGCCCAGGTTGGGTCATGACGTGCTGTTCTACGATGTCGGCGACAAAGTCGTGGTGCGCAACACCGAAAAGGTGTACGTCGTCAAAGGACAATGGGCCTACCGTTTCCTGTGCTCGCTCGCACCGTACTTGACCGGCGAACACACGCTCGCCGAGCTGTGCGCGGGCCTCGCGCCTGAACGGCAGGCGATGGTCGTCTCCCTGGTTCGGTCGTTGATCGGCAACGGTTTCGCGCGCGACGTGCCTCCGGCGGGCGACATCGATCTGGACCCCGCCGTCGAGCAGGTGTTCGCCTCCCAGCTGAACTATGTGGAGCACTTCGTCGACGAGGCCAAGGCCCGGTTTCTGCGCTTCCGTACGGCCAGGGTGCTGATGCTGGGCATCGGCCGGGTGAACCGGGCGGCGGCCGAGAGTCTGCTGCGCAACGGGCTCGCCTCACTGCACCTGGTCGAGTCTTCGCCGCAGAGCGCGGCCGAGGGCGCCCCCGCGGCCATGGCGGGACTGGCGGAATGCGTCGCGGACCTGGCCGAAGCCGGATGCCCTCCGCAGGTCCACCTGCCGGACCTCACCCTGGACGAGGCCCTCACGCCACACGCCCTGAGCGGATACGACTTCGTGCTCGCGTCCGGCGACGACCTCGGCATGGGTACGCTGCGGCGGCTGATCGACATCGGCGTGAACGGCGGCCCCGTGGTGCTGCCCGCCACCTCGATCGGTTCGAGCGTCGTCATCGGTCCGGTCACCCGCCCGGCGACCGCGGGCTGCTGGACGTGCTCCATGCTCCGCTACGGAGCCAACGCCGAGCCACGCGAGGCGGCCGCCCTGTGGCGCGGCATCGCGTGCGGAGCCGCGGGCCTGGCCGCGCCGAGGCTCAATCCGCAGCTCGCGGCGATGGTCGGCAACCTGCTCGCCTTCGACCTGTTCCGGCTGGTCACCGGCTGCTTCGACGCGGAGACCGACCATGGCGTCCTGATCCAGGACGTCTCCACGCTGGAGGCCAGGCGCGAGCGGCTGTGGCCGCACCCGCTCTGCCCCTCCTGCGCGGAACACCAGGATTTCGGCGCCAGGCCCGTCACGCCGGCCGTCGTCCACGAGACGGCGCCGCGGCCATTCCGCCCCGCGAACAACGCCGATCATGATGACAGGGAGCGGCTCAGGGCGCTGCTGAAGGAGGCCGACGAACTGGTCGGCTCCCGCACGGGTGTGCTGTCGTCGTTCGACGACGCGGCATTGGACCAGTCACCGCTCAAGGTCGGCAGGGTCCGTCTCGGCGCCCAGGCCGGATCCGATGTACGGACTCGGCTGATCACGGCGTTCGACCTGCACTACGTGCCCGTCGCGCGCCGGAGCGCGATGCGCGCCGCGCTGCTCGCCTACGTCGGCCAGGTGGCGAGCGTCCGGAACGCGGTGACCGGTTCGACGGAGCTGCCGCACACGCTCGCCCCCGCCGACCTGTCCACCTCCACGGGGCTCGCGTTCGAGGAACGCGAGACGATCCCGTGGCTTCCCGCGACGTCTTTGGTGAGCGGGGAACAGCGGCTGGTTCCCGCCGCAGCGGTTCACCCGTGGTCGGGGCTCAACGCCGACTCGTGGTTCGAACGGAGCGGGGCGGGTGCCGGAGCCGGGGCGAGCATCGGGGAGGCCGTCCGGGCGGGCCTGTTGTCCGCGATCGCGTTCGAGGCGCTGCGTGCGACGGTTTCCGGACGGGGTGAACCGCGTCCGGTCCTGTGCGGGGACCCTGAAACGGGTTCCGAGCTGGAGTTCCTACTGCGGACCTGCGGCAACCTGAGCGTCCGGCCGGAGGTGCTTGAGCTCTCCCCCTGGCGCAACGCCGGCATCGTGCTCGCTCGGATCCCGGACTCCGCCGACCGGCCGCTGTGGACCGTGCGGGCCGCGTCGTCCCGGCAGGACGCGCTCGTCGAAGCTCTGCGAGATCTCGCCGGGCTGGTCCAGCTCCGGCACTTGGCGAAGATCGAGGACGTCGACCTCGGCGAGCCGCTGCTGCCCGGTTTCGACGCCCGGGCCGTGCCCACGTCCGGGGAACCGGTACCGGTCGCAACTGACGACTCCCCCAGCGACACCACCGACCCGGCTGACCCCAGCGATCTCGCGACCCTGGTCGCCGAGCTCGCCGGCGAGGGCCGCGACGTTCTCGTCGTCGACACCACGACTCCGGAACTCAGGTCTCAGGCGGCCATGGTGACCTGCCGGGTCCTCCTGACGCGATGCAAGTGATGCAGGAGCGGGTCCCACAGGCGCTCGCGAACGATCGACTGCTGGTCGCCGGCTACCTGCACGATCGATTGGCCCGGACGTCCGGGCGACTCGACCGTCCCGTGACGGTTCGCGTGGCGCTCCTCGACGCGCAGGACGCGATGCGGCGGCTCGACGCACCGGACACAGAAACAGGCACATGCACCGACACGACGAGCTTGCTGCCTGTCCATGTGCACGGCGACACCGTGCTGCTCGGCCCGTTCGACAGCACACGCCCCTGTTTCCACTGCCTGGCCAGACGGTGGCAACAGCTGCGGACCGGCGTGGAACGTGAGGCCCTGGAAGGCGGGCCATCGCTCGCCGCGCACCACACGTCCCCGTTCCTCTCCCGGTTCGGCCTGGAGGCGATCTGGCGGACCGTTCAGCAGATCGTCCGGATGCCGCCGGAGCGGAAACACACCGACCGGCACGGCCATCCGTTCGTGCACGAGCTCCGGCTGAAAGACCTGACGGTGCGGCGTCATCCGATCGTCGCGGACGCGCAGTGCCCGCGATGCGCTGTTCCGGCTGAGGACAGCGCCGACGCCGCTCGCATGACCCTGCGCAGCCGCCCGAAACGGTCAGTTGATGACTTCCGGATCAGCTCGGCCCACGACCTGGAACCCGGCGCGTACGCGAACCCCGTCTGCGGGATGGCCGGCACCGGCGCGGAGCCGAGCATGACGAGCACGACGACGGCGAACGTGAAAGGCCGGATCGACATCCCAGGTGGCGGATACGTCCATGAGACGTTCTGGGCCGGCCACTCCGACAGTTACGCCCGCAGCACGCTCCTGGGCATACTGGAGGCCCACGAGCGGATCGCCGGCACCCAGCCCCGGCGCTTCTCCGATCCGGTGGTCGGCACCTACCGGAATCTGCGGAGCTCGGCGCTGGATCCCGCCGAATGCGGCCTCTACACCGAAGAGTTCTACGCCAGGTCCCGGCATTACACGCCCTACCATCCTGATCTGCCGATTCCGTGGGTATGGGGCTACTCGCTGCGCGACGAGCGCCCCCTTCTGGTCCCCGCGGCGATCACCTATTACCACCTGATCGACCAGACCGGCAGATTCGTCCAGGAATGCTCGAACGGGTGCGCGTCCGGCGGCTGCCTGGAAGAGGCCATCCTCCACGCCCTCCTCGAACTGGTCGAGCGTGACGCGTTCCTGATCGCCTGGTACGCCAAGCCGCGCCTGCGCGAGATCGACCCGTACAGCAGCACGAGGATCCGCAACCGGCTGATGATGGATCGTCTCTCGATGTACGGCTACGACCTGCGGCTGTTCGACGCCAGCATCGAATTTCCGATCCCGGTCGTGATCGCCGTCGCCCAGCGCAGAGACGGCGGCATGGGCACGCTGCTCTTCGGGGCCGGCGCCAGTCTCGATCCCGAGGAGGCGATCGCCTCCGGCCTGTACGAGGTCGCGTCCGCGATTCCGGATTTCCCCGGCTACACGAAGATGCGCGCCGAAGAGCTCACCGCGAAGGCGGCCGACTTCGGCAAGGTGCTTTCGCTGTCCGATCACGCCCCGCTCTACGGGTTGCCCGAGATGGCCAGGCACGCCGCCCATCTGCTCGGCGACGGCGGCCGGCCGGCCGATCTTCCCCCGGTGGAGGAGGTGTTCCCGGGCAGGCCGGACGAGCGGCCGCGCACCCTGGATCTGCTGGACGACCTCAGGTTCTGCGTCCAGTCCGTGGTCAAGGCCGGTTTCGACGTGATCGTGGTGGATCAGACCTCGCCGGAGCAGGCGGAGATCGGCCTGCGCACGGCGAGCGTGGTGATCCCCGGCCTGCTACCGATCGACTTCGGGTGGGGCCGCCAGCGCGCCCTGCACATGACGCGGACCCGCACCGTCCTGCGCCGGGCCGGACTCCGCGACCGCGATCTCGAAGCCTCGGAGCTCAACCGGGCTCCACACCCCTTCCAATGAATCGGCTCGCCGCTACCGGCGCGCCTGAGGAGTCGTCCATGGACACGGAGCAAGCGTTCGAAACGGCGAGCGACTACATCACCGCGATCATGCGCCGCAACCGATCGCCGGCGGAGAACTGGAGCCTGAAACCCGATTGGGCCGACCAGCCGCGCATGCACAACGTCTACCCCGGCATCACGCCCGTCCCGCTGCCGGCCACGCAGGTCGCGCTCGCCTCACTCGAAGCGAGCCTGACCGGGCAGCCGCCCGGGGACGGCGGCGCGTTCACCCTGCCGATGCTCTACGAGATGCTGCGCGACTCCTACGCCTACGGCGGGCGCAGGCTGGCGGTCACGGTCAACGACGACACGGTGGCCCTGCCGCATTACCCGCGCGCGGTGTGGTCTCGCGGCACGGCGTCCGGGGGCGGCCTGTACCCGCTCGAGATCTACTGGGTCTGCGGGCCCGGCGGGCCGATGTTGCCGGGCGTCTACAACTATTCGCCGGCCCAGCACGGTGTGCAAAGACTGCTGATCGGTGACGTGACGAGCCAGGTGCGGCAGGCGATCGCGCCGGCGGAGGCCGCGGGCGACCAGTTCCTGCTCGTGACGGTCAAGTTCTGGAAGAACGCCTTCAAGTACCAGAACTTCGGCTACCACGTGGTCACCATGGACGTGGGCACGGCGCTGGGGACGTGGCAGTTGTGGTCGAGAGCGGCCGGCTTTCCGCTGCGCCCGCTGCTCAATTTCGACGAGGAAGCACTCAACCGGCTGCTGGGCGTACGGACGCACGAGGAGAGCGTGTTCGCCGTGGTGCCGCTGCCCGGCGGCGGGGGCCCGTCCCCGGAAGGCCGGCCCGGACTTCGCGTCACCGCCGTCCCCACGGAACGGTCACGTACGGTCGTCCGGCATCCCGCGATCGAGCGCGTCCACGCCTCGACCGTCACCACTCCGCCGACCGGCGATGCACCGGCTGACCGGCTGAAAGCGGCAAAGCCGAACCACAGCGGCGGCAGCGGCGACGCGATCGAGCTGGCCGATCCGCTCCCGCTCGACGCCACCGTACGGGAAGCCCTGCGCGCTCGCCGCAGCAGCTTCGGCAGATTCAGCGCACACCACCGTCTCGGACAGGCCGAACTGGCCGCGGTGCTGCGCGCGGGAACCCTGGGAGCCCGGCTCGTGTCGGATGTCAAACAGCCGGACGGCACGCCGGAGCTCACCAGGCTGGCCGTGCTCGCGAGCCACGTCGACGGCGTCCCCCCGGACGCCTACGACTACGACGTCGCCGCCAACACGCTGCTGCCCCTCGGCACCGGTGTGAGCGCGTCGTTCCTGCAGCGCAACTACTTCCTGAACAACTACAACATGGAGCAGGTCGCCGCCGTCGTCACCGTGCTGGCACGGCCGCACGCGGTGATCGCGGCCACCGGCCAGCGCGGTTACCGGTTCCTCAACGCGGAGGTCGGCGCCGCCGCCCAGGCCATGTATCTGGCCGCGGCCGCGGCGAACATCGGCTGCGGGGCCGCGCTCGGCTTCGACAATGTCTCGTACGCCGAGCACCTGGACAGGCGGCGCGACCTGAGCGGCGATGACACCGACCAGGAATGGCCCCTGCTGATCATGATGCTGGGACACGAGCGCCAGCAGGCTCCCGACTTCCGCTTCCGGCTCCGCTGATCTCACCGACCCGAAGAGGTGACACGGGTGATAGACCATGATTTCCCGCTGGGCACGGACGCCCCTGCGGGCCGGGACGACGGCAGGCAGTGGATCGTCACCCCGCAGTTCATGCTGCGGGTGGCCGGGATGCCCATCGACGCCGTGGCCCCCTTGACCAACCCTCAGGGGACGCGATGGGCGGACACCCTGCTGGCGGCCGAGACCGCCATGGACGCGGCGAAGCAGGTGATCGCCGACGCGCTGCAGGAGTCCGTCGCGGACAATGACGACGAGCAGCAGCGTCGCCGGCTGCTCACGTTGCGGCGCGATGTCTTCAATCGCCGCCTCCCCAAGGACCTGGCCTCAGCCAGGGCGCTCGCCGCGCACCTCGACGACCAGGGTCGAGCCGCCCTGCTCGGCTGGCTCGACCAGCGCGCCGCCTATGACGAGGAACTCCGGCGCGGCGCCGCCATCGTGGCCGATGAGACCGGCCTGGCCCGCGCCCACCTGCGTGAACTCGCCCGCGATCCGAGGCTGCGCAAGGGCGTGTTGCTGGCGTCTCCGTCGCTGGACCGCTACCTGCCGGCCTATCTCGACGCCGGGGACGGCCCGCTGAACAAGCGCGCCCGCCGCATCGAGCGGTCGCTGCTGGAGTACGTGTACCGCACCGCCTGCAAGACGAGCCCGTTCAGCACGTTCACCGCGGTCGCGCTCGGGCGGTTCGTACCCGGCAGCGGGTCCCTCTTCCCGCACCTCGACCTCGACGTCGTCTGGCGCAGCCACGCCCGGCTCAACGTCGCGGCGCTCGCCCGCCTGATCGACGTCATCGTCGACCGGCTCGACCTGCGCCCGGAGCTCACGATGCGCCTGACGTCGGGCTCGCGCGCCGACACGGAACGGGTGCGCTACGTGCGGCGGATCCGGGTGGTCGGTGACGACGACACCCCGACGGGTGCCGACAGCATGCGGGAGAACCTCTTCTTCCTCCGTCAGGGCACCCTGCTGCAGGAGGTCATGCGGATCCTGGGCGAGCGGGCGGAGGTGTCCTTCGGGCAGTTGGCCGAGCTGCTCAGCGCGGCCGATCGGCCGAACCGTTCCCCCGAGGATGTGCGCGAGTATCTGCGCCGCCTGCTCCAGCTCGGCCTGCTCGTGGCGCCGGCCCTGCACCTGGACGTGCACAGCGCCGACCCGGTGGAGTCGTTCCGGCACGGCCTGGAACGGCTGGACGCCCCATGGGCACAGGCGGTCGCCGACCGGCTCGGCGCCATCTCCGACCTGGTGAAGCTGTACCCGTCAGCCGATCACGAGGCCCGCAGAAGGCTGCTCGGCATGATCAGGGCCGGCCTGGAGGAAACGCAACGCGAGCTCGGCGCGGCGCGGCCCAGCACGCCGAGCAACCTGGTGTACGAGGACGTCAGCGTCCCCGGCACCGGCGCGGTGGCCGACCCGGACAAATGGCGGCAATCGCTGACCCCCTCCCTGTGCCAGGTGGCACGGTTGCTGCCGCTGTTCGACTCCACCGTGCCGCAGCGGCTGAGCCTGCACGGATTCTTCACCGCCCGCTACGGAGTCGGTGGACGCTGCGACGACGTGCTGCGGTTCGTGCACGAATTCCACCAGGACTACTACACCTACTACCTGAAGGTCACCTCGCGGCCGAACTTCGACGAGGACGGCGTGTTCGTCCCCGACCCGAACTGGTTGCGGCTGCCCGAGGTGGAGGCGATGACGCGGGCGCGGCAGGAACTGATCCGCCGCATGAAACTGGCCACGGCGTCCGGCACCGAGGTGCTGCTCGACGACGAGTTCGTCGACGAGGTCTCCGCTCTGGTGCCCGATCATCTGCTCGACTTGGAGCCGAGAAGCTTCTTCGTGCAGCTCGGCGACGACGGCGGCACGCCGTTCGCCGTGGTGAACCAGACCTACAGCGGCCTGACCCTGTTGTTCTCCCGCTTCATGCACTGCTTCGACGACGCCGAACGCGGTGGGCTGGCCGCCGAACTGCGGGACGAACTCGCCAAGCTGCAACCGGCCGACGCGGTGTTCGCCGAGGTCACGGGCGGGTACGACACCACGAACCTGAACCTGCATCCGGCGATCACCCCGTACGAACTGGTCTGTCCTGGCGACGTGAGCTTCCGGGACGAGTCAGAACAGATCGCGGTGGACGAGCTCAGCGTGCTCCACGACGAGCGGACCGGCAGGTTGCGGCTGTACTCGTGGCGCCTGGGCCGCGAGGTCATCCCGGTCTACCTGGGCTTCATCATTCCGCCGGCGCTGCCGCAGGTGCAGCGGGCGATGCTGCTGTTCTCCCGGACCATCTTCGCCACGATCGACCTGTGGGGCGGCACGCGCGCCCACGAGCGGATCACGACGATCAGCAGCCGGCCGAGAGTCCGCGTCGGCGACGTGGTCGTGTCGAGACGCAGGTGGACCGTGCATCCCGAATTCCTCCCCGCGCGCGGCGCCGGGGACGGCGACGCGGAGTCGTTCCTCGCCTGGCGGCGCTGGCAGCGGGAGCACGGCCTGCCGCAGCGGGTTTTCGCCTCGCTCGGCGCGGTGCCGCTCAAGCCCGGCGCGGGCACCTCCATGCCGACGTTCAAGCCCCAGTACATCGACTTCGGCAGCGTTCTCTCGCTCCAGTTGCTGGACCGGATGGCGCGTGAGGGCAATCGCCTGATCGTGCTCGAAGAGATGCTTCCCGACCTTGAGCAGATCTGGCTGAGGTCGGCTGAGGGACGGTACGTGGCCGAGCAGACCATCGAGATCACCGGCACGACCCGGCCGCTGCGCGGTCACTGATCAGACAGGGGAGTTCAGGGATGACAACAGAGCCGCACACCGTCGGGGATCCTCGGTCGCGACCTGCCTCGGCGCCGGGCGAGTGGCAGGCGCTGCACATCTTCTACAGCGCCAATTCCCAGGCGATGCTCACCGACTGCGTCGCACCGCTGGTCCGCGACCTTCGTGACCGCGGGCTGCTGGAGCGGTACTTCTTCATCAACTACTGGATGGAGGGCCCGCACGTCCGGCTGCGGCTGAAGCCGGTCACGGAGGCGGCCACCTCCGCGGTGCGCACGGCCGCCGAGGCCGCCGTGCGGGAGTTCCTGGCGAGCCGCCCGGCGCTGTACGCGTTCGACCAGGACATGCTGAAGGCGCAGGAAGATCTGTTCATCATGGAATATCCGGACGAGAACGAGCGGCGCCGGATGTACCCGGAGGGGCGGATCCCCGTCCAGGACAACAACACCTTCCATTACCGCGCCTATCACCCGGAATACGATCGCTACGGCGGGCAGGCCGGGATACCTCTCGCGGAGCGGCACTTCGAATTCTCCAGCGATCTGGTGATCGGACTGCTGCGGACGGCCAACGTGCACGTCAGGCCGGTGCTGCTGGGCCTGGCCGCCCAGCTCATGATGATCAGCGTCTCCACTTTCATGCGGGACACCGGCCGGATGGCGACTTTCCTGGAGCGTTATCACGACTACTGGAACTCGTCGTTCGGGCTCGACTACTGGAGCTCGACGACCCGAATCGTCGAGGACAACAGCGCCCGTTACCGCATGTGTTATGACTCGATGAAGGACGTGCTCGCGGCCCGGTTCATGGACACGCACGACAGCATCAGGCGCGGCGAGCCGGACCGGCTGACCGGCTTCCGGGCGATGTGGGCCAGGCACTGGGAGAGCCTGCGCGAGCAGGTGCTGGAGCACGGGAGCGCCGGCCGGCTCACCTTCGTCAAGGCGGGCACCTCCAGGGCGCCCAAGGTGATCTCCGATCCCGAGATCCTGCTGCCGCATCTGCTCGCGTCGTACCTGCACATGACGAACAACCGGCTCGGCCTGCCGATAGCCGACGAGGCGTACCTCGCGTACCTCCTGGCGCGCACCCTTAAGGACCATGCGGAATCCACGTCCTGACCCCGGCCACGAATCTCGACCATGAATCTCGATCTTGAACGAAGTGAGCACATGACCATGCGGACAGCCCACCTGCTGGATCTTCCCGCGCAGCTGGAGGCCGCCATCGGCGCGGCCGCCGGCGACATGGAGGCCGGGCGGGACCTCCCTGAGAAGCTGGTGCGCGAGTTGCGCGACAGCGGCGCCTTCCGCCTGCTCACGCCACGTGAGCTCGGCGGCTTCGAAGCCCCGCTGGAGACCGTGCTGAAGGTGTACGAGGGGTTCGGCCGGCTCGACGCCTCCGCGGGATGGATCGTGTGGAACGCCAACTGGGGATTCATCGGCGCACTGCTCGACGAGCCGGGCAACGCCCGGATCTGGGGATCGGGTCCCGAGCCGGTCTTCGCGGCGTCGAGCATGGTGGGGACCGCCGTGCCGTGCGACGGAGGTTACCGGCTGTCCGGGCACTGGAAGCTCGTCAGCGGGATCAACCACGCCGACTGGTTCGCCGCGGCCGCCTACATCAAGGACGGCGACAACGTGCTCCTGACCGACGACGGCATGCTCGACGTGCGCTTCTTCATGCTGCGCCGGGAGCAACTGTCGGTGAAGGACACCTGGCACTCCAGTGGCCTGCGCGGCTCGGGAAGTCACAGTGTCATGGTCGAGGACGCCGTCGTGCCCGGCGACCTGGTCGCGCGCGTGGACGTGCCGGCCCGCGTCCAGCGCCCCCGCTACCAGGGCTACATTCCTTCGCTCGTCGTCCCCGGCTGCTCCGCCGTCGTTCTCGGGGTGGCCCAGAGCGCCATCGAGGAGACGGCCGCACTCGTGGTCTCGAAGCGGACGATGACCGGCGGCACGCTCGCCGCGTCGGCGCACACCCAGACGGTCATCGCCCGGTCCGAGGCCGCGCTCCAGGCCGCCCGGCTGCTCCTGCTGGCCGCGGCGCGCGACCTCGACCTCGCCGGAGAGAACGCCACGCCCGTCACCCTCGAACTGCGCGCCGCGTTGCGCGCCGCCATGAGTCACGCCGCGCAGACCAGCCGCGACGTGCTGACGGCCATGTACGAGCTGGGCAGCTCCGCCTCGATCTACCAGGGCAACAGCGTCGAGCGGCTCTTCCGCGACGGGATGGTCGCGCTTCAGCACCACAACCACTCCGCCGCCTTCTTCGAATCCGTCGGACGTGTCCGCCTCGGCATGGCCCCCACCCAGCCGGTCTTCTGAGGGCCTGCGCTTCCGCTATCCCGAACACGCAGCGGACAGGACGTGAGGTGGATATTTCCGACATGGGCCGGTGGCTAGGCTCGTCCGCGTGTGGCAGACGATCAAGGGCAGCCGGACGCCGGAAGGCCGGTCCGCGTGACCGCCGATGCGGGGAGGGATCTGCGCGTGGCCGTCCTGGGCCCCTTCGACGTGCGGCTGGGAACGGCGCGCGTCGAGCTGGGCTCGAACCGGCTGCGGACGCTGCTGGCCGTCCTCGCGCTGTCGGCGGGCGAGACGGTGTCGGTGGATCGGCTGGCCTCGGTGGTATGGGCGGGTGATCTGCCGGACAACGTCAGGCGCAGCGTCCACACCTACATCGCCCGGCTGCGCAACACGCTCGGCGCGGAGGCGATCGAGACGACGTCACTGGGCTACCACCTGCGGGTGGAACCCGATCGGGTCGACGCGCTGCTGTTTCGCCGGCTGCTCGCCGAGGCGGCGCAGGCGCGCGACACCGAAGCCGAGCCGGCGGCCCTGGAGCGGGCGCTGGCCCTGTGGCGGGGGCAGCCGTTCGAGGGGATCGACTCTCCGGCGCTGCACGGGGCCGACGCCGCGCACCTGCTGGATATGCACGTGTCCGCCGCCGAGCGCTGGCTCGACCTGGGGCTGGCCGCGGGACGCCACAGTGAGCTGGTGCCCGAGGCACGCAGGCTGGTGGCCCGTCATCCGTGGCACGAGCCGTTGTGGGCGCGCCTGCTCCTGGCGCTGGACGGCTGCGGCAGGCGGGCCGAGGCTCTGTCGGCGTACGAGCGGCTCAGGCGCGGGCTGAGCGAGGAGCTGGGCACCGCCCCTTCCGCCGAGCTGCGGCGCATTCACGCCGGCCTGCTGGAGGACCGCGCGGTGCGGGCGGCGCCGATCACGCCCCGCCAGCTCCCGGCGGACGTGGCCGAGTTCACCGGCAGGGACGAGGAGCTGAAGCGGCTGGACGGGCTGCTCGGCGGCAACAGCAGCGTCTGCGTCATCACCGGCACCGCCGGCGTCGGCAAGACCTGCCTGGCCGTGCACTGGGCGCACCTGGCCGCCGAACGCTTCCCTGACGGTCAGCTGTACGCCGATCTGCAGGGCTTCGGGCCGGGCGAGAGCGCACTGGACCCGCATGACGTTCTGTCCAGCTTTCTGCAGACCTTGGGCGTGGCGAAACCCCGGATCCCGGTCGATCCGCAGGCCAGGATCGCGCTGTACCGGACGCTGCTGGCAGGCCGGCGCGCGCTGGTGCTGCTCGACAACGCCCGCGACGCCGACCAGGTTCGGGGGCTGCTGCCGGGAGGCACCGCGTGCATGGTGGTGATCACCAGCCGGCAGGGGCTGAACAGCCTGGTCAGCCGGCACGCGGCCGCGTTGCTCACGCTGGACGTCCTCACCCATCGCGAGTCCCGGCAACTGCTGGCCGGCCGGTTGGGCCGCGAGTGCGTCGAGGCCGACGCGCGCGCCACCGATGAGATCATCGATCTGTGCGGGCGGCTGCCCCTTTCCCTGGCCATCGCGGCCGGCCGCGCGACCGCGGCACCGTCCGCTCCGCTCGCGGCGCTCTCGGCCGAACTGCGCCGCGCCCGCACCGACGTCAGCGTGCTGGCCACCCGGGACGCCCGCACCGACATGCGCACCGTGTTCTCCCACTCCTACGACCTCCTGCCCGCCAAGGCGGCCCGCCTGTTCTCGCTGCTGGCGATCCATCCGGGGCCCGACATCGCCCGGGCGGCCGTGGCCAGTCTGGCTGCCGTCAACAGGGTGCAGGCCGATCGGCTGCTGGACGTGCTCCTGGAGGCGCATCTGGTGGCCGAGGCCGTTCCCGGCAGGGTCACGCTGCACAACCTGCTCCGTACATACGCGCACGATCTCGCCCGCATCGCCGACGTCCGGCTGCACCGGCAGGCGGCACGGCGGGTGATCGAGCACTACCTGCACACCGCGTACCGGGCCACGCGGCTCCTCACGCCGGAGGCGCTCGTGATCGTGCCCAGCCCGCCGGCTCCCGGGGTGCGGCCGGAGCGCCTCACCTGCCGCGGGCAGGCGCTGGAGTGGTTCCGGGCCGAGCACACGGTCCTGTTCACCGTGCTGCGCCAGGCGCTGAGGAACGACTTCCCCTCCCATGTCATCCAGCTGGCGGCGGCGTTGACGCCCTGGTGCGACCATCGCAGCGACTGGCGCGCGAAGGCCGGCATCCATGAGGCCGCGCTGAAGGCGGCCGAACAACTGGGTGACATCGCGGCCGTGATCCGGGCGCGGCAGATCATCGCGGCGGTGGCGATCGACCTCGAACGAGCGGACCAGGCACCCGCTTGAACGGGCCTGCTCAGGGTCAGGCGGCCGCCAGGCTCACCGGCGTCCTTGCCGGGTGCTGGACGGCGGCCGGCCGTAGGTCTGCCGGTAAAGGGCCGCGAAGCGGCCGAGGTGGGTGAATCCCCACCGGAGTGCCACGTCCGTGACGGTCGCCGGGCTGTCCGTCCCGGCGATGTGGACCAGGTCGGCGTGGGCGTGCGCCAGCCGTACGGAGCGGAGATAGGCCATCGGGGTGGTCTGCAGATGCTCGCGGAAGCCGAGCTGGAGGGTGCGGACGCTGACCCTGGCGGCGGCGGCGATGTCGGCGAGGGTGATCGGCTCGCCGGCGTGGTCCTCGCAGTAGCGGATCGCCCGCCGGAGCGCGGCGGAGGTCCACGAGGCGGGGGGCCGGCCGAGTTCGTGGGAGTAGTTGTGCGGCTGGGACGAGAGCAGGGTGTGCAGCAGGAACTGCTCGAAGTGGTGCTCGGCGAGCTTCGAGGCCGAGAACGGCAGCGAACCTGCCGCACCGATCGACGACAGCATGCTGAACGTGCGGCCGAGCGCGCTGCCGGTGCCGGCCCTCGGCTCGAACCGCAACCGCTCCTTGACCGGATCACCCAGGTAAGGCTCCAGCGCCTCCTGGAGCAGTGCCGACGGGATCTGCATCACCATGACTTCGTGGTCGATGCTCCAGCGCATGTCGATCTTCTGCTGGGGGCCGATGAGGGAGATCGGCGCGGAGACGTCCTCCCCGTTGATCGCCACCTCGCCGGCTCCGTGCAGCGGCATGATCGCGTAGAAGTTCATCGACTCCGACGTCCCGGTGCGGATCTCTCCGCCGTAGGACGCGGTGTAGAGCGTGGCCTTTCCGGTGTGGAGCAGCTGGTAGCGAGCGCCGCTCGGATGGGGCTTGATGATCTGGAGGAAGTACGATGGGTACTGCTGCTCCAGCAATTCTCGTAACTGGTCGACCTCCGCGGCGACGGCCGGATATTTTATCGATAAGTCCGGTGCGTATTCTCGTTCCTGCGCATTGACATTTCTCATCGCACCACGCTCCCTGCACACTCTGGCAACTCTTCCTCCTGCGGTCAGCAGGCTAGCGACAGGCGGCGATACTGTAAACGCGGATCCGGACAGTTCCAAGTACTTGTAAATAATTCACGCCTCACCGGATGCGCGGATAAACTCGGGTCTCGGCCCGCCAGGTCCCTGGCGCCAGAGGCCGCTGTCGCAGGCTGCGTCATGCCATGGCGACCCAGTCGTCAGGGCGGCGGCGAACGTCCGGACTCTGGGTCACACTGAGGAAGGCGCGACTACCACCTTTCACACACCAGCAGATGACTATTTGCGCCCTGCACAAGAAGGCTACTGCGATATCGGCTGCCGGACGCCCACTCATGATTCCCGACGGTCACCATTTCCTGAGCCGCTGGAGCACAACCCTGTTTGTCGAGAAGGCGTAATCCGAGATCGGCGAAAACGTCATTCCAGGCGCGCGTGAGCCGAAAAGGGGCGACGATGGCGGGGGGACAAGGGCGGCGAGCTTGTCGAGAGGGTCATGGTCGTATGTCATGGTCCGAAGGTTAACGGGACGCCTCGTGGGCGCAGCGGGCGGAGCGGTGTTCGAGACACCGCCAGGTGCCGTGTGGTCGTGTGGGCGGGCAACCTGACGGGGCGGTCGATGCGTCACTACCGTCAACCGGCTCGCACAGGAGGCACGTCAAGTTGGCGGATAGGGCGATATTTCAGGATTTCGTGGTGTCGCGGTCGGACCGGCTGTTACGGACCGCGTATCTGCTGACCCGGGATTGGGGCATCGCGGAGGACCTGCTGCAGGAGTCGCTGTCCAAGGCGTGGTTCGCCTGGCCGGGCATCGACGAGCCCGAGGCGTACGTACGCAAGGTGCTGGTGCACACGTACACGTCATGGTGGCGGCGGCGGTGGCGCAGAGAGCTGCCGAGCGACGACCTCCCCGAGGCGGCACCGCACGACACTGCCGGCGACCCGGCCGGTGATCTGGCCGGTGATCTGGCCGGCGGGAGGCGCGAGGAGCTGTGGCGGGCGGTGGGCCGGCTGCCGGCCCGTCAGCGCGCGGTGATCGTGCTGCGCTTCTACGAGGACCTGCCCGTGAGCGAGGTGGCCGGGCTGCTGGGCTGCCAGGAGGGCACGGTCAAGAGCCAGACCGCTAAGGCGCTGACGAAGCTGCGACAGGACGAGGCGATGGTGAAGGAGCTGCGCCGGTGACCGTACAAGATCTGCGTGACGTCCTGCGGGAGCGGGCCGAGGGGCCGTCGCCCGCGAACCCGCACCGCCACGACGAGGTCCGCGCCCGCATCCGCCGGCGCCGCATGCGCAGGCGGGCGATGGTGGGCGGGGCGGTGTCGGTGGCGTCGGTGGTGGCCGCCGTCGTGGTGATCGTCGCCCTGCTTCCCGGTACGGCCGAGGAGCCCCCACCCGCGACGACGGTCACCGCCGAACCCGCGTCCGGCCTGCCCGAGCGCTACACCGCCCCCGACGGCACCGTCTACCGCCGGCTGGCCACGACCAGGCTCGTCGCGTCGGGCGTGAAGACCTCGGTCACGATCCCGGTCTCCGGAGAGCCGCTGGACGTCGCGGCGCGGTGCGACGGCGAGGCCGGCGCGTCGCCACGGGTCCTGGTGAACGGCAGGAACACGGGCCCGCACGGTTTCTCACCGTGCCCCGAGGACATGGAGCTGCGGCCGCTGATCGTGCCGAAGGACGCCGAGGAGGTCACGGTCACGTTCGACCGGACCACCTCCGGCGGAGGCTGCGTCATGCGGACCAGAAACGGGCCGTGCGAGCCGGTCAAGCCCCAGCGGTCCGACTGGGACCTCGCGGTCTATCAGTGGATCCCGCCCGCCAGGATGGTCACCCCCGAGCCGGTCAGGGCGATGCCCGAGCGGCTGGCCGGTAAGAGGATGATCGCCCAGTTCAGGGGCGCCTGGCCGGGCGAGTCGACGATCGAGATGCAGGTGGTGGGCACCGGCGACCCCATCGGCATCGACCAGATCTGCTCCGGCGACCTGGCCGGACGCATGTGGTTCAAATATCAGGTCGGCGGCAAGGAGTCGCCCACGCGCTCGGGCTGCGGCGTCTGGAAGGAGGGCCCGTTCCCGACGGCGATGGAGGAGTTCACGGTGCCCAAGGGCAAGCGGGTCACCGTCACGGGGCGGGTGGGGTTCTGGGGCGAGTCCACCAACCGGCCGGTGAAGTGGGCCATCGGCGTCTACCGGAAGTAGGCTCCGGCGCCACGATCCGTCAGCCGCCGTCGCGCAGGCGGGCGACCAGCGCCGTCACCGAGTCGAGCCGGTGCGGGCCGACCCGCCAGCCGCCGGACGCCCGCACCTCGACCGTGACATCGACGTCGACCTCGGCGTCGCGCTCGGCGTCGCGCTCGGCGTCGACCTCGGCGCCGCGCTCGCTGACGCGGTATCCGGCGCGCTCCACCGCGTGGACGGTCCAGGAGAGCAGGTCGGCCGGGCAGCCGGGCGGCGCCGTGACGCGGGCGGTGGCCGCCTGGCCGGTGTCCCAGGTGAACGTGCCGGTTCGGGGGTCGAACGTGGCGGCGTCGTGGAGCAGGCGCCGCAGGTGCCCGGCCAGCCCGATCTCCTCCGGCGCGCCGCTGATCAGCTCGCGTTCCGGGGTGATCAGCCAGAGCGAGTCGGCGTGCCGCAGCATGTGCTCGACGTCGTGGGTGGACATCAGGACGGCCAGGCCGTGCTCGTGGGTGAGGGAGCGCAGCAGCTCGACCAGCTCCAGCCGGGCGGCCAGGTCGAGGAACGCGGTGGGCTCGTCGAGCAGCAGGACGGAGGGCTGCTGGGCGAGCGCCCGCGCGATCATGAGGCGCTGGCGCTCGCCGTCGCTGAGCTCCGTCACCGGACGGCCGGCCAGGTGCCCGGCACCGGTGGTGTCCAGGGCCCGCTCGATCGTGCGCCTGTCGGCGTCGTCGAGCCGGCCGAACCATCCGGTGTACGGGGCGCGTCCGAGGGCGACGAGGTCGTAGCCGAGCAGTTGCCCGGCGGCGACCCGGTCGGTGAGGACGATGGCCAGCTCCGCGGCGAGCTCGCGCGGGGAGAGGTCGGCGATGGGCCGCCCGCGCAGCTCGATGCGTCCGGTGAGCCGCGGCTGGGCGCGGGCGAGGGTGCGCATGAGGGTGGACTTGCCGATGCCGTTCGCGCCGACGAGGCAGGTCAGCTCCCCTGCGCGCAGGGTGACGTCGATGCCGGAGAGCACGGCGCGGCGCCGGTAGCCCACGCTGAGGTCCGTGGTGGCCAGCCGTTCGTCAGACATGGAAGCCTCCTCCTCCGCGGTTGATCCGCAGCAGTACGTGGAGCACGACGGGCGCGCCGAGCAGCGCGAGCGCGGCGTTGAGCGGCAGCGTGAGCCCGGTCCCCGGAAGCTGGGCGAAGATCCCGGCGGCCAGGGCGGTCAGCGCGCCGAGCAGCGCCGAGCCGGGGATCAGCAGCCGGTGGTCGGCCGTGCCGAGCAGGCCCCGCGCCAGGTGCGGTGCGGCGATGCCGAGGAAGGCGATCGGCCCGGTGTAGGCGGTGACGGCGCCGGACAGCAGGGCCGTGGCGGCGATGGCGACGATCCGCACCCGCCGCGGGGACACGCCCATGCTCTGGGCGTACCGCTCCCCCAGCAGCGACACGTTCAGCTGTTTGACGAAGAGGGTCAGCAGCAGGGCGCCCGCGGCCACGACGGCGGCGAGCACGGGGAGCTGGGCCGCCCGCACGCCCTCGAAGCTGCCGAACTGCCACTGCGTGAAGGCCACCACGGCCTCGGGCCGGGCGAAGAACACCAGCACGTTGGTGATCGCGCCGAGGAAGGAGCCGACCATGATGCCAGCCACCAGGACGATGACCATGTTCCGCACCCGCCCGGCGACGGCCAGCATGACCAGCAGGACGGCGAAGGCCCCCAGGGCGGCGGCACCGACGACGCCGAGCCCGTGCAGCGGGGCGAGTCCCGCCAGCAGTGAGGCGCCCACGCCGGTGGTCGCGCCCTGCGGCAGCAGGAGCAGGCCCACGCCGAGCCCCGCTCCCGAGGTGACCCCGAGGACGTACGGCTCGGCGAGGGCGTTGCGGAACAACGTCTGCATGGCGAGCCCGGCCAGCGCCATGGCCGTCCCGGCGAGGACCGCCGTGGCCGCGCGGGGCAGGCGCAGGTCGAGCACGATGGCCCGCCAGGTGCCGCGAGCCGGCTCCTGCCCGCGCAGGATCGCGACGACCTCGTCCAGCGGCACGTTGACCGACCCCCAGGCCAGCGTGGCCAGGAAGGCGGCCGGCACGGCGGCGGCGAGCACGGCGAGGACGACGGCGCGGCGGGCGCTACTCGGCCGGGACACGTTTGACGAACTGAAGGTCATCGCCGCTCTTCAGGAGTTCGGGGTGCAGGAGGTTCACCAGGTCGCGCAGGATCAGGTCGGCCTCCAGCGCGCCGTTGAGGAAGTAGTCGGAGCCGCGGGTCCCGACGCGGTGGAAGGTTCTGCCGTTCTTCAGCGCGGGCAGGCGGGCGAGCCGGTCGTCGGCGGCGAGGTAGTCGGCTCCCGTCCGGTGCTTGGGGAAGAAGACCAGGTCCATCCAGTAGTCGGCGTCCGCTCCCGTGTCGAGGAACTTCTCCAGCGACAGGGCCGCGATGCCGCCGCCGGGCAGGTCGGGCACCGGCTCCGCGCCGGCCGCGCGGACGAGCTGGGGCTCGAACCGCTCGCGCTGCCTGGTGGTGACCGATCCCGACTCGCCGACGGCGCCGATCAGCACCTTGGGTCGCTTCTTGCCGGCGACGTACACGTCGATCTGAGCGCGCAGCTTCAGGTAGCGCTCTTCGATCGGGTCGAACACCTGCTGGGCCCGCTGCTCGGCGTCGAAGAAGAGGGACAGGAACTTGATCTGCTCGGCCGCGCCGAGCGGCGTCTCGGTGTAGGGGAAGTAGTAGACCACCGGGATGCCGAGCTCTTCGATCTTGCTGAAGGTCTGGTCGTCTCCGGCGTAGTTGGTGTAGAAGTCGGGGTCGGCGTCGGCCAGGGCCTCGTAGTTGACCTCGTAGCCGATCTCGGCGACCTCGCCCGCCTTGATCCGTTCGGCGACCCTGGGCAGGTAGGGCGCCTCGACGTCGCCGATGAACGGTTCGGCGGAGCCGGTCAGCGCGTCGGCCAGGCCCAGCTTCTCCAGCGACGCGTACAGGACGCTGCCGCCGTCGACCATCGTCCTGACGGGCACCTCGATGACGGTGGCGCCCGCCAGCTCGCCGGTCAGCTCCGGCCGGGGCGCGCCGCACCGCAGGAGCACGTAGGTGCTGTCGATCTCGCGGCTGCCGGCCTCGGCGTGCCCGCCGGCCGCCTGCACCGTCGTCTTCAGCACCTTGTACGAGCGCTCGTAGCGGACCTGCCAGCCGTTGGCGTACTCGGCCTTGACCTGGTGGGGGAAGTAGTCCTGCTCGGCGGAGAACTCCGTCACGCAGCCGGGCCGTACCGGAGCCGCCCGGGGCGCCGGGCTGCCGCAGGCGGCGAGCCCGGCGACCAGAAGCAGACACATTAAGCGTTTCATCCTTTTCCTCCACAACTGTTGCGCGCCTGTCGATGCCGGGTTAGCGTCCTTGAATATGACAACGGTTATCAAACCCGCGTCGTCTCGGCAACGGGTTGCCCCGATGACTCCGCGTTTGTTACGTCTGGCCGCCGCCGCGCGCGGCCGGCTGGCGCTCGGCACGGCGGTGACGCTCGCCGTCACCGCGACCCACGTCGGCCAGGGCGTCGCCATCGCGCAGGCCCTGGCCGCCGTGTTCGCCGGCGCGCCGTGGCAGGGCGTGCTCGTCCCGCTGGCCGTCGTCGCGGTCATGCTGGTGACGAGGGCGGCCCTGCTCTGGGCGGGCGAGCTGGTCGTCGTGACGACCGGGCGGGCGGTGAAGGACTCCCTGCGCAAGCGCCTGTACGCCAAGCTCTTCGAGCTGGGGCCCGGCTACACCGCGGCCAACCGGACGGGCGCCACCCAGGCGACGGTGGTCGACGGCGTGGAGAAGATCGACGTGTACGTCAGCCGCTTCCTGTCCCAGCTGCTGGGCGCCGTCCTCGGCGCGCTGGCCATCCTGACCGGGCTCGTCCTCGTCGATCCGCTCATCGGCGGCGTCCTGTTCGCCGGGGCGCTCGCGATCACCGCGACCCCGCTGCTGGCCCGGCGGCTGCAGGCCGAGCGGGCGGGCTGGTTCTGGGGGCTGTGGCGGCGGCTCGGCGCCGAATATCTCGACGTGCTGCAGGGCATGACGACGTTGAAGGCGTTCGGCGTCAGCCGCGAGCGCGGCCGGGAGCTGGCGCGCGAGTCCCACGACTTCTACCGGGCCTCGATCGGCTTCGTGGCGGTGGCCAACCTGCGCACCGGCGCGATGGGGCTGCTGTCGGTCGCGGGCGTCTGCCTCGCGATCGGGCTCGGCTCCCTGCGGCTGGCCGCCGGGCAGCTCGACGTCCTGGGCCTGCTGCTGGTCCTGCTGCTGGCCCGCGAGGCCTTCCGTCCGCTGGAAGAGCTGCAGAAGGCCTACCACTCCGCCTACCCGGCGATCTCCGCCGCCGGCGGGATCTTCGAGCTGCTCGACGCCGCACCGGCGGTCACCGGGCCGCGGCGGCCGCAGCCGCCGCCGGCGTCCGCGTCGATCTCGTTCGACCGCGTGTCCTTCGGCTACCGCGACGGGCGGGACGTCGTCTCGGACCTGTCGTTCACGGTGGAGGAGGGCCGCACGGTCGCGATCGTCGGCCGGTCGGGCGCGGGCAAGAGCACGATCGTCTCGCTGCTGCTGCGCTTCTTCGACCCGAGGTCGGGGCGCGTCCTGCTCGGCGGGCAGGACGTCAGGGAGCTGTCCCTGGCCCGGTTACGCGGCCTGATCGCCGTGGTGGCCCAGGACACCTACCTCTTCCACGGCACGGTTCGCGACAACCTCCTGCTCGGCCGGCCCGGCGGCGACACCGGCCAGGTGGAGGCGGCCGCCGTCGCCGCCGGCGCCCACGACTTCATCTCCAGGCTGCCGGACGGGTACGACACCGTGGTCGGCGAGCGCGGCGTCACCCTGTCGGGCGGGGAGCGGCAGCGCGTCGCCATCGCCCGCGCGCTACTCAAGGACGCGCCGATCCTCGTCCTGGACGAGGCCACCTCCAGCATCGACTCGGCCGGCGAGGCGGAGATCCAGCGGGCCCTCGACCGGCTGGCCGCCGGCCGTACCACGCTGGTCATCGCCCACCGGCTGTCGACCGTACGGGACGCCGACCGCATCCTGCTGCTCGACCACGGCAGGGTCGCCGCCACCGGCACCCACGCCGAACTGCTCGAACGCTCGGCCGGATACCAGCGGCTGGTGGCGGCGCAGGCGGTGAGCCGATGATCTCCGGACTGCGCCCCCTGCTGTCCCTGGTGCGGCCCTACCGGCTGCACCTGGCAGGCGCGATCGGCAGCGGCGTTCTCGACCAGGCCCTCACCGTGGCGATCGCCGCGGCCGGCGCCTGGGTGGCCGGCGCCGCGATCACCGGCGCGGGCGCGGCCGAGCTGCGTCCCGGGCTGATCGTGCTGGCCTGCCTGGTGCTCCCCCGCGCGGTGCTGGCCTTCGTGGAGTCGCACCTCGCCCACGACATGGCCTTCCGGATCCTGGTCGACATCCGGGAGCGGCTGTACGCGGGCTTCGAGCGGATCGCGCCCGCGCACCCCAAGGGGCACCGCTCCGGTGACCTGGCCGCGACGGTCATGGACGACGTCGAGCGGCTGGAGGTGTTCTTCGCCCACACCCTGAGCCCGCTGTGCGTCGCGGTCGTGGTGCCGGCCGGGTCGGTGGCGGCCCTGTCGTTCATCCACCCGGCGCTCGCCCTCGTCGTCCTGCCGGTCGCCGGCCTGGTGGCCTTCGTCCCCGCCTGGCTCCGCGGGCGGGCGGCCGTCCAGGGCCGCGCGTGGCGGCTGCGCCTCGGCCGGCTCAACGCCACCGCCGTGGACGGCGTGCAGGGGCTGCGCGAGATCGCCGCCTTCGGCCAGGAGGAGCGCTTCCTGGCCCGGCTCGGCGCGCACGGCCGCGACCTGCACGAGGCGCAGCTCGCCCACGCCGGCCGGGTCGGCGCCGAACGTGCCGCGACCGACCTGCTGATCGGGCTGGGAGTCGTCGGCGTGCTCGGCGCATCGGCCGCCCTGGTCGCCACCGCCGCGATGCCGGTGGCGCTCTATCCGGCCGCGGTGGTCCTGGCCGCCGCCGCGCTGGCGCCCGTCACCAAGCTGAGCGACGCCGCGCGCGAGCTCGGCGTGGTCGCCGCCGCGGGCGAACGCGTCTTCGCGGTCGTCGACACGCCGGCCATGGCCCCGGAACCGGCCGCGCCGGCGCCGCTGCCCGCCCTGCCGGCGGCGCTCGGCGTCTCCTTCCGCGACGTCTCCTTCCGGTACGGGGCAGGGCTGCCCTCAGCCGTGTCCGGCGTCACGTTCGACATCGCCGCCGGGGAGACGGTCGCGCTGGTGGGACACTCCGGCGCGGGCAAGTCCACGCTCACCAGCCTGCTGCTCCGCTTCTGGGACCCGGAGGCGGGCTCGGTGCGGGTCGCCGGGCACGACCTGCGTGACCTGGCCGACCAGGACCTGCGCGAGCTGATCTGCGTGGTGCCGCAGGAGATCTACCTGCTCAACCGGACGGTCGCCGAGAACATCGCGCTGGGCCGGCCCGGCGCGAGCCGGGAGGAGATCGAGACCGCCGCCAGGGCCGCGCTGGCGCATGACTTCATCACCGAGGAGCTCCCCGACGGCTACGACACCGTCGTCGGCGAATGGGGCGCACGGGTCTCGGGCGGCCAGCGGCAGCGCATCGCCATCGCCCGCGCGCTGCTGCGCGACGCGCCCGTCCTCATCCTCGACGAGCCCGTCTCCAACGTGGACGCGGAGAGCGAGCGGCTGCTGGGCCTGGCCATGGCCCGGGTCCGCGCCGGCCGGACCACCCTGCTGGTGGCCCACCGGCTCTCCACGATCCGCACCGCCGACCGCTTGATCGTGCTCGATCGCGGCGAGGTCGCCGAGATCGGCACGCACGCGGAGCTGGTGGCAGCCGGCGGCACCTACGCCCGGCTGGTCCGCCACCAGCTGCGACAACCACCCATGGGAAGGAGGTCAGCACATGATCCGTGAAATCAGCGCCGAACGGCGTCGCGACACCGTCGCGCCGCACAACCACAGCACGGGCTTCCGCGCCTTCCGCTGGAGCTGACGGAGGTGAAACCCGTGGGGCCGGCCCGCATCCGGCCTCACGGGCCCCGCGACGCGACAAGGATGCGATCTTGACACACCTTCCGAGAGTCAACGTGGACGTACGCCCGCTGGGCGCCGACGCGGCCGTGCTCATCACGCCGGACGGCCGAATGTTCGAGATCGGACGGAGCGCGGCGGACGTCGTCCGCGGCCTGGAGGATTTCGCCGCGACGCCACCGAGCGGGTCTCCGCCGTGGCCGGAACTGGCCGCCCTGCTCACCTCGACCGGCTCCCTCATCGAGACCCCGCAGACCCCCGCACTCCCCGCCGAACCCCCGCGAAACTCTGTACTCCCCACCGAACCCCCGCGAAACTCCGTACCCCCCACCGAACCCCCGCAGACCCCGGTATCACCCGACGAACACCCGCAGACGCCCGTATCCCCCGCCGATACCTCGCAGGCCCCGGTGCTGCTCGCCGATGCCGTCCTGCGTCCGATCGTCGCGGGGCTCGCCGCGCCCGATGAGCAGGTCCTGCTCCTCGGCGACGACCTTCCGCCCGACCGGCCGCTGGCGCTGCTGAGCACGCGGTTCGACCCCGAACTGCTGGCGCGGGCGGACGACCGGCGGACCGGAGCGTGGAGCTGTTTCTTCCTGGACCGGGGCAGGTGCTACTTCGGCCCGGCCGTCGAGCCCGGCCGCACCGCGCCGTACCGGGATCTGCTGACCCGCCGGGCCTGCGTGACGCAGCGGCCGGACCTCGCCGAGGCGCTCCTGCGGCCGTCGCTGACCGGCGGCCTGCGGCCGCCTCCCCCGGACGTGCTGACCTGGCTCGTGTCGATGTTCCTGGTCGAACTGCGCCGCTGGCTGGCCGGCGAGCCCTGCGCCCTGGCCGGCAACGAGATCGAGGTGGACCCGGCGGGCCCGCGGATCCGGCTCCATCCGTTCCTGCCCCTGCCGTCGAGCCCGTTCCCCGAGGTGGTCAACCACCGCGTCACGGGCACGGACCTGCTCCTCGGCGACCGCCTCGGCATCGTGGCGGCCACCAGGGTCGTCGAGCACGACCCGTCGACCCCGCGGGCCCTGACCACCGTGCAGGCCGACGTCGCCGACATGAGCCGGCGCTTCCCCTGGGCCACCAACGTCCTGTGCGGGGCAAGCACCTTCGGCGACGTGGCCGGCGCGCGGGCGGCGGCGATCGGCGAGAGCGTGGAACGCTACTGCGCCAACTGGATCCAGCCCGAACGGTTACGCCAGGCGTCCTACGCCGAGCTGTGCCAGGACGGCGAGAACGCCCTCGCGCCCGAGTCGATCGTCCTGTTCTCCGAAGAGCAGTACGCGGCGGACGGGTTCCCCTTCGTCCGCTTCGACGCCGGCCTGCCTGTGCACTGGATCCAGGGCCGCTCCCTCACCCATGACCGGCCGATCTGGGTGCCCGCCAGCCTGGCGTACTGCAACTACTACGTCGGCCCCTACTACCACGAGCCCGTCACGAACCCCCTGTACTACGCCGGTGTGGCGGCCGGGGAGTCCTTCGACGACGCCGTACGGTCGGGGCTGGAAGAGGTGATCGAGCGGGACGCCACCATGGTCTGGTGGGCCAATCTGCCCGCGCTGCCGTCCCTGGAGCCGACGCCGCGCCTGGCCGCGCTCTTCGACGGCACGCCCGGACAGCGCGCGTGGCTCGTCCCGCTGCCTAACGAGTTCGGCGTCCCGGTGGTCGCCGGCGTCGTCGAGCACGTCGAGGAGCGGATCCTGACGATCGGCTTCGGCTGCCGCGACACCGTCGATACGGCGGCGGAGAAGTCCTGGGCCGAGGCGCTGACCCTCCAGGAGATCGCCCGCGACCTCCAGGATCCCGGCGGCCTGTACTGGGAGGCCGTGCGCGCGGGACGCAAGACGCGGCACTTCATGCACGAGTGGCGGGCCGACCGCGCCTACCTCGACAGTTTCCGCCCCGACTTCAGGGACGTCGGCGACCTGGAGTGCCAGCTGCAGGTCAACCTCGACCCCCGTGCCGTCGAACGGGTCCGCGGCCGGCTCGGCGACGGGACCACCATCCCGGCCTCGGCGGTGCCCGCGCTGCCCGACCGCTCCCTGAGCACGTACCGGCGGCGGGTCGAGCGGGCCGGCCACGAGGTGATCGCCGTGGACCTCACCACGCCGGACGTCGCCGCCGCCGGGCTGCACGTCACCAGGACACTCGTGCCCGGCCTGGCCGGCAACTTCGCCGCCGCCTTCCCCTACCTCGGCGCGGACCGGCTGCGCGACGCCGCGGCCAAGCTCGGCTGGCCCGCCAGGACCGAGCTGAACGTCTTCCCCCTCCCCCACGCGTGAAAGGAAACCGCCGATGAAAGACGCCGACGCCCTCAACGCCGTCGCCTACGGACCGGAATGGTCGGCCCGCTGGGAGGCGGAGTTCGGCGACCAGCCCGACACCCAGGACGCGGCCGACTACCTCGCCGGGCTGGCCGGCGGGCGGGCCGTGCTGGAGCTCGGCGTCGGCACCGGCCGGCTCGCCCTCCCGCTGCTCGACCGCGGGCTGGCCGTGACCGGCGTGGACAACTCCCCCTGGATGCTCGAACAGCTGCGCGCCAAACCGCGCGGCGACGAGATCGATCTCGTGGAGGGAGACTTCGCCGACGTGAAGGTCGAGGGCGAGTTCGGCCTGGCCTTCATCTCCCGTTTCGCGCTGTCGGCCCTGACCACGCAGGACCTTCAGGTGCGCTGCTTCGAGAACGTGGCGGCGCACCTGGCGCCCGGCGGCTTCTTCGTCGTCGAGCTGATGGCGCCGGCGAGCGGCGTCCTGGAGAACGGCAGGGCCTGGACCTCCGGCGTCAAGCCGGACGCGGTCTCGCTGTTCGTCTCGGCCGCCGACCACGTGACGCAGGAGATGCGGACCTGCCACATCAGGCTCAGCGAGACGGAAGGGGTCCAGCTGCGCCCCGGCGCGGTCCGCTACGTCTGGCCGTCCGAGCTCGACCTGATGGCCCGCATCGCCGGCCTGCGACGGCACGAGCGCTGGTCGAGCTGGGACAAGGCGCCCTTCACGGCCGCCTCGACCCGTAACATCTCGGCGTACCGGAAAGCGTGACCGGCCGTGACCTCCCTTCCCATCACCTCGCCAGGATCGTGGGTCTTCTCGGGCGACGTGCCCGCGGTGTTCGTCGATCACGCCCGTCACTCCGTACCGCTCTACGACGCCGGGCACGATCTCGTCTGCGATCTGTCCACGTGTTTCCTCGGCGGCGATCAGCCCCGGGTCGGCTACGAGCTCGGCTCGGCCACCGGCCAGCTCCTGCGCCGGCTGGCCACCCACGGGCCGGCCAACGGCGCCACCCACTGGATCGGGGTCGACCGCGAGGCCGCGATGGTCGAGGCCGCCCGCGAGCACTGCGCCGGTCTCGGCAACGTCGAGGTCGTGGCGGGCGACCTCACCGAGATCGCCTTCCAGCAGTGTGACTTCGTGGTCGCGTACCTGACCATGCACTTCCTGCCGCCGGGGCTGCGGCGGCAGGTGCTGCGCCGGATCTGCCAGGCGCTGCGTCCCGGCGGGGCCTTCTTCATGTTCGACAAGGTCCTGGCGCCCGGCGCCCGGCTCGAGGATCTGATCACGACGCTGCACTACCGGTTCAAGCGCAACGCCGGCCTGAGCCCGGAGGAGATCCTCGACAAGAAGGAGAGCCTGCTCGGCGTGCTGCAGCCGGTCTCCACCGACGACAACCTCGCCGTCTTCGAGGAAGCCGGCTTCACCAGCTACGGAACGATCCTGAAATATCTCGCCTTCGAGGGCTTCATCGCGATCAAGTAGCCGCGCGACTCTCTCGGGTGCCAGGCGTTGGACTTGACTCCGGTGACGCTTCCCAGGACACTCCCGGAAATGAGAATCATTCCCGACAGGCCGCGGCCGAGTACGGCGGATCGGCCGGCCCTGGGGAGTGGCCGGCCGCGGGAGCCCGGGTTCCGGCTGCCGTGGGCGTTCATCGTCCTCGTGGCCCTGCTGGTGGCGGGACGGTTCCTGCTCGCGCCGCACCTGACGCATCCCGCGCTGCAAACCTGGGCGACCGTGTTCGTGGCGGTGTGCGTGCAGGCGCTGCCGTTCCTGGTGCTGGGCGTGGCGCTGTCGGCGGCCATCACCGCGTTCGTGCCCGCCTCGTTCTGGACGAGGGCGCTGCCCCGGCGGACCTCCGCGGCGGTCCCGGTGGCGGGTCTGGCGGGGGCGGTGCTGCCCGGCTGCGAGTGCGCGTCGGTGCCGGTGGCCTCCGGGCTGATGGCGCGCGGCGTGGCGCCGCCGGCGGCGCTGGCGTTCCTGCTGGCCTCCCCGGCGATCAACCCGGTGGTGCTGGTGTCCACCGCGGTGGCCTTTCCCGGCGACCCGTCGATGGTGGTGGCCAGGTTCGCCGCCTCGCTGGCGGTGGCCGTGCTGGCCGGCTGGATCTGGGCCCGGTTCGGGCGCGCCGCGTGGCTGCCGGCGCCCCGCCGCAGCGCGGGAACCCGCGCGGGCAGGGGGAGCGTCTTCGTGGACGCGATGCGTCATGACCTGCTGCACTCCGGCGGGTTCCTGGTGGTCGGCGCGCTGGCCGCGGCGACGCTGAACGTGGTGATCCCGCGTGACTGGCTGACCGCGGTGGCCGGGGTGCCCGTCGTGTCCGTGCTGGTACTGGCGTTCCTGGCCGTGCTGCTGTCGATCTGTTCCGAGGCCGACGCGTTCGTGGCGGCGTCGTTCACCGCGTTCTCCCCCACCGCCAAGCTGGCGTTCCTGGTGGTCGGGCCGATGGTGGACCTGAAGCTCATCGCCCTGCAGGCGGGCACCTTCGGCCGGGCCTTCACCGCGCGGTTCGCGCCGCTCACGCTGGTCCTCGCGATAGGGATCAGCTTCGTCGCCGGCTGGGCGCTGCCGTGAGCCGTCAGGCGCAGGGCGCCGTGCTGCTGATCCTGGGCGCGACGGTGCTGAGCGTCTCGGCGTTCTCCACGACGTACCTCAACTACGTCAGGCCGGGGTTCCGGCCGCCGCTCGTGGCGGCCGGAACGGTGCTGGTGCTGCTCGGCCTGCTGTCCGTCGTCGCCGACGTGCTGGACCGGCCCGGTGGCGCCCACGGAACGCGCGTGGCGTGGCTGCTGGCCGTGCCGGCGTTCGTCATCGTGCTGATCGCTCCGCCCGCGCTCGGCGCCTTCGCGGCCCGGCGCGACGACGGTCCGCCGGCGCCCGTCCGGGCGGAGGGCTATCGCGCGCTGGCGGGAGGCGAGGTGACGGAGCTGACGCTGGGCGAGTTCATCGGGCGCGCGTACGCCCGGCCGGGGCCCTCGCTCGCCGGCCGGAAGGTCCGGTTGGTCGGTTTCGCCGTACGGGCCGGGGACGGCGGGGGCTGGTATCTGACCCGGATGCGGATCGGCTGCTGCGCCGCCGACGCGCTCGCCCTGGAGGTCGCCGTCCAGAGGGCGGCCGCCCCGCCGGAGGACGCGTGGGTGGCGGTCACGGGCACGTGGGTTCCGTGGCCGGACGGGGTGCCGGACGACTACGTGGTTCCGGCCCTGGCCGCGACCGCCGTGACCGCCGTCGGACGGCCGGCGGAGCCGTACGAGTAGGGGTGTGCCACTGCGCGTGTCCGGTCCGTTCACGTCGAGGAGTGGAGGAACTCCTCCGTCGGGTTGATGAGCTCGCGGGTGACGGGATGGGACGGGGTGCGGAGCACTTGATCCGCTGGGCCGTGCTCGATCAGGCGGCCCTCGTGAACGACCGCGATCCGGTCGGCGAGCCGCGCGGCCATGGGCAGGTCGTGGCTGATGACGATCAGGGTCACGTCGAGATCGGTGAGCAGGCCGAGGACCTCCGCCTCGGTGACGGGATCGAGCCCGGAGGTGATCTCGTCACAGATCAGCACGTCCGGATGGGCGAGCAGGGCGCGGGCCAGGGCGGCGCGCTGCGACTCGCCCCCTGACAGCCGCTCCGGGAGGCGCCGTGCGATCTCGTGGCTCAGCCCGAGCGAGGCCATGGTCGCGAAGGCGTCCTCGCGCGCGGCGGGCGCGGTCGATCCGCGCAGCCGTACCGCGGTCCTGGCGACCTGTTCCACCACGGCCCGCCGAGGGTCGAACGAGGCGCGGGCGTCTTGGGGGACGTACTGCAGCCGCGCCAGGTCGGCGCGGCTACGGCGGCCGGAGGGCGGCAGCGGGCGGCCGTCCAGACGTACGCTCCCGGAGGTCCAGGCACGCAGCCCGGCGACACAGCGGGCGAGCGTCGTCTTCCCGCTGCCGGAGCGGCCGACGACGGCCAGCCGTTCGCCGCGGGCGACGTCGAGGTTCACCCCACGCAGGACCTCCGTTCCGAGATCGGCGATGGTCAGGATCGGGTGCGGTTGCATGCGGGTCCCGGCCACGTGGGGTCGCGCGCTGACCAGCGCCTTGGCGTACTCACTGCGTGGCGTGTCCAGCACCGCGGGCCCGGACTCCACGACCCGCCCGTCCTTGAGCACGACGACCTGGTCGGCCAGCTCCCGCACCAGGTCGAGGTCATGGCTGAGCAGGACGACGGCGACATTGAGTGAGACGAGCTCGGCGGCCACCTCGGCCCGGGTGATGGCGTCCTGACCGGTGGTGGGTTCGTCGGCGACGATGACGGACGGGCCGGCCAGCAGCGTGTGCGCCAGGACGAGCCGCTGCTGCTGCCCGCCTGACAGCTGGTGCGGAAAGCGGCGCAGAAAGCTTCGCTCCTCGGGGAGGCGGGCCTTGCGCAGGGCGTCGGGGACGCTCGTGCCGTGCCGCGCCGCGATCTGGCGGAGCACCGCGCCGATCCGCAGCACCGGGTTGAGCACGGCGGAAGGGTGCTGCGGGATGAAGCCGACGGTCCCGGGCGCCGGGGGTCGCCCGGGTGTGACCTGATGGCCGGCCACGGCGATCCGGCCGGTGACCCGGGCACCGGCCGGGTGCTCGCCGAGCAGCGCGAGCGCGGTGGTCGTCTTGCCGCTCCCCGAAGCGCCGACCAAGGCCAGCGTCCGGGCGGCGGGCAGGGTGAAGCTGACTTCGTCCACCAGGATCCGGCTGGGGACGGAGACCGTCAGCCGGTCAACTTCGATCATGATCTGCCTTCTTCGACAGGCGGTCCAGGGTGAGGTTCAGCCCGACCGCCAGCATGACGATCAGCAGTGCGGGGGCGAGGACCGCCCACGCGTTGAGGAAGAGGCCGCCGCGGTTGCGGTCGACCATGACCGCCCAGTCGGCGGCGTCCGGCGGCACCCCGACACCGAGGAAGCTCACGGCGGCGATGAGGTACAACGATCCGGTCAGCCGGGTACCGGCGTCGGTGGCGAGCACGCGGGCCATGGCGGGCGCGACGAACCCGGTGGCGATCCGCCACCGGTTCTCGCCCTGCATCCGCATGGCCTCCACGGCCGGCCGGGAGCCGATCTCCAGCGCGCAGGAGCGGACCAGGCGGGCGATGTCGGGCAGATGGATCAGCATGACGATCCAGACGAGCGCTCCGCCGGGAGCAAGCGTCGCCACCACCAGGAGCAGCAACAGCGACGGCACCGCCATGAGGACGTCGAGCGGGCGCATCAGGGCCTCGTCGACCATCCGGGGCGTCGTCGCCGCGGCCAGGCCCCAAGCGGTGCCCAGCAGGTAGGCGCCGCCAGTGGCGAGCACGGCCGTCAGCACCAGACCCTGTCCGCCCATGAGCACCTGGTGCCACACGTCGCGGCCGACGAAGTCGGTGCCGAGCGGGCCCGAATCGGCGAACGGCGCACCGCGGCCGAGGTCGCCGGGAACGAGCCACGGCCCCACGAGGGCGATGGACAGGGGCACGCCGAGCAGCAGAAACCTCATGCGCGTGGGGCCAATCGGAAGGCGGCGACGTCGGCGAGCAGGTTGACCAGGACGGTCGTGGCGGCGAACAGCAGCGCGAGTCCTTGCAGGACCGGGAGGTCCCGATGGCCGACCGCGTCGGCCAGGGTGCCGCCCAGCCCGGGGATGACGAAAACGGCCTCCACCACGATGACGCCGCCGAGCAGCCAGTCGACGGTCCTGGTCAGGTGCTGCACGGCCGGCGCGAGCGCGTTGGGCAGCGCGTGCGCGAACCAGTTGAGGTCCAGACGCCGGGCGTGTCTCACGTACGGGGACGCCAGCACGTCGATCATCGTGGAGCGGACCAACCGCCCGGTGGAGCAGACGGGACGGACCAGCAGCACCGTCACGGGCAGCACCAGAGCCGCGGCGGTGAGGCCGCCGAGCCCGGTCGGCGGCAGCCACGCCAGCGTCACGCCGAAGATCGTCACCAGGACGATGGCCAGCGCGAACTCCGGAACCGCGTAGAGCGCGGTGCTCGCCGCGGTCAGCGCCCGGTCGAGCCGGCTCCCTTCCCGCAGCGCGGCGGCCACTCCGAGCAGGATCGACAGCGGCACCAGCAGGAGCACGGTGAGCCCGGCCAGCACGGCGGTGGGAGCCAGCGCGTCCAGCACGATCTCGGCGACCGGGCGGCCGGAGACGAGTGACGCGCCGAAGTCGCCGCGCGTCAGGCCGGCGGCCCAGGCGGCGAAGCGCTCGGCGAAGGGGCGGTTCAGGCCGAGCTCGGCGCGGATCCGCTCGATCCGCGCCGGGTCCGGCTGGTCACCGGCCAGCGTCACCGCGGCGTCGCCCGGCAGTGCCTCTGCCATCACGAACATCAGGCAGGCGACGCCGGCGATCTGCGGGACGCCCACGGCGAGCCGGCGGGCGGCGTAGCGGGTCAGGTTCAAGCCAGCTTCACCTTGTCGAACCGGGCCCAGTCCAGGGTGTTCGCGGGCGCCGCCCGCACGCCGCTCAGCTTCGGCGACGTCGCGACGATCCAGTCGGCGAATCCCCACACCAGCAGCCCGCCCTCGGCGTGCAGCATCTGCTGGAGCTTCAGGTAGGCGCTCTCCCGGTCCGCGGCGTCGCGCGCCGAGACGGCCGTCTCGTAGAGTTCGTCGAACTCGGGCCGCGCCCACTTCGTGGTGTTGGTCGTCGAGGTGGACAGGAGCCTCTGCGCGATGTGCGTCTCGATCGGCATGGCACCGGAGCGGAAGCTGGCGATGGATCCCTGGGTGAGGATGTCCGCCCAGTAGGTGTCCTTGCTGCCGTTGCGGATCTCGGCCTTCAGCCCGGCGGCGCGCAACTGCTCGGCGAAGACGGTGGCGGCCTCGACGAAGCCGGCCGCGGCTGTCGACGTGGTCAGCTCGACGGTGAGTCCTTCGGCTCCCGCCTTCCTGATCAACGCCTTGGCCTTGTCGAGGTCGAGCGTGCGCTGCGGGATGTCGGAGGCGTAATGCAGGTAGCCCTTGCCGAACAGGTCGTTGCCGATCTGCCCGGCTCCGGGCATGACGGTGTCGACGAGTTGCCGCCGGTCGGTGAGCAGGAACAGGGCCTCGCGCAGATCCTTGTCGTCGAACGGGGCGCGGTCCACCTTCATGGCGAAGGCCTGCATCGCGCTGTTGGGGGCGCGGACGATCGTGACGCGGCCCTCGTGCTGCCGGGCGGTGGCGGGGGTGAGGTCGTGCGCGTACTCGACCTGCCCGCCCAGGAGCGCGTTGACCCGGGCGGACTCCTCGTTGGCGATGAGGAACTCCAGTTCCTCGATGTACGGCGCGCCCTCCCAGTAGTCCGGGTTGCGCTTGAGCAGCACGGAACGGCCCGGTTGCCAGGACACGAAGGAGAACGGGCCCGAGCCGACCGGCTTGCTGAAGTCCGTGGCCCCCTCCGGGACGATGGAGGTGCCGAACGCCGCCAGCACGTTGGGCAGCTCGGCGAACGGCCGCCTGAGGCGGAACTCGACCGTGAGGTCGTCGACGGCCCGGCTGTTGGGCAGGTCGATGAGCGCGAGACTGGACTCGGCGCGGAACGTCCTGCCCGGATCCGCGATCCTGGCGTAGCTGGCCAGGACGTCCTGGGCCCGCACCGGCCGCCCGTCGTGAAACAGCGCCTGCCGCAGGGTGATGCGCCAGACGGTGAAGTCGGCGTTCGGCTCCCACTTCTCGGCCAGGCGGGGCTGCGGCGAGACGTCCGGGCCGAGGTCGGCGAGCTTGTCGTAGAGGGCCTTGGCGCGGGCGGCCTCGATGAACAGATTGGCCAGGTGCGGGTCCAGCACCTCCGTGGCGCCACCGCCGGCGAACGCGGCGCGCAGCCTCCCCCCGGAGCCGCCGGAGGAGGTGGTGGCGGTGCCGCATCCGGCGAGCAGGGCGGCACCGGCGGTCAGGCCGAGAAAGCCGCGGCGGGTGGGGTGGTCATGCATGGTGAGAGTCCTTTGCGAGCACGGGTGACAGGGGTCGGCCGGCGGGCAGGGCGAGCCGTCGCGCGGTTTCGTTCGGGGTCGTGGCGGGTCGTGGGTGCGGGTGTTCACGCCGGTGCCGCCGTACGCCGCTCCTGGACCAGCACGAGCGTCGCGCAGGCCAGCCCGATGACGGCGCACACCGCGGCCCCGGCCGTGCCCACCCAGCCGATCAGCGCGGTGCTCGCGGCGGCCACCACCCCGGAGACCAGGTAGAACATGCCGAAGTAGGTGCCGGTCAGCGACTCGCCGCCGAACCGGCTGATCCGCTCGTACACGAACGGCTGCGCCATCATCACGCCGAAGGCCAGGGCCAGGACCGCCACCAGCACCGGGAGGAGTCCCGGCAGCGCGGCGGGCGCGAGAAACCCGGCGCCCATCACGGCCAGTCCCAGCGCCATCGCGCGGCCGGGGCTCGTCGCCGCCTCAAGGCGCTTGGTGATCCGGACTTGGAAGAGGAGGGTCGCCACGGTGGACACCAGGAACAGCAGGGCCACCGAGCTCGGCATGCCGGTCGCCTGCTCGGCGGCCAGTGGCAGCACCAGGTAGAGCTGGTTCTGCAGCGCGAACATGCCGCTGAGGGCCAAGGTGAAGGCGAGGAAACGCCGGTCGGTCAGGCAGCGCCGCCAGTCGCCCAGCACCGAGGCGCCGCTGGGAGGCACTTCGCGCGCGGGCAGGACGAGTGTCTGCGCGAGGGTCAGCACCGCGAATATCGCCGCGGCGGTGAGGGCTGCGGCCCGGAAGTCCACCAGCAGCAGCACGCCGCCCAGCAGCGGCCCGCACAACGCGCCCGCCTGGGCGAACACGTTGAACAGCGCGAAGGTCTTGGCCCCGCCGGGAGCATCGGCCGCGATGTACGCGCGAACGGCCGGGTTGAACAGGGCGCCGGCCAGCCCGCTGAGTACGGCGGCCGCCAGCAGCAGCGGCACCGTGACCCCGAACGCGAACAGAGCGAATCCGACGGCGCGCAGCGCGCATCCGGCGATGATCACCCGGCGGGCCCCGAGGCGGTCGGCGGCCGAACCTCCGACGAGGAACAGCCCTTGCTGGCTGAGGTTACGCACCCCCAGGACGACACCCGTCGCCGCGACGGACAAGCCCAGGTCTTGGGTGAGGTGGCCGGCGAGGTAAGGAACCAGCAGGTAGAAGCCGGTGTTGACGCCGAACTGGTTGACCAGCAGCAGCCGCACGGCCCAGGAGAGCTCCCTCACGCCGTCCCCGCCCTGAACGCGGGCCCACTGATCCGGAACGCGCCGTCGCGGCGCTCCGAGACGTGGCGCTCCGGGTCGCGGCCGGGGCACGGCGGCAGCGTGCTCACCACCCGTGCCTTCTGATCACCAACGGATGACATGTCACTTCCTTCATCGGTGATGACAATGGTTATCATTTGCCACATAAGCCATGCAAACGCGACTTCCTTGGAGAGGCCAGGCGAATAGGGTTGTGCCGGTGAATCGGGTCGCGCAGAACCTGCTGCTCCTCCTGCTCGGCGGGGCACTGTTGCGGATCTCCGCCTTCTCCGCGGACTTCGCCAACTACGTCAAGCCGGGATTCCGGCCGCTCGTGGTGGCTGCGGGCGTGGTGCTGGTCGTCCTGGCCGCGGCCGGCCTGGCTCTGGACCGCCGGCGGAGCAGGAGTGCGGCGCGCGAGAGGGAGGCTCATCGCGTTCGCGCGGCGGAGGAGGCTCATCTGGCGGCGCTGGTCGGCCGCGACCCGGTCGTACCCATGCCCGTGCCCGTGTACGAGCATGAGCATGAGCACGTGGCGGGGCACCGGGTGGCGTGGCTGCTGGCGGCGCCGCTCGCGGTGATCTTCCTGGTCGCTCCCCCCGCCCTCGGCTCGTACGCCGTCCGGCGGGCCGAGCCGGCTCCCCATCCGCCTCCGCCCACGCTCGTCGAGGCCCGCTCCATCGTGCTGAAGGACGGCCGGGTGAACACGCTGAGCATGATCGAGTTCGCCAACCTGGCCCTGGACTCCAGCGGATCCCTGCGCGGCAGGACCGTCCGGCTGACCGGTTTCGTCGTGCCGTCCGAGCGGGACCACGGGTGGTATTTGACGCGCATGCGGATCGGCTGCTGCGCCGCCGACGCCCTCACGATGCAGATCCTGGTGAAAGGCGTCCCCGCGCCCGCGACTGACGCGTGGGTACGGGTCACCGGCACCTGGATCCCACGGAGATCCCGGGACACGGACGTCTACGCCCCACCCGAGATGACCGCTTCCCGGGTGGAGCGAACGGACGTACCGGACGAACCGTACGAATGAGCCTGGCTGAGCGATCAGGTGCCGCGGGAGGTTTTGCGCTTGGGCACGGCCACGGCTACCAGCTCGCCTTCGTGATGCCGGGCAGCTCACCGCGATGCGCCATCTCCCTGAAGCGCACCCGCGACAGCCCGAACTTGGTCAGATGCCCGCGGGGACGGCCGTCGACGGAGTCGCGGTTGCGCACGCGGGTGGCGCTGGCGTCACGCGGCTGGCGGGCCAGCTCGCGCACGGCGTCCGCACGCTCCTGGGGTGCGCCGGTGCGGATGATCTCCTTAAGCTCGGCGCGCCGTCCGGCGTGACGGGCGACGACGGCCTTGCGCCGCTCGTTGGCGGCGATCTTGCTCTTCTTCGCCATCAGATCCGCTCTCCCCTGGCGCGGATCCGCGCGACGGCCGCCTCGACGCCGATCTTGTCGACCGTTCTGATCGCGCGGGCGCTGAGCGTGAGCCGGACGAAGCGATCCTCACTGGGCAGCCAGTAGCGGCGCTGCTGGATGTTGGGGTTCCAGCGGCGGCGGGTGCGGCGGTGAGAGTGGGAGACGTTGTTGCCGAACACCGGCTTGACGCCGGTGAGCTGACAGACCTTCATCGCTCCTCCCTGAACAGGACGTGCCGGCGGAGGGTCGGGTCGTACTTGCGGAGGGTGAGCCGGTCGGGGTCGTTGCGCCGGTTCTTGGTCGTCACGTACGTGTAGCCGGTGCCGGCCGTGGACTTGAGTTTGATCACGGGTCGCACCTCATTCCTTGCCAAAGCGGTTCCTTTCGGCGTGCGATACTGTGCCAGCATAACGACAATGATTTTCATTCCACCACTGGGAGGCTAGATGTCCACCCCTGTCGTCCTCGTCGCCGGTCTGCATCGCGCGGCCCGCACCGCCGCCGTCGACGCATTGCTCGCCCGCCGTCCCGGCTCCGTCGCCGTCCACCACGATCTCGCCGAGGTCACCCGTGGCCGCGTACGGCGCATCGTCCGCGACGGCGGGCGCGTGCTGGAGACGGCCGACGTACGTCTCGCCCACGGCTGCGTGAGCTGCACCGTCCGCGAGGACCTGCTCCCCCGGCTCGTTCTGCTGGCGCCCGGCGCGTCCCTGCTGATCGTGGACCTGTGGGACGCGGTCGAGCCGCGCTCGGTCGCCGAGGCGATCGGCGGCGCCGAAGTGCGGGAGGTCCTGCGGCTCACCGCCGTGCTCACCGCGCTGGACGCCGGCGACCTGCCCGGCGACCTCACCCGCGGTGAACGCCTGCGCGAGCTCGGCCGGCCCGCGGCCGCTAGTGACCGGCGCTACCTGGCCGAGGTGCTTTCCAGGCAAGTCGAGTACGCCACCGGCCTGGTCCTGCACGGCGGGGACGAGGACGACCACGAGCTGTCGCTGCGGGTGCTCACCCACCTCGCCCCGCTCACCCCGGTGCACGGCGTGGCCGGCCTGCCGACGGTCACCGGCCCGGCCCTGCGCCCTGCCGAGCTGGCCGAACGCGTGGACCCCGCCACGGCCCGCCTGCCCGCCGACGCCACGACCGAGGAGATCGTCACGACGGTCTGGCGCAGCCGCCGCCCGCTGCATCCCGGCCGCCTCTTCGAGGCCGTGGACGAGCTGGTCACCGCGTCCGTACGCTCCCGTGGCCGGTTCTGGCTGGCCACCCGCCCCGGGCAGCTCCTCGCGTGGGACGCCGTCGCCGGCATCGTCTCGGTCGAGGACGCCGGCCCCTGGCTGGCCGCCCTGCCCGAGGCCGCCTGGGACCTCGTCTCCCCCGCCCGCCGCGCGGCGGCCGCCCTCGACTGGGATCCCGAGCACGGTGACCGGGTCCAGCACCTGGTCTTCACCGGCCCCGACCTCGACGTCGAGCGTCTGCACGACCTGCTCGACTCCTGCCTGCTGGCCGACGGCGAAAGCCCTGGCCACGACGACCCGTTCGCTCCCATCCTTGACCTCAAGCAGATCGCGTGAAGCCCCGGCGCATGACCGAGCGCCCACCTCCGGTCTTCTGCCGGGGGTGGGCGTGGGGGCGTTCGTACTACTTGAGCCAGGGGGTGCGCTGGACGATGGGGAGGTTGCCGAGGCCGAGGGTGGTGCCGGCG
>NZ_JBEZFZ010000034.1:0-91088 GCF_040649735.1 Nonomuraea sp. NPDC048892 | reverse complement strand
GTTCAAGTCCCTGTCAAATTGACCGGACTCGCTCGACCTGCGGGAATTAAGCGCCGCCCCCTTTCGGAGACAACCCCTCAAACTTACCAGCCGTTTCGAGTGGACGCGCACGCCGCACCGTCGAGGTGGAGTCTGGAGGTGGCCCCCGAGTGAGTCCGGCGATCACGCCGTCCTCGTGGGACTGGTGAACTCTATGTACGCCTCCGGGAACCGTCAAATCGATGGTTCGCCCACACGCCAGGGGTAGGAACGGGGCGTGCCAGATCGATCCGTGCCCCGGGCGCTCACCATCCTCGTGGGGGCCGCCGCCGCGGTGGTCGTGCTCTTCGGGGTCCGTGAGGTGGCCTCCATCGCCGGCCCCGTCGTGCTGGCTCTCGTGCTGGTCATCGCGGTCTCCCCGGTACGGGCCCGGCTCAGCGCCTGGAACGCCCCCACCTGGGTGCAGGTCGCGGTGCCGTTCTTCATCGTGGTGCTCGTGCTGCTGGCCATGGTCGGAATCCTCACCATCTCGGCCACCGAGCTCGTCTCGCTGCTGCCGTCCTACACCCACCAGTTCGAACGCCTCCTCGCCGACGCCCAGCACTGGGCCGTCACCCACGGGCTCAGCAACGAGATGCTCGCCAAGGGGCTGGAGGTGTTCGATCCGGGGCGGGTCCTGGGGCTGGCGCAGAGTCTGCTCGGCAGTCTGATCGGGGTGTTGTCCGCGCTCTTCCTCATCGTGGTGCTGTTGCTGGCGATGTCGCTCGACGCGCCGATGACCGCGAGAATTCTCGCGACAGGAGAAGGAAACCGGCCGCAGTTGGTGACGGCATTGGCCACGTTCGCCCACAAGACACGGCGTTATCTGATCGTCTCCACGGTTTTCGGGCTGATCAATGCGATTCTCGACATGGTCGCGCTTTCCCTGCTGGACGTGCCGCTGCCGTTGTTGTGGGGTGTGCTGGCGCTCATCGCCAATTACATCCCCAACATCGGGTTCGTCATCGCGCTGCTGCCGCCGACGATGCTCGCCCTGCTGGACGGCGGTGTGCGGACGATGGTGCTCGTCATCGTGGCCTACACCGTCATCAACGTCGTCACGCAGTCGTTCATTCTGCCGAAATTCCTGGGGGACGCCGTGGGGCTGTCGACGACGATGACGTTCATCTCGCTGATCGTCTGGACTTTCGCCCTGGGACCGCTCGGCGCGATTCTCGCCATTCCGCTGAGTCTGCTGACGCGCGCCCTGCTGATCGACAGCGATCCGAACGCGAAATGGGTGCAGGGTCTGGTGTCGGGCAAACTCCCCACCGCGGGGACGGGCCGCTGAGGCGGCTTCGCCGATGAGCGATGATTTCGTGCCGTGGCCGAGGTCCGTACCATCGACCGTTCCCCCGAGCCCGCCCGAGGAGCCCTGTGACCCACGACGAGAAGCCGTCCGGCCCTGGAGACATCTGGCCGCTGGTGCATGCCGAGCGGGTGGCCCTGGCGGCCGATCTGGCAGAGCTGACCGATGCGGCGTGGGCGACGCCGTCGCTGTGCGCGGGGTTGAGCGTGCGTGAGGTGCTGGCGCATCTCACCTCGTCGGCGAGCCTGAACGGCGTGCGCTGGCTGACGGGTGTGATCCGCTACCGGTTCGACTTCGACAAGCACGTCGCCGTACGGCTGGCCGAGCAACTGGGCGCGACCGGGGCCGAGACGCACGAGAGGTTCCGCCGCGTCGTCACGAGCACGACCAAGCCGCCGCTTCCGGTCTTGGCGCTGCTGGGCGAGACGATCGTGCACGCCGAGGACATCCGGCGGCCGCTGGGCCTGCGCCATGCCTACCCGATCGGCACCCTCACCCGGGTGGCCGAGTATTACCGAAGATCCGATCTGGTCGTCGCGGCCAAGCGGCGGATCGCGGGGCTGCGGCTCGTCGCCGACGACGGCCCGTTCGCCACCGGCTCAGGGCCGCTCGTCTCCGGCGGGACCCTGGCGCTGGTGATGGCCACGACCGGGCGTTCGGGGTACTGCGACGAACTGGACGGTGACGGGGTCGAGATTCTGCGGGGCCGGCGCGACATGAGGTGAGCTCGGGGCCGCCTGTCAGATGAGGCGGCTCAGCTGTACGCCGCTCAGGCGCTTGACGTCGTTGGCGAGGTGGGCCTGGTCGGTGAAGCCGGCTCTGACCGCCACCTCCGCCGGCGGGACGCCTTCCCGGGCCAGTCTCAGCGCGCGCTGGAAGCGGACGACGCGCTGGAGGGTCTTGGGCGCGTAGCCGAACGAGGTCACACTGCGGCGTTGCAGCTGGCGTTCGCTGTAGCCGAGGTCCCAGGCCACCTGGGCCACCGAGCGCCCGCTGCCCAGGGCAGTGGCCATGGCGCGCGCGGCTGGGTCGGCGGGAGCCGACGCCAGACGTCTGCCGACCGCCGCCCGCATGACCCCGAGCCGCGCCTCCGCTTCCGCGACGCGCGTCGACGGAGCGACGCCCCTCTGCGGGGGGCCGGTGACAGGGGGCGGGCGCCGAAGGGTCTCGTCGGCGCGGTCGGGGAGGCCGAAGCCGGGGCTCTGCGGGCGCCACTGCGGCAGCGGCGCGGGCGGCGGGTCGAGCAGGTCGGCGAGGAGGGACTCGTGACCGGGCAGGTCGGTGAGCGGGACACGCCGGTCGCGCAGCTCGTGGAGGGGGACGCCGAAGAAGTCGCCGACCGCGCCGGGCCGGAAGCGGATGCCGACCATGGTCTCGCCGGACGCGACGGACGCGGGCATGGGGCCGGTGTCGGGGCCGGCCACGAAGAGGCCGGACGCGCCCCAGATGAGGTCGACGCAGGCGTCGGGGACCACGAGCTGGGTGAACGATGCCTCGCTGATCCGGTGCCAGCCGCAGGCGATGCGGTCGGCCAGGCCGGGGCCGGGGTGCCGTTCGGCGTACATGCCACCAACGTACGTCACGCCTCCGACAGGAACCGGGTCAGCCGGGGAGTCTCCCGTACGCGCGCAGCGTCTTGAGCCGCTCCATCGTGATGTGTCCGCCCCATTCGTGCTCCAGCAGGGGTGTCCACATCGCCCAGTTCGCCGTCCAGCCCCCTTCCTCGGTCTGGGCGGCGGCGAGCGCGTCGAGGTGGGTGTCGAGGACGTCCTGCGCGAACAGCGGCAGCCGCAGCGGCGCGGGCGCGAAGTCCAGCGGGAAGTGCACGTGCCCGGACGCGGCCAGGTCGAAGGAGACCATGGAGAGGAGCACGTCGCGCACCCGCGCGAGCTCGGCCGCGGCCCGCTCCCGGTCGGGGACCCGGTCGAGGAACGTCACCACGGCTTGGGCCTGGTAGGCGCCGGGCTCCTTGAGCTCGGCGATCCGCGACCAGCAGAACTCGGTGGCGGGGCCCAGCCAGGGATGGTCGACCCCGTGCTCGTGCAGGAGCGCGGCGATGGCGGCGGTGGGGACGAGGTCGCCCGGCGGGTCGTCGTCCGTCTGCCACCAGGGGGCGCGGGGCGTGTCCATGACGGACGGGAGCACCCACGGCACGCCGCCGTCCGGGGTGGTGATGGAGGCGAGGTAGTCGCAGGCGGCGGTCACCATGGGCGAGTCGAACGCGTCGATCTCGTCCAGGATCCAGAACGCCACCTCGACGGGTTCCGGCTGGCTGCCCGCGCCGCGCAGGTCGGGCTCCAGCGCGTTGCCGAAGCCTCCGTCGGGGTTCTGGTAGCCGCGCAGCGCGTCGAGCACGCGTTCGCGCGGCCCGCCCCGGAACATCGCCGCGAAGCGCAGCCGGTCGATGAGTCTTCCGTGTCTGAGCAGGTACTGCTCGGCGCGATCGAGTACGTCCATGTCGGCATCGCCCTTCTGAGGAGTCCTTCTGAGGAATCCTCTGAGGAGTCCTTCGAGGTGGGTATGTCGCGAAGCTATCCGAGGGGTCGCGGCGGGCGATTGTAGAAACCGGACGCGCTTTTATTGCGTTGCCCGCCGGGAAAGCCCCTGCCTACAGTGACCGGCATGTCATGCATGTACTGCTGCCAGGTCTTCACGCGCATCCGCCACAGCCGGGCTCTGGCCCGCTAGCGGACGCCACGACCTGAACGGAGCGTCCGCAGGCGCGCCCAGGGCCCTTCGAGACCCGATGAATCTCGAGGACCCGGAAGGGCAGTGCTGTGGCGCAGAACTTCGCGCACGGAAACTATTCACACACCCAGAAGAAACAGGCCAGGAGCAGCGGCCGTTCGCCCGTGGATCGGGCGCGGCGCACGCTGTCGCAGAACTTCCTGACCGACGGACATGCCGTCGAGCTGATGATCAAGGCCGCCGCGCCCAGGGGGCTGGTGCTGGAGCCCGGTTCTGGCCCTGGCGTGCTCACCCTGGCGCTGGCCGAGGCGGGCGCGCGGGTGATCGGCTACGAGATCGATCCGCGGCTGGCCGGCCGACTGGCCTCCCGCACTCGCGGCGATTCCCGGATCGACGTGGTACGGGGCGACTTCACCGCCGCGCGGGCGCCGCGTGAGCCGTTCGCGGTGGTGGGGAACATCCCCTACGCGATCACGTCGCGGATCGTGGACTGGTGCCTGCGGGCGCCGGCCCTGACCTCGGCGACGCTGCTCACGCAGCGGGAGTACGCCCGCAAGCGCTCCGGCGACTACGGCCGGTGGAGCCTGGTCACGGTGGAGTCGTGGCCGTGGTTCTCCTGGCGGCTCGGCGACACGGTCGGCAGGGAGAGCTTCCGGCCGGTGCCGTCGGTGGACTCGGCGATCCTGCGCGTGGAGCGCAGGCCGCAGCCGCTGGTGTCCGGCGGCCGCTCCTACCGGGAGCTGGTCGAGCTGGGCTTCGGCGGGCTGGGCGGCTCGGTGCGGGCCTCGCTGCAGCTCCGGTACGACGGCGTGGACGCCGCACTGGAGGCGGCCGGGGTGGCCCGCGACGCCGTAGTGGGCCACGTCCACCCCGACCAGTGGGTCACGCTGTGGGGGCGCCTATGCCGGTGAGCTGATCTTGGCCGTGGCCGGCCGCTTCAAGGCGCCGGTCAGTCCTGGGACCGTCGCGACGCGGCGGCCCCAGGGCATGGCCAGCGCGAGCACCGGCAGCAGCACGATGGAGGCCCGCGACCAGTACGTGTGCTGCAACCACCAGCCGTTGGTGTCGAACTGCGTCATGACGAGATAGCCGTAACCGGCCCAGATCGAGCTGCCCAGAATGGCCGCCCAGGCCCACTTGGCGGGCCTGGCGACCAGGAACGGCATGAACCACAGCAGGTATTGGGCGCCCAGCCGGGGCGTCAGGACCATGAAGACGAGCAGGATGGCCGTGGTCATGTCGATCGGGTCGGCCCGCCGCCAGTAGACGATGACGAGGACGACGGCGGCGTAGATGAGGTTGGTGCCGAACGAGGCCAGCTCGGGCCGCAGGTCCCAGCTGCCGCCGGTGAACCACGGGGTCCAGCCCCATTCGCCGACGATGGGCCGGATGTCGCGGATGGTGTCGATGACCTGGGGGATCTGGTTGAGCGATGTGCCGGCGAAGACCGGCAGCGTCACCAGGAAGAAGATCGGCAGCAGGCCGGTGGTGAACAGGGCGGCCACGCGGGCGCGCAGGTTGGGCAGGAGCAGCAGCATGCCGGGGATCAGCCAGATCGGCCAGCTCTTGGCGCACAGCGCCAGGCCCATCAGCACGCCGGCCAGCGCGCCGCGCCGCAGGTGGGCGCGGTCGTCGTCGCCGGGCAGCAGGGCGCGGTGCAGCATGCCGCGGCGGCCGATCACGCGCGGGACGGAGCGCTTGATGCCGTACGCGGCCACGCCGGCGCGGACCTTGGCCACCACGTCGGTGACCATGCCGGGCCGGTCGGGGTCGCCGGGGCCGCGGGCGACGACGAACGCGGCCACGCCGAACACGAGCGCCACGGGCTCCACCTGGCCGTGGACGGAGGCGATGAGCACGGCGAGCGGGTTGAGCGCGTACTGCAGGGCGCGCAGCGACGCCTTGGGGCCGCCGGCGAGCTTGGCGACCAGCGGGATGAGCACGATGTCGGCGACCACGGTGACCAGGCGCCCGGCGTATTCCCACGGGATGCCCAGCCACAGCAGGATGCCGTAGACGTAGGGGATGGTCGGCAGGAAGTGCCAGCCGCCCTCGCTGGCCAGCACGGGGTCCTCACCGCGCAGCACTGCCTCGCCGGCGGGCTTGAAGCTCTCCATGAAGTCGACGGGCTGCCAGGAGTCGATCGCCGAGGTGTACATGATGAGCACGCGTACGGCGACGCCCACGAGGATGGCGACGATCAGAGGAGGCCGCCAGTCGCGCCGTTGGGCGACGAGGGCGAGCACGACACCGGCTACGAGGACGATCCCCGTGAGAGCTGCGTAATCCATGGCGGCATCTAGCCTGCCGTACCCCGGACACTGCCGCCACCAGGGCTTCCAATTCTTATCCCCGACATGCCGACACGTATCCCGATACGAGATCACCGTCTGTGTTGAACTTTTTCCATGGGGGGATCGCAGGTCAACCAGGCACTGGTCAGGCTCTACTTCGAGGTGAGAGATGGGCTGCGCGACCCGGTCGCGGCCTGGGCGAAACTCACAGGCAACTCACAGCAATACCGGCGTGCTCGGGGCGAGAGACGGGTGCCGCTGGACGACGGCACGGCGGCCGAGCTCGCGGCGGCGGCGATCGTCTGCACCGCCACGCGGCACGGCCCCGAGCGGGTGGCGGCGCTGGCGACGTCGCCGCTGGCGGAGGTGGTGAGCGGGCTCGGCGGCGCGGTGCTGACCGAGCATCCGTGCGCGCCCGAGCAGGTGCTGGGGCCGTCCTTCACGGGGCCGGGGGCCGACGACTGGGCGCGGGCGGCGTACGTGCTGCTCTGGGGGGAGAACAACCGGCTCGTCCGCACGCCGGGGACGCCGTGGGTGATCGCCGGGCGGTACAAGGGGCAGAAGGTGGTCGCGATCGGCACGCATCCGACGCGGCTGTCGGACGAGACGCTGGTGGTCCGGCCGGGCACGGACGGGGCGCTGGCCATGGCGATGGGGCACGTGCTGCTCAAGGAGTTCTTCCTGGACCGCACGCCGTTCGACGGGCACGCCATGGAGCGCACTGACCTGCCGTGCCTGGTGCGACTGCGCGGGCGCGAGGACGCGTACGTGCCGGGCGAGCTGACGGGCGGGGCGTGCGGGCGGCTCAGCGTGTACGGCGGCGAGGCGGCGGAGGTGCTGCTGCCGCGCTTCGACGACGGGCCCGGGGTGCTGCGGCGTGGCGTGCCGGTGCTGCGTGACGGGGACGACCTGGTGACGACGGTGTTCGACCTGCTGCTCGCGGTCTACGGGGTGGCTCGTCCCGGGTTGCCCGGGGTGTGGCCTTCCGGGTACGAGGACCGGGCGGAGCCGTACACGCCGGCCTGGCAGGAGGCGTACACGGGGGTAGCCGCGTCGCGGGCGCTGAAGACGGCGCGGGAGCTGGGGGTGACGGCGGAGAAGACCGGCGGGCGGTGCGTGATCGTGCCGGGGCGGCTGGAGACGCCGCACGCCGACACCGCGTACCGGGCGATGCTGGCCCTGCTGGTGCTCACCGGGTGCGGCGGCGGGTGGGCGCAGGCGGGCGGGGCGGGGATCCCGCTGGTGCCGTACCTGTGCCTGCACGCCTGCGGCGAGGACCGTTCCGACGTGGGGGCGCTGAGCTGGGCGCTGGCGGAGGGGCTGTTCGCGCGCAGGACGGCGCGCTCGGTGCTGCTTGAGGCCGTGGCGGACGGCTGGCCGATGGCGCCGCCGCCGCGCGTACTGGCGTTGCCGCGGCCGATCTATCCGCTGCCGCCGGAGGTGGACCTGCTCATCGGTCCGGACGAGCACTGCGACCTGTCGCCGCCCGAGCCGGGCCTGCTGGCCGAGGCGGTGGCCCGGCTGGCCGGGTCCCGTGCCCCGGCCGAGGCGGGCGGGGCGCGGGAGGAGCGGCGGATGCGGCTGCTGGTGGACCACGCCTGGATGCACGAGTACGGCGAAGCGCTGCCCACCTACCGGCCGCCGGGGCTGGGCCTGCCGCTCAAGCCGACCCAGCTGGTCCGGTTCCGGTAAGCGTCAACCAAGAGCGTTCAGGTAGGCGCGGTGGCTGCGGGAGAACTCGTTGCCGTTGAACCTGTCCCAGTTGATCGACCAGGCCATCAGGCCGCGCAGGTCCGGGTAGAGGCCGCGCGGCCGGTACGTGCCGCAGTTGCTCCCCTTGGTCAGGCAGTCGAGTGCCTTGTGCACCTCCGCGACGGCGGTGAACCCGTTGCCCGCGTTCACCGAGGCGGGCAGGCCGATGGCGACCTGGTCCTGGCGCAGCGGCGGGAACCTGTTGGCCGCGTTGCCCATGATCGGGAAGCCGGCCAGCAGCATGTCCGTCATCGCCACGTGGAAGTCGTGCCCGCCCATCGTGTGGTACTGGTCGTCGAGGCCCTTGATCGGTCCCGAGTTGTAGTCCTGCACGTGGAGCAGGGTCAGGTCGTCGCGCATGGCGTGGATGACGGGCAGGTAGGAGGCGGAGCGGTTGTCGGCCGCGCCGTTCGGGCCGGGGCCGTAGAACTGGTAGCCGAGCTGGACGAAGAACGTCTCGGGGGCCATGGTCAGCGTGAACCTGGCGCCGTAGCGGCTCTTGAGCGACTTGAGCGCGGAGATCAGGTTGACGACGACCGGCGTGGTGGGATTGGCGAGGTTGGTGTCGCCGGGGTTGAGATAGAGGGAGTGGCCCTCGAAGTCGATGTCGAGGCCGTCGAGGCCGTACCTGTCGATGATCGCGCCGACGGACTCGACGAACTTGTCGCGCGCGGCCGCGGTCGTGAGCTGGACCTGGCCGTTCTGGCCGCCGATCGAGATCAGCACCTTCTTGCCCCTGGCCTGCTTGGCCCTGATGGCGGCGATGAAGTCGGCCTCGGACTCGACGTTCGGGCACTCGGCGGCCGGGCACTGGCGGAACCTGATGTCGCCCGAGGTGACGGAGGTGGGTTCGCCGAAGGCGAGGTTGATGACGTCCCATTCGTCGGGTACGTCACTCATCCGTACGTAGCCGGAGCCGTTGGCGAACGACGCGTGCAGGTAGCCCACGAGCACCCGCTTCGGCAGCCCGCCTCCCCCGCCGCCGCCCCCGGCGGTCGTGGTGCCGCTCGCCTCGGAGCCGTACGGCGAGCAGTTGCCCGCGGCGTCGCAGGCGCGGACCTTGAAGCGGTACGTGGTGGAGGCGGCCAGGCCGGTCGCCTGGTAAGAGGTGCCCGTGACGGCCACGGGGGCGGCGTTGTCGCGGGAGACCTCGTAGCGGGCCACGCCGACGTCGTCGGTCGAGGCGTTCCAGGACAGGGAGAGTGAGGAGGAGGTGGCGCCGCCGACCGTCAGGTTGCCCGGCGTCGTCGGCGCCTGCGTGTCGGGGGTGCCGCCGGGGCCGTCGAGCACCACGTCGTCGGCCACGTAGGCGCCCTGGCCGTACCAGCCGTTGACGTGGATCGTGACCGACGTGGTGCCGGCCCCGGTGGTGAAGGAGGTTCTGAGCTGGCCCCACTGGCCGCCGGGCGCGCCCCACGTGCTGGCGCTGACGCCCGTTCCTGTGGCGCCGAGGAAGACGTAGTCGCCCTGGACCCACGCGGACAGCTCGTACGTCGTGCCCGGTTTGACCGTGACGACCTGCTGGCATCGGGCGAAGTCGCTGCCCTGCGGGGTCGCGCGGAGCGCCCGCGTGCCGCCGTGCACGGGCGAGGACACGGCCTGCGCGTCCGACGGGCAGCTCCAGCCGCTCAGCCCGGACTCGAAGCCGGGGTTGGCCAGGATGTTCGCGGCCGCGGCCGGGGCGGCGGGCAGGACGGTCAGGACTGTGGCCGGCAAAACGGTCAGAGCAGTGGCGAGCAGGACCGCTCGGAATTTCATGGGGCGTGTTGTTCCTCACTGCGGCCCGCCCCCACGTGGAGGACGGGCCGCTCAGCGGGTCAGAAACCGGCGGTGATGCGGGTGAACTCCCAGTCGGACTGGGCGACGCCGCTGCAGTTGGAGACGACTCCGCCGCCGGGGCAGGGCCGGTCGCGGTTGACGGCCCAGTACGCGAGCCTGGTCAGGCCCCTCGCCTTGGCCCAGTCGCGGATCTGGGTCCAGGTGCCGGGCGTGGTCAGCTCCTGCTGGTCGGACAGGCCGTTCATGCCGGAGATGCCCATGTGCGCGTACGCCTGCGCGTCGTTCCAGCCGAACGCGTTCTTCAGCGCGTTCTTCAGGCCCTCGGAGGCGTTGACGGTGTCCTGGTAGATGTTCGAGCCGCCGAAGTCGAACGGCATGATCGTGTAGTTGTCGATCGGCACGCCAAGCGCCCGCGACTGATTGATCAGCCGGATGCCGTGGCTGTTGGGGCCCGTCGTGGAGGTGCCGAAGGTGACGACGATCTTGACGTTCGGGTTGTTCTGCTTGACGATCTTGAGCCCGTTCAGGATGCGGTCCTGGACGGTGTAGTTCTCGAACTCGTCGGTGTTCTCGATGTCGAAGTCCACGACGGCGGGGCCGACGGCGTTGATGACCTGCTGCACCGCGCCCGCGAACGCCTGCGGGGTGGAGCAGTTGGGGCCGAGCTTGTTGCCCTGCCAGCCGCCGAAGGAGATCTGGACGTTGCCGCCCTTCGACTTGATCGTGTTGATCGCCTGCTGGTCGGCGCCGCCGGTCAGCGGGCGGTTGCCGTCCCAGGCCGGGTTGCAGCCGCCGCTCGACAGGATGAACGCCATCGTGAACGACTTCACGCCGGTCGCGTCCATGACCGTGCCCGGGTTGGGCGGGTTGCCCCAGCCCATGTAGAGGTAGGGAGCCCCGGCCATCTTGGTGGGATTGTCGCCCCCGCCACCGCCGCCCGCCGAAGTGGTCGCGGTGACGGAGTTGCTGTTGCCGGACAGGTTGCCCGCCGCGTCGCGGGCGCGGACCGTGTAGGTGTAGCTGGTGCTCGCGGCCCGGCCGGTGTCGGTGTACGACGTGCCGGTCACGGTCGTGACCAGGGTGCCGCCGCGGTAGACGTTGTAGCCGGTGACGCCGACGTTGTCGCTGGAGGCGTTCCAGGCCAGCGAGACGCTGCTGGAGGTGACGCCGGTCGAGCGCAGGTTGCCGGGCACGGACGGCGCCGAGGTGTCACCGCCGCCACCGCCGCCCGAGCCCTGCTTCCACAGGGCGGGCACGTTCGGCGGCTCCCAGCCGGGCTGGGAGGTGTGCGCCTGGAGGCACACGTAGTCGACGCCGTTGTGGGTGACGACCGCGCCGACGGCGTAGGAGGTCCACGGGGCCCAGGCGGCGGCCAACTGCTGGACCTGCGCGCTCTCGCCGTACGCCGCGGGAGCGCCGGAGGCGAGCCCGGCGCCGGTCAGCGCGAGGGCCAGGCCGGTCGCCAGGGCGGTCAGTCTGCTGCGAAGTCTCATGGCATTCCCTGGAGGTGGGGCTTGACGGTTCGGGAGAAGTTCCAGTTGTTGCTGGCGTCCCAGTTGATGGACCAGGTCATCGCACCCCTGATGTCGGGGTAGGCGCGCGGTGGCACGAAGGTCCCGCAGTTGGTGCGCTTGGCCAGGCAGTCGAGGGCCTGGTTGACGAGCGAGGGAGAGACGATCCCGCCGCCCGCGGCTCCAGGCCCGGCGGGCAGGCCGAGCGCGACCTGGTCGGGGCGCAGGCCGTTCTCCAGCTGGATGCAGGCCAGCGCGGTCATGAAGTTGACCGAGCCCTGCCCGTACGCCTGGGCCTGGTCGCAGCCGAGCATGGAGCCGGAGTTGTAGAACTGCGTGTGGACGACCGTGAGGATGTCCTTGATGGACAGGGCTAGCTTGAAGTACTCCATCCCGGTCGTCTGCATGTCGATGGTCTGGGGCGCCATCGTGATGATCAGCTCGGCGCCGGCCTTGGCGCGCAGCGACCGCAGGGCCTGGGCCATGTAGGTGGCGTTGAGGCCGTTCTCCAGGTCGATGTCCACGCCGTCGAAGCCGTACGAGCGCATGATCGCGTACACGGAGTCGGCGAACCTGGTCGCCGCCGCCGCGTCGGCCACCTGCACGCGCCCGGCCTCGCCGCCGACCGAGAGGATGACCTTCTTGCCGCGCTGGTGCAGGTCCTGCACGTCGGCCTTGAACTGGGCGTCGGTGTAGCCGCCGACCGCCGAGGCGAGGCCCGGGTCGACGGAGAAGACGACCTCTCCCGCCGTCGCGGTGGCCTCGCCGAACGCGACCGCGATGAGGTCGTACTCGGCGGGCACGGCCGAGAGCTTCAGCTCGACGGCCGGGTTGACGAAGTTGTGCCAGTAGCCGGTGAGGAAGTGCTTGGGCAGGCTCCCGCCGCCGCCTGGGGGGCAGCCGGTGGTGGTGGCGGTGACGTCCCGTCCCGGCGACTCGCCCTGGGCGTTGTACGCCTTGACCGTGTAGGTGTGGGTCTCACAGGTGCCGAGGCCGCCGATCGTGGCGCTGGTGCCCGTGACTGTGGCCTTGACTGTGGCGCCCTCGTAGACGCGGTAGCCGGTCACCGTGCCGCTGGCGGCGCCCCAGCTGAGCGCGATCGAGCCGGCCGTCGCGGTGGCCGACGGGGTGCCCGGCGCGCCGGGTGCGCCCGGTGTGGAGCCGCCGCCCCCGCAGGCGGCGCCGTTGAGCGTGCAGCCGGTGATGCCAGGGAAGTTGCCGGGGGCGCCGTTGAAGCCGAAGCTCACGCTGGCGCCGGGCGCCAGCGGGGAGGCCCAGCTCGGGTTGGTGAAGGTGTAGTGCTGTCCGCTCCGGGTCATGACGGCGTCCCAGGCGGAGGGGATCGAGTAGCCCTGGGGGACGTCGAACTGGACGTTCCAGCCGCTCATGGAGGTGGTGGTGCCGTTGGTGACGGTGATTCTGCCCTCGAAGCCCGAGCCCCAGTCGGAGACCTTGGTGAAGGTGGCCGTGGCGGAGGCGGCCTGGGCCGGGAGTGCTTGGAGACAGACTGCGGCGGTGGCGATCGACAGGAGAATCGCGCGTAATCTCACGGGGTTCTTCCTTCGGGGTATGCGTGCCGTACGGCTTGCACCGGGGGGTGAGAGCGCAAGCCGTACGGCACGGCCCGTGGAGGTGAACACGGGCCTTTGGGGGGTGTCTGCGCGAGTAACCTTGCTGCGGATGTCAGGTTTTGTCCGGTTGAAGATTACTTTTAGGAAAGTTTCCTAAGAGTTGTCGTGATCGTAGCTTTGACAGTCCGTCCTTACAAGACCCAAACACGACTCCGCCGCACGGGACCGAAATCCCGTGCGGCGGAGTGGTGGTGGGTTGTTCCCTACGGTTGCTGGGTGATCCTGACGTCGTCGACGCCGGCTTCCACAAGGGAGGCTCCCGAGGCGTCGGCCGCGTCGATGACGATGCGGACCGTCTGGCCGGCGAACGCGCTCAGGCTCGCCGTGGCGGTGGCCCAGGCGCCGTTGCGGTTGCTGGCCGCGCCGGTCTGGTTGAGCACGGTGGCCGTGGTGCTCCCCACGACGCGGACCCGGAAGTAGTCGGCGCTGGCGGAGTTGGAGCCGTGCGCCAGATACCACGACAACGACAGGTTCAGCGCGCCCGTCGAGGGGAGCGTGATCGGCGGTGACTGGATCGAGGTGACGCCGCCGTCGATGTCGAAGTCGCCCGCCGACGAGCCCGCCAGGCTGCCGGTGACCAGGTCGTTCGTGCCGCTGACCGTGGTGCCGAGCTGCTTGGCGCCGCTGGACGTGGTCGCCGCCGGATCGCCGCGCTCCCACACGCCCGTGGTCGCCGTGTCGGTGCCGTTCGGGTTCACCGTCCAGCCCGTCGCCGTCTCGAACGTGTCGGAGTAGACGGTCACCGGCGGGGTGCCGGTGCCGCAGTACTGGGCCTCCTTGCCGATGATGCGGTAGACGCAGTCCGAGTATTCGAGGAAGCGCAGGACCGCCTCCCTGTTACGGGTCGTCTGGGGGACGATCTGCTCGTCCGGCGGGTAGAAGCCGGGGCTGGAGCCGGTCGGGTACATCTCGAAGGTGAAGCTGAAGATCTTGTAGACGCCCCACAGCCAGTCGTCGATGGTGCCGTCGGTGATGTAGAGGTCGCTGGCCTGCTGGGGTGTGTAGTTGTTGGTCGAGGCCATGTTCTGGCCCAGGGTGGCGTGGGCGTTGCGGTCGTCCGCGGTCAGGCCGGGCGCGGTGTCGTTGAAGGTGTAACCGTAGGGCCACAGGACGAGTTCGCTGTAGGTGTGCCAGTCGATGTGCGACTTGATCTGCTGGACGCCGCCGATCACCCGGCTGCGCACCCAGTCGGCCGCCGCCTTGACCTCCGGCGTCGACTCGGCGTTCGCGCCGCGGTAGGTCTCGCTGGAGGTCGAGCCGGACGAACCGCCGCAGCAACCCCAGTTGTAGGCCCAGTTGCGGTTCATGTCGGTGCCGACCGCCGAGGAGCCGGGGTTGGGCTGGCGGTTCTTGCGCCAGGAGCGGTAGCTGCCGCTCGCGATGTCGTACTCGCCGCCGTCCGGGTTGAGGTCCGGCATGATCCAGATCTCCCTGGTGTTCACCAGGTCGGTGATCCGCGCGTCGGTGCCATAGCCGTCGGACAGCAGGCGCATGATGTAGAGCGCCATCTCGACCGTGAGGTGCTCGCGGGCGTGCTGGTGCGCGGTGAACAGCACCTCGGGCTCGTTCTCGTCGGTGCCCACGTTGTCGCTGATCTTCACCAGGCGCAACTGCCTGCCCTCGTACGAGGTGCCGTAGTTGCTCTGGCTGACGATGCTCGGATGGGCCGCGACGATGGCGTTGATCTCCGCGTTCATCTCGGCGTAGTTGTGATAGCCGGAGTCCGACGGCGGGAAGTCAAACCCGTCGACGGACGGGGGTGTCGGGCGCGGCTCCTCCGACACCCGGTAGCCCAGCCGCCTGATCGCGGAGACCTCGGCTTCCGTGGCCGTGACCAGGACCGAGTCCTTGGCCACCTCTTCGATGGCGGCACCGGTCGCCGCCACGGAGCTGCGCTGCTGCGCGTTCGCCGGGCCCGCCACCCGGTACTGCTTGTTGGGCGGCGGCTCGGCTGAGGCGCCCGCACCTGTCATGCCGGTCAGGCCGACCAGGCTGAGGGCTGCCAGCAGGATGACTAAACGGCGTTTCACCTCGTCCTCCCCAGGCGCTCGGGCTCGGGTGTCAACCGGCGCCTGAACGAAGAGTGATGACGTTGGTTGCCGTAGGAAAGGCCCAAATTTGCGGACATGTGTTGATCTGCGGGGCGGGGGGTTTCCGGGCGGCGTGACAGTGACGGCCCGACAGCGGCTGACAGGTGCGTAACAGGCGGATGCCAGGGCGGCCCGGCACGGTGAACGGCATGAAGTACGCGATCGAAGCCGAAAGCTTGGTCAAGAGGTACGGCGACAAAGCCGCCCTGGACGGCATCGACCTGGCGGTCAGGACCGGCACGGTGCTCGGCGTCCTCGGGCCCAACGGCGCGGGCAAGACCACCGCCGTACGCGTCCTGGCCACCCTCGTCACCCCCGACGCGGGCCGGGCGGTGGTCGGCGGCCACGACGTCGTCCGCCGCCCGGCCAGGGTGCGCGAGCTGATCGGGCTGACCGGCCAGTACGCCTCCGTGGACGAGCAGCTCACCGGCACCCAGAACCTGCTGCTCATCGGCCGCCTGCTCGGCCTGTCCAGAACGGCGGCCAGGACCAGGGCCGCCGGACTGCTGACCCGCTTCGGCCTGGAGGAGGCCGCCGGCCGGCCGGTCGGCGGCTACTCGGGCGGCATGCGCCGCCGCGTCGACCTGGCCGCGAGCCTCATCGGCGACCCGCGCGTGCTGTTCCTCGACGAACCCACCACCGGCCTGGACCCGCACGCCCGCGGCGAGCTGTGGGACGTGGTCAAGGAGCTGACCGCGGACGGGGTGACGGTGCTGCTGACCACCCAGTACCTGGCGGAGGCCGACCAGCTCGCCGACGACCTGCTCGTCATCGACCGGGGCCGGGTGGCCGCGTCGGGGACTCCCGCCGAGCTCAAGGCGCTGGCGGGCGGGCACCGGCTGGACGTCAGGCCGTTGCGCGCCGCCGACCTGGAGAAAGCTGAGCGGATCCTCGGCGTGCGGGCCGCCGGGGGCCTGTTGAGCGTCCCCGTGCACGACCTGGCCGCACCGCCCGCCTTGCTGCGGCGGCTAGATGATTGCTTCCAAGGGATTGGCTATGGGGCAGGACGTGCGTGGTCTTGGTCGGACGGCTACGAACTGGGCTCCTGTGCCGGCAGCCCGCGCAGCAGTACGTCAAGGAAGAGGTCGAAGCGGGGTGCGTCCGGGCCGATGTCGTGCCCTATCTGCTGGGCTCCGAGCCACTGCACGACGCCCAACCCGAAGATGTGCCAACTCTGCTTGGCCATGTCGTCGGAGACGCCGGCGAGTTTGAACGCCGAGACGACGCGGTCGCGGAGTCGGCCGAAGGCGTGCGGGTTGTGGCGATGCGGCATCGCCACGTGGGCTGCGTAGCCGGGTACGGCGAGGAACTGATCGTGCATCCTCCAGGCGAGGTCAGACAGCCACTCCCGCCAGGTGTCGGCGGTGGGCTCGGCCGTCGGGAGGATGCGTTCGACGACGACCTCGCTGACGAGGTCGAGGAGCTCGTCACGATTGCCCACCCAGCGGTAAAGGGCCGAGTGGGAGACGCCGAGTCGCTCTGCGATGTCGCGCATGGTCACGGTCCGCAGGTCGCAGCCGAGCGCGGCCTCCACGATCTGCTCACGGCTCAGTCGCGCGGGGCGGCCGAGCCTGGGTGTCTTCGCCTTCACGAACCCAGTCTACGAATCCGCCCGGGCCAATTTAGTGACCAATGGTCATAAATAAGTTAGGCTGCCCTTATCTATCTTCGAGGGAGCAGAAGTGAGTCGAACCACCGACACCGCGCTCACACAATGGCCGTTGGTAGTCGTTGAGGTATCAGCCCTCGATCCCGCAGTCGGCGCCCGCCGCATAGGCGACGTCCTGACGGCCGCCCTGGAGCGTCGCGAACCCTTCGCGGCCGTGCTCACGATGCCCGAGGGCAGGCCGCGCAAGCTCGCTGGCGCTGGCGAGCGGGTGCGGCTGATCAGGACCCTGCGGCCGGGCCTGCGCGACCGGTGCGCCGGTCTCGCCTTCGTCGTCTCGGCCGAGGCACAACAGGCCCACGCCAAGGTGATCAGAGCCGGTGCGAAGCTGTGGGGTTGCCCGACGACCGCCACACACGACCCGGCCGCCGCGCTCGCGTGGGCCCGTCAGCAGCTGGCCGCGCCGGCGCCTCGTACCGAGGAGGAACGCTGATGTGGGTGGTGGCCGGCTTGACCGCCGCGGTCGTGTTCGTCGTACGCAAGCTCCGGCGAGGCGGCGCGCGTCGGCCCGCCGGAGGCGGGACGCCGGTGTTGCTGCTCGCGGCTTGCGGCGTGGCGATCGCGCAGACGATCGTGCTCGCCGCGCTGACGGTGTTCGCCCGCGAACTCGACGTCTCCGCGACGGGTGCTACCTGGCTTTTGACCGCCTTCATGCTCGCCTCCGCGGTGGCGACGCCGGTGGCGGGGCGGCTCGGTGACCAGTTCGGCCATCGTCGTCTCCTCGTCACCGGTCTCGCACTGCTGCTGGCCGGCTCGGTGGTGGCCGCGGTGAGCACCCCGCTCGGCTCGTACCCCGGAGTCGTGACAGGCCGGGTGCTGCAGGGGCTCTCCGGCGGTGTCTTCCCCTGCGCCTTCGGGCTGGCCCGCCAGACGGTTCCCGCCGAGCGGCTGGGAGGCGTCGTCGCGGCGCTCAGCGCGATGTTCGGCTTCGGTGGGGCGCTCGGCATGGTCGCCGCCGGTCCGCTCGTCGATGTCGCCGGTCCCGCGGTGCTCTTCTGGTTCGTTGCCGTGCTGGCCCTGCTTGCCCTGGCCGGGATGGTCCGCGTGCCCTCACCGTCCACGTCCGCTTCTCCCGCCGGCCAGGTCGACCTGACGGGAGCAGCCCTGCTCGCGGGCACGCTGGTCGCCCTCCTGCTCGCCATCAGCCAGGGCCGCGCATGGGGTTGGTCATCGCCGGGCATCGTCATGCTGTTCGTCGCCGCGGTCGCGCTCGCCGCCGCATTCGGGCTCGTCGAGCGGCGCGTTGCGGCACCGCTGGTCGACCTGCGGCTCCTGATCGGGCCGCGGCTGCTCACCACGAACATCGCCACCCTGGTCGTGGCCGTGGGGATGTTCGCAGCGGTCACTCTCCTTCCGCTGTTCGTCCAGACGCCCACCGCCCTCGGGTACGGCTTCGGCTACTCCCCGGCCCGGACCGGGCTCCTGATGGTCCCGATGGCCGTCTGCATGCTCGTCGCAGCGCCGCTGGCAGCGCGGATCACCCGCTCCCTGGGCGCGAAGGCCGCTTTCCAGGCGGGCGCGGTCCTCGCGGCCATCGCGCTGGGGGGCCTCGCCCTGTTGCACGAGCACATCGCGGAGCTGCTCGTCTGGTGCGCTCTTCTGGGGCTGGCCTACGGCCTTGCCTTCGCCTCGCTCGGCGGCCTGGTCGTCGGGGCCATCGGCCAGGCGGCGACCGGCGCGGCCACGGGGATCAACACCATCCTGCGCACCATCGGCGGCGCTGTCGGCTCTGTGCTCGCCGCCGTCATCGTGTCAGCGGCGACCGGCCCGGGACAACCGCCGGCGGAATCGGGATACACCACCGCGTTCGTCGTCGCCAGCGCGATCGCACTCTGCGCAGCTGCCGTGACCGCCACCCGTGGCGCTGTCAACCCGCAGCCTGGGCGCCCAGTCAACGTGGAGCTCCGCGACAGCCGTTGACTGAACGGCAGGAACAACCTCAGCTCATCCGCAACTCTTGACATTTGCCCCTGCGCCGCCCTGCGCACAACCTGGCGGCGCAGTGCACCGCTTCGCGCCAGATGTATCCGATTCCGCCAGAGTATTCGGGGGTTGTTCATTGGAGGCGGAAGCACTGGTGCAGCCTGATCTCGACTGCTTGGCCACCGCACTGTACGTGAGATCCGACGATCTGCTGCTGGAATCGGCAGAGCTGGCGCCGTGGCGTCCGGCGGTGGGCATCGCGCCGAAACTGACGGACGCGGAACTGATCACGCTGGCGGTGATACAGGCCCTGCTCGGGTTCACCTCCGAGCGGCGGTTCATCCGCCACACCAGCACCCACCTGCGGCATGGGCCGAGTACGGCTACTGCGCTAGCCACTCCCGATTCTTCTGGGGGCTGCGGCTGCACTTGGTCTGTACCCTGCACGGGCTGCCGGTCGCCTTCGCGCTGACCGGCGCCAAGGCCGACGAGCGCGAGACCCTGGCGATGTTCGAGGTCGAACCCGGCTTGCTCTCCGGACGGGCGGGGCAGACGCTGATCTGCGACAAGAACTACTCCGGCCGCGACTTCGAGCGGCACCTGGATGAGCTGGGTCTGCGCCTGCTGCGACCGGCCCGCAAGGGCGAGAACGAACGGCCGGGCACCCAGCTGTTCAAGCCACTGCGGCAGGTCGTCGAATCGATCAACGAGACCTTCAAGGGCCAGCTCGACCTGGAACGCCACCGCGGGCGCACGCCCAGCGGCGTGATTGCCCGCGTCCTACAGCGCGTCCTGGCACTGACCGCCGCAATCTGGCACAACGATCACACCGCCCAGCCCGTCAAGCGTGCCCTGACCGCCTATGACCACTGAACTCCTGGAAGCAATCATCTAGACGACGCGGGGGTGGTGCTCGCCGAGCACGCCCTGCGCCTGCCGTCCCTGGACGACGTCTTCCTCACCCTGACCGGAGAGTCCCGAACCTCGACCGGAGATCCCCCGTCCTGACCGGAAAACCCCGCATCCCGACCGCAAAACCCCAGGCCCGGCCGCCGAACCGGAACCCCGCACCTCCACGGTCTCGGGCAGGTCGTCGGGCGGCTCGACCGCCGCCGAGGCTCCGAACAGCACCGCCGCCCGCTCCTGGTCGCCCCGTGCCTGCTCGGCCAGCCCGAACCCCGCCAGCACCATCGACAGCAGCGGCCGGTCCTGGTTCCGCCGGCCGAGCCCGTCCAGGGCGACGCGGTGCTGCTCCATGGCCGCGTCCACGTCGCCGCTCAGCGCCAGCGCCCGGCCGTACGAGGTGTGCAGCATGACGGTGAACGGCACGACCGGCACCACCTCGGGCAGCACCGCGAACAGGCTCCGGTAGCGTTCGAGCGCCTGGTCCAGATCGCCGCGGCGGCAGGCGTGCAGGGCACGCGCCGGTCAGCGACCACGTACCGGCGATCAGGTCGTCGGTCGGAGCGCCCTGGGCCGCCCGCAGCGAGGCCAGGTTCAGCAGCGCCTCGTTCAGGCCCCACCGGTCGCCGAGCTTCCTGAACCCGGCCACCGCCCGCTCCAGCTTCTCCTCCGAACGGCCCGGGCCGCCGATCATGAGCGCGGAGCTGGCCAGCCAGAGATCGTCGCCGGCCGCGTACGCGTCGAGCAACTCGGTGGCGCGCTCGTCGAGCCCGGCCATGGCGGCCGTGACGGCCCGGCTCAGCAGCACCAGCGGATGCACGGGCCCTTCCCGCCGCGCCACCTCGACCAGCCGTTCGGTCCGTTCCCACAGCTCGATCAGGCCGTCCCGGTCGTCGCTCAGCTCGCCGAGCCGGTCCACTGCGCAGGCGAACACGCAGGCCGCGTACGCGCCGGCCAGACCGGGCGGCGGCAGGTCACCCGCCAGCTCCAGCACCTGGGCGGCCCACGACGCGCTCTCCCTGCGATAGCCGCGCATCCACCAGTACCAGTTCAGCTTCGTGCACAGCCGCAGCGCCAGCTCGGCGTCCCGCTCGTCGAGCACCCAGCGCAGCGCCGCGGCGAAGTCGTCGCGCTCGGCGGCCAGCCGCTCGATCCAGCCGATCTGCGCGGATGTCTGCAGCTCAGGGGTGGCGCGCTCGACCAGATCACGGAGGTACGCGGCGTGCCGCCGCCGGTAGGCGCCCGCCTCGTCCGACTCCTCCAGCCGTTCGACGGCGTACGCCCTGATCGTCTCCAGCATCGCGTAGCGGCCCTCGGGCGAGACCTGGACCAGCGACTTGTCCGCCAGCGCGCCCAGCCGGCCCTTGCCGGAACGGCCCTCAACCCGCTAACGCCGAACGACCCGACAACAGCTCCGGACACGACGGCGAGATGAGCGGCACGCAACTCATCACCCGGATCGACCCCGAGCTCATCGGCCAACCTCCGCCGGGCCCGCTCGAACAGCTCCAGCGCTTCGGCCTGCCGTCCGGACGCGGCTAGCGCCCGCATGGCCAGCGCGCACAGCCGCTCACGCAGCGGATGAGCCGCCACCTCCACGCTCAGATCGAGCGGCGGATCGACCGGCAGATCGACTGGCAGCCCGGCGGCCAGCCGCGCCGCGGCCCGCGTCTCGACGGCGGCCAGCCGCTCCTCCTCCAGCCGGGCGGCCGCGTTCGCCAGCCGGGGCACCGCGAGCAGATCGGCCAGCGCGGGCCCCCGCCACAGCTCCAGCCCCTCCCCGGTCCCGGCCGTACGCCGGAACAGCAGCGCGTCCACGTCCTCGGCCCGCACGCTCAGCGCGTGTCCGCCCGGCCTGCTCTCCACCACGTCGTACGGCCGCAACGCCGCCCGCAACCGCAAGCCTTTGACGGCGATCGGCCCCTCGTCGCCTTCGACCTCCAGCGGGCCCAAGATGGATATCCGCACATGTCACATTCTGCCGTGCGATTCACACCACCTGGCACGCAACCTTTTCTTACACTCGGTTGAAGAATCCTTCTACTTAACCCTGCTGGCGAAAATGAGAACGACAAGAATTCGTCAAAAGCCCGCGCCGAATCGCGATAACGTCCCCGCATGCCCACAGCACAGCACGAAGGGCTCCATCGCATATTCCGCGACAATCCGGAGCTATACACCCGTGCATTCGAGATGATCGACATAGAATTGCCCGTTCCGCAGGAGATTGCCGTCATAGATACGGACATGACGGAAATTCTTCCCATCGACCGGAAAGCCGATACGGTGGTGATGTTCCTGCTCAAGCAGGAGGAAAAACACATCATCATCACCGAGGCACAACTACGCGAAAGCGAGAAAAAGGTATCCTCCTGGGCCCACTACATCAGCTACGCGCACAGCAAGTACGAGTGTCCGGTGACACTCATGGTGACCTGCGCGGACACCAAAACGGCGACCTGGGCTCGTCAGGCACACCCCATCGGGCTCGAAGGCTACCCGTCCCTGGTCGTCAGTCCGATCGTGTTCGGCCCCGACAACGTCAAGGCGATCACCGACCCGGAGGAGGCGACTGAGAATGTGCTGCTGACCATGTTCTCCGCCTTCTGCCACGTGGAGTCGCCGGAGGTGAATGACATACTGGAAGCCCTGAACCACGCCCTGCACAAGATCGACCGGGAGACAGCCGAAGAGCTCGCCACACAGACAGAAATAGGCCTAGGAAAGACCAAAGCCAGACAGATCTGGAGGAAGTTCATGCAAGCAAGCGCCTACCGATTCAGGTCAGAGTCCGGGCAAGAGTACATCGCCGAAGTCAAAGCCGATACTGCGGCGCATACCATCCTTAACTCCATATTGGAGGTCCTCGACGAACGGGGCATCCCGACAGACCAGGCGTTCCACGACAAACTCATGAAAACCACCGACCTCGCCATGCTCAAATACTGGCTGAGGCGTTCCGTCCACGTCACCACTGCCGAAGAGATCTTCGACTAGTACCACCGATCTGGATCAACGCCCCAACCGTGCCTGACACCAGGACCCCACCACGCCCCCTCCCGTTGACCCAGGCCCCTTCAAGCACCAACACACAAGACAGACCGGGAGGAACTTCATGCACCCAGGTGCCCGCCTATTCAGATCTGGGTCCGGGCAGGTGTACCTCGCCGATGGCTTTGCGAGCGGCTTTGCAACAGGCTATGCGGAGAGCTACACAAGGCATTGTCCGGAGGACTGCGAAAAGGCTTATGCAGAGGGCTACGCGAGGGGCTATGCGAGATTCGTGCTGAAAGCTCTTGAGAGGCGGCGCATCCCGACCGATAAGCCCGTCCGTGACAAGATCATGGGAACCACCGACCTCGCCCTACTCGAAGAGTGGCTCATGCATATCGTCGACGCCATCACCCTCGAAGAGGTCTTCGAGGAGGAGACACCAGACGGCGCTCCCTCCCCCGAAGTCACGAAGTAAGGACCTCCGCGAGGCGTTCGACCAGTTCGTCCGCGCCAGTCTCCATCGGTTGCCAGAGCACGTGGTCGGCGCCCAGTTCCTGGGCCCGGGCCAGGTCACCCGCCACCTGCTCCGGTGAGCCGGTCAGCGGCATGCGATCGGTCAGGGGGCGGGCCGTGACGGGGCCGTTCACCTGGAGGACCAGCGGGCCGGGGCCCTTGCCGTACGCCTCCACGGCCTGCCTGGCCTGGTCCCAGTCGAACACCACCACCAGGATCCCCATCCCGAGCGCCGCCGCCCGTTCGATCGCCGCCGGGGTCGTGGCGCCGGCCAGCAGCTTGAGGCCGGACGGTGACGGCTTCGGGCCGATGTCCGCCTCCGGGATCGAGTAGAAGCGGCCGGAGAAGCTCACCGGGTCGGGCCCCCAGCACGCCTGCATGGCCTGGACGTGCTCCGCGAAACCGGCTCCGCGCCGCTTGACGGGCACACCAGCGGCCTCGAACTCCTGCTCCATCCAGCCCTGCCCCAGCCCGATCATGGCTCGGCCGCCGCTGAGCCGGTCGAGGGTGGCCAGTCGCTTGGCCAGGACGACGGGGTTGTGGAAGAGCGCGTCGACGACGCTGGTGCCGAGGCGGATGGTGCTGGTCCTGGCCGCTACGTACGCCAGCGTCTCCAGCGGGTCGAGGACGCTGCCGTAGGCGTCGGGCAGCGGCACGGGCTGGTCCATGCCGATCATCCGTGCCTGGGCAGGGCGCAGCAGCCGTTCGAAGGTCCATACCGCGCCGAGGCCCGCCTGCTCGGCCGTCTGCGCCACGCGGGCGATGTGCTCAGGGTCGGCGTCTCTCCCGGTGACGGGGAGACCCATTCCGAGATCCATGGGGTGCTCCTTTGCTGTGTGTGCTTGTAGACCGGAGGGCGGCAGAAAAGTCATCGCTGCTCACGCGCTAACGTGATTCGTCACCAGTTCTTCTCCTGGAGCAAGCGGCATGTTCTTCGGCATCATGGACTTCTGGACCTACGTGGTCGGCGCTTTCCTGATCATCCTGCTGCCCGGCCCCAACTCCCTGTATGTCCTGTCCCTGGCCGCCCGGCACGGGGTCCGTCAGGGATACCGGGCCGCAGCGGGCGTCTTCGTCGGCGACACCGTGCTGATGGTCCTGTCCGCTGCCGGGGCCGCGTCCCTTCTGCGCACCAACCCGCCGTTGTTCGCGATCGTCAAGTACGCGGGCGCCGCCTACCTGGCCTGGATCGGGTTCCAGATGATCCGCGGCGCCTGGAGTGCCTGGCGGACACAGCGGCCGACGACGAACCCCGCGCAGGACCAGGCACAAGCTACGACAGCGGGTGCGGATCCGGTGCAGGCCTCGACAGCGGCAGCGGATCAGGTACAGGCCGCGGCGACGGAGGCGGAGCTCAGGGCGCGGCCGTTCCGTAAGGCGCTGACGATCAGCCTGCTGAACCCCAAGGCGATCCTCTTCTTCATCTCGTTCTTCGTCCAGTTCGTGGACCCGGCCTACAGCAGCCCGGCGCTGTCGTTCCTCATCCTGGGCGCGGTCATCCAGATCTTCAGCTTCCTCTACCTGACGGCGCTCATCTTCGGCGGCACCTACCTGGCCCGGCAGTTCCGCCGCCACAGCCGGCTCAGCGCCGGCCTCACGTCCGGAGTGGGCGTCGTCTTCCTGGGATTCGGCGCGAAACTCGCCACGACTTCACTCGGATGAAAGACGCATTCAAGGCGCCTCTGTTCTCGTGGATACAGATGGAACGAGTCAAAAGAGGCAGTCCCACCTTCTTGCCTCGGGTACGGTAGGCCACCGGCGTGCTTCCCGGGACAACGGCGATGACGCCTCGGTGACATCCAGCCATCCATCTGGAAAGCCTGGTCCCCCGAAGCCCGGGTAGACGTCGATCGTCGGCCTATCTGCGGAGCAACCTTGAACCATCCACAGGTCACTCTTCCACGCCTCACCGCGCTCGCCCGGCAGGCCGCTCCCCGGCTGCTGGAAGGCGTGGTGGCCCCCCTCGCCGTGTTCTACCTCGCCATGGTCGTCCTCGGCTTCAAGTGGGCGCTCGCCCTCACCGTCGCCTGGGTCTACCTCGGAGTGGCCTGGCGGCTGGTCAGGCGGGTCAAGGTGCCCGCCACGATGTACCTGGCCGCGTTCGCGATCACCATCAGGGCGATCGTGGCGTTCTGGACCGGCACCTGGATGTGGTTCTTCATCCAGCCGGAGATGGGCACGATCTGCATCAGCATGGCCTTCCTCGCCTCCGTGCGGCTGAACCGGCCGCTGGTGCAGAAGCTGACGCTCGACTACATCCATCTGCCGTCCGCGGTGCTCAAGCACGAGCGCGTGCGCAGGTTCTTCGCTCGGATCACGCTGCTGTGGGCGTTCGTGCTGCTGATGAACTCGACGCTGAGCATCTTCCTCGCGGTGTACGAGTCGCTGGGCGGCTCGCTGGCCGGCTTCATGATCATGCGTACGTCAGCGGTGGCCGTGATCAGCGGTGCGGCGATCACGTTCTCCGTACTGGCGTTCAAGCGGCTGCTGCACCGGCTGCACGTCTCGCACGCCTGACCGTTCCACCAGCAGGAACGCCCCGCACATCCCCATGATCAGCCCGGTCAGCAGGCCGAACAGGTCCACCAGGCCCCCGGCGCCGCCCGCCGAGAGCGGCCCGCCGACGGACCGGACGATCATCAGATAGAGGCTCCAGCCGAACAGCGTGCCCGAGCCCAGCCAGACGAGCACGAGCGGCCGCCAGAACGGGCCGCCGCCGCGCCGCCGTACGACCGCCACGAGCGCGACGGCTCCGGCGATGGCGAGCACCCCCTTCAGCCCTTCCTGTACGAGCACCGCGGCGTCCGCGCCGAACGCCCCCACGAGCTTCGTCCCGCCGATCGCCACGGCCACCGGCAGCGCGCCCCAGGCGATGACCGCCTGCAGCGGCCGGGTTGGGCTGGGGAAGGGGTGGTTCACGGCAGTGGTGAAGACGCCGGGCCAGCGGTCGCGCGCGTAGAGGACGAAGGCGATCATGAGGCCGACGGCCTGACCCACGAACCCGCCGTACACCATCAGGTAGATCCACGGCGCGATGGGCCCGTCACCGAGGACCTCAGAGCCGGAGATCACCGCGATGACGGGCGCGGCCACGGCCACCACCGACAGCAGGCCGATGCCCACCCACAGCGGCAGCAGCACCAGCCAGGCGGGCAACCGCAGGCCCCAGCGCATGGTGAACGACAGCGCCAGCAGCAGGGCCACGACGTCCATGCCGAAGGTCATCGCGTTCATCCCGATCATGGCCGGGTCGTTCATCAGACCCGGCTCGCTCAGGCCGAGGTCGCTGCCGGTGAGCCAGAGGATCTTGAGCGTGAGGTAGGGCAGCATGGCGGCGACCGCCACGACGGCGGCGGTGAGGCGGCCGATGCCCGGTCCATGGGCGTTGTTCATCGTCCTGTTGTGCATGGCCCCGTTGTTCATGACCCTGTTGTTCGTGGCCCTGTTGTTCGTGGCCCTGTTGTTCGTGGCCCTGTTGTTCATGGTCCGAGCCTCGCGTTCGCGGCGGCCGGTTCCCTCACGACCGGTGGGGATCCTCCTCCCTCTCATGGGGGAGGGTCCCGGGCTCGTGCGGGAGGGTGACGGTCAGTTCGAAGCCGTCGCCGGACGGGCCGGCGGTGAGCGTGCCGCCGGACAGCCGTACGCGCTCGCGCAGCCCCGCCAGCCCCAGCCCGCCGGAGCGTGCCACAGGTCTGGAGCGCGGCGGCCCGTTGCGTACGCGGACCCGGTGCGGCGAGACCGTGACCTCGACAGCGGCCCCCGGGGCGTGCTTGGCCGCGTTGGTCAGCCCCTCCTGGACGACGGCGCGGGCCAGGGCAGACGCAGGGCCGGCGGACGGAACCGCGGGCGGGCCAATGGACGGGCCCATGGACGGGCTCGCGGACGGGCCGGTGGGCGGGCCCTCGGGCTCGTCCTCGGACAGGCGCAAGGTGATCGACATGCCGGAGTCCGCCGCACGGCGTACCAGCTCCGAGACGTCCTCCCCCACGGGCGAGAGCGGCGCGGCGTCCGCGTCGTCGCGCAGCAGCCCGATGATCTGGCGCAGCCGCTCCGTCGCGTCCGCCGCCGCGACGCGCAGCTCCCCCGCGGCCTTGACCTGGGCGGGCGCGAGGCCGGGAGCGAGTTCGAGACCGGCGGCCCTGACCGCGATCAGGGCCAGGTCGTGGCCGAGCGAGTCGTGCATGTCGCGCGCGATCCTGGCCCGCTCGCGCAGCCTGGCCTGCGCCTCGCCGGCCAGTGTGGCCTGCCGCCGCTGGTCCAGCAGCCTGCGGCGGAGCAGGCCCAGCAGGTAGGGGACGAGGTAGGTGCCGGCCAGCCCGGTGACCATGGACACCCACAGCGCCAGGTCGCCGCCCTGGCTCAGCACGACGGCCACCCCGACCAGGGAGATGACGCAGAACGCCACCAGGGCGGACCGCACCCGGGCCAGGCGCCGCCCGGTCAGGTACGCGTACCAGACGACGACCATGGACGACGGCAGCACCGGGAAGATCTTCACGTCGCGCCGGGGCAGCAGCCAGCTCAGATCGACCGTCGCGAACCCCTCGGTGAACCGCCACGGTCCCATTGGCAGCAGCAGCACCAGCGCGGCCAGCGGATAGCGCCGGCCGACGTAGACGGCCAGCGCCGCCAGCCCCAGCCGGGGCACGGTCACCCTGAGGAACGCCGCCGCGTCGCGGTAGACGGGATCGGGCCCCATCGCGATCACGAGGACGCTCAGCAGGACGAAGAGCAGCAGGTCATAGATCACCTGCCGACGGCTCTCGCGGCGGAGGACGTACGGACGCTTCACGCGACCGACGTTATCCGCGCGCCCGGCCAGGCGGAGCCGCCGGAAGTCGGGTGCCACCCCTGACGAAAGTCAGGGTGGGGTGCGGACCACCGCCGAGGTAGGGATAACCCCACCCGGAAACCGCCTACCTCCACTCCTGTTTCCGCCTGCGGAAACGGGTTTGATCGGTGGTGTCATCCGGAGGTCGCGGGCCCGCCCCTGACGAAAGTAGGGGGTGGCGCGTGCCGATCGTCCGATGTGCCGTGACCTGCGGAGTTTCTACCTTCATGGGGTACCGGCCCTGACCTCAGTAAGGGAAAGGGCCGCGTTCGACCGGGGGCATCCCCGATGTTCCCGAACCGCCCGCACCGAGACGCTGTGTGGGTGCCCTAAACGATCGGAGTACACGCTCATGTCGCACGCCATCCTCGACCTGGTCGAGCAGGTGATGTCGTCACCGTGGTTGTACGTCGCGCTGTTCGCCCTGGCGCTGCTCGACGGGTTCTTCCCCATCGTGCCCGCCGAGACCTCGGTGATCACGGCCGGGGTGTTCGCCGCCACGGGCGAGACCAACCTGGCCCTGGTCATCGTGGTCGCGGGGCTCGGCGCGTTCGCCGGTGACCATGTCTCGTACCTGATCGGCAACAGGTCGGCCAGCCGGCTGCGGGACAAGAAGGCGTTCATCTGGGCGCGCGGCGCACTGGCGGAGCGGGGCGGGCTCGTCCTGGTCGTGGCCAGGTACATCCCCGGCGGACGTACCGCGACCACGCTCACCATGGGCGCGGTACGGCATCCGCTGCGCTCGTTCACCTTCTTCGACGCGATCGCGGCGAGCTCGTGGGCGGTGTACTCCGGGCTGATCGGCTTCTTCGGCGGGATGGCGTTCGAGAACGACCCGATCAAGGGGCTGCTGCTCGGCCTCGGGATCGCGCTGTCCATCACCGCCGTGGTGGAGATCGTGCGCTGGACGCGGAAACGACGTGCCGCCATCCAGGTTTCCCCGGAACGCCTTCCTGCGGACACGTCCGTTTGACCCTGCCTGGCAACCATCCGTCTGAAAGGAGTGCGCATGACTGTGCTGGCCGCGGTAATAGCCCTGGTCGGTTCGCTGTTCTTCGCGCTCGGGGCCGCGCTGCAGCAGTTCGAGGCGGCCGGCACCGCCGAGCCCGGACTGCTCGCCCTGCTCAGGAGGCCACGCTGGCTGCTGGGCGGCGCGTCCATCCTGGCGGGTGGCGGCCTGCACATCGTCGCGCTCGGGCTGGGCCCGCTGACCGTCGTCCAGCCCATGGGCGTGGCCAGCCTGCTGTTCGCCCTGCCCCTGGCCGCCGCGCTGCACGGCCGCAGGCCGGCCCGCAACGAACTGGCCGCGGCCGGTGTGGTGGCGATCGGGCTGATCGGCCTGGTGCTGCTGGTGCCGGAGTCGGAAGGCCCCACCCGACTCAGCCCGGACGGCGTGCTCACGCTGCTCGCCGTGGCCGGCATCGCGGCGGTGCTGCTGTGGGCCGGCTCGAAGGCCGCCTCGCCGGCGGGCCGGGCTGCGCTGCTGGCCACCAGCTCCGGCGTCCTGTACGGCGCCACCGCCACCCTCGTGCGCGTGCTGGTGGACGGCGGCTGGAACTGGTGGTACCTGCTGGCGCTGCCGGTGCCCGCCCTGCTGGCGCTGGTCATGCTCCAGCGGGCCTACGCCGTCGGGCACTTCGGCGTCTCCTTCGCCTCACTGCAGATCACCGACCCCCTGACCGCGGTGGCGTTCGGCGCGCTGCTGCTGGGCGAGCCGCTGCCGACCGGGATCCTGCCGGTCGTGGCCGCCCTCCTGACCGCCGCGGGCACCGTGGCCCTGGCCAGGACCAGCCCGCTGGAGACCCACCGAGACCGCGAACCACTCGTCCCGACCCCCTGATCAACATCCCTCTCGGCTGTCCCCAAGCCACGACCGCAAGACCGGAGTAAACGACCATGGCCATGCCCCTTCACACCGTTTCCGACGTCGCCGCGCTCTCCCCTGCTCCCGAGCGCCCCCGCCGGATCCTGATCTCCACCGACACCTATCCCCCGGACGTGAACGGCGCCGCCTACTTCACCCATCGCCTGGCCACGGGCCTGGCCGCGCGCGGCAACGACGTGCACGTGGTCTGCCAGTCGGAGGCCGGCCCGGCCAGCGCCGACGTCGTGGACGGCGTCGTGGTGCACCGGCTGCGCTCGGCGCCGCTACTGGTCCACCCGACCATGCGCGTCACCGTGCCGACCCGGCTCGACCGGCTGGTCGCCGACATCAAGCCGGACGTGCTGCACACCCAGGGCCACTTCGTGGTCGGCCGGGCCGCCATCGCCGCCGCCCGCCGGGCCGGCGTGCCGATCGTGGCGACGAACCACTTCATGCCCGACAACCTCTTCCAGTTCGCCCACATCCCCGAACGGCTCAGGATCAAGGCGGGCCGGCTGGCGTGGCGCGACTTCAGCCGAATCTTCAGCCGGGCCGACCACATCACCACGCCCACCCCGCTGGCCGCGAAACTCCTGTCCGACCAGGGCTTCGGGGGCGAGGTCGAGCCGGTGTCCTGCGGGATCGACCTGACCAGGTTCCACCCGCGCGCCGAGCCGAAGTCGTGGGCGCGCAGGATGTTCGACCTGCCCGACCGGCCCACGGTGCTGTTCGTCGGCCGGCTTGACGAGGAGAAGCGGCTGGACGAGCTGGTCCGCGCGCTGCCACTGGTGCTCAACGAGACCGACGCGCAGGTGGCGCTGGTCGGCAAGGGCAACCAGCGCGACGTGCTGGAGCGGCTGGCCCGGCGCATCGGAGTGAGCGACCGGGTCTTCTTCCTCGGCTTCGTCCCCGACGAGAACATGCCGCAGGCGTTCTCCGCCGCCGACGTGTTCGCCATGCCGGGCGTCGCCGAGTTGCAGAGCATCGCCACGCTGGAGGCCATGGCCTCGGGGCTGCCCGTGGTCGCCGCCGACGCGATGGCGCTGCCGCACCTGGTGGAGGAGAACGGCTATCTGTTCCAGCCCGGCGACGTGGTCGGGCTGGCCAGGCACCTGACCGCCGTCCTCGCCGACGACGGCCTGCGCGCCCGGCTCGGCAAGGCCAGCAGGGAACTGGCCCTGGCCCACGACGACCAGTCCTCGCTCGCCCGGTTCGAGCGGATCTACGATGAGGTGACGCGATGACGATCGCACGCAGCGTCTGGGGGACGCTGATCGGCACGACGGTGTCGGCGGGCGCGCTGGCGTACGCGCACGTGGCGCTGCCCGACCAGACGCTGCTCAGTGACTACGCGCTGCTCTCCGGCGGGCTGGCGCCCGTACTGATCGGGATGCTGGCACTCGCGGGAGCGTGCCTGAGCCTGGCGTACGGGCTGGCGATCGTGGACCCCGCACGCACCGCGGCCACCCGCGTGCTGCTGCTGGCCGGGGCCTTCGGTCTGATGATGAGCGGCATATTCCCCACCGACCCCGGCACCTCGCAGGTGGGCTCGCTGTCCGGCGAGATCCACCGCTGGTCGTCGGCGATCGTGTTCACCTCGCTGCCGGTCGCCGGCTGGGTCCTGGCCCGTGGCCGGTCGGCCGCCCCGAGGTGGAACGCGGTGCGGGCCATGAGCGTGGCCTCCGGGGTGACGCTGGCGATCTACCTGGCGGCCCACCCCGCCACGATCACCTCGGCGCTGATCAACGGCGGCGCCTACTACGGGCTGCTGGAGCGCGGCATGGTGCTGGCCGAGATGGCGCTGCTCATGGCCATGGCGCTGGCGATCGGCGGCGGCAGGGGCGCCGCGCGGAACGCGGTCGCGCCCACGGCGACCACGGCGGCCGAGCAGGACCGGCCGGAGAACCCGGAGCGGCCGGAGGGCCAGGAACGGCTCGCCGCCTGACAGCGCACGCCGCCGGCAAACTCACCCCTCCTGCGAGCGGCACGCCGCCGATGACGGGACGGCCCGCGTCCCGCGGACGTCACCGCTCGGCATACTTCGACCGCCGTCGAAAGGACCAGGTCATAGCGTGAGGCCATGCACATCGAGGCCACGCTCATCACCCGTCATGCCGAAGCCGAGGCGGTGCTCGCCGACATCAGGTACGTGCCGCCTCCCGTACGCCAGAACGGCGAGGAGGGGACGCTGGCCTGGCTGCGCGCCCACGTGTCGCGGTTCAGCACCGGCGAGGCGCACGCCGAACGCCGCCGCGCCCTGACCGACCTGCTGGACGGGCTGGACCCGGCCGAACTGCGCGAGCGGGCCAGATCCATGACCGAGCAGCGGCGCGGAGACTGGCGCGGCGTGCCCACGCAGGTGCTCGGAAGCGCGCTCGGGGTCGCCGACACCAGCGCCGTGCCGGCCGCCGCGGCCGGATACCTGTCGGGCGAGGAGAGCCCCCAGGCCGACGCCGCCGTCGCCGAACTGCTGAAGCAGGCCGGCCTCCCCGCGATCACGCTGCTGCTGCAGGGGTACGCCGCTACGGAGGGCCTCACCGCGAACGCCCTGGAGCGGGCCCGGCCCGGCGACGACGTCGACGCGCTGCTACGGGAGACGCTGGCCTGGCACCCACCGCTCACGGTCACTCGCAGGCTGGACACGCTCACCGGCGACGAGGTGACGATCGACCTGGTGGCCGCCAACCGCGAGGCTCCGGACGACCACCTGACCTTCGGCCACGGCGTGCGCCCCTGCCCCGCGCCCGCGCACGCGCTCGCCCTGGCGGCGGGCGTCCTGGAAGGAGTGCTCTCATGAACTTCCACGACCTGCACCGCCCCGGCGACCCGCTGCTGCTGCCCAACGCCTGGGACTACGGCTCCGCCGCCTACCTGGCCGCGCAGGGGTTCCCGGCGATCGGCACGACCAGTCTCGGCGTGGCCGCCGTGCACGGCAAACCGGACGCGGCCGGACGTACCAAGGCCGAGACGATCGAGCTGACCGAGGCGATCAGCGGCCTGGGGGTCCTGGTCACCGTGGACATCGAGGGCGGGTTCAGCGACGATCCGGCGGAGGTCGCCGGCCTGGTCGCATCCCTGGCGGCGCTCGGGGTCGCGGGCGTCAACCTGGAGGACGGCCGTCCCGACGGCACGCTGCGGCCCGTCGAGCTGCACCAGAGCATCATCGAGGCGGCCAAGGGGCACGGCGTGTTCGTCAACGCCCGTACGGACACGTGCTGGCTGCGTACCGGTGACACGCTGGAGCGCGTCCGCGCCTATGGGCACGCCGACGGGATCTTCGTGCCGGGGCTGAGCGACCTCAAGGAGATCGCCGAGATCGCGGCGAGCACGCCGCTGCCGTTGAACGTGCTCTACCAGCCGGACGGTCCCGGCCTGGCCCGGCTCGCGGAGGCCGGCGTGGCCAGGGTGAGCACCGGGTCGCTGCTCTATCGCGCCGCGCTGCGGGCGGGGCTCGCGGCTGTGCTGGACGTACGCGGCGAGCCGGCCCCGCACATGCCGACATATGCGGAGATCGCGGAGCTGTTGCCGCGATAATCGAGAGATGCGCTTCCAGATCCTCGGGCCCACAACCGTGCTGGACGAGGACGGCGAGCCGGTCGCGCTCGGCGGTCCCCGCGTCCGCGCCCTGCTGGCGCTGCTGGCCCTGCACGCCGGCCGCATCGTCGGCGCGGAGCAGCTCGTGGCGGGCCTGTACGGCCCCAGGCCCCCTGAGGGCGTGGCGAACGCGCTGCAGTCGCAGGTGTCCCGGCTGCGCCGGTCGCTGGGCAAGGACCTGGTGGAGTTCCACCCCGCCGGTTACCGGCTGGTGACCGATCCGCAGGAGGTGGACGCGCGCAGGTTCGAGCTGCTGGCGTCCGCCGGCAGGCAGGCGCTGGCCGGCGGGGACGCGGAGCGGGCGGCGGCGCTGCTGCGCGAGGCCCTGGAGCTGTGGCGGGGCGCGCCGCTCGCCGACGCCCCGCACGCAGGTGCCGCCGCCGCGGCCCTGGAGGAGCTGCGCCTGACCGCCACCGAGGACCGGGTGCAGGCGGACCTCGACCTGGGCCGGCACCGCGAGCTGGTGGCCGAGCTGAGCCAGCTGGCCGCCGCCCACCCGCTGCGCGAGCGGCTGCGCGCCCAGCTCATGCGCGCCCTGTACGGCAGCGGCCGCCAGGCGGAGGCGCTGGCCGTCTACACGGACGCCAGGAAGCTGCTGGACGAGGAGCTGGGCGTCGAGCCGGGCGCCGAACTCGCCGCCGCCCACCTGGCCGTCCTGCGCGCCGACCCGGCGCTGAGCAAGACGACGGCGTCGCGGGTGGAGCCGTCGGCGGGGCGGGCGCGGGGCAGGCAGGGGCTGCGGGCACAGCTCACCAGCTTCGTCGGCCGGTCCGAGGAGCTCGGCCAGGTGAGCGCCAGGCTGCGAGCGGGACGCCTGGTCACGCTGATCGGCCCCGGCGGTGCGGGCAAGACGCGGCTGGCGATCGAGGCCGCCGCCCAGGAGAGCGGCGACGTGTGCTTCGTGCCGCTCGCGCCCGTCTCTGCGCCCGCCTCTGCGCCCGCCTCTGCGCCCGCCTCTGCGCCCGCCTCTGCGCCCGCCTCTGCGCCCGCCTCTGCGCCCGCCTCTGCGCCCGCCTCTGCGCCCGCCTCTGGGGCCGCCTCTGGGGCCGCCTCTGGGGCCGCCTCTGGGGCCGACGGCGTGGCGAGCGCCGTGCTGGCCGCCCTCGACATCCGCGACGCGCTGCTGCACCACCCCGACCGGCCCGCCGTGGACCCCCTGTCCAGGCTGCTCGCCGCGCTGGCCGATCGCGAGCTGCTGATCGTCCTCGACAACTGCGAACACCTCGTGGCGGCCACGGCCGAGCTGGCCGATCAGCTGCTGGCCGCCTGCCCCGGCCTGCGCGTGCTGGCGACCGGGCGGGAGGCTCTGGGCATCACGGGCGAATCGATCCTGCCCGTCTCGCCGCTCGGCCTGCCGCCGCCGGAGACGGGCAACCCGCTGGACTACGCGGCCGTGCGGTTGTTCGCCGACCGGGCGGCGGCCGTGCGGCCGGGCTTCGCCGTGGACGCGGGCAACGCCGCGCAGGTGGCGCACATCTGCCGGGCGCTCGACGGGCTGCCGCTGGCCATCGAGCTGGCCGCGGCCCGCCTCCGTACGCTGTCGGTCTCCGACATCGCGGCCCGGCTCGACGACCGGTTCCGGCTGCTGACCCGCGGCAGCCGTACGGCACTGCCCCGCCACCAGACCCTGCGCGCGGTCGTCGCGTGGAGCTGGGACCTGCTGGACGAGGACGAGCAGCGGATGGCCAGGCGGCTGAGCGTGTTCGTGGGCGGCGCGCGGCCGGAGGCGGCGGAGCGGGTGTGCGGGCTGCCGGAGGAGGTGCTGTTCTCGCTGGCGGAGAAGTCGCTGGTGGAGTTCGCGGACGGCCGGTTCCGGATGCTGGAGACGATCAGGGCGTTCTGCGCCGAACGGCTGGCGGAGTCGGGCGAGCAGGAGGCGATCCGCGACGCGCACGCCGGCTACTACCTGGACCTGATGATGGAGGCCGACCCCCGGCTGCGCACGTCGGAGCAGATGGAGTGGCTGGCCCGCCTCGACGAGGAGAGCGCCGACCTCGACGCGGCCGTGCGCTGGAGCACCGAGACCGGGCGGCTGGAGCTGGCACTGCGGCTCATGGCGCACGGCGCCTGCTACTGGTGGATGCGCGGCCACCGCCGCACCAGCGCGGACCTGGCCTTGGGGCTGCTGGCCGCGCTGGGCGAGACACGCTTTCCCGGCCGCGAGGAGGAGTACGTCATGTGCGTGCTCATCACCGCCTGGTCGGGAGCCAGGAACGAGACGCTGCGGGCGCGCCTGGACGAGGCGCGCCGCCTGCTGCCGATCACCCACCTGCCGATGCGGGTGGAGTTCCTGATGATGCTGCTGTCGATGTTCACCGGCCCGCCCGAGGATTTCGAGACGATCTACCGTCTGCTGGAGGAGGGCAGGACCGAGCCGCTGCCGCCCTGGCAGGAGGCACTGTCCTTCAGCGGCCAGGCGTTCGTTCTTCAGGTGCTCGGCCGTACGGACGAGTCGCTGGCCAGGTTCGAGCGGAGCCTGGATGCGTTCAAGGCGCTCGGGGAGCGTTGGGGCACGGTGCTGGTGGTGTCCGGGCTCGGTGCGCTGCGCCAGGCGCAGGGCGACTACCGCGCCGCGTACGCGCTGGCCGACGAGGCGCTCAGCACGGCGCTCGAACTGGACGCGAACACGGAGATCGCCGAGAGCCTGTGCCGGCGGGCCGACGCGCTGGTCCACCTGGACGACCCCGGCAGGGCGTGGGACGACTACGTACGGGCGGCCGAGCTGTCGCGCAGGAACGGCTCCATGGAGACCCTGGCCTGGGCCTGGCTGGGCCAGGGCGAGGTGGCGCTGGCGCGCGGCGACCTCGATCGGGCCCGTACGCTGCTGCTCCAGGCGCGCGAGGTGTGCCCGGACGGCTGGTTCAGCACCGAGGACACCCGCGAGCGCATCGCCGCCGGGCTGGCGGCGATCAGCCGGGCGGTCAGCGAGCGGTAGGCCCGCCGTCAGCCGCCGCCCCGACAGTGGGCGGCATGAAGAACAAAGGGGCCAGCCTGGCGATCGCCTGCCTGGCCACGCTGCTGCTCTCGCTCGACCTCACGGTCCTGCACCTGGCGCTGCCCCGCCTGGTGACGGATCTCGGCGCGAGCTCCACGCAACTGCTGTGGATCGGCGACATGTACGGCTTCGCGCTGGCCGGCCTGCTCGTCACCATGGGCAATCTCGGCGACCGCATCGGCCGCAAGCGCCTGCTGCTCATCGGCACGGCCGCGTTCGGGGCCGCCTCCGCCGTCACCGCGTACGCGCCCACCCCCGAGCTGCTGATCGCCGCCAGGGCACTGCTGGGTGTGGCCGGAGCCACGATCATGCCCTCGACCCTGTCGATCGTGCGCAACGTGTTCACCGATCCCGGCGAGCGGACGGCGGCGGTCGGCATCTGGAGCGGGATGAGCGCCGCCGGCTTCGCCGTCGGACCGGTCGTGGGCGGACTGCTGCTCGACCACTTCTGGTGGGGCTCGGTCTTCCTGATCAACGTGCCCATCATGGCGCTGGTCCTGGTCGGCGGCATCGTGGTGCTGCCCGAGTCGCGCAACCCGGACGCGGGCCGGATCGACCTGGCCAGCGTGGCCCTGTCGTTCACCGGCGTGGTGAGCACCGTCTACGCGATCAAGGAGGCCGCGCACAAGGGGCTGGAGCACGCCGACGTGCTCGGCGCGGGCGCGGCCGGGATCGGGCTGCTGGCGCTGTTCGTCTGGCGGCAGACGCGGCTGGCCGAGCCGCTGATCGACGTACGGCTGTTCGCGCGCAGGGCGTTCAGCGTCTCGATCCTGACGAACCTGCTGGCGATCTTCGCCATGTCGGCCATGATGCTGATGTTCGCCTGGTACCTGCAGCTCGTGCTCGGCTGGTCGCCGCTGCTGGCGGGGCTGGCGCAGCTGCCCGGCGGCCTGAGCGGCGCGGCGGGCGGCATCCTGGCCGCCAAGCTCATCCAGCCGCTCGGCAGGAACGGCGTGGTGGCGCTGGGGCTGGCCATGAACGCGGGCTCGTTCCTCTACTACACGACGCTGGGCACCGAGCTGAACTACCTCACGCTGCTGCCGATCTGGATCATCGGGGGCATGGGGGTCGGGTTCGCCTTCACCGTCAACAACGACAACGTCCTGGCCACCGCGCCGAGGCAGCGCGCGGGAGCGGCGGCCGCGGTGTCGGAGACGGCGTTCGAGCTGGGCGGGGCCCTCGGCATCGCGATCCTGGGCACGGTGCTGACCAGCGCCTACCGGGCCGGCCTCGACCTGCCGGCCGGGGCGCCGGGCGGCGAGGCCGCCGCCGAGTCCATCGCCGGCGCGGTGGGTGCCGCCGCCGCACTGCCGGCCGAGCAGGGCGAACAGCTCGTCCGGGCGGCTCAGGCGGCCTTCATCGAGGGCATGCACCTGACGTCGTACGTGACGGCGGCGCTGCTGGCCGTGGTGGCGGTGCTGGCGCTGGCCGGGCTGCGCGGCGTGCCGAAGGTGATCCCCGAGGAGGTGCTGGCCGGCGGGCACCGATGAGCCCCACCAAGTCGGGATCAACCGGCAGGCCCAGGCGGCGGGCAGGGGCCGCGGCGGACGGTGAGGTCAGGCGGTGGGGTTGGTCGGGCAGGGGCGGGTGATCGTCGGGGAGAGGTCGTCGAGGCGGGCGCCGATGCGGCGGGCGATGCCCTCGATGGTCTGGATCCCCGTCCCCTCCCCCGGCTGCCGATCCGTCTGCACCGACAGCAGCAGGTCCCGCCCCGGCCCCGCCACCCGCCCGTAACTCGTCACGGCCCACGTGTTGTGGATGAACGGCCGCGGCGTCCACCCGTTCTTCAGCGCCACCCGGTCCCCCGCCCTGGCGGCGGCGCTGACCCCCCACGCCTGGTCCCGCTGCACCCGTTCCATCAGCCCGAGCACCGTCCGCCTGTCGGCGGCCGTCAGCCCCCTGCCTCCCTTGATCAGCACCTTCAGCAGGCGGATGCGGTCGGCGGGGCTGGTGGTGGTGCCGCCCCAGAACTTGCTCGGCCCCGGCGTGGTCTCCCTGAGCCCGATCCTGCGGTAGAACTCGCTCATCCCGCCGCCCGCGCCCACCCGCGACCAGAGCGCGTCGGCGGCGCTGTTGTCGCTCTCCGTGATCATGCGGGTGGCCAGGTCGCGCTCCCCCTCACCGAGCCGGCCGGCCTTGCGCGACAGCAGGGCCGCGAGGATGTCGACCTTGGCGCCGCTGGCGGTGATCAGGTCGTGCTCGTGCTCGCCCTGGCCCACTCTGACCCCGCTCACCAGGTCGAGGGCGCCGTAGACGATCCGCCCCGGGCGGCTGCTCATGTATCGGGCGATGTCGCGTTCGAGCCGGGCGCGCGCCACCACCCCGGCCCGTTCATCACGAAACTTCAGCAGACATCGGGCGACCTTGACCGGCGCCCGCACCGCGACGGGCACCACCGGCGCCCGCTCCTGCCCACACCCCGCCGTCACCAGCGCGGAAGCCACCAGCAGCCCAATCACCGGGCCTGGCCCGAGCCACAGCCACTTCCTACGCACGCGCGAACCCCCGTGATCTCGACGGGGGTCACCCGGATGATGCCCGGCCAGGCGGCCGGCCCTATCCGACCAGGCGCTTTCCTGGTCAGATGTTCAGCCCGGCCTTGCCGACCGCAGGCTCAGAGGTGCTCGTCCAGGAAGCTCGCGGTCGCGTCGACAGCCTGCCCGACATACGGCTCGCGGTCGTAGAGGTCGATGTGCCGCTGGGCGTCCACCCAGACGATCCGCTTCGGCTGGTCGAGCCGCTTGAACACCTCCTCGGCCCCCTCCGGCGAACAGAACCGGTCCACCACCCCGTGCACGATCAGCGCCGGCTTCGGCGACAGGAAGTCACCGCCCATCATGTTGTCCATCGTGAGCAAATCCAGCACGCTGGCCCTGGTCACCTCGTTCGCCCAGAGCGGCGAGGCGCCGCGCTCGCTGCCGTAGTACGCGTACGGCTCGTCGCCCGGCATCGCGGCCTCCCCCTGCTCGGCCACGGCGGGCACGTACTCGACCGGTCCGCCGTGATCCTGCCGCTCAAGCACCTCGGTCAGGGACGCCAGCGCCACCTGGTAGTCCATGCCGGACCGCATCGCGTACGGGTTGTTGTACGCCCCGGCGATCCCGGCGAAGACCCGTACGCGAGGATCGAAGGCGGCGAACTTGAGCGCGTAGCCGCCGCCCAGACAGATGCCGACCACCCCGATCCGCCCGGCGTCCACCTCGGGCCGCGAGCGCAGGAACGACACCGCCGCCCGCAGGTCGTGCAGCTTGCCCTGGGGGTCCTCGTGACGGCGCGGCTGCCCGTCCGACTCGCCCCAGTTGCGGTGGTCGAAGGACAGCGTGGCGTAGCCGCGCTCGGCGAGCCTGGCCGCGTAAAGCCCGGTCACCTGGTCGCGCACCCCGGTGAACGGCCCCGTGAACACCAGCCCCGGCCACGGCCCCTGCCCGCCGGGCACCCGCAGGTCCCCGGCCAGTGTGAGGCCGTCGGCGTTGAACTCAACTCTCATGCGCACAAGTGTGCTACGAGTCGAACCCGAGGCCCATGCGGTCGAGCGCGCGCAGCCACAGGTTGCGCCTGCCCTCGTGCTGGTCGGCCTGGGCGATCGACCAGCGGGTGAACTGGATGACCCCCGAGCGCACCGGCTCGGGCGGGAACGGGATCGGCTTCTCCCGCACCATCCGCAGCTCCGTCCGCTCCGTGGGCTCGCCCGACAGCAGGTCGAGCATGACGTTCGCGCCGAACCGGGTGGCCCCCACGCCCATGCCCGTGTAGCCGGCGGCGTAGACGAGCCGGCCGCCGTGCGCCTGCCCGTAGAAGGCGCTGAACCGGCTGCAGGTGTCGATCACGCCGCCCCACCTGTGGGTGAAGCGCATGTCGGCGAGCTGCGGGAAGGTGTCGTAGAAGTGGCCGGCGAGCTTGACGAACGTCTCGTCGCGCTGCTCGTACTCGGCCTTGACCAGGCCGCCGTTGTAGTAGACGGCGTCGTAGCCGCCCCACAGGATGCGGTTGTCGTCGCTCAGCCGGTAGTAGTGGAACCGGTTGCCCGAGTCGCCGACGCCCTGCCGGTTGTGCCAGCCCACCGAGGCGAGCTGGGCGGCGGTCAGCGGCTCGGTCATCAGCGCGTAGTCGTACACCGGCACGACGAAGTGGCGCAGCCGGCGCAGCAGCGGCGGGAACACGCCGGTGCCCAGCGCCACCTGGCGGGCGGTCACCACCCCGTACGGCGTGCGCAGGCTGATCGTGGCGCCGTCGTCGCGCATCGAGCGGACGGGGGTGCGCTCGTGGACGCGTACGCCGAGGCGCAGGCACGCCGCGCGCAGGCCCCAGGCCAGCCGGGCCGGGTCGAGCATGGCGCAGCCGCTGCGCTCCCAGAGCCCGGCCAGGTAGGTGGGCGAGTTCACCTCGGCCCGCACCTGCTCGCGGTCCATGGGCACGTAGTCGAGCCCCAGCTCGGAGATCAGGTCGAGGTGCTCGTTCAGGCTCTCGACCTGCCACGGCTCGGTGGCCACGTGCAACTCGCCGGTGCGCTCGAACGAGCAGTCCACGCCGTAGCGCTCAAGCGTGCGCTCGATCTCGTCGAGGTTCTCCACGCCCATGCGTTCGAGCCGGTCGATCTCCTCCGGCCACCGCTCCAGCCCGTTGGCCAGGCCGTGGGTGAGCGTCGCCATGCAGAACCCGCCGTTGCGGCCGGTGGCGGCCCAGCCGATCCTGCGGCCTTCGAGCAGGACGACGTCGAGCGAGGGGTCGCGTTCCTTGGCCATCAGGGCGGTCCACAGCCCGGAGAAGCCGCCGCCGACCACGACCAGGTCGGCGGTGGTGCCGCCGATGAGCCGCGGCCTGGGCTCGGGTCTGGCCGGGCTGTCCAGCCAGTACGGCTTGCGCTCCGCGTCAGCCAGCGCCTTCAGCGGATCCACGAAATCCCACTTCCCTCGTTGTCAGGTGCGGCGGCGGGCGGCGACCGCGTTGGCGATCGCGATCAGCACACCGATGCCGAAGATCAGCGTACCCATGACGTTGACCTGCGCCGGGATGCCGGTCTTGACCGCGCCGACGATCCACAGCGGGAACGTCACGGTCGAGCCGTTGACGAAGCTGGTCACCACGTAGTCGTCCACGGACAGCGCGAACGACAACATCGCGCCCGCCAGCACGCCCGGCATGATCGCCGGCAGCGTCACCTGCCGGAACGTGCCCCAGGCCGTCGCTCCCAGGTCCCTGGCCGCCTCCTCCAGCGACGGGTCCAGCGTGACGACCCTGGCCCGCACGGTGACGACCACGAACGACAGCGAGAACAGCACGTGGGAGACGATGATCGTGTTGCCGTCGCGCGGCACGTTGCCGGAGACGAACAGCGACAGCAGCGAGGCGCCCATGACCAGCTCGGGCGTGGAGATGGCGGCGAAGACGAGGAAGTTCGTCACGCCCTTGCCGCGGAAGCGGTGCCGGCCGAGCGCCAGGCCCAGCATGGTGCCGATCACGACCGTGATGACCGTGCTGACCAGGGCGATGACCAGGGTGTTGCGCAGCGCCACGGTCAGGTCGGGGATGTCGAACAGCTCGCCGTACCAGCGCAGGGTGAAGCCCTGCCAGGTGGTGTTGGACTTGCTCCGCTTGTCGTTGAACCCGAACAGGATCATCACGGCGATCGGCGACGACAGCCAGAGGATGACCATCCACGTGTAGAGGTGCAGCAGGCGGTCGCCGAACCTCGCGCCCCTCATCGGGCCGCCGCCTCAAGGACGTTCTCGGTGCCGAGCGCCCGCGCATAGACGAAGATGCCGACCAGCAGCACCGCCATGAGCGTGAACGACAGCGCCGAGGCGGTCGGGTAGTCGAGGTTGGTCAGGTACTCGGTCTGGATGATGTTGCCGATCATCGTGTTGGAGGTGCCGCCGAGGATGGCCGCGTTGATCGGGTCGGCCGTCGCGGGCACGAACGTCATCAGTACCCCGGCGAACACGCCCGGCAGCGACAGCGGCAGCACCACCCGGCGGAAGGCCGCCGCCCGGGTCGCGTACAGGTCCTGCGCCGCCTCCACGACCCGCGGGTCCACCCGTTCGAGCGCCACGTAGATCGGCAGGATCATGAACGGCAGGAAGTTGTACGTCAGCCCGCCGACCACGGCGAACGTGGTGGCCAGCACGTGGAAGTCGGCCGGCAGCAGCCCCCAGTCCTTCAGCGTGCCGAACAGGATGCCGTTGTCCGACAGCAGGAAGTTCCACGAGATCGTGCGCAGTACGAACGAGACGAAGAACGGCAGCAGGAGCAGGAAGAGGTAGACGGACTTGCGGTGACCCGCCTTGAACGCGATCCAGTACGCCACCGGATACCCGATGACCAGCATGGCCGCCGTGGCCAGCCCGCCGTAGAGCAGCGAGCGCAGCAGCTGGGGGCTGTAGGTGCCGATCGCGTCGGCGTAGTTGGAGAAGCTGAAGGTCATGGCGAAGCCGTCGATGGCGTTGCCGGTCTGCAGCGACACCGACGCCATCGCGGCCATGGGCACGACCAGGAAGATCGCCAGCCACATCCAGCTCGGCAGCGCGAGCAGGTAGGGGGTGAGCCGCCGCATCGCGCTAGGCCTGGGTGATGGACTGGAAGATCGGGTTGAACACCTGCTCCTGCTGGGTGGTGAGCTGGGTGTAGGAGCGCAGCTTGGCGTAGTCGGCCTCGGTGGGGAACATGAGCGGGCTGTCCACCATGTCCTCCAGGGCCTTCTTGTCCGCGCCCTTGGCCGTCTTCGCCTTCTCCCGCAGCAGGTCCTGCACGGCCGGGACGGGCGTGACGAACTGGATGAACTCGTCGAGCTCGGCGGCCACGGCCGGCTGGTAGAGGTAGTCCATCAGCATGAGGGCGTCCACCGGGTTGGCCGCGCCCTTGGGGATCAGCATGTTGTCGGTCCAGATCGTGCCGCCCTCTTCCGGGACGATGAACTTGACCGGTTCGCCGGCGAGCTGGCGCTGGAAGACGTCGCCCGACCAGGCCATGCTCAGCCAGATGTCGCCCTTGGACACCGCATCGATATACGACTGATCATAATATTTCCGGACAATTCCGGCGTCGCGTTGCGCCTTGAGCTTCTCGCCGGCCTTCTTCCAGTCGGCCTCGGTCGACTTCTCCGGATCGATGCCCAGCGCGATCATGCCGAAGTTGCCGATCTCCTGCGCGTCGGACATCATCCCGACCCGCCCCTTGTACTTGGCGTCGAACAGCGACTCGATGCTGGTGATGTCCTCTTTGACGTACTCGGTGTTGTACGCGATCCCGGTCACCCCCGACGTGTACGGAACCGTGTACTTGTTCCCGGGGTCGTAGGCCCGCTCCTTGTACTTCTGCCCGGCGTTGGCCTGGAAGTTCGGCAGCTTCGACTGATCGAGCGCCACCACGTAGCCCAGCTCGATCATGTGCTGGAGCTGGATGCCGTTGGTCATGACCACGATGTCGTAGCCCAGCGACTGCCCGGCCCGCAGCACGGGATCGGCCTTGCCGAAGAACTCGGCGTTCTCCTGGATGACCTCTTTGTACTCGTAGGAGATGCCGGTGTCCTTCTTGAACCGCTCCAGCGGTCCCTTGTCCTCCGGCATGTACTCGGGCCAGTTGGCGAAGACGACCTTGCCGTTCTTGGTCTGCTTGGACCAGTAGTCCGCCACGGCGTCGGCCTTGGGCGGCGCCACCTTCTCCCCCTGCACGCCACAGGCGGCCAGGGCGAGACCGGCGGCGGAGAAGCCGGCCAGCCTGAAGACGTCACGACGGGTGCGGGGCTGCGTCATTCCACGCATGAAGGGGTTCATGAGGGGGTGTCAACTTCCAATCACGTACGAGTGCTGCGCCTGCCACGACAGCCACACGGAGTCGCCCCGCTCCGCCGTCGCCGTCGCGTCATGCGCGTTCTGCTGGAAAACCGTCATCTCGGCCCCGTCGGCGAGACGCACGGCGTAGCTGTTGTAGGTGCCCAGATAGACGACTTCGGCCACCGTTCCGCGCACGGCGCTCGATCCGCGCGCGGGCTCCTCGGTGCCGATGGTGATCTTCTCCGGCCGTACGGTCACCGTCACGTCGCCGTCGTGACCGGGCACCAGCACCCGGCCGCCCGCGATCTTCAGCTCACCGGCGGTCGCGGCGCCGGTGAGCAGGTTGGAGGTGCCGATGAAGCCGGCCACGAAGGCGGTCGCGGGCCGCTCGTAGATCTCGTGCGGCCCGCCCAGCTGCTCGACCAGGCCGTCGTTCATGACGGCGATCCGGTCGCTCATGGTCAGCGCCTCGCTCTGGTCGTGCGTGACGTAGACGAAGGTGATGCCGACCTCGCGCTGGATGCGCTTGAGCTCGATCTGCATGGCCTGGCGCAGCTTGAGGTCGAGCGCCCCGAGCGGCTCGTCGAGCAGCAGCGCCCGCGGCCGGTTGACCAGCGCCCTGGCCAGGGCCACGCGCTGCTGCTGGCCGCCGGACATCTGACGCGGCATGCGCTTCTCCCGGCCGGCCAGGTCGACGATCTCCAGCATCTCGCCGACCCTCCGCTTGACCTCCTCCTGTGACGTCTTACGCTGCTTGAGCCCGAAGGCGACGTTGTCCCAGACGCTCATGTGCGGGAAGAGCGCGTAGGACTGGAAGACCATGTTGACGTCGCGCTTGTTCGGCGGGACGTTCGTGACGTCCTGGCCGAGCAGGCGGATCAGGCCCTTCGACGGCGCCTCGAAACCGGCGATCATCCGCATGGTCGTGGTCTTGCCGCAACCGGACGGCCCGAGGAGGGAGAAGAACTCCCCCTCGGGGATGTCCAGGCTCACGCCCTTGACCGCCTGGACGACCTCGCCATGCGAGTGGTACTCCTTGACGACGTCTTCAAGCTCGATCGCACTCAGCTCGGTCATCCCAGGATTTTTCCTTTTACTCGCCGATGTAGTGCATGACGTGCTTCACCCGGGTGTAGTCGTGCAGGCCGAACACCGACAGGTCCTTGCCGTACCCGGAGTGCTTGAAGCCGCCGTGCGGCATCTCCGAGACGAACGGGATGTGGGTGTTGACCCACACCACGCCGAATTCGAGCCGGTTCGACATGCGCATCGCGCGGCCGTGGTCGGAGGTCCACACCGAGCCGCTCAGGCCGTACTTCACGTCGTTGGCCTTGGCCAGCGCGTCGGCCTCGTCGGTGAACGTCTGGACGGTGATCACGGGGCCGAAGACCTCGTTCTGCACCATCTCGTCCTCCTGGCGCAGGCCGTCGACGATGGTCGGGGCGAAGAAGTAGCCCTTGTCGCCCACGCGGTGACCGCCGGTGAGGACCTTGGCGTGCGCGGGGACCCGCTCGATGAAGCCCTGCACCTTGGCGAGCTGGCTCTCGTTGTTGAGCGGGCCGTAGAGCGCGTCCTCGTCGTCCAGGCCGCCGGTGACCGTACCGGCCGCGGCCTCGGTGAGCGCGGCCACGAACTCGTCGTGCACGCTCTCCTGCACGAGCACCCGGCAGGCGGCCGTGCAGTCCTGGCCGGCGTTGTAGAGGCCGGCGGTGGCGATGTCGGCGGCGGCCCGGCCCAGGTCCTTGACGTCCTCGAACACCACGACCGGCGCCTTGCCGCCGAGCTCCAGGTGCACCCGCTTGAGGTCGTCGGCGGCGCTCTTGGCGACCGACATGCCCGCGCCGACCGAGCCCGTGATGGCCACCATCGCGGCCGTCGGGTGGCTCACGACCAGGGCGCCGGTCTCGCGGTCGCCGGTGACGACGTTGAACACGCCCGCCGGCAGCACCTCGCCGATGATCTCGGCCAGCTTCAGCGTGGAGACGGGCGTGGTGTCGGACGGCTTGAGCACGATCGTGTTGCCCGCCGCCAGCGCGGGGGCGATCTTCCAGACCGCCATCATCATCGGGTAGTTCCACGGCGTGACCTGGCCGATGACGCCGATCGGCTCGTGCCTGATCACGCTGGTGTGCTCGGCCAGGAACTCGCCCGCCGTGGGGCCCTCCAGCGTACGCGCCGCGCCCGCGAAGAAGCGGAAGTGGTCGGCGGCGATCGGAGTCTCGTCCTCGGCCATGCGAGCGCGTGGCTTGCCGGTGTTACGGCACTCGGCCTCGTTGATCTCATCGGCTCGCGCGTCGATCGCGTCGGCCACCTTGAGCAGCAGGTTGGCCCGCTCACCCGGGGTGGTCCCGCCCCACGCCACGAACGCGGCCGCCGCGGCGGCGTAGGCGCTGTCGATGTCCTCGGGCCCGGAGACAGGAGCCTGGACGTAGGCCTCCCCCGTGCACGGATCGATGATGTCGGAGAACCGGCCGCTCTTGGCGTCCACGAACTCACCGTTGATGAAGTTCTGCAGACGGGGTGTCATGCGCCCTCCTGATGAGGTGGCTGAGATGCCGCGACTCTGACAGAGCGACAGCATCCGGACAAGGGATTTCGTGGCGAAGATATCAAATTGCTACGAATTCGCTTGACAGACCACCGAGAACTGACAACATGTCGCACCAGGACGGCAACCCAGCGGGAACGCCCGCGTAACGCCGGACCAGTAGGAGGAATCCTCTCGATGACGACGCCGCCGCGCGTACGCAGAAACAGCGCCAGCACCGGCACCGTCGTGCTCGACGACCTGTCCAAGCAGATCATCGAGCAACTGCAGAACGACGGGCGGATGCCGTACGCGGCGATCGGAAAGGCGGTGGGCCTGTCGGAGGCCGCCGTCCGCCAGCGCGTCCAGCGACTGCAGGACGCCGGCGTGATGCAGATCGTGGCCGTCACCGACCCGCTCACCCTGGGCTTCCCCCGCCAGGCCATGATCGGCGTCAACTGCGAGGGCGACCTGGAGTCGGTGGCGGACGAGCTGTCGGCCATCGACGAGATCGACTACGTGGTGCTCACCGCCGGGTCCTTCGACGTGATCGTCGAGGTGGTGTGCGAGGGCGACGGCCACCTGCTGGAGATCCTCAGCAAGATCCGCGCCATCCCGGCGGTACGGGCCACCGAGTCGTTCGTGTACCTGAAACTACGCAAGCAGACGTATTCGTGGGGCACCCGCTAGAAGCGAGTCCGGATGGAGGACGGCCCCTTCTCCGCCCTCCATCCGGGTGTGCTGTCAGCCGACTCGGCTAACCGAAAACGTCTTCCATCGATTTAGCATCCATGGCTCGCCTGAACCAGCCCTTCAGGATCACCACATCGCGACACGTCTGGACGCGCTTGTACACCTCTTCGGGCACGGCGATCCCTCGCACGCCCAGGACCCTGAGCACCGACGACGCCATATCCGCGGCTATGACCTTGAGCATTCCCTCGGCCCTGCCCTGCGCGAGGAGGCATTCGGCCCATTCGCCTTGGTACGCATAGGCCATCGCACTGAATTCGGGATCTACCTTTGTATCGCTCAAAGGAAGAGCTCCTCGACCGAGGAGCCCTTGAGGGCCCGCTCGAACCAGTTGTCCAGAGTCGCCTCGTCCCGACAGTCCATGACGCGCTCGCGCACATCCTCGGGTACCGCCTGTCCCTGCGAGTCGAGGAGCTTGAGCACCAACTCCGCCTTACCCGCGGCCTTGCCTTCGACCTTGCCCTCGGCCTTGCCCTCGGCCTTGAGGCTTTCGGCGTATACGCCCTGGTAGGGATAGGTCTTCGTGTTCATACCTCGGCCCCATTCTTCCTGAGCGTCACCTTCCAGTGACAGGGTGATGTATCGAGCATACCGATAGGCGGTCTCTCGATCGATGGTGTCCAGCGCCGCTTGTACCGCAGCGGTGATTTCACCGAATCGCGGATGCTCGCTCTGCGTGACGACCGAGACGACCGCCAGCCCGATGTTCTCCGCCGCCTGGCGGACATCCGTGATCACCGGCGTGTTGCCTTCGTGGATGACCAGGGGCTTCAGGACGAGCCCTGGATGGCCGGTGGTGATCTCGCCGCCCGCCCACTTCGCGACCTTGCCCTTGGGGCAGATGACGACCAGACAGGCCGGGCACTTCTCTCGCGCCCGCAGGTTCGCGATGTATTCCAGCCACGCATAGCGCTTGGTCTCGTCCTCCGCGCGCTGCGTCTCGACGATGACGCCGAGTTTGTCTCTCTTCTTCTGCCCGTAGAGGATGGCGCCGTCGGCGCGACAGACGCCGGGGTCGGCCTCCGAGAGGTCGGGCGAGGCGAGGCGTGCCGCGCCCGACTTCGCGATCGGCAGATCGAACAGAGCCAGGAGTAACTGCCGGGTATGGTCCAGATCCAGAGTCAGGATCTTGTTGATGCCCTCGTGTTGTGGCGTCACAGAACGACGCGCAGTAATCATGCGGTTACATTACTACGTGCGTTCGATTCATTACTCAGAGTTTGCGGAACTGGATCGTCACGATCTCCCAGGCGTCCAGAGGCAGGCGCACCGCGCCTTCCGTGATCTCGATCGGGTCGCCGGGGCGGCCGCGCAGGTCCGCGTGCCGGGCGGCCACCAGGTCGCCGCAGATGACGGCCTCGGTGGGGTTCGGGGTGAGGGCGACGACGCGGAGCTCGTGCCAGCCGTCGCGCTCGCGCAGCGAGGTCATCGCCACACCGTGGCCCGTCACCGAGACCCCGGTCCCCATCTCGGGCAGCGGCAGGAACGGCTCGCCCTGGCCGGGCACCACCAGCAGGTCGTGCCGGAAGGACTCGGCCGCGGGCACGACCTCCTCCCACGAGCGTCCGTACGGCATCAGCGCCAGCTCCACCGTGCGCAGCCCGCGGGACTGGGCGGCGGGGGTCGGCAGCTGGGGCCCGGCCGGCTCGGGGCGCAGGACGTTGCGGTTGCGGGACAGGTAGCCGACCGAGCGGAGCAGCGTCAGGGCCAGCTCTGTGCCCCCATCGATCACCTCGTACTCGGTCACGTGCTCCAGCAGCGCGGCCACGCCGCCCGCGGCCACCCAGGAGGAGGCGGGGAAGGTGGGCAGCGGCTCCTCGCCGCAGCCGCCCTCGGAGGTGAGGCCACGGGTGACGACCGCGAACTGCCCTTCGGCGTGCGACTCGGCCGCCTTCTCCGGCAGGGGGATGTGCAGGCGTACGCGGTGGTCGTCGCAGCGGTTGTCGAACTCGACCCGCAGGCGCACGAACGGCTCGCCGGCGCGCAGTTCGACGCGGGTGTTGACGACGATCTCCTCAAGCCTGGAGCTGCGCGTGATGGCGGGGATCTCCGGGCTTTCCTGCGACTTCTCCGCCGAGGCGGGCCAGTTGTAGACGCGCTTGACGTTGACCGCGGCGATCAGCGGCCCGGCGATGATCGACTCGATCTCGACCAGCTCCGCCTCCGTCACCTCCTGGTCGGCCAGCGGGGGCGCGTAGTTGTAGGTGTCGCCCACGTCGCCGCGGTTGACGATGCGTCCGGCGCCGGTGACGGTGGTGCCGTCCTCGCCGACCAGGGTCAGCGTGCCGTCGCGGGCGATCATGACCCGGAGCAGGCCGTTGTCCAGCACCTCCTCGTCGCCGCGCACCGGCAGAGGCGCGGAGTCGGAGCTGAGCCAGCAGGCCGGGTGGTGCTCGCGCAGGCTGCGGCCCTCGGGGTCGCTGGGCGGGCCGTAGACCTGGTCGCGGGGAGCGGGGCGGACGCTCGTGTGGCCGAGCGGGGGGACCCCGACCAGGGCCGCGACCGTGCGCCGGGGCTCGGCCTCGATGCGGACGCGGGTCACGCCGTCGATGGAGCGGCGCAGTTCGTCCATGTCGACGAGCTCGGACGTCTCCCGCGCCACCGTGAACGTGAGCGTCCCGTCCTTGACCGACCAGCGGGTGATCTGCTGTCCGTACAGCTCGGTGCCGTGGACGAAGGTCAGCGCCGTGGCGGGGTCCATGGTCTCGTCGAGCAGCAGCGTGGCGGCGTACTCCAGCGGCTGCGTGGGCACGGGCCGGCCGGCCGGGTCGATCAGCGGGTCGGTGCCCGCCACGTCCACGACGACGACGCCCTGCCGGGCGGCCGGCGTCGGGTTGACGACGAGCGCCGCGTCGGACGGGACGGAGCGCGCGAGCCGGGCGGTCACCATGTCGCGCACGGCCTGGCCGAGGTGCTCGGCCTCGGCGATGCGGGCGGCGACCTGCTGGGCGGTCTCGTCGACGCCGCAGCCGGTCACGGAGTCGTGGCCGCTGGCGTCCACCAGCCGCCACCACGCCATGTCGAGGAAGCGGCCTGGCCACTCCTCGCCCCAGAGGGCGGCCAGCGGCTCGGCGTAGCGCTCGACCATCCGCTCGGCCCGGCCCATGGCCTGCTTGACGTGGGCGCGGATGGAGATGACGCCGGGCAGGATGTTGGCCCTGGCGTGGGAGCGCAGCTCGCCGTGCACCTCGGGCAGGCCCTCGACGTCACCGCTGTACGCGCCGATGTAGCCGGACAGGGTGTCCATGCGGGCGTCGATGGCGGTGACCATGTCCGGCAGCCCGCGTACGGGGGCGGAGTGGTCGGTGCCGTACATGGCTAGCAGCGAGCCCTCGGGACCGTGCCATTCGCGCATGGTCGTGACGAAGGACGCCGCCCGCTCCTTCAGCCCCTCGGTGTCGGAGAACAGGTGGGCGCCGTTGCCGTAGCCGCCCGCGGGAAGGTATTGGGTGCGCAGCGCGGTGCCGTCGGGGGCGACCCAGGCGAAGGCGTCGGTGGTGACGGAGGACGGGACGCCGCGGTAGACGCAGGCGTGCAGCAGCCCGGCCTTGCGCAGGATCTGCGGCATCTGGGCGGTGTGGCCGAACATGTCCGGCAGGTAGCCGACCGGCATGGCGCCGCCGAGCTTGTCCGCCCTGGCCATGCCCAGCTCCAGGTTGCGGATGATGTTCTCGCCCGAGCACAGGAACTCGTCGAGCAGGATCTGCCACGGCCCCACGGCCAGCCGCCCCGACTCGACCAGGGCGGCCAGGCGGTCGCGGTTCTCCGGGCGCACCTCCAGGTAGTCGTCCACGCAGGCGAGCTGCCCGTCGAGGGTGAAGTGGTAGGCGGGCTCGCGTTCCATCGTGTCGAGCACCTCGTCCAGCAGCGCGACCAGGCGCAGCCGGAAGCGCTGGAAGGGTTCGTACCACTCCCGGTCCCAGTGCGTGTGCGGTACGACGACGATCTCCTTGCTCACGCTGCCTCCCCTCCAATGGGCAGATCATGCTGCAGGGCGTAGCGGGCCGCGATCCGCTGCGCCGTGACGATGTCCTCGAGCCCGCCGCCCGCGTCGGTGAGGGGCGGCTTGCCATCGTTCACGTAAGCATGAAAGGCCGCGAGCTGTACTTCGAACGCCTCAGTCACTTCGCGCCAATGTGCCCGGCTCTCCGCGTCGGACACCACGGTCAGCGTGGTCGGCGCGTTCATCAGGTACGGCGAGGGGAAGACCAGTTCGAGCGAGCCGCGATCGTGATGGATCGCCACGGTCTCGCGGTAGGCGGGATAGTCCTCCAGGTAGTGCCAGCGCAGGGAGAACCTGCCCCGGACCGGCAGCGGCCCCGAGATCTCGATGGAGCCGGGGGCGGCGCCCCACGTCTCGACGTACGAGATCTCCTGGGGCGAGCCGGTGAACCGGCGCAGGAGCGACAGATCGTGGCAGATGGAGCCGAGCGCCACCCCGTACAGGTTCCTGACCGATTCGGGGGCCGCCTCGCCGAGCGCCTTCGACACCAGATCGTGCTCGGCCGCCCGCAGGGAGGCGAGCAGTCCGGGGTCGACGTCGCGGGCCTGGGCCAGGTTCGCGAAGGCGAGCTGCGACTCCCCGCTCGGGTGCAGCACGGTGACCTCGACCGCGCGGATCACCTCGGGGCCGCCGAGCGCGGCCAGCGCCTCCTCGGCCCGGCGTACGGCGGGGTCGTACTGCTTCATGTAGCCGACCATCAACCGCCCTTCGGGCAGCGCGGCCACCTCGGCCCTGGTCAGCGCGAGCGGCTTCTCGCAGAGCACGGCGTAGCCGGCGGCCAGCGCCTTCCTGACGGTCTCGCCGTGCGAGCCGGAGGCCAGCACGACGACGGCCTCGAAGCCGCCGGCGGCGAGCAGGTCGTCCACCGACGTGTATCGTCCGGCGGCGCCCAGCCGGTCGCCCACGGCGTCGGCAAGCGTGCGTGACAGGTCGCAGACGGCGGTCACCTCGAACAGGTCACGCCGCCGCGACAGCAACGGTACGTAGACCGCCTGGGTGACGGCCCCGCACCCCACAAGCGCGATTCTCAAAGTCCCAAGTCCTTCAGCATCTGACGGTTGGCCGCCTGGTCGGCGATGTTCTGGGCGACCGAGCGGCGGCCGGGCAGGGTGTCCTGCTCGATGATGATCCAGCCCTCGTAGTCGATCTCGTCCAGCGTCCGCACCACGGCGGGCAGGTCCAGCTCGCCCTCGCCGAGCCGGGCGAACCCGCCGCGGCCCATGAGCTCGCGCAGGTCCACGCCGTCGGCCAGGGCCTGGGCCAGGATCTTCGTGTCGCCGTCCTTGATGTGCACGTGATCGACCCGGCCCGCCCAGGCGCGCAGGCACTCGACCGGGTCGCCCCCGGCCAGCAGCAGGTGGCCGGTGTCGAGGCACAGGTGCACGTCGGTCAGCTCCAGCAGGCGTTCGACGTCCTGCGGCGTCTCGACGTACGTGCCGAGGTGGTGATGGAAGGCGGGCTCGAAGCCGCGCTCCCTGCACCGGTCGGTGGCCTCCTGGATGCGGGCGGCGTAGCCGGGCCAGTCGGAGGCGGGCAGTCCTGGAACGCTCCCGCCGGGGCGGGCGAAGCGCTCGGCGGAGCTGGAGCAGGCCAGCGTGGGCCGCGGCGGCAGGTCTCCTGCCGGGGCGGCGGCGAACACGTCGAGCGCCGCCTCCAGCGCGGGCAGCCCGCTCGCGTACGCGTCCGCGTCCTCGTAACGCAGGTCCACCCAGCCGCCGGCCAGCAGCAGCCCGGCACCGGCCAGCCGGTCGGTCAGCTCGGAGCCGGTGCCCAGGTAGCCGATGGGGCCCGAGTCGATGCCCTCGTAGCCGGCGTCGGCCAGCGCGCGGACCATCTCGTCGGGGGTGAGCGGCGGCGGGGCGTCGCTCAGCTCGAAGACGCCGAAGCTCACGGGGGCGTTGGCGATTTTCCTCACGCGCATAGGGCGATCACCTCGTTCTCGTAGGTTTCCAGCCGGTGCCGTCCGCCGGTCGCCGGCAGCAGCGCGCGGTCGCCGCGCACCACCTGGCGGGTGCCGTCGGGGCGCACCAGCACCAGGCCGTCGGCGTCGAGCGCGAGCAGTTCGTCGCCCAGCCTGAGCAGCAGCGGCGCGTCGGGGCCGGCGGAGACGGCGGTGCGCCCGGCCCGTACGCCGTCGAGCACGGCGCCGGTGTCCTCGGCCAGCACCCAGGTCGTGGGCGCGCCGGGCAGCCCGTCGTTGCCGTGCTTGTGGAAGTCGCTGCCGCCGATCACGATCAGGTCGTCGCGCCAGGCGTCGGCCCAGGCCAGCGGGGCGCCCCAGCGGCGGTCCCACCAGCCGGAGTGCCACACCTCGGCGATCGGGGGGCGGCGCTCTAGCGGCTGCAGCCAGGCGCAGTCGCCGCCGAGCGGATGGTTGATCGACATGAGGCCGCCCGCGCGCTCGGCGTGGTCGAGCCAGGAGTCGGGGGCCTTTCTGAAGTCGACCCAGCCGACGTCGCCGAACACGTTGGCGTGGCCGCGGTCGGTGGTGACCTCCTGGCCGGGGATGAGCGTGATGTCGCGGCCGGTCTTGGCCAGCCAGGGGTGGTGGCTGACCGTGTTGTGGTCGGTGACGGCCAGGAAGTCGAGGCCACGACCGTGGGCCAGCTCGGCCAGCTCGGGGATGGTCAGGCTGCCGTCGCTGTGCAGGGTGTGGGCGTGGAAGTCGCCGGCGTACCAGCGCAGGCCGTCCACGGCGGGGATGTCCCTGCGGGGCGGGCGCTCGCCGTGCGGCGGCTCCTCGGCCACCGGCTCGGGCGGCGCGACGGGGTCGGTCGTGATCTCCAGCGTGTAGTCCAGCCCCTGCGGCGGGATCCGGTGCAGGCGCAGCCAGACGTGCCACGTGCCCGCCTCGGGCTCGCCCGGCAGGTAGCCGGGGGTGGCCCAGTCGCGGGTGATCGTGTACTCGTCGCGGGCGCCGCCCGACCAGCCGCGATAGCCGTCCGGCGCGTCGCAGCCGAGGTCGAGCACGCCTTGCGACCTGTCGTACGACAGCTTCACGTGCACGGAGGCGGTCCCGGCCGGCACCTCGAACGGCACCTCGCGCAGGATGCGCTCCAGCCGGTCGTCCAGTGTCCAGTGGCCTCTCACACCAGTTCTCCGTCCAGGTAGACGAGGGCGCGGTCGCGCCTGGGCACCGCGTAGCCGTCGTCGCCCACGGCGGGCTCGCTGCCCTCAGGGACGACGGCCTGCACGTTCACGTCGTTGACGTCGAGGGTCACCAGGTGGGAGGCGCCCAGGTTCTCCACGATGGCCACCTTCCCGCCCAGCGCCCCGTCAGCGGGCTCGGCCGAGTACGTCATGTACTCGGGACGCACGCCGTACACGATCTTCCCTCCGTCGGACAGCCGGCCCTCCGCCGCGGCCGGGACCGCAACCTTGCAGCCCGCCACCTCCAGCGTGTCACCTCGTACGACGCCGTCCAGGAGGTTCATCGGCGTGGAGCCGATGAAGCTCGCCACGAAGGTGTTGGCCGGCCGCTGGAACACCTCGGCCGGCGTGCCGATCTGCCGGATGTGCCCCGATTCCATGACCGCCATCCGGTCGGCCATGGCCAGGGCCTCGGCCTGGTCGTGGGTGACGAAGACGGTGGTGACGCCCAGCTCCCGCTGCAGTTTCTTGAGAAACGTGCGTGCCTCCAGCCGCAGCCGCGCGTCCAGGTTGGACAGCGGCTCGTCGAACAGGAACGCCTGCGCCTGCGTGGCCATCACCCGGGCCAGCGCGACCCGCTGCTGCTGGCCGCCGGACAGTTGCCCGGGGCGCCGGTCCATGAGGTGTTCGAGCCCGAGTCGCGCTCCCACCTCGGCGGCCTTGTCGCGGCGGTCGTTCTTGGAGACCTTCTTGATCCGCAGCGGGTAGGCGATGTTGTCCGTGACGTCCATGTGCGGGAAGAGCGCGTAGTCCTGGAACACCATGGCCACGTCCCTGGCGCCCGGCTGCACCCCCGTCACGTCCCGGTCGCCGATGACCACGGCGCCGCCGGTGGCGGTCTCCAGGCCCGCGATCGTGCGCAGCAGCGTGGTCTTGCCGCAGCCGGAGGGGCCGAGCAGGGCGAAGAACTCGCCGTCGGGGATGGCCAGGTCGAGCGCGTCGAGCGCTCTGACCCCGCCGGGGTAGACCTTGGTCAGCCCGCGTAGTTCGATGGCGGCCATTAACGCTTGATCCCTCCGTGGAAGCGGAAGCCGTACTTCTTGCTGACGAACAGGTACATGAGCACCACCGGGATCGAGTAGAGCAGCCCGAAGGTGGACAGCATGCTGAGGTTGGCCTGCCCGCCCTCGGTGTAGAGCGTGTACGTGATCACCGCGGCCGGCTGCTTCTCCACGTCGCTCAGCAGCAGGTACGGCATCAGGAAGTTGCCCCACACGTTGGCCACGGCCCAGACGGCGATGGTCGCGAGGCCGGGCCGCACCAGCGGCACCACCACGTCCCGCACGATCTGCAGCGGCGAGGCCCCGAACACCCGGGCCGACTCCTCGTACGACTTCGGCGTGGAGTCCATGAAGTCCTTGAGCATGAAGATCGCCGCCGGCAGCAGCCCGCCGGTGAGGATGAGGATCAGCCCGAACTGGGAGTCGATCAGGTTCAGCTCCACCGCGAGCTGGAACAGCGGCACCATCGCCGCCGTCCCGGTGATGATCGACGACAGCAGCAGCAACGCGTACAGCAGCGCGTCGCGGCCCGGCAGCCGCACCCGGCTGAGCGCGTACGCGGCCAGCGCCGCGAAGATCACGACGAGCACGGCGGTGCCGACCGACAGGACGACCGAGTTCCACAGCGACGGCAGCGCGTACGGGTGCTCCAGCACCGCGGTGAAGTTGTCCCAGGTGAAGTCCGGCACCCGCACCTCGTATGTGGGGTCCGAGGTGAACGGCGCCGTCACCAGCCACAGCAGCGGCACGGTGAAGAAGGCCAGCAGCACCGCGATCAGCGTGTAGAACCCGATCCGGCCCAGGACGAAACGCGTCATTTCTTGCTCCGCAGCAGCCGCAGGTAGAACACCGCCACGACCAGGTTGATCAGCAGGATGATCGTGGAGACGGCGGCGCCGTAACCGAGTTCGCCGCTCTGCAGCGCCACCTTGTACACGTGCACGGCCAGCACCTCGGACTTGCCGTCGGGGCCGCCCGCGGTGAGCAGGAACGGGGTGAAGTCGTTGAACGTCCACAGGCTGATCAGCAGCAGGTTGGTCAGGATGTGGCCCCTGATGTGCGGGAAGACCACGTCCCTGAGTTGCTGCCAGCCGGAGGCGCCGGCCAGGCGGGCGCTCTCCAGGTGGGAGGGGGGCACGTTGCCGAGGGCGGCGCCGTACAACATCATCGAGAAGGCCGTGCCGCGCCACGTGTTGAACACGATGATCGACAGCATCGGATGGTCGAGCAGCCAGGCGAAGCCGGGCAGCCCGAGCAGCGCGTTGAGCGTGCCGCCGTCGCGGTCGAGCAGCGCCACCCACAGGAACGACACGATCGCGCTGGGCAGGATCCAGGCCAGGATGACCAGGCCCTCCACCACGCGCTTGAGCGGGCCACGCCGGTCGCGCAGCAGCCAGGCGATGGCGAAGCCGAGTCCGACCTGCCCGATGACGGCCGAGCCGAGCACGAACTGCACGGTCAGCCAGGTAGAGCTCCAGAACGTGGGGTTGGAGACCGCGTCGAGCAGATTGTCCAGGCCGACGAACTGCGGCTCGGCGGCCGCGGTGCCGGTCAGGCGGTAGTTGGTCAGTCCGAGATAGAGCACCCAGAGAGCGGGGAAGACGAGGAAGACCGCGATGAGCAGCAGGGCCGGCGCCGCGAAGATGCCGGCCCGCGCCTTGCCCAGGCCCGCCGCGTCAGAGCTGTAGCGGGGGGCCTGGGCCTCGTCCTCCGGCCGCGTCTCAGGAGGCGATGTTGCCTGCGCCACCGACGATTCCTTCGAGCTTCTTCTGGTAGTCGGCCGCCGCCTGGTCGGGGGCGGTTCCGCCGACGACCGCGGCGGTCGCCTCCTGCAGCGCCACCGACACCTGCGGGTAGGCGGCGACCGGCGGCCGGTAGGCCGTCAGCGGCAGCACCTTCTCCGAGATGAACGTCAGCAGCGGCTCACCGGCGAGGATCTCCTTGTTGACGTCGGTGCGCGGCGTGATGCGCACGTTGCCGTCCTTGGTCTCCTCCTTCAGCGCCTCCGGCGAGAGCATGAAGGTCAGCAGCTCGAAGGCCTCCTTCGGGTGCTTGGTGTTGGGGTTGACCGTACGCAGCGCGCCACCGGACATGCTGACGAAGTCCTGGCCGCGGATGCCCTTGCCGGGCTCCATGGCCGGGATCATGGCGTATCCGACGACCTGGTCGCGGTCGGCCATCTTGGCCACGCCCGTCTTGGGGTTGACCACGCCGCGCCAGAAGTAGTCGCCCTCCATCAGGATGCCGATCTTGCCGTCGGCGAACTGCTGGAACGACTTGTCGCGGCCCTTGGCCTCCTGCTGGAGCTTGGGGTCGCCGAGGCCGCCGCCGTAGATCTTCTGGTAGAGGCCGAGCGCGTCCTTGAGCGGCTGGGAGGCGCCGCTCCACTTACCGTCCTGCTGCACCTGTCCGCCCGCGCCGGCGAGCAGCGGCAGCACGCCCTGCATGGAGGTGGCCTCGCCCATGGCGGTGCCGGCGTTGATCTGGATCGGCACGGGCACGCCGGACGACTTGAGCTTCGTGCCGGCGTCGAGGACCTCCTGCCAGCTCTTCGGCTGCCAGTCGGCGGGCAATCCTGCCTTGGCGAACAGGGTCTTGTTGAAGTAGAGGACGCGGCCGTCGGTGCCGACGGGCAGGGCGTACCGCTTGCCGTTGAACTGGGCCATCCCCTGTACCGCCTCGGGGATCTGCGACCAGCCGTCCCAGCTGTCGGCCTCGGCCCCGGCCACCTCCGACAGCGGCTTGATGTAGCCGGCCTCGGCGAACTCGCCGGCCCAGATGCTGTCGATGTCGATCACGTCCGCGCCCTTGCCGGACTTGAGGTCCAGGGAGAGCTTGGTCTTGTACTGCTCGTCGTCGACGCCGCTGGGAACGAACTTGACCGTGACGTCCTTGCCCTTGGCCTTCTGGGCCTCTTGGAACTTGGGGATGACCCAGTCGGCGATGAACTTCGCCGCCGCCTCGTTCTTGCCGCCCTGGATGGCGTTCTGGGCGATCGACAGCTCGATCGTGTCACCGCCTCCCCCGGACGACGACGACTGGCCGCAGGCGGCGAGCCCCAGACCGGCTGCGGCGATGACCGCGACCACACCTACCGACCGTTTCCGCAGAGCCATGCAAACCCTCCGACGTGTGCTTTTGGGGAGGAAGCCAGAAGGTCAAATATGTCATGACATACATATGACGTAAAGACCTACCCATTAAGCCCCCAGGCTGGGGACATCAGGCAACATAGCGGACATCCGAATGTCATGACAATATGCCATAGTGGCCCCTCACAGCTCGGCCCCTCTGGAGGTGCGTTGTACGACTTGATCACGTTCGGGCGCAGCGGCGTCGACGTCTATCCGCTCCAGACCGGCGTCGGCCTCGCCGACGTCGAGACCTTCGGGAAGTTCCTCGGCGGCAGCCCCACGAACGTCGCCGTCGCCGCGGCCCGCCACGGGCTCAGACCGGCGGTGATCACCGGAGTCGGAGCGGATCCGTTCGGAGACTACGTGCGCCGGGCCATCCGCGGCTTCGGCGTGGACGACGCCTTCGTGCACACCGTCGAAGGCCGTCCGACGCCCGTGACGTTCTGCGAGATCTTCCCGCCCGACCACTTCCCCATCTACTTCTATCGCGGCGAGCATCCGCCCGACCTGCAGATCTCCCCTGACATGCTCGACCTCGACGCGATCCGCGCGACCGAGCTGTTCTGGTTCTCGCTGACCGGGCTGAGCCAGGAGCCGAGCGCCGCCGCCCACGCCGCCGCGCTGTCGGCGCGCACGTCCGGATGGACGGTGTTCGACCTCGACTACCGGGCCACGCTGTGGGAGTCGCGTGAGGCCGCCCACGAGGCGGCGCGCCGGGTGCTGCCGCAGGTCAACGTGGCGGTGGGCAATCTGGAAGAGGTCGAGGTCGCGGTCGGCGTCCGCGATCCTGAGGCGGCCGCGCAGGCGCTGCTGGACGCCGGCGTACGCGTCGCGATCGTGAAAATGGGCCCCGAAGGGGTTTTCGCGCGTACCTCTGAGGAGAGCGCACTGGTGGAGCCCATGGAGGTGAAGGTGGTCAACGGGATCGGCGCGGGAGACGCGTTCGGCGGAGCCATCTGCCTCGGGCTGCTGCGCGGCTGGCCGCTGGAGCGCACCCTGCGCTTCGCCAACGCGGCCGGCGCCTTCGTCGCGGCCCGCCTGGCCTGCGCCGACGCCATGCCGACGACCGCCGAGGTGGAGGATCTGCTGAACGGGGCCGGATCTTGAGCGACATGACGTTGTCCGTGACCGCCGCGGGGCCGACAGATTACGAGCGGCTGACTCATATCCGCGCCACCCGGCCGGGTGAGATCGCCGCGGCCGCGGCCCGCCGCGAGCGGCGCGGCCTGCCGGCCGAGGGCGAGCGGCTGCTGATCATCGCCGCCGACCATCCGGCCCGCGGCGCGCTCGGCGTGCGCGACCGGCCGCTGGCCATGGCCAGCCGCACCGACCTGCTCGACCGCCTGCGGCTGGCGCTGTCCAGGCCGGGGGTCGACGGCATCCTGGCCTCCCCCGACGTCCTGGAGGACCTGCTGCTGCTCGGCGCGCTGGAGGGCAAGCTGGCCTTCGGCTCCATGAACCGGGGCGGCCTGCAGGGCTCGGTGTTCGAGATGGACGACCGGTTCACCGGCTTCGACGCCGACTCGATCGACGCCATGCGGCTCGACGGCGGCAAGATGTTGTGCCGCATCGACCCCTCCGACCACGCGACCGTGGCCACCCTGGAGTCGTGCGCCAAGGCGGTCACCGGCCTGGCCCGCAGGCGGCTGGTGGCGATGGTGGAGCCGTTCTGGTCGCTGCGCTCGGAGTCCGGCGTCGTCCGCAACGACCTGTCGCCCGACGCCGTGATCCGCTCCATCAGCATCGCCCAGGCCCTCGGCGTGACCTCCGCCTACACCTGGCTGAAGATCCCCGCCGTGGCCGAGATGGAGCGGGTGATGGCCGCGACCACGCTGCCCGCGCTGCTCCTCGGCGGCGACCCGCCCGACATCGACGCCGCCTACGCCGACTGGCACCGGGCGCTGAGCCTGCCCGGCGTGCGCGGCCTCGTCGTGGGGCGGGCCCTGCTCTACCCTCCGGACGACGACGTGGCGACCGCGGTGGACGGCGCCGCGACCCTGGTGCGAGAGGCTGGCGCATGACCTATCTTCCCTACGGCAAGACCGCCGACGGTCCCTGGTCGGTGGAGATCACCCCGTCGCTGGCGGGCTGGACCTACTCGGGGCTGCGGGTCGCGGATCTGAGCGAGGCCCCGGTCACGTTCGACACCGGCGAGGAGGAGATGCTCGTCCTGCCGCTGTCCGGCTCGTGCACGGTCACCCTGCCGGACGACACGTTCGTGCTGACGGGCCGCGCCTCGGTCTTCGACGGCCCCTCCGATTTCGCCTATATCCCGATTTCTACGGAAGTGACCGTGCAGGGGGCGGGACGCATCGCGTTCCCCTCCGCCCGCGCCACCCGGGCGCTGCCCCCTCGCTACGTGGCCGCCGCCGAGGTCTCCGTCGAGTTCAGGGGCGCGGGCCGGGCCAGCCGCCAGGTCAACAACTTCTGCAGCCCCGACGCCTTCGACTGCGACAAGCTCATGGCCGTCGAGGTGCTCACCCCCGACGGCAACTGGTCCTCCTATCCGCCGCACAAGCACGACACCCCCAACCCCGGCGAGGCCGTGCTGGAGGAGATCTACTACTTCGAGGTCGGCGACCAGGGCATCGGCTACCAGCGCGTCTACGCCTCCGAGCGCGGCCAGATCGACACCCTCGCCGAGGTCTCCTCCGGTGACGTGGTGCTCGTCCCGTACGGCTACCACGGCCCCTCCATGGCCGCGCCCGGCTACGACCTCTACTACCTCAACGTCCTGGCGGGCCCAGGGGAGCAGCGTTCGATGGCGTTCTGCGACGATCCCCGCCACGCCTGGATCCGCTCGTCCTGGGAGGCTCAGCCCATCGATCCCAGGCTGCCCTTCGGGAGGACATCGTGATCCGGCTGACCGTCGCGCAGGCCGTCGTGCGCTTCCTGGCCCACCAGTGGAGCGAGCGCGACGGCGTGGAGCACCGGTTCTTCGGCGGCTGCGTCGGCATCTTCGGCCACGGCAACGTGGCCGGCCTCGGCCAGGCGCTGGCCACCTCCACCGAGGACCTGCCCTACCACCTCAGCCGCAACGAGCAGGCGATGGTCCACACCGCCGCCGCCTACGCCCGCGCGAGCAACCGGCTGGCCACCCTGGCCTGCACCACCTCCATCGGCCCCGGCGCCACCAACATGATCACCGGCGCGGCCGGGGCGACCATCAACCGCCTGCCCGTGCTGCTGCTGCCCGGCGACATCTTCTCCACCCGCGTCGCCAGTCCGGTGCTGCAGGAGCTGGAGGACCAGCGCTCCTACGACATCTCGGTCAACGACTGCTTCAAGCCGGTCTCCCGCTTCTGGGATCGGATCAACCGCCCCGAGCAGCTGCCGTCCGCACTGCTGGCCGCCATGCGGGTGCTCACCGACCCGGCCGAGACCGGCGCGGTGACGCTGGCGCTGCCGCAGGACGTGCAGGCCGAGGCGTGGGACTGGCCCGACGAGCTGTTCGCCGACCGCGTCTGGCACATCCCCAGGCCGCGCCCCGAGCGCGCGGCGCTGGCACGGGCCGCCGAGCTGATCAAGACGGCCGAGCGGCCGGTCATCGTGGCCGGGGGCGGGGTCATCTACAGCGAGGCCACCGACGAGCTGCGCGCCTTCGCCGAGGCGTACGGCGTCCCCGTGGCCGAGACGCAGGCCGGCAAGGGCGCGCTGCCCCACGGTCATCCGCTCGCGCTGGGCGCCGTCGGCGCGACGGGCACCACGGCCGCCAACGCGCTGGCCCGCGAGGCCGACGTGATCATCGGCGTCGGCACCCGCTACAGCGACTTCACCACCGCCTCCCGGACGATCTTCGCCCCTTCCGCCCGGTTCGTGAACCTCAACATCACCGGTTTCGACGCCGCCAAGCTGTCAGGCCTGCAACTGGTCGCCGACGCCCGCGAGGGGCTGGCCGACCTGGCCGAGGCGTGCGCGGGCTGGAGCACGCCGGCGGCCTACCGGGGGCGGGCCACCGAGCTGACCCGGGTCTGGGACTCCGCCGTGGACCGGGCGTACGCGCTGGAGGGCACCCCCATCCCGCAGTCCGCCGTGATCGGTGCGGTCAACGCGGCGGCGGGCGACGACGGCGTGGTGGTGTGCGCGGCCGGCTCGATGCCGGGCGACCTGCACAAACTCTGGCGGCCCAGCGGCCCGGGCGCCTACCACGTCGAATACGGGTACTCCTGCATGGGCTACGAGATCGCCGGCGGCCTCGGCGTGAAGATGGCCAGGCCGGAGCGCGAGGTGTTCGTGCTGGTGGGCGACGGCTCCTACCTGATGATGGCCCAGGAGCTCGTCACCGCCGTCTCCGAGGGCGTCAAGCTCGTCGTGGTCCTGGTCGACAACTCCGGCTTCGCCTCCATCGGGCGTCTGTCGGAGAGCGTGGGCGCCGAGCGGCTCGGCACCGCCTACCAGCGGCACGACGGCGCCCCGCTGCCGGTGGACCTGGCGGCCAACGCGGCCAGCCTCGGCGCCACCGTGCTGCGTCCCGAGTCGGTCGCCGACCTGCGCAAGGCGCTCGACGACGCACGTTCGGCCACGGAGACCACGGTCGTCTACGTCCGCACCGACCGGATGGCCGACGACGTGCCCTCCTCCGAAGCGTGGTGGGACGTACCCGTGGCACAGGTGGGCACGACCAGCGCCACCTACGCGGCGCGGGAGACGTACGAGGCCAGCAAGCAGTCCCAGCGCTCGCACCTGGCCCCGCCCGGCTGAGCAGGATTGCCCCCGTTGACCTGGGGGAACTCCTCTGACCAGGCACGATGGGGGGCAGGGGATGGGGCCGTGGCGGCTGCTCGGTTGGTTCGCGGTCATCGCGGTGGTCCTCTTCTGCCTCTACCACGTGCGCACGGTGGCCATCTCGATCGTCATCGGCGTCTTCCTCACCGCCCTGCTCCGCCCGCCCGCCCGCTGGCTCCGCTCCCGCGGCCTGGGCGGAGCCCTCGCCACCACGATCGTCTTCGCCGGCGGCCTGCTGCTGGCGGGCGGCCTGGGCGCGCTGCTGGGGCCGCCCACGATCGACAGCCTGTCGGAGCTGGGTGACAGCCTCGGCAGGGTGCTCGACGACCTGCACCGCCTGTCCGTCAGGCTCGGGCTCGACGACCGGCAACTGCTCGGCCAGGCGCGCGACTACCTGGCCGCGCAGGGCCGCCAGGTCACCAGCGGCGCCCTGGCCGGGGTGAAGACGGCGGGCGAGATCGTCATCGGGGCCGTGCTGGCGGTGATCCTGTCCATCTACTTCGTGCACGGCGGCGACCGGCTCTTCCACTGGCTGCTCCAGCTCGCCCCCGCCGCCGCCAGGCCGCGCCTGGCCGAGACCGGCCACCTGATCTACTCGGTGATCGGCCGCTACATCCGCGGCATCGCCGTCGTGGGGGCCGTAGACGGATTCTTCATCGGGATCGCGCTGTGGATCCTCGGGGTGCCGCTCGCGCTGCCGCTGGCGGTGCTGACGTTCGTGGGCGCGTTCCTGCCGGTGGTGGGGGCGTTCCTGGCCGGGCTGCTGGCCGCCGTGGTGGCGCTCGTGGCCAAGGGCGTGCTGGTGGCGCTGATCGTGGTGGCCGTGACCGTGGCGGTGCAGCAGATCGAGGGGCACGTGCTGGCGCCGCAGATCTACGGCAAGGCGCTCGACCTGCCGGGCGCGGTCATCCTGGTGGCGATCGCGGTGGGCAGCGTGGTCGCCGGCATCACGGGCGCGTTCCTGGCCGCTCCAGTGACCTCCGTCGCCGTCGCCCTCGTCCACCGCACCCGGGCCGTACCGGCTCCTTCCGTCCTCGTACGTCCGCGTGGCTCGCCACAGGGGCCGTCGTGACCGTCATGATGGGATTCATGCGATGGGTAACGTTCGACGTCTTCGGAACACTGGTCGACTGGCGGCACGGCATCCATACCGGCGTCGAGCTGGTCGCTCCCGGTAAGGGGGCGGAGGTGCTGGAGGCGTACATCAGGCACGAACGCGACGTCCAGAGCGAGTCGCCCGCGATGCGTTACCGCCTGCTGACGGCCGAGGCGCTGCGCCGGGCGTGCGCGGAGGAGAAGGTCGAACTGGCCGCGGACGACGCCTCCGTGCTGGCCGCGACGCTGCCGTACTGGCCGGTGTTCCCCGAGACCGGGGCCGAGCTGTCGGCGCTGCGCGCGGCCGGGTGGCGGCTGGGGCTGCTCACCAACTGCGACCGCGACCTGATCGCCGAGACGCGGCGGCGGCTGCCGGTGCCGGTCGAGGCGGTGGTGACGGCCGAGGACGTGGGGGCCTACAAGCCGGCCACGGCGCACTTCGAGGCGTTCGGGAGCGCGTACGAGCCGGAGGTCTGGGTGCACGTGGCGCAGAGCTACTTCCACGACATGGTGCCCGCGCATCGGCTGGGGCTGCCGCGCGTCTGGATCAACCGGCAGGGGCAGCGGCCGGACGACGAGACGATCATCCAGCGCGCCCAGCCCGACCTGCGCGGCCTCCTCGAAGCGGTCGAAGCGCTGGAAAGCACCTGAACCCGCCGCGCCTGAACCGGTCGAAAGCGCGCGAACCCGCCACGCCCCGGAGCTGGTCGAAAGCGCGTGCTCACGCCGCCGGGACGGCTCAGGTGCGGCGCTGTTCCAGGACGTCGGCGATGCCCGCGAGGAAAGAGTCGACGTCCGCGATGAGGTAGCCCGACCTGAACAGCACGGTCGAGAACTTCGCCGCCCGCACCTCCTTGGCCGTCACCGGGAAGTCGGTCGTGCCGCGCAGCGTGGCCACGATCCGGTCGAGGAAGGCGTCGATCTCGTCCTCGTTGTAGCCGGTGCCCATGCGACCGGCCCGGAAGGCCACGCGCTCGACCCGCGCGGCCTGCGTCTCGAACCACTCCTCGCGGAGCATCTCGCCGGTGGGCTCGGCCATGGCCAGCCGTACGGGCCGCTTGGCCTGGGTCTCCAGGGCCACCACGAACGCCTCAAGGGCGAAGTCGACCGCGGTCTCCTGGTAGCCGCCTCGCTTGGCGCGGAACGTCGCGCCGCGCACCTCGTCGGCGGTGACGGGCTCCAAGGCGTGCGAGCCTCTGCCCAAGGTCGACTCGATCCGCCCGATCAGGGCGTCCACCTCGACGGGGTCATAGCCTGAACGCATGCCGATGACGCGTGGAAAGCGGTTCAAGCCTCTCTCCTCTTGAGACGTGATGCTGGGGTGCCGCCTCTATTGTCGGACCTTTATCCCGGCCCTGCGACCCGACCTATACCGTTACAGGATCATGCGTCTATCCCGGGTCTCTTTCCGTTACCGAAGGCGTGAACCTTTCGTCATCGAAGACGTCGACGCCGACCTCGCCCCCGGCGACCTGATCGAGCTGACCGGCGTGAACGGAGCGGGCAAGTCCACCCTGCTCCGCCTGCTGGCGGGCCTGGCCAGGCCCACGAAAGGCACCGTTTCCGGCCGCCCTGCGGTCGTCGGCTTCGCCCCCGACCGGTTCCCCACCGACCAGCCGTTCACGGTCACCCAGTATCTGCGGCATATGTCCCGCGTACGCGGCCGCGCCCGCTGGGAGCCCTGGGCCGAGCGCCTGAACATGGGCATGCTGCTCGACACCCGGCTCCCCGACCTGTCGAAGGGCAGCGCGCACAAGGTGGGCCTGGTCCAGGCGCTGATGGCCGAGCCGAGCCTGCTGATCCTGGACGAGCCGTTCGCCGGGCTGGACGCCGGCACGCGCTCGGCCCTGCCCTCGATCGCGACCGAGGTGGCGGCCCGCGGCGGCATCGTCATCGCCAGCGATCACCAGGGCGGGCTGCGCGGCCTGCACGGGCTGCGTCACTGGTCCGTGCTGGACGGCCAGGTCAAGGAGAGCGTGGAGGCTCCCTCGGAGCCCGTGGAACGCGTCCAGACGACGGTGGCCGTCACCGTGCCCCTCGACGAGCTGCCGCGGTTCCTGGCCGGTCTGCGCGAGCAGGGCTATCCGGCCCGTGAGATCGAGGAGATCCGATGATCCCCCTGGCCGTCTTCCGGCTGTCGGCCTATGTGCGCTCGCACCGGGTGTACCAGGCGCTGCTCCTCATGCTGGCCATGCTGGCGATCGTGCACGGCAACCGGGCGCCGAGAGGCGAGGAGGCGTCCGTTCTCACGGACGGCGCCGTACTCGTCATCCCCATCCTGGCCTGGGCGGCCAGGAGCCTGCTCGATACCGAGCCCGACCGGCAGCGCGAGATGTCGGCGGTGCAGGCCGGCGGGCGGGGCAAGGAAGTGACCGCCGGGCTGCTCGCCGCGTTCGCCGCGACCGCCTTCTTCTCGGCGCTGGCCATGGTCTGGGCGCTGCTGCTCGGCATCACCGGCCCGCCGTCGCCCGGCCTGCTGACCGCGTCTCTGCTGCTGTACGCGCTGTCGGCCGTCACCGGCACCGCACTCGGCGCCCTCACCAGCCGGGCGATCCTGCCGTCGCCGGCCTTCTCGATCATGACCCTGGTGCTCGGCTTCCTGGCGATGCTGCTGCTCAGCGCGACTTCGCTCTATTGGCTCACGGTGCCGCTCATCTCGTGGATGAAGGCCGCGAACGCCGGCGAGCTCGTCGGCCGGCTGCCTGTGCTCGGCTCGATCTCGGTGGTCTGGTGTGTGATCGGGCTCGGCACGTACGCGTGGCTGCGCCGCAGAACCTGACCCACCCGCACCGGCGATGCCCTTCGGCCGGTCGCCTTAGACCGGCCCACCCCAGATCGGCCCGCCCGAAACCAGCCCGCCCGAAACCGGCGCGTCTGAAACCGGCGCGCCTCTAACTTGCCCATCACACGGTGGTTACTCGGCGGCGGCGAGCTGTCCGCAGGCGCCGTCGATCTCGCGCCCCCGCGTGTCCCTGACCGTCACCGGAACCCCGTGGAACTCCAGCCGCCGCACGAACGCCCGCTCGTCCTCCGGCCGCGAGGCCGTCCACTTCGACCCGGGGGTCGGGTTGAGCGGGATCAGGTTGACGTGCACCAGTTTGTTCTTGACCAGCTTGCCGAGCAGGTCGGCCCGCCATTCCTGGTCGTTGATGTCCTTGATGAGCGCGTACTCGATCGAGACCCGCCGCTTGGTCCTGGCCGCGTACGCCCAGGCGGCGTCGAGGACCTCGGCCACCTTCCACCGCGTGTTGATCGGCACCAGCGTGTCGCGCAGCTCGTCGTCGGGCGCGTGCAGCGACAGCGCCAGCGTGACCGGCAGCCCCTCGTCGGCGAGCTTGCCGATCGCCGGCACCAGCCCGACCGTGGACACGGTCACCCCGCGCGCCGAGATGCCGAGCCCGTGCGGGGACGGCTCCACCAGGCGGCGGACCGCGCCGATCACCTGCTTGTAGTTGGCCAGCGGCTCGCCCATGCCCATGAACACGACGTTGCTGACCCGCCCGGGTCCGCCGGGCACCTCGCCGGCGGCCAGCGCCCGCGCCCCGGAGACGACCTGCTCGACGATCTCGGCGGTCGACATGTTCCGGGTCAGCCCGGCCTGCCCCGTGGCGCAGAACGGACAGTTCATGCCGCATCCGGCCTGCGACGACACGCACATCGTGACCCGGTCGGGATAGCGCATGAGCACCGACTCGACCAGCGCCCCGTCGAACAGCCGCCACAGCGTCTTACGCGTGGTGCCCCCGTCGGTGGTCATCTCCCTGACCGGCGTGAGCAGGTCGGGCAGCAGCGCCGACAACCGCTCCCTGGCCGCGGCGGGCAGGTCGGTCATCGCGTCCACGTCGGTGGTCAACCGCTCGAAGTAGTGGCGCGAGAGCTGGTCGGCGCGGAAGGCCTTCTCGCCCAGCTCGGTGACCGCGGCCCGCCGGTCGGCCATCGACAGGTCGGCCAGATGCCGCGCGGGCTTGGCCCGGCGCGGCGCGACGAAGGTGAGCTGGCCTGGAGGCTGGGACACGTTGCTGCCTTTGCTTTGAGGGGTTGTCGACCAGGGTAATGAACGTTCGGATCGGAGGTGGCATTCCTGGTCACGTCATGGCTCGCGTCTTGGTCACCGCCCGATCTACAGTCATCTCGTATGGCGATTTTTCGGTCGGCATCTGGCGAGGGTGGCACCGAGGTCGTGCTCGCCGCCGGCAACCCGTACGGGAGCCGGACGCTCGTGGTCGAGCGGGACGAGGACTCCTCGGTAGCTTACCTGTGCTCTCCGGACGGTGTGGTCCACGGCGCCGTCTGGCTGGCCAACCACCGCCCCGCGCCGGCCGTCGTCGATCTGGCGCGGATCAACGCCGGCCTGCCGCCGCTGATGCCCAGGCCCAACACCCTGCACCCCGAAGGTCGCCGCCCGCTCGGGCAGCTGAGCCCGCTGTGGTTCGAGGAGGGTGACGGCGTGGCCCTCTACGAGGACGACGACCTGCTCGCGGTCATCCCGGGCTGGGCCGACATGAGCAGGGGCATGCCGGGATACGCCCGCGACGCGGTGGGCGAGTCACCGTTCGCGTGGGCGCTGTCGGAGGCGCTCGAAGGGCTGCGTCCCCGGATCTCCAACGCCAGGTCCTACTGGCGCTGGCGGCACAGCGAGGGGTCGTGGCCGTCGTTCCAGGAGTTCGTGATGGGGCATCTGGACCGGGTGCTGGGGCCGGCGGGCCGCTACTGGGACGCCAGTGGTGACCGGCTGCCGACCGTCGGCATCACCGAACGCCCTCCGGTGCACGACCGCGCCTTCACCGTGCTGTCCACGGTCGGGATGAGCTGCCAGCGCATGCCGACGGTCGAGCAGTGGATCGACAAGCCGGGCGCGTACGCCAGGATCGAGCTGGCCGTGGCCACCCGCGAGGACCCTCGGGACGCGGCGCTGCTGCTGGTCTGGCTGTCGCAGTATCCGTGGCACTCGGTCACGTGGCTGGGCCACGGGCACACGGCCAAGTGGTATCACGAGCCTGCGACGTTCCCCCTCGGGCCGCAGTACTCGGGCGTTTTGATGCAGGCCAACCCACCCCACATGCCTGACATGTCAGGATTCGCATTCGGCGGCGAGGCCGTACGGTGGCTCTGGCTCTCCCCCACCACCACACCCACAGAAGCCCCGCAACACTGAGCCCCACCACCGTCAGGAAGGCGACTGAGCCCCGCCACCATCAGGGAGGCGGCTGAGGCACACCACCGTCAGGGAGGCGGCTGAGGCACGCCGCCGTCAGCAGCGAACACCTGAGATCCGGCCCCATCACAGAAGACGGCCGAGATCCGCCGCCGTCAGAACAACACCGACATGTGCCATGTGGCGCCGTCAGAAGAAGATGGCCATCAACGCCCAGACCGGCACCAGCGTCGTCACCAGCGAGTCCAGCCGATCCATCAACCCACCGTGCCCTGGCAGGATCGTCCCCAGGTCCTTGATGCCGAGATCCCGCTTGATCATCGACTCGATCAGGTCGCCCACGGTCGCCAGCACCGCCGCCAGCGCGCCGATCAGCGCCCCCTGCCAGATGTCGCCGCCGAGCAGCCAGGTCACCAGCCAGGCGCCCACCGCCGTACACGCGACGATCGACCCGGCCAGCCCTTCCCAGGTCTTCTTCGGGCTGATCACCGTCAGCTGGTGCTTGCCGAACAGCACACCCGCGATGTAGCCCCCGATGTCGCTGGCCACGGTCACCGCGATGAAGATCACCACGCGGTGGTCGCCGTCGCCCTCCTTCAGCAGCAGCGCGACGAAAGCGGCCAGCATCGCGGGGTAGAAGAGCGTGAGCACCGAGGCCGACGCGTCGCGTACGTAACCATCCGTACCGTCGCTGAACATCCGCCAGATCAGCAGCACCAACGCAAACACCGCGAACGCGGCCAGCAACCAGACGGGCCCGCCCCAGTACGCCCCCGCGTGCATCGCCACCATGCCCGCCAGCACCGGCACGGCAGGAACCTTGATGTCACGGGTGGCGAAGGCCTTGACCAGCTCCAGCACGCCCACACCGACAGCGCCCGCCACCACCAGGAGGAACAGCTCCTTGATCGTGTAGACGGTGCCGATGACCAACGCGCCCAGCACCACACCGACGGCGATGGCCGCGGGCAGGTTTCTTCCGGTACGGCTGCCGCCGCTCGAGCTGGTGCCAGCCGTACGTTCTTCCACTGAGTTCTCCAAGAGCCCACGGCCCCCGCCGTCGAAGCGAGGGCCGTAGTGCAGACCCGCTACGCTGCGGCGGCCCGTCGAACGCGGTCCGCCCCGTGGCGGCCCGTCGTGAGCGCGGTCCGCCCTGCGACGCGCCGCTCAGACTTCGAGCAGCTCGGTTTCCTTGTGCTTGAGCAGCTCGTCGATCTTGGCGACGTGCTTCTGGGTGAGGTCGTCGAGCTCCTTCTCGGCCCGCCGGACCTCGTCCTCGCCCGCCTCGCCGTCCTTGATCATCTTGTCGAGGATTTCCTTGGCGGAGCGGCGGATGTTGCGTAGCGACACCTTGGCGTGCTCGCCCTTGGTCCTGGCGACCTTGATGTACTCCTTGCGGCGCTCCTCGGACAACTCGGGGAACGTCACCCGGATCACCTGACCGTCGTCGGTGGGGTTGACGCCGAGGTCGGAGTCGCGGATGGCTCGCTCGATCGCGCTCATCGAGCCCTTGTCGTACGGCTGAATGATGATCATGCGCGCCTCGGGCACGTGGAACGACGCCAACTGCTGGATCGGCGTCGGCGTGCCGTAGTACTCGGCGTTGATCTTGTTGAACATCGAGGGGGTGACCCGGCCCGTACGGATGCTCGCGAAGTCCTCCTTCGCGACCGAAACGGCCTTGTCCATCTTCTCCTCGGCTTCGAGGAGGGTTTCGTCGATCACAGCGGCTCCCTGTCTTCTAGCTGGCGGTCTCGGGCTCGCTCCGTCATTTGCCTGCGGGACTAACCAGCGTGCCGATTTTCTCACCGCGCACCGCTCGCAGGATGTTGCCTTCGCCCATGAGGTCGAAGACCACGATCGGCAGGTCGTTGTCCTTGCACAGGCTGATCGCGGTGGCGTCCATGACCGCGAGGTCGCGCAGCAGCACCTCGCCGTAGTCGAGATGGTCGAACCTGACCGCGTCGGGGTTCTTGCGGGGATCGGAGTCGTAGATCCCGTCCACCTGCGTGCCCTTGAGCAGCGCCTCCGCGCCGATCTCCAGGGCCCGCTGGGACGCCGCGGTGTCGGTGGAGAAGTAGGGCGAGCCGAGCCCGGCGCCGAAGATGACCACGCGCCCCTTCTCAAGGTGCCTGATCGCGCGGCGCGGCAGGAACGGCTCGGCCACCTGCTGCATGGTGATGGCGGTCTGCACGCGCGTCTCCACACCCCGCCGCTCCAGGAAGTCCTGCAGCGCCAGGCAGTTGATGACCGTGCCGAGCATGCCCATGTAGTCGGCCCTGGCCCGGTCGATGCCGCCCTGGGACAGGGTGGCGCCGCGGAACATGTTGCCACCGCCGACCACGACCGCGACCTGCACGCCCTCCTTGACCGCCTCGGCGATCGAGTCGGCCAGATGATCGACGATCACCGGATCGATGCCGAGCGGCTCGCCGCCGGCGAACGCCTCTCCTGACAGCTTCAGCATCACCCGCTTCCACCTGAGTGGACCCTGCGGGTTCGGAGATGGGGAAGCCGCCGTCCGTGTGGATTCGTGGGCTGACTCCCGGTGGTCCTGCACGGCGGCGGCCTCCTTCATTCGGCGGATCGTTGAGCTGTGAGCTTGCCTAAGCCTAAGCCTGACCGACCTTGAATCGGACAAAGCCCAGCACCTCGACGCCATTCTCCTCGGCGTACTTGCCCACGCTCTTCTTGTTGTCCTTGACGAAGGCCTGCTGCAGCAGCGTGAAGTCCTTGTACCAGCCGTTCACGCGACCCTCGACGATCTTGCCGATGGCGGCCTCGGGCTTGCCCTCCTCACGGGTCATCTCCTCGAAGAGCTTGCGCTCCTTCTCGACGACCTCGGCGGGCACGGAGTCGGCCTTCAGGTACTGCGGAGCCATCGCGGCGGCGTGCTGCGCGACGTCCTTGGCGACCTCGGCGTTCGGCTTGTCCAGCTGGACGAGCACTCCGACCGCCGGCGGCAGCGCCGGGTCGGTCCTGTGCATGTACGCGCCGATGTAGCCGCCCTCCAGCACCGCGAAGCGCCGGATCTCGATCTTCTCGCCCAGCGCGGCGTTGGCGGTGTCGAGGTGCTCCTTGACGGTCTTGCCGTCGAAGGAGGACTCGAGCAGCGCCGCCACGTCAGCGGGCCTGCTCTCCAGGACGTGCGCGACGACCTGGGCGGCCAGCTCCTGGAAGCGCTCGCCCTTGGCCACGAAGTCCGTCTCGCAGTTGAGCTCGAGAAGCGCTGCGGAGGAGTCGCCGTCCTGCTTGAGCGCCACGAGGCCGTTGGACGCGGTACGGGCCTCACGCTTGCCCACGTCCTTGGCGCCCTTCAGGCGCAGCAGCTCGATAGCGCGGTCGAAGTCGCCATCGGACTCCTCCAGCGCCTTCTTGCAGGCCATCATGCCGGCAGCGGTGATCTCGCGAAGCCGCTTGACGTCGGCCATGTTCACGGAAGCCATGCTCTTTTTCCTTGTGGGATTTCGTCGTCGTCATCGTGGATGGGGCAGGCGCCGGGATCCGGCCTCCCACCCTCTGTTCGTACGGCAGGCGTGTGCCGTACGAGAGCCTTGCCTTACTCGGGGCCCGGGTCGGCCCGGCCTCGCTGCTGCTTCGCTCGGCATACTGCCCAGCCTCGCCTTGGTTACCACCTCAGCTCAGCACCGCCGCACGAACCGATCAGAAGGCCGGCAAGCCGAACGAACCGACCTGGCCGACCACGCTCATCCGAGCGAACCAGCCCGGCCACTCGCACGACCTGCGCCAACCGGCCTCGGCCAGGCACCGCCTGCGCCAACCGATCCAGCGGGACAGAGATTCCGCCCCACCCGACCCGATCAGCCACAAACGTGTACCCACCAACCCCGGCCGATCACGCAGAACGTACGCGGACCAACCTCAGCCGATCGCACAGCCTGCGCGCGGACCAACCTCAGCCGATCGCACAGCCTGCGCCAACCGACTCCGGCAAGCCGCAGACCCTGCGCGAACCGACCACAGCCAGTCGCCCAGCTCGTGCCGACCTCAACTCTGGCCAACCTCAGCTTCAGCCAACCTCAACTTCGGTCAACCTCACCCTGGCCAGCCTCAGCTTCAGCCAACCTCGGCTTCGACAGCCGCGGCCAAGCTCAGCCAACCCGGCTCTACCCAGCGGCAGAACTAGAGCCAACCGACCTCGTGCCGACACCAACTCTGAACCGGCACCGACCCTGAAAGCCAGTGCCCGCCCCTGAGCAGGCACCCGACCTCAAGCCGGCGCTCCGGCCCTGAGCCGATGCCCCGACCGTGAGCCGACACCCGACCTTCGGGCGGATGTCCGCCCTCAGCCAGGCCCAGCCTTGAGCCAGTATCCGCCCTGAGCCAGGACCCGACCTGAGCCGGCACCCCGGCCCCAAGCCGACACCCGACCTTGAGCCGGCGTCCGATCCTGAGCCAGCGCACCAGCCCTAGTCCGACACCTGGCCTTGGGCGAGTGCCCGCCCTGAGCCAGGACCCGACCTTGGGCCGGTGCCAGCCCGTGAGCCAGAGCCTGGCGTTAGACCGGTGCCCGACTCAAGCCGACACGAACCCGACCCTCAGACCTCAGCCGGTATCCAGCCCCAGACCAGCACGCCGAGCCTCAGCCCGGCGCACCCGACCTTTGACCGGTACCTTCCAAGAGTCCGGAAGTACCGCCTAAGAGTCAGTCCGGAAGCTCTAGCTCGCCAACCCGCATGCGTGCCCCGAAGAGGGCGGGGACGTCAGAACCCGTGCCCCGCCCTGACCAAGGCGTCAGGCCTGCTGGTCGTTCTCGCCCTCGGCGGCAGCGGCCTCAGCCGGAGCCTCCTCGGCCGGAGCAGCCTCAGGGGCAGCAGCCTCAGGAGCTGCGACCTCAGGGGCAGCAGCCTCAGGGGCAGCTTCAGCAGCGGGAGCCTCCTCGGCGGCAGCCTCGGGAGCAGCCGGCGCGGCCTCGTCAGCCGCACGCTCCGGGGTGCCCTGCTCGATGAGCTCACGCTCCCACTCGGCCAGCGGCTCGGCGGCGGCCGGCTTCTCGTCACCGCGAGCGGCGCCGGAGCGAGCCATCAGACCGGCCGCGACACCGTCGGCGACGACCCTGGTCAGCAGGCCGACGGCGCGGATGGCGTCGTCGTTGCCCGGGATCGGGTAGTCGACCTCGTCGGGGTCGCAGTTGGTGTCGAGGATCGCGACGACAGGGATGCCAAGCTTCTTGGCCTCGCTGATCGCGATGTGCTCCTTCTTGGTGTCGACGATCCACACCGCGCTGGGCACGCGACCCATGTCACGGATGCCGCCGAGCGTACGCTCGAGCTTGTCCTTCTCGCGACGGCGCATGAGGAGCTCCTTCTTGGTGAGCCCCGAGCCCGCGACGTTGTCGAAGTCGAGCTCCTCGAGCTCCTTCAGACGCTGCAGCCTCTTGTGCACGGTGGAGAAGTTGGTGAGCATGCCACCCAGCCAGCGCTGGTTGACGTACGGCATGCCGACCCGCGCGGCCTGCTCGGAGATGGCCTCCTGAGCCTGCTTCTTCGTGCCGATGAAGAGGATCGTGCCACCGTGGGCGACGGTCTCCTTCACGAAGTCGTAGGCCCGGTCGATGTACGACAGAGACTTCTGCAGGTCGATGATGTAAATGCCGTTGCGCTCGGTGAAGATGAAGCGCTTCATCTTCGGGTTCCAGCGCCGGGTCTGGTGACCGAAGTGAACGCCACTCTCGAGCAGCTGTCGCATGGTGACGACGGGGGCCATGTGCTGGTCCTCCAGGTCTGGGCGCCCTGCGGATGGGCGCGATTCTCGGTTATGCCGCAGCAGCGCGTTGTCTGCCGCCCTGATGCCCCGAACCCGCTCCCGCCGGGCACATGGCCCGGACCGATGGCGCGGTCCGCAATGGGGCATGCGAAGTCGGCCTGTGGTCACAGGCCACCGAAAAGTCTACCTCCCACACCGCCCCAGGCTGACCGTCTGCGGTCAACCAGACATTCCACCCCTCTGCCACACCACCACGCACCAACCCCACCAGCCCCACACCGCCCTCCCAAAGCCCCCGTACTCCGCACGAACAGTCATCCCTGCTCACAAGCCCAGCCCCCCACCCAAACCAAAGCCGTTCAAGCACCCCCTCAACCATCACCACCTACGCCCCACCCAGCCGCCCTCCTTTCCAGCCCGCTATAACCCCCCACCCCACTCACGCCGCAACCACCTGTCGACGACGGGTGAACACCGGCCGTCGCCGACACCACCTTGACCACACTCAGCCCCGCCCTCCTGCTCCACCCGACGGCCCGGCGAGACGCCGGCGGTGTCGGCGATGCCGCGGATGGGTGGCCCGCTCGTAGCCGTTCTCGCCGATGTGCCGCCCCCTGCCAAACCCGCACCCACCCAACCCCAGCCCCACCGACCCCGGCGCCAAACCCAGCCCCCACCCGACGCTGGCCCCGCCCGACCCAACCCCAGCGCCGCCCAACCCAACCCGCCCAACCCGAGCACCGCCCGATCCAGCCCGCCCAACGCCAGCGCCGCCCGACCCAGCCCGCCCAACCCAGCGCTGCCGAACCCCAGCCCCGCCTGACCTAACCGATTCAACCCCCCGCCCTGCCGAACCCCTCCCTGCCTGACCTAACCCACCAACCCCCGCCTGCCGAACCATGCCCTACTCAACCCCGCCCCGCCTCTGCCCGGCCCTTCTGTCCCACGTCAGCCAACCCCGGTTCCACCGAACCAGGCCTGCCCAACTCCGCCCCGCCGAACCCCCGTCCTGCCCGACCTAACTCGCCAACCAACCCAGCCCCACCCCCACCCCGCACCGCCTGAGCCCCACATCCCTGCCGAATCCCAAGCACACACCTCCGCAGGGCCGCATACCTCACTTACGCTCAGCCACACCATGATCTTCGGTAGGCAGCCCCGGAACCGCCCTCGCCGCCACCGGGAACAGATTGATCTGAGCCTCAGCCACCCTGGCCCCCTCCGGCGCGACCCCTTCGCCTCGACGCTGCAGCACGAACGGCTCGATCAACTTCTCGATCTCCCGGTTCAACTGGGCAAGCTCCTCGGCATCGACCCTGATCCGGTACCGACCGAACCGGGTCGCATCCCGCCACTCCTCGGGCTCCCGATCGACATTCGCCAGCGCCCGTTCGGCCTCCTCATTGGCCTCCCGGCGGAACGCCGTGATCAACGTGACCTTGGCCTCCCGGACGTCGGGCTGATCATCAGGCAGCACCCCCACGCTGACCGGCTTGCCCACCGCCTTCCACAGTCGCTCCCTGCCATCTCCCCTGGGCGGCGCATCCTCCACGAACCCGTACTTGGCCAGCATCCGCAGGTGATAACTGGCAGCGCTGGGAGTGATCCCCGCGATCTCCGCCACTTCGGTGGCGGTGGCGCTGCCTTCCACATTGAGCCTGTTGAGGATCATCAACCTCGCCGGATGGGCCAGCGCCCGCATTGCCTTGGGATCACTGAGCCCTTCGCCGTGCCGCGTCATGTGCCAACGGTACTCAATCACAGGCGTGAAGCATTGCCTTCATAACTATGAAAGGATACCTTCATAGTTATGAAGCGTTCCCTTCACAACTTGGCTGACTCCACCCCTCCCCACTCCCCTCAGCCTGAATCACATGAGGCCCCCACCATCCATGACCTCGTCGAACCCCCGGCTACAGCCTCCGGACTCACCGGGACCGGCAAGGCTGACGCCCGCCGGCCCAGCCCCCCAGCTGCCGCTGAGATTGCTCCCCAACCCACTCCGTTGAGAAAGCAACGCGACTATCGCCTGCTCTGGACCGCCCGAACGATCTCCATCACCGGCTCAGAAGTATCGAAACTGGCCATCCCACTGACCGCGATCACCCTGTTGACCGCATCCCCGTCCCAAATGGGCATGTTGACCGCCGCCGCCTCGGTGCCCGCTCTCGCGTTCGGCCTCCAGTCGGGTGCCATCGCCGACCGGCTCACCCGTCATCGCCCGATGATGATCGCTTGCGAACTCGTCTCATGCGCGGCCGCAGCCACGATCCCAATCGCCTGGCTCCTCGGCATACTGAACGTCGTCTGGCTGATCGTCGTGGCACTGGTGATCGGTACGGCCGGCGTGCTCTTCAAAGCGGCGAACTTCCCCCACATCGCAGCCGTGGTCCCCACGACCCAGCGCACCGAGGCGATGGCCGGCTTCCACGCCTCCTACTCCGTCGCATCAGTCAGCGGCCCCGGCTTGGCCGGCCTTCTGGTGCAAATACTCACAGCTCCCTTGGCCGTACTGGCGGAAGCCCTGTCGTTCCTGACCTCGGCCCTGCTGCTCCGCTCCATCCGAACCCCCGAGAAGAACACCGCCACGACCTCCCGAGGCATGTGGCAGGACGTCATGGAAGGCCTGAAGGCCAGCGTCACCCACCCCGTGCTCCGCGCCCTCCTGGGCGCAGGCGTCACCATCAACTTCTTCGCCATGGCCTACACCGCCGTCTACATGCTCTACATGCTGAACACGCTCGACATCCCCAAGAGCCTCATCGGTGTCCTCATCGCCCTGGGCGGCGCCGGCGGCCTGCTCGGCGCGTGGGCAACCGCCCGCCTGTCCAAGCGCTACGGCGAGGACCGCATCCTCCTCATCGCAGTGATCTTCTTCCCCATGGAGATCCTCGCAGTGGGTCTGCTGAACGGCTCCCTGTGGTGGAAGATCTCGATACTCGTCCTGACAGGCACACTGACCGGCGGCATTGTCGTCGCCTTCGCCACTTGTATGGGTGCGATCATCCTCCGGGAAACGTCCCCGGAACTCCGTGGCCGGGTCAACGCCACCATGACCTTCGCCGTTCAAGGCGTACTGGCCCTGGGCGGCCTCGCCGGCGGTCTGGTCGCCGAACTCATCGGCTTGCGCCCTGTCATCCTCATCTGCGCCGCTGGCATCGCTCTGAGCACCATCTGGATCTGGACGTCACCTCTACGTCCGCACCGCGCCAAGCCGTCATCTCCGGACCACGCAACTTCAGCGCCATCACATGTGTAGCCCACGAACCACTTGATCGAGTCGGCCCGCCGTCCCGCAGCAGGCGTGACCATCATGCCTCACCTTCATCATTCCGCAACCGCGTTATCCACAGGCACCCTTCCGCCGCTCCCGATATCCACAGAACGACGTTCACCACCTCGCGCCGCAAGCCACCCCCGCCAAACTCCCCCGCATGAACGTCAACACCACCTCCCCCGCCGCCTCTCCAACTCCCGCCTCTCCTCCGCCGATGCACTTCCAACTGCGACCACGGCCTCGCCCCTGGACAAGCCCGGCACCGATCAGGGCAGCCATCGTGACCACGTTCATCTCCGCGACCCTGATCCTGCCCATCCTCACTCCTCCAGCCAGAGCCTCCCCGCCCCCTTGGCGCTGGCCTCTGGAGGGACACCCCAGGATCGTGCGCCGTTTCACCCCACCTCCGGAGCCCTGGCTGGCCGGCCACCGCGGCGTGGACCTGGCCGCCCCGGTCTCCGCCACCGTCCTCGCCTCAGGCTCGGGCACGATCCGCTTCGCCGGCCCCGTCGCCGGAAAAGGCGTGATCGCCATAGATCACCCAGACGGCCTCCGCACGACTTACCTTCCCGTCACAGCATCCGTACGCCGTGGCCAGCCCATCACAGCGGGCGCCAAGATCGGCACTCTCGAAGATTCGAAGCCCCACTGCACGGAGTCATGCCTGCACTGGGGCCTGCTCCGCAACACCCGCTACCTCAACCCTCTCGCCCTCCTCGGCCAAGCCCCCATCCGCCTCCTCCCTTTCTGGTCTCTACCAACGACCAAGACAAACGGCCCCCAGCATCCTCCCCCTGACCAGACCTTGCCTTCCTTGCACACAGCAACGCCCTCGAACGCCCTCACCCTCCCCCGCGCAGAGCCGGCCCCACCCACACGCCCACAAACCCCGCTCAACCCCTCGACAGCGTCACTCCCACCATCAGCGGCACACCTCTCAGCCCCATTTCCGCAGGTAGAAACACCGCCCTACTCAACGGAAACCGCAACCCAACCGCCGACGGCACTCCCACCGGCCTTGTTCCTGACCGCATCCCCAGTTGCGCCAAGCCTCAGCCTCCTGGCCATGACGCTCGCGTCGTTCCGCCACAAGGCCGCCCAGGAAGACGCCACACCCAACACGAGCCCGACCACGCAACCGCCCCCAAACCCGACCACCCAACCAGGCCGAAACAAGAACCCAGACACCGACACCGACAAGATCATCGCGGTCGCAACCGCCGACGTCACGGTCACCACGAGCACAAGCACGAGCACGAGCACGAGCACGAGGGCGAGGCCGACGGCGACGACGGCGACGACGACGACGGCGACGGCAGCAGCAGCGAGCAGGACCGCCAGCGCCAGCATCATCACCACAACGACAACCGTGAACGACACCGCCGCAAACCCCACCGCCACCCCCGCCACCTCCGGCACTGGCCATGGCCCTGGCAGCGACAGCGACAGCGACAGCGACAGCGACAGCAACAAGAGCGCTACCACCTCAGGTACAGCCTCGCTAGCCGTCAGCCATCGCCCAACATCCCCGATCCGGCCTCTGCTGCACGCAACCTCAACCCAGCTGACCTCTGCCTCCACGATCGGCGTCGGCATACTTCTGGGAGCCGTGCTCCTCCTGCTCACCGCCACCCTGCGCAGCCCAACACGCCGCAGACGCAGCAAGCGCCGGGTCAGAACACCCAGGCACGGCCCTGTACGAGGCCAGCACCGTAAAGAACGACGTCGCCTCCGAAATCCAGTTCCTCGACACCACCCTCCTCCGAGCTGACTGGCGAACCCCTGCGACATCCATCGCAGCAACCTGCTCGGTCCATGGCCCTTCCCCATCTCTGCAACCCCGCCCCACGGCCAAAGGGCTGATGAGAACGGCCAAGCCACCGGCTGCGAGCGCCTCGTTCCTTCGCGTTAGGTGCTCAAAGCAGACCGACCAACGTGGGTCCGATAGTCGTACCACCCGACCAACGTGAACCTAGTAGCCGTTCTCGCGCATCGACCGCGGGTCGTCGACCTACGCGGTAGGGGAACCTATCCGCCCCCTCGTCCTTGCCCTCTTCCTCGATCAAGCCCGAGGATGCGCCTGCCGATACGCCGCCCGCAACCGTTCGATCGATACATGCGTGTAGATCTGGGTGGTGTTCAAGGACGCGTGCCCAAGCAACTCCTGCACGCTGCGAAGATCGGCACCGCCTTCAAGAAGGTGCGTCGCCGCACTGTGCCGCAACCCATGCGGCCCCAGGTCGGGCGCGCCCTCCACCTGTGCCAGCCGCGCGTGCACCACTCGCCGTACGGTGCCCGCGTCGATACGTCCACCCCGTACCCCAAGGAAGAGGGCCGGCCCGGTTCCAGCCTTCATCCACAGCGGCCGCCCGTGGATGCACCACCGATCCAATGCGCGCAGAGCAGGCAGCCCGAACGGCACCGTACGCTCCTTGCGCCCCTTGCCCATCACCCTGACGACGTTCCGCTCGCGGTCGACATCGTCGACATCGAGCGCGCACAGTTCACTCACCCGCACGCCCGTGGCGTACAACAGCTCCAGAAGCGCCTGATCCCGCAGTTCCTTAGGGCCTTCGCTGGAGGCAGCGTCGAGAGCGGCCTCCGCCTGCCGCTGATCCAGTACGGCGGGCAGCGGCCTGGGCGCCTTGGCGCTTCCCAGCAGCAACCCGGGATCCGTCGACAACCAGCCGCGGCGATGACAGTACGCGGTGAAGGTGCGCGCGCAAGCCGTCTTGCGCGCCAGCGTGGCTCGCGCCTTTCCCGCCGCATGCTGCCCGGCCAGCCACTCCCTCAGCGCCCCGATATCGAGTCCTTCCAGCACCCCGTGCGTGTGATCGAGAAGGGAGTTGACGTCGGTCAAGTACGCCCGGACCGTGTGCGGCGAAAGATCGCGTTCGAGCCGTAGATACCGCCCGAACTCGGTCACCACTTCTTCCCTATCCACGCTCACATCGTCCACGCCCACGTCGCCCTCCGATCACGATCCGACCGCGTCCGTCCCCTCAAACGTCCACCACATGGCACACCCACCGCCACTCAAGACCCTCACGCACTCCTCCGACCACCCCCAACTACCCGCTGCGCTTCCCACCTCCATCCCAAACCCATTCACGTCCGGCACGCCCTCCCACCTCCAACCCGCGCCCACCCATACCCGCCACGCTTCCTCACCTTCGCCGCACGCACCCACCCACCCATACACCGCACGCCCCCTGCCTCCAGCCGAGCCCACCCACACCCGCCACGCTCCGTCACCTTCGCCGCCTGCAACCGCCCATACGCTGCATGCCCCACCTCCAGACGCGCGCCCACTTAACCCGCCATGCCCTCCCACCTCCAGCCGCGCCCACCCACACCCATCACGGCTTCATCACCTTCGCTTCACACACCCGCCCATACACTGCACGCAACCACCTCCGGCCGCGCCCCCTCATACCCGCCACGCCCCCACCCTTCGGCCCATGCACCCGCAGATATGTGGCACGTCCTCTCACCTTCGGGGCACGCAGCGAGTGATCGACGACCGGCTCCTGCGCCGAAGCCGGGCCGTCGAATCAAGCCAGCGACTTCCTATGCCGCCGAGACCCAGGCAGCGATGTCACCGATGACCAATGGATCGACATGCTGCGGGGATTCGTAGTCGGCCGGGGTGGACGGTCCGTCGCCTGGAAAGAACAGGTGGTCGTCGGCGTCGTAAACCCGGATCGTGACGTCCGGTCGATGCCCGAGGCCTGCCTTCCATCCCGAGAGATCATCCGCGACGGTCACCTGATAGTCGCGCCCTCCCTGAAGGATGAACATCGGCTTGTCCAGCGCCACCGCAGTCGCCACGGGGTCGTAGTCGCGCAGATCCAGCCAGTACGTGGCCGATAGCCCGAACGGCAATGCCTCGGAAGGCGTCGAGGGCGACAGGTCAGGGCTGTCGACCGTCGCGGCCAGCCGCACCATGCCCTCCACCATTGCCTCCGCGGCCGGGCCCGGGCTCAGTGAGGCGAGATGGCGAGTGACACGCACCGCGGCGTGGTGCATCGGCTGCGTGTCGCCCGCCAGGATCACCAGGCCCCTGATGGAGGCGTCAGCGGCCGCCACTCGCGGAGCGACCTTGCCGCCCATGCTGTGGCCGACGACGAAGATCCGCTCCGGATCCACTCCGTCCTGGCTCTGGAGAAGACGTACGGCCGCGACCGCGTGCGGCACGTACTCGTCCGTCATCGTGAAGTCCGGCGCGTCAGCCGCCTGGACATGTGCGTATGTCACCTTGTCGAACCGCAGCGCGGCCACGCCGCGACTTGCCAGGCCCCACGCGAGGTCCTTGAGCGGTTTGTTCGGCCCGCTGGTCTCATCGCGATCGAACGGTCCTCCCCCACTGAGCAACACCACGCCCGGTGCTTGTCCTGTACCCGACGTCTGCCCCGGGCCCGATGCCCGTCCCCCGTCTGGCGTATGTCCTGTGCCTGGTGTTTGTTCCGCGCCCGGAGTCCGTGCCGGGCCCGATCCCCGTCCTGCGCTCGGCGTTTGTCCCGCGCCTGGAGTCTGTGCCGCGCTGTGCGGCAGGGTGAGCGTTCCCGGTACGGCGAGAGGTCCGGAACCGATCATGACGTCGCGCTCGGTAAAGCGTTGGGGCACGGCGTAAGCCGGCGGTGCCCACACGCTGGTGGTGCCTGGGGCGAGACGAAGCCCATGCAGTCGCCCAGCGTCGTCGACCGCCATGACCAGCGCGAGCACGCCGTCCCCGCAGACGATGGGAACGCTCACCTGCATCAGCCCAGCTCCGGCCGGTTGGCCGACCGGCTCCCCGAGTGCGGACACCGAACCGCGCTTCCCGACCTCCGCTTCCCAGGCAACCTGTAACGCCTGCTCCGATACGACAGCACGCAGCGGCGGTTCAAACAGCTCGACGACTTCCGCGAAGCGCCCATCCCGGGCAAGCTGCGCGACCCGTACGGCTACCGCACACGCATCCCCCATGACCACTCACCACCTTTCTCATATTTGCGAAAGGTAACACATATGAAATCATTAGGCGATGGACTCACTGGACCTCCTGGCGCACCCGGTACGGCTCCGCGTCGTGCACGCCATGCGGGGAGGGCGCACGCTGACAACGGCCGAGTTGTGCACACGAATCCCCGATGTCTCCAAGGCCACGCTCTACCGCCACATCGACGTGCTGGTGTCAGCGGGAGTTCTCGAGGTGGCGGACGAACGGCGGGTGCGAGGAGCGGTGGAGCGCCATTATCGCCTCCGCCAGGACCTCGCGGTGATCGACGAGGCCGCCCTCAGAACGCTGTCCGTTGACGATCACCGTCGCGGATTCGCCACAGCCATGGCGATCTTGCTCGCCGAGTTCAACACCTATCTCAGCCGGGAGGGCGCGGATCCGGTCGAGGACTTGGTCGGATACCGGCAACATGCCATCTGGCTCAACACCGACGAACTCCATGACCTGATCAGTGAGCTGCGCCGCGCCATCGTTCCCCATCTGGCGAACCCGTCCGCCCCTGACCGCACGCAGTACCTCCTGAGCCCGATCATGTTCCCTGTCGAACCATCAGCCTCCGCCCAGACAGACCCTGAGCACGATTGAACCCCCGCAACAAGCTGGTTGACGGGAAAGGAGGAGGGCACGAGCGTGAGCCCGCCGATCTGCATAAAGTGCGCGCTCATGGAGGGCCGACAAAGTAGGAGCCACCGATGGGCGTTCTGCCTCACCCGTGCGCAGTCAGAAGCCACACTGTTCTTGCGGCCATCGTTCTGTTCTCCGGTCTCGTCAGGGCCCTCCAAGGATCAAACGGTGGCCGTCACCATTTCACGGTGGCCCCGCCTGTGACCAGGTCAAACTCGTACACCACTCCCATGCCCGTGGACGTAGCCCACCACGGGATGCCGTTGTAATGGGGCCGGGGTCGTATCGAGCCGACCTCACGCCTTCACCTGGTCGATCGGCCTTGCCTTGGCAGGTCCGCATCGTTCGGATCCTGTGCGGTGCCGTAGTCGGGATGTGGCGGGGTGCCGTCCGGCGGTCGCGGAGCGCCGTAGCCTGGGTGCTGTGGGGCACCGTCTGACCGCTTGCATGCCATCGTCCAGGTCTTCAGCCTCCTGCTGGCAGACCGCTTTGGCCCCATCCGGTACGTGGTGGCGGTGCGTAGGTGATCGAGGTCGTGGGTTGGGGCAGCCCTGCACTGGTCACAGGAAGTCCTCCGGGAACGGCGGGACTTCCGCTGGGTCGGGCTCCGGCGTGGGTGGGGGTTCGAGGGTGGCGGAGTCGAGGGCTTTGCGGTAGGCGGTTTGTTGTTTGCGCAGGCGCCAGCCTTTGGTGCTTCGTTCGACGTAGCCTGCGGCGGCCAGGCCGCCCAAGGCGCTCAACGCCGTGTCCAGGCCGACGCCGGCGGCTACCGCGATCGATGCCGGTCCTGCGCCGCCTCGGGTGGGTACCGCGTCCAGGACTCTTTTCGTCGACTCGTTGAGTCTGTCTCTGGGGACGGCGGGGGCTCTCATCTGTGGGGTCAGGTCGTCGCCCAGTACGCCCACGAGCTCGATCATGTCCTCCGGGGAGGTGACGCATACCGCTTTGCGTTCGCGGAGGAGTCTGTGGCAGCCGGCGGACATGCTCGACGTGATCGGGCCCGGCACCGCCCCGAGGTGTCTGGTGAGGGTCAGGGCATGGGAGGCCGTGTTGAGGGCGCCGCTGCGGAGGGCCGCTTCGACGACCACCGTACCTCGCGACAATGCGGCGATCAGGCGGTTCCTGATGAGGAAGCGGGCTCGGGTCGGATGGACGCCGGGCGGGCACTCACTGATCAAGACCCCCTGCTGTCCAATGGCCGCGAACAGGGCCTCGTGGCTGCTCGGGTAGCAGATGTCCACGCCGCAGGCCAGGACCACGACCGTCGGGGCACCCGCGGCGAGCGCGCCCTTGTGCGCGGCCCCGTCCACGCCGAACGCTCCGCCTGACACGACGGTCCATCCCGACTCGCTCAGACCGACGCCGAACTCCGCCGCGACGTGGGAACCGTACGACGTGGCGGCTCTGGCTCCCACTACGGCCACCGATTTGAGGCAGGAGAAGCGGAGGTCCGCGGTGCCGTGAGCCCACAGCGCCAGGGGGCGGCCCGCTCCGAGCTGGTCCAGCTGCGTCGGCCACTCCGAGTCGCCTGGGATGATCAGCCTGGCTCCGGACCTCTTCCCTGCCTCGACATCCGCTGCGGGGTTGGAGGCCGCAAGGCGGGCGTACCAGGTGTTCAGGCGTGCTGCGAGGTCGGGTGGGCGTTCTTGCTCGGCTTCTCGGGCGGTGAACTCCGGTGGCAGGGCCCGAGAACGGATCGCCCTTACTGCCTGCTGAGCGCCGTACTGGTCCACGAGACGGCCCATGACGGGATCGCCTACGTCGGCGGCTCGCATGAGAGCGGCTCTGGCTTCGGCCTCTGCCTGGGCGGTTGAGGCCGCGACGAAGGCGGTGGTGGGTGTGCAGTTTGCCTTGGTGGCGTTTGGGGCTTCAGTTGCTGCGGTGACGGTGACGGCGCTTTGAGGGGGTCCGGCAATCTCGGACGTTCCGGATGATTCATGGGCTCCTGGCGAGGTCTCGCAGGGTTCCCGAGACTCGTCGATCTTGACCCTTCCAGATACTTCAGCGGTCTCGGAGGGCTCGCTTGGGCGGCCCGGGATTACGGCAGGAGAGGTTGCAGGTCCGTGCGGAACCTCGAACCTCTCAGAGGGTCTGAGGGCCGGAGAGGAATCAGGGGTCCTTGGAGGAGGAGGAGTGAAGGTCGTTGATGCGGTCCTGGTTTCTATCTCCCCGGGTGACTGCGAGGGCCCGCTGTCAGCTGCCCAACTGTCGGCGGCCCAGCTGTCGGTGGTCCGACTGTCTGCGATCCGACTGTCTGCGGTCCGGGTGTGGTCCTGGACTTGCGCGTGGTTTTCTGGCGCACGGCTCCTGGCCGCTGTCTCGATGCTGATCTCCATCACAGGCTCGGCCTCCACGTCAGTCCTGGTTTTCCTACGGGGTCTGGTCTCCTTCCGGGTCTCGTGCAGCAAAGAACCTCTGTCCGGACGTGGTCGCGCTCGGTGGGTGCGATTGATTCGGTGATGACCGCGCCTGCGGGTGGAGGAGTCGCAGGAGCGAGGCGTATGGCGAGCATGAGGCACTGAAGGGGCTCACTGGCTCTGCTCGGCCTATCGGCTCTGATCGGCGTATCGAGCCCGACCGCCATACCGGGGCCGACCGCCATACCGGGGCCGAGCGGCGTACCGGGGCCGAGCGGCATTTCGAACGTAGCCGGTATGACGCGTGCGACGGGCCTAACGGGCGCGGGGGGCGTCGTGGGGCTGGTGCGTGCCAGGGATGAGAGGGGCGTGTTCGGGGTGGCGGCTTGGGATGGCGCTGGGCATACGGTGATCATGGCGAGGCTCCGGGTGGCAGTTCGGGGCTGTATGAGGCGTGCGATGGTCATGGGTTGGGGCTTCGGCCCGCCGCTACGCAAAGTGCAGTCGAGGCCTGGCCAGTCACCGCACGACGTGCAGTCAGGCTTCGGTCGGCCGCTGCACAACGTGCAGTCGGGGTTCCGACCGATCGGTGCGTGAGGAGCAGTCGAGGCTCCGGTCGGTCATTGTGCGAGGTGCAGTCGAAGGCTCCAATCGGTCAGTGCGTGAGGTGCAGGGGTTCCGGGTCGCTGTGCAGCGGGCGGTTCGGCCTGTTTGGAAGTTTCTGGCGCGGTGGGGTGTGCGTATGGCTATGACGGTTCACGTTTGGCCCTACCGGGACGGCGCGAAGTGGCCCCGCCCCGGTTCAGGCATTGGTCGCGTCGGTCAGGGCCGGCTCCGGCCTGGAGCTGGTCCCTCTTGTCGATGCTGCTTGCAGCGGTGCTATCTCCGTCCTTCACGTGATCTGCGAGGTGGAGCTGACTCAGACCGTGGAGTAGGGGCGGGTGCGATCGTCATTGCCAGTGCGTGAGGGGGGCCGCGTCCGATGGCGACGCCTTCGGTCCTGCTCGTGCGAGGTGGCGAGCTCCTCGACACTGCTGGTGCGAAGTCGCGACGTCCTCGACACTGCTGGTGCGAGGCGGCGGCATCCTCGGCTCTGCTAGTGCGAGGGCGCGCCGTCCTCGACGTTGCTGGAGCGAGGTGGCGCCGTCCTCGACACTGCTGGTGTGGGAGGTCATGACTCCACTCCGAGCCAGAAGCTGAGGGCGGCGTTGGTTTCGTCTTGGCCGGGGACGTCCTTGTCGGCCAGGTCGGCGAGGGTCCAGGCGACTCGGACGACACGGTCGAGGCCGCGGGCGGTGAGGGTGCCCGAGTCGAGGCAGGACGTCATGGGGTGCATGGCTTCGGCGGACGGGCGGTAGTCGGCGTGGAGGACGGAGGACGGGATTTCGGCGTTCGAGCGCCACGGGGTGCCGGCCAGGCGCTTTGCGGCCCGTTCACGAGCCACCAGGACGCGTTCGGCCACCGTTTCACTCGTCTCGACGAACTGGCGGTCTGCCAGCAGCTCGCGTCTGGACGAGCGCGCGACCGTGACCTTCATGTCGATGCGGTCGAGCAGCGGGCCGGAGAGCCTGCCGAGGTAGCGGCGGCGCGTCATGGGCGTGCATCTGCAGGTGCCTCCCTGGTCTTCCGCCTGGGCGCAGGGGCAGGGGTTCGCGGCCAGGATGAGCATGAATCTGGCGGGGAACGTGACCGACCCGGCGGATCTGGAGACGGTCACACGGCCGGATTCGAGGGGCTGTCTCAGCGCGTCGAGGACATGGCGCGGGAACTCGGGCGCCTCGTCCATGAACAACACTCCGCGATGGGCCAGGGAGACTGCTCCTGGGCGGACGATCGTGCTGCCGCCGCCGATGATCGCGGCCGAGGTCGCCGTGTGGTGCGGGCTGACGAACGGCGGCCGGCTCATCATGGGGGCGCTGGACGGCAGCGCTCCGGCTACCGAATGGATGGCCGTGACCTCCAGGGCATGGTCGAGTTCCAGGTCCGGCAGGAGGGTGGGGAGGCGCTCGGCGAGCATGGTCTTGCCGGTGCCGGGCGGGCCGAGCATCCAGAGGTTGTGGCCGCCCGCCGCGCACACTTCGAGGGCTCGGCGGGCGACCGGCTGGCCCACCACGTCCGCCAGATCGAGGTTGTCGGACGTGGTGGAGGGCGTGGGCGGCTGCGGGCACTCATCGGTCTCGGGTTTGGGCGGGTCGTCTCCCTTCCGCAGCCACTCCACGAGCTGGCGCAGGTGTGAGACGGGCACCACCTTCACATCAGGCACCAGGACGGCCTCCGCGGAGTTCGCCGCCGGGACCACGACCGTGACGTCTCCGTGCTTGGCCGCGCCCAGGACCGAGGGCAGCACGCCGCGTACGGCCCTGATCCGGCCGTCGAGCCCCAGCTCTCCGAGGAAGAACGGCTCCGCGATTCGTTCCGCGGGAACCACTCCGGCCGCACCGAGTATCGCCATCGCGATGGCCAGGTCGAACTGTGATCCGCGTTTGGGGAGACTGGCCGGGAAGAGGCTGACGATGATGCGGGCGTCCGGCCAGGGATAATTGCTGTTGACCATCGCCGACCTGACCCTGTCGCGGGCTTCGCTGAGCGCCGTGTCGGGGAGGCCGATGAGGTGGATGCCGGCCAGGCCGTTGCCCACGTCGGCCTCGACCTCCACCGTACGGCCCGTGACACCAACCAGGGCCACACTGCGCGTGCGGGCCACGGCCACTAGATCGCCCCCCGTACGTGACGCAGCGCGAAGTCACCCGCGAAACGTTCGAGGGCGATCACGTCTACCCTGACTGCTTTGTACGTTTCAGTGCGGGTGGCCAGCCATTTGGCCGCGAGCACGCGGAGCCTGGCGAGTTTGGCGGGGCTGACCGATTCCAGAGCGGTGCCGTGTGATCTGCTCGATCGGGTTTTGACCTCCACCACGACGAGGTTGGAGCCGTCTTCCGCGATGATGTCGATCTCGCCGTGGCGGCAGCGCCAATTGCGTTCGATCACCTTCATGCCCTCGGCCTCCAGGTAGGTCACCGCTACCTCTTCGCCGCGTTTGCCCAGCTCTTGTTTGCTCTCGGGTGTCATGTGCCAGCTCCGTCCGGTGGGTGGTGCGGGGTGGGTCTGGGCACTGACCTTCGTGGATGCGGGGTGGTGAGGGTGGGGCCGAACGGGGTTCTGTGGATGAGGGCGGTGGGAGGAGGAGAGCCTGTGGATAACGTGGGTGTGGGTCGGGCCGAGTGGCCGCTTCTCAGGCCGCTTCTCAGGCCGCTTCTCAGGCCGCTTCTCAGGCCGCTTCTCAGGCCGCTTCTCAGGCCGCTTCTCAGGGGAGGATATTGAGTTCGCAGGTGGCGGCGGGTCACCTCCCAGTCACGTCGCATGGTCCTCCGAGGGCTGGCGTCTCGTTGAGGATGAAGGGCTGCGATGAGGGTGAGCGGCCTCAGGAGGGCACGGAGCGGGCGCCCTTGCCACGCGGGCGGACACCCCTGCCACTTGGGCAGACGTCGGAGGTCGGACGGCACCTGTCGGGTCGACGCCGGGGCGAGGGCTGCGGTTGTCGCTGAGGATGTCCCGCGTCCCATGCTGCGAGCCGGATGGGGGGCGTTGTCGGCGCATGGCCCGGCCGGTGGGAAGCGTAGGCGGCTCAGGAAAGCGCAGGATCCTCCCCGCCGGAGGGGCGAGGGGCCCGAGGGAAGCACAGGTTCCGCCCGCGAAAAGGTCAAGCCGCCCAGAAAAGCACCGGGTCCGCGCTGCAGGAAGAACGAGCAGCCCAAGAGGGTGGGTGCAGGGCCCTCTGCAGGACGAGCGAAAGGCCCCAGGAGGGTGAAGGGGTTGCGTCAATGGGAGTTGTGTACGGTTTTGACCCGGTCACAGGCGGGTTGCGTCCACGGGAGTGGTCTACGAGTTTGACCTGGTCACAGGCATGGCGCTGTGAAATGGCGACGGCCATCGCGTGAGGGTCCGCTCCTAGGGAAGGGCGAGCGGACCCGGGATAGGTCCAGCGCAGTTCCGTGGCAAGGGGAAGCACCCCAGGAAGGATGCGGGGTTTGCCCTACAAGGGGTGAGCGGCCAGGAAGGTGCAAGGCCCGCTCCATGGCAAGAGGCGATCTCCGTGAAGATGAGCGCGGCGCTGGTGCGGCACCGCGCGGCGCTGGTGCAGTGCGGCGCGGCGCTGGGTGCGGCGCGGCGCGGTGTGGCGCAGGTGAGGCGCAGGTGAGGCGCGGCGCGGTGTGGCGCAGGTGAGGCGCGGGTGCGGGTGGCGGTGGTCGTGCCTGTGAGCCGTCCGGCCCGCCCGCCTGGAGCCGTGAGGGCAGATCAGCCCTCTGAGATGCGGGTACGGAGAAGGCCCAGGCTTCTGAGAGTGCGTTCTGCGAGTTGATGTCCCTTTCATCGGTGGGGTTGGGTTAGGTCGGCTGGTCGGAGACCCGCCGGTCGGACTACGGGCGTGGCTGG
>NZ_JBEZFZ010000033.1:0-91465 GCF_040649735.1 Nonomuraea sp. NPDC048892 | reverse complement strand
GCGGCCGGGGCCAGCGACAGGGGCGGCGCGGCCAGCCGGGACCCGGCCGCGGTGGTCAACGCCACGAACGCCGCCCGGCCCCCCCCCCCCCCCCCCCCCCCCCCCACCCCCCCCCCCCCCCCCCCCCCCCCCCCGGCCCCCCCCCCCCCCCCCACCCCGCCCGCCTCGGCCACGTGCCCGAGGTCCTGCAGCAGCCCGTCGCTCACGTCCAGCATCGCGCTCGCGCCCAGCTCGGCCGCCATGGGCCCCATCGCGTACGGAGGAAGCGGCCGCCGATGCCCCGCCACGACCTCCGCGAGCAGCGGCGTCTCCGCCGGCACGCCCGCCTCCAGCAGCGCCCAGCCCGCGGCGGCGTAGCCGAGCCGGCCCGCCACCGCCACCACGTGCCCCGGCCTCGCCCCTGAACGCAGCACGGGGGCCCGCCCGGCCAGGTCGCCCAGCGCGGTCACCCCGATGACGACCAGGTCGCACCGGGTCACGTCACCGCCGGCCACGCTCGCCCCGACCGTCGCGCACTCGTCGCCGAACCCGTCGGTCAGCTCGTCCAGCCAGCTCAGCGGCAGGTCGGCGGGCACGCCCAGGCCGACCACGATGGCCGTCGGCGTGGCGCCCATGGCGGCCACGTCGGCCAGGTTCTGGGCGGCGGCCTTGCGGCCCACGTCGTAACCGCTGGACCAGTCGCGGCGGAAGTGCCTGCCCTCCAGCAGCAGGTCCGTGGAGACCACGACCCGCCCGTCGGGCGCGCCGACGAGAGCGGCGTCGTCACCCGGCCCGAGCATTACCGCCGCGCTTTGGGGCAGACGTCCGGTAATACGATTTACCACACCGAATTCGCCGAGATCTCCGACTGTGATGACGCACCTCCTGACGCACACAGGGTACGGTGGCCCTTCGGCGTGATCGAATCGCCCGGGAGGACGTGATGGTGCAGGCCTACATCCTTATCCAGACCGAGGTCGGCAAAGCCGCCGCCGTGGCCCGCGAGATCTCCGGCATTCCGGGGGTCACCCAAGCGGAGGACGTCACGGGGCCTTATGACGTGATCGTGCGCGCGGAGGCCAACAACGTCGACGAACTGGGCAAGCTCGTCGTCGCCCAGATTCAGGCGGTGGAGGGCATCACGCGTACTCTTACGTGCCCGATCGTCCATATCTGAAGGTAGTCCTCGCATGCGTGCCGCCGCCGTCCTGTTCGTTCTCCTGGCCCTCGCCGGTTGCGGCGGCACCGTACGGGTCGAGCCGCCCGCCCCGCAGGGCGAGGCGGCGGCGGCCTGCGCCAAGCTGGCCCCCCTGCTGCCCGCGACACTCGACGGCGAGCAGCGTGGATCCTCCACGCCCGAGTCTCCGTACGTGGCCGTCTGGGGTGCCGGCGTCATCGCGCTGCGCTGCGGCGTGCCCAGGCCCGCCAGGATGGCGCCCACCGACCGGCTCCAGGAGGTCGGCGGCGTGGGCTGGTTCGCCGATCCCGACAAGCCCGCGCTGTTCACGGCGGTGACCGACCTCGCCTACGTGGAGGTCACGGTCGGCGGCGAGCACGTCGCCGCCGAGGTGCTCGCCGACCTGTCGAAGCCGATCGCCCAGATCGCGTCAGAAGCCTGACGAGCGCGCGGGCCCCGACCCGATCGGCTCGCCTCGAACCGAGACCGGCCCACCGCACGCCGAGACCACCTCTCCGCAAGCCGAGACCGGCTCATCTCAGGCCGGGCGAGCGCGAGAGCGCCAACTGGATCAGCCGGTCGACCAGGGCCGGGTACGACAGCCCCGAGGCCGCCCAGAGCTGCGGCGCCACCGACAGCGACGTGAACCCGGGCATCGTGTTGATCTCGTTGAAGATCACCTGGCCCTCGGGCGTGTAGAAGAAGTCGACCCGCGCCAGCCCCTCGCAGTCGAGCGCCTCGAACGCGCGCACCGCCATCGCCCGCAGCTCCTCGGCCGTCTCCTGCGGGATGTCGGCGGGCACCGTGAGCGACATCTGGTCGGGGTAGTACTTCGCCTCGAAGTCGAAGAAGTCCTGGCCGCCCTCGACCCGCACCTCGCCGGGCATCGACGCGGTGGCCGGCTCGTCGCCCAGCGACTGCAGCACCGCGCACTCGATCTCGCGGCCGACGATCGCGGCCTCGATGATCACCTTGGGGTCGTGCCGCCTGGCCTCCTCCACGGCCGCCTCCAGCTCGGCCCGGTCGGAGGCCTTGGAGATGCCCTGGGACGAGCCCGCCCTGGCCGGCTTGACGAAGACCGGGTAACCCAGCTCCTCGGCCTCCTTGAGCACGCACTCACGCCCGAGCCGCCAGTCGCGGTCGCGTACGACGACGTAACGGCCGGTCGGCAGGCCCGCCGCGGCCATCACGGTCTTCATGTGGGCCTTGTCCATGCCCACCGCGCTGGCCAGCACGCCGGAGCCGACGTAACGGACGCCGGCCATCTCCAGCAGCCCCTGGATCGTGCCGTCCTCGGCGAACGGGCCGTGCATCACGGGGAACACCACGTCGACCGTGCCGAGCTCCACCGGGATGCTGCCGGGGTCGTAGGCCACCAGCGAGTTGTCGCCCGAGGGCAGCGCCAGCGCCGCGCCCGAGGTGTCGACGACCGGCAGCTCGCCCGACTCGATGGCGAACCGCTGGTCGGAGGCTGCCAGCACCCACCTGCCGTCCTGGGCGATCCCGATGGGGATCACTTCGTACTTGGTCCTGTCGATCGCATCCAGCACGCTGCCCGCTCCCATCAGGGAAACAGCGTGCTCGGAATTGCGGCCTCCGAAAACGACGGCGACGCGTGGCTTGCTCATGGTGTCCGAATCTACCGGGGGTGTCCCTGTCACAGCGAGTCGAGCACGCCGTAATCAGGTGTTTCTCACAAGCCGTACCGCTCGGGCTTGGGGGAACGGGACATCAGCAGCGTGCCCGCCTCGGCGGGCGACATGCCGTCGTGGACGACCCCGACGACGACCTCGGTGATCGGCATCTCGACGTCGTGCTTCCTGGCCAGTTCGAGCACCGACTCGCAGGACTTCACGCCCTCGGCGGTCTGCTTGGTCGAGGCGACGACCTCGGCCAGCGTCATGCCCCGGCCCAGGTTCTCCCCGAACGTACGGTTGCGCGACAGCGGGGACGTGCATGTGGCCACCAGGTCGCCCATGCCCGCGAGCCCCGCGAAGGTGTGGGCGTCGGCCCCGAGCGCCGCGCCCAGGCGGGAGATCTCGGCCAGCCCCCGGGTGATGAGCATGGCGCTGACGTTGTCGCCCATGCCCATGCCGGCGGAGACGCCCACGGCCAGCGCGATGACGTTCTTCACCGCGCCGCCGAGCTCGACCCCGACCACGTCGGGGTTGGTGTAGGGGCGGAACCACGGCGGCAGGTGGCAGATTGCCTGAAGCCGCGCGGCAACCTGCTCGTCGGTGCAGGCCACCACGGTGGCGGCGGGCTGGCGCTGGGCGATCTCCCTGGCCAGGTTGGGCCCCGAGACGACCGCGACGCGTTCCTGCGGCCATTCGGCGACCTCGTGGATCACCTCGCTCATGCGCTTGGTCGTGCCGAGCTCGATGCCCTTCATCAGGCTCACCAGCACCGCGCCGGACGGGATGTGGGCGCGCCAGGCGGCCAGGTTGGGCCGCAGGCTCTGAGCCGGCACGGTGAGCACCACGAAGTCGGCCCCCGCCAGCGCCCGCTCGGGGTCGGTCGTGGCCCGCAGCGCGGCGGGGAGCGGGATGCCGGGCAGGTAGTCGGGGTTGACGTGGTGGCGGTCGATGGCCTCGGTCACCTCGGCCCTGCGCCCCCACATCGTGACCTCGTTGCCGGCCTCCGTGAGGATCATCGCGAACGTGGTGCCCCACGAGCCCGTCCCGAAAACGGCCACCTTCGTCATGCCATCACCGTCCGGCGGGATCGTAGGGAGTCTCCGGCGCCTTCTCGCCGCGCAGCTCGGCGAGCTGCGTGGTGACCGCCGCCATGATGTCGGCCGTCGCCTCGCGCAGCACGTCGGCGTGCGGCGGTCGGCCGGCGTACTTCGACAGGTCCACCGGCGGCCCCACCGACACGCTGAACGTCTTGCGCGGGAACAGCCTGGGCCTCTTCTCCCCGTACGGCAGCAGCTCCTGCGCCCCCCAGTGGGCCACGGGGATGACCGCGGCGCCGCTCTCCAGCGCCAGCCGGGCGGCGCCCGTCTTGCCCACCATGGGCCACAGGTCGGGATCGCGGGTGCACGTGCCCTCCGGGTAGAACAGGATCGCGCACCCGTCGGCCAGCCGCTCGGCCGAGATGCGCAGCGACTCGGCCGCCTCGCTGCTGCCCCTGGCCACCGGGATGGCGAGCAGGCTGCGCACCGCCCACCCCAGGAAGAAGATCTTGAACAGGCCCGACTTGGCCAGGATCACCGGCCAGCGGCCGTTGTTGTAGAGGAAGTGCGACAGCAGGACGGGGTCGGCCCAGGACAGGTGATTGGTCGCGATGATCACGCCGCCGGTCTTCGGGATGCGCTCGCCTCCGCGCCAGTCACGCTTGACCAGGAGCGTGGACAGCGGTTTCACCACGACTACTGCGAAGGTCTCCCAGAAACGCGATGGTCGCGTGGGGCGGCTCATGGTCTCCTCCAACACCTGCGGGATGCGCCCCAAGTCTCCCGGTTGGCCGGGCGGGATGTCGAGGCGCGATGCTTAGCCTATGAGCATCCGCTGGTCCCTGGTCATTCCGGTGAAGACGCTGGTCGCGGCGAAGACCCGGCTGGCCGCCGCGACGGGCCCGCACAGGACGCGGCTGGCGGTGGCCGTGGCGAGCGACACCGTCTCCGCGGCGCTCGCCTGCCCGCTGGTCGCACGCGTGATCGTGGTCACGGCCGATCCGGCCGCCGCGGGGCCGCTGGACGCGCTCGGCGCCGACGTGGTGTCCGACCCCGACCGGGGGCTGAACACGGCGCTGCGCACGGGGGCCGCCCATGCCGTACGCCTGGCGCCGGGCGACGCCGTGGGGGCGTTGCAGGCCGACCTGCCCGCGCTGCGCCCTGCCGAGCTGGCGCTGGCGCTGGAGGCGGCGGCCGAGTTCGACCAGTCGTTCGTGCCCGACGCGCTCGACGTCGGGACGACGTTCTACGGGGTACGGCCGGGCCGGCCGTTCACGCCCAGGTTCGGCGGGGAGTCGCGGGCCAAACACCTGGCCGGCGGGGCCAAGGAGCTGTGCGTGCCGGGGATCGACTCGGTCAGGCGTGACGTGGACACCCCCGACGACCTGCGCGCGGCCGTGCGGCTGGGGCTGGGGCGGCACACGGCGGCGGTCGTGGCCGACCTGTGGCCGGACCCGGGCCTCATCCCGTCCTCGGACCCGGCCCCACCCGCCTGAGCGTGCTCGTCGGACGGACGGGAAGCGATTAATCTGAACGGATGCAAGGGACCGTACGCACCTTCGACGAGACCACCCGCTCCGGCACGGTCTTCCTCGACGACGGCACCGTCCTTCCGTTCGGCGCCCCCGCCTTCGACGCTGGCCCGCTGCGCCTGCTCCGCTCCGGCCAGCGGGTCAATCTCGCGATGTCCGGCGGCGAGATCGGCTACATCACGCTGTCGACTTTCCCGGTGCCGGACGCCTAGAAAAAGCGGACGCCCGGGCCGGCCGGCCCGGGCGTGCTGGTCCGCTCGCGTTTACTTCCTCTTGCCGATTTTCTTGCCGCCCGTGTTCACCAGCTCTTTGAAATCCGAGCCGGGACGGAACTTGGGCGCCCAGCTCTCGGCGACGTTGATTTCCGCGCCGGTCGACGGGTTACGCGCCGTGCGGGCGGGCTTGTTCACCATCTCGAACGCGCCGAAGCCCGTGATCGAGACCTTGTCGCCACTGGCCACAGCCTTCTGGATGGCGTCGATGACCGCGTTGACGGCCTCGGTGGCCGTCTTCCTGTCGCCCACCCGATCCGCGATGGCCTCGACGAGTTCTCGCTTGTTCATGAAAGTCCTGCTCCCCCAGTTACGGCTCGGGGTTCCAGCTCACGAGTTCGACGTAGAAACCCCTTACGGGCTCGAAAGTAGGCGGGATCGCGAGGGAACTCAATCACCCGGCGTGTTTTCTTCGTCTCGTGGCGTGTCGTACGCGTCGTCAAGGGAGGCCAGAAACGCTTCGAGGCGTACCGCGGCCCTTTCCGGATCTCGCTTCGCGACGTCGCATATCGCGAGATAACGGCGCGCGATCCGGTCCTTTTCCGCGGCGGGCAGCATGCGGACGCGGCGGTGCGCCTCGCGCAACCGCCGCGCCAGTTCGTCGTCTTCCAGGTCGTCTTCTAGACGGTCGTCGGCAGCCATGGCTGCCGACCATTCTCGTACGCCGCCACGTCCTCGGCGTGACGCAGGGTCAGCCCGATGTCGTCGAGCCCCTCCGTCAGCCGCCAGCGGGTGTAGTCGTCGATCTCGAACGCGACGACCTCGCCGGCCCAGCGCACCTGACGTTCGCCCAGGTCGACGGTCACTTCCAGCTTCGGGTCCGCCTCGACGGCCGCCTGCAGCGCCTCGACCCGCTCGGCCGGCAGGATGACCGGCAGCAGGCCCATCTTGGTGGAGTTGTTGCGGAAGATGTCGCCGAAGCGGGCGGCGATCACGACGCGGAACCCGTACTGCTGCAGCGCCCACACCGCGTGCTCGCGGGAGGAGCCGGTACCGAAGTCGGGGCCGGAGACCAGGATCGAGGCACCCTCGTAGGAGGGGTCGTTGAGGACGAACGTCGGGTCCTCGCGCCAGGCGGCGAACAGGCCCTTCTCGAAACCGGTGCGGCTGACCTGCTTGAGCCAGACGGCCGGGATGATCTGGTCGGTGTCGACGTTGCTGCGGCGCAGCGGCACCGCCGTACCGGTGTGGGTGGTGAAGGCTTCCATCTGTCTGTCTCCTTACAGGTCGGCGGGGGCGGTGAGGCGGCCGGTGACGGCGGTCGCGGCGGCGACCTGCGGCGACACCAGGTGGGTGCGGCCTCCCTTGCCCTGCCGGCCCTCGAAGTTGCGGTTGGAGGTGGAGGCGCTGCGCTCGCCCGGCTTGAGCGTGTCGGGGTTCATGCCCAGGCACATCGAGCAGCCGGCCTCGCGCCACTCGGCGCCCGCGGCCTTGAAGACCTCGTCCAGGCCCTCCTCCTCGGCCTGCCGCTTGACCATCATCGAGCCGGGCACGATGAGCGTGCGGGTGGTGACCTGGCGGCCGCGCAGGATCTCGGCGGCCGAGCGCAGGTCCTCGATGCGGCCGTTGGTGCAGGAGCCGACGAACACCGTGTCGACCTCGATCTCGCGCAGCGGCGTGCCGGCGCGCAGGCCCATGTATTCCAGCGCCCGCTCGGCGGCCGAGCGCGCGACCGGGTCGGCGAACGACTCGGGGTCGGGAACGGACTCGCCCAGCGGCAGGCCCTGGCCCGGGTTGGTGCCCCACGTGACGTAGGGGGTCAGCGTCGAGGCGTCGATCTCGACGACCTTGTCGAACACGGCGTCGTCGTCGGTGCGCAGCGACGTCCAGTATTCGACGGCCTGGTCCCACGCCTCGCCCTCCGGCGCGTGCGGGCGGCCTTTCAGGTACGCGAACGTGGTCTCGTCGGGGGCGATCATGCCCGCCCGCGCGCCCGCCTCGATCGACATGTTGCAGACGGTCATGCGGCCCTCCATGGAGAGCTTGCGCACGGCCTCGCCGCGGTATTCGACGATGTAGCCCTGGCCGCCGCCGGTGCCGATCTTGGCGATGATGGCCAGGATCAGGTCTTTCGCCGTGACGCCGGCGGGCAGCTCGCCCGAGACCTCGATGGCCATCGTCTTGGGCCGGTAGGCGGGCAGCGTCTGCGTGGCCAGCACGTGCTCGACCTCGGAGGTGCCGATGCCGAACGCGATGCCGCCGAACGCGCCGTGGGTGGAGGTGTGGGAGTCGCCGCACACGATCGTCATGCCCGGCTGGGTCAGGCCGAACTGCGGCCCGATGATGTGCACCACACCCTGACCGGCGTCGCCCATCGGATGGAGCCGGATGCCGAACTCGGCGGCGTTCTTGCGCAGGGTCTCGACCTGGGTCTTGGACACGGGGTCGGAGATCGGGCCGAGCAGGGTCGGGACGTTGTGGTCCTCGGTGGCGATGGTGAGATCGGGCCGTCGCACCTTCCGGCCGGCGAGACGGAGTCCGTCGAACGCCTGCGGGCTGGTCACCTCATGGATGAGGTGCAGGTCGATATAGAGCAGGTCCGGTTCGCCCTCCGCGCGACGGACTACGTGCTGCTCCCAGACCTTCTCGGCCAGTGTGCGGCCCATGATCTCCTCCTTGAGAATCATCCGACTTGCCTTCTCATATGTCGAGACGGCAGTATCGGTGTATGGACAACTCTAGCGGAGTCGGAGTACTCGACAAGGCGGTTCTTGTACTCAATGCCCTCGAAGCGGGACCCGCTTCGCTGGCTCAGCTGGTCCAGGCGACCGGCCTGGCCCGCCCCACCGCCCACCGGCTGGCGGTCGCACTCGAGCACCACAGGATTGTGAGTCGCGACACACAGGGAAGATTCGTGCTCGGCCCCCGGCTGTCTGAGTTGTCCACGGCGGCCGGCGAGGACCGGCTGCTCGCGGTGGCCGCGCCCGTGTTGATGCAGTTGCGCGACCTCACGGGGGAGAGCGCGCAGCTCTACCGCCGCCAGGGTGACGAACGCGTGTGCGTGGCCGCGGCAGAGCGCGCCAGCGGCCTGCGTGACACGGTTCCCGTCGGCTCCGCGCTGCCCATGACGGCCGGCTCGGCGGCGCAGATCCTGCTGGCCTGGGAGGAGCCCGACCGGCTGCACCGCGGGTTGCGCGGCGCCAAGTTCACCGCCGCCACGCTGGCCTCCGTACGGCGCAGGGGCTGGGCGCACAGCGTGGGAGAGCGCGAGCAGGGGGTGGCCAGCGTCTCGGCCCCGATAAGGGGCAGCGGCGGGAAGGTGATCGCGGCCGTGTCGGTCTCCGGGCCCATCGAAAGGCTGACCAGAGCGCCCGGGCGGCTGCACGCGGTGCCCGTCATGGCGGCGGCCGAACGGATCACCGAGGCGATGCGCCGCACGTCATGATCAGCAAAAGGATGTATTTCGGGAGCCGACTGCCTCGCGGGCGCACTAGCCTGAGTGCGTGACAGATCGCATCGAGGTAGCCGCCACTGAGCTGCGACCCCTGCTCGAAGAGTTCATCATGTGGGCGCGTGCGAACGCGCCCGGGAGCGACCCCGAGCTTGTGGGACCCGCCGCCCTGTGGCACCGTCTCGCCTTCTCGCAGGATCTCGGCACGTGGAAGCGTGCCGACCTGCGTAACCTGCTGCTCGACCGCATGCCCAAGGTCGTGGAGGATCCCGACGCCGCCGCCGACGGCATGCTTCCGGCCGTGGACGCCTACCTGACGTTCCTGTCCCAGACCGGCCGGCTGGCCAAGGGCTCCGACAGCCTCGCCGATCTGCAGGCCGAGCTCGACGACGTCGAGGACGAGTTCGTCGACCTCATGGAGGAGATGCTGGACGACTCCGAGGGCGACGACGAGGCCGGGGCCGCCGAGACAGGCGACCTCGGCGACTTCGAGCCGTTCGCCGACGAGCTGGCCGAGCTCGACACGATCAGGCTGCGGCCCGACTCCGAGCTCGCCGCCGCGGCCCGCGAGGTGCCGCTGGTCGCCAAGGCCCGCGATCTGGCCGTGTGGGTCGGCTCGGGCCGGCGTGTCGGCGAGGACACCCTGCTCACCGACGCCGAGGTGGAGGAGGCGTTGCAGGTCACCGGCCTGCCCAGGCCCGATACCGACGGCTCCGTCGCCGAGGCCGTGCCCCAGCTGTGGAACATCTGGAACCTCGCGGTCGACCTGGAGTTCCTTGAGCCGGGCGAGGCCGGCACGGTCGCGGTGCAGGACGACACCGCCGAGTGGCCGTTCGACGACGACGAGGACGTGCTCGACGCCTGGATGCTCGGGCTCCACTCGGTCGACTACGGCGACCCCGAGCTGGAGGACGACGACCTCACGATGGCCCTGGCGGGCCTGACCAGGGGGGTGCTGGTCCGGCTGCTGCTGGCGGGCGGCTCGCGCGATCTCGGCGAGCTGTCGCGGGATCTGGCCGAGGCCGCCGCCGAGCTCGACGAGCTGGGCGCCGACGCATGGGAGGCGGCCGGCGACCCGGTGGCCTCCGCCGTCGACTGGCTGACCGGCTACGGCATGGTCGAGCTCGACGACGACGGCACGCTGCGCCTCACGCCGCTCGGCACCGAGGGCGTCATCCACCTGGTGGACGACGCCGACATCGAGGTCGACGCGCGGCCGGCGATCGAGTCCATGAGCGCCCACGAGCTGCTCGCGCTGAGCGCCGAGCTGCCGGAGGAGGAGGCCGACGCCGAGTTCGCCGCCTGGATGCGGCTGCGCGAGCCCGCCAAGGCGGCGGAGGAGCTGCTGGACGCGGCGGCCGAGGACGAGAGCGACGCGCTGATCAGGGTGCAGGCCGCGAGCGTGGTCGGCACGCTGGGCGAGGCCGCGGTGCCCGCCTGGCAGGCCGCGCTCAAGCAGTCGTCGCTGCGTCCCTACGCGGCCACGCAGCTGAGCCAGCTCGGGGTCGAGGGCGCGCCCGAGCCGACGCAGGACGACACCCACTGGCTCATCCTCGACATGTGGACGATCTCGGCGGGTCTCGGGCGCTCGGAGTTCGTGAGCAGCCTGCGCGACATCGGGCCCGACATGGTCAACAGCCTGCTGGAGGTGATCTGGAAGATCCCGCACGCGCACGTGGAGGAGCTGCTGGATCTGATCTCGCAGGTGCATCCGGACAAGCAGGTGGCCAAGGCCGCCAGGCGGGCGCTGTTCAAGGCCCGCTCCGCCTGATCCGGCCCCTGATCCGGTTCTGCCGACGATTCCCCCCGCCGCCGTTCGCGGCGGGGGGAATCGCGTTCTGTGGCCGGGCAACAAAAAACGCTCCGGGCTGAGTGCACCGGAGCGGTTGTTGCAGACGTAGTCCCGACCGGATTCGAACCGGCGCTACCGCCTTGAGAGGGCGGCGTCCTGGGCCACTAGACGACGGGACCTTCGTGAGCTTGTGACAGTGGTAGTCCCGACCGGATTCGAACCGGCGCTACCGCCTTGAGAGGGCGGCGTCCTGGGCCACTAGACGACGGGACCCTGTCCACAAGCTGGTGTGCCGGGTCTCCCCGGCGACGCAGGTAACTCTACCGCACCCGGAAGACCACACCAAACCGCTTATCCGCCTACCAGATCGGCTCTGTGGCGCCGGACCCAGTCGCCCATCGGGCCTCGTTCCCACTGCGGATCGAACTCTCCCAGCGGGATCGCCACCTCCGGCCTGCCGGTTGCGGGGTCCACCGGGACGGCGGCCAGGCGGGCGCGCATCCAGCGGGGCACGCGGGGCGGGACCGTGCGCTCGCCCCATCCGATCAGGCCGGTCGCACGCAGCGGCCGTACCCGCGCCCTGGCGGCGCCTGGACGCCCGATCGCGCGGGGGTCGGCGAGCTGCGTGTCCACGACGCCGACCCTGGTGATGTCGGGCCAGCGCAGGCGGACGCGGAAGCCCTGGGAGTCGGCCAGCTCGACGCCGTCGGCGGAGAAGCGGACGACGGTGCCCACGGCGAGGCGGCGGTGCTTGCCGGCCAGGACGGCGACCAGCACACCGGTGGCGAGCGCGCCGATGCCGGCGCCGAGCGGGGTGCTGTTGGTGAGGATGGCGCCGAGGAGGAGACAGACGGCGAAGAAGAGGACGAGCGGGGCGATGAACGGAGCGAGGAAGCGCGGGAAGCCGCCCGCGCGAAGACGAAATTCAGCCATAAGTGGGGCGCGACTCTACCCGATACGTCCTCGGGGATCAGCGGGTGAGCAGGCCGCGGCGGTAGGCCTCGCCGACGGCGGCGGCGCGGTCGCGGACGTCGAGTTTGGCGTAGATGTGCAACAGGTGCGTCTTCACGCTGGCCTCGCTGATGAGCAGGCCGGCCGCCGCCTCCTTGTTCGTCGCTCCCCCGGCCACCAGGCTCAGCACCTCCAGCTCCCGCTTGCTCAGCTGCCCCCTCGCGGGCCTGCGCAGGTGGTCGGCCAGCCGGCCGGCCACGGCGGGGGCGAGCACGGTCTCGCCCCGGTGGGTGGCGTGCACGGCCCGGACCAGCTCCTCCTTCGGGGCGTCCTTGAGCAGGTAGCCGCCGGCGCCCGCTTCGAGCGCGGGCAGGACGTCGCCGTCGAACGTGGTGAGGACCAGGATGCGCGGCCCGGTGCCGCTGAGCCGGCGGATGGCGCTCAGCCCGTCGAGGCCGGGCATGCGCAGGTCCATGAGCACGACGTCGGGGGCGAGCTCGGCGGCCAGCCGGACGGCCTCGTCGCCGTCGGCCGCCTCGCCGACCACCTCAAGGCCGGGCTCGCCGTCGAAGGCGGCGCGCAGTCCGTCGCGCACGATCGGATGGTCGTCGGCTATCAGCAGCCGCAGGGCCATCGGTCCTCCCTGTCCGGGTGTCGGCTCGGCAGGCATCGGTCCACACCAGGATCTCACCGCTCGCCACGATCCCGCCGCTCGCCGGGGCCCCCTTGAGGTCTCAGCGCTCGTCGCGATCCTGCCGCTCGCCGTGCTCGGGCAGCGCGGGGACGGCCGCCGCGACGGTCGTGCCCTGGCCCGGCTCCGACTCGATCTCCAGGGTGCCGCCCACGCCGCGGACGCGCTGGCGCATGCCGTCCAGCCCGAAGCCGTCAGTGCGCTCCTGCGGGGCGAAACCGGTTCCGTCGTCGCGGATGTCCAGCAGGACGATTTCGTCCGCGTACGAGAGGGTCAGGGCCGTCCTGGTGGCTCCGGCGTGCTTCGCCACGTTGGACAGGGCCTCCTGGGTGATGCGGAAGAGTGCCTGCTCCACGTCGGCGGAGAGCGGCACGGGCTGCCCGGTGACCTCGTACCGGAGCTCCACCCCGGCGGTGTCGGCCCACGACCTGGCCAGATGGCCGATCGCGTCCGGCAGCCTGGCCTCCTCCAGCGGCTCGGGCCGCAGGGCGCTCACGGATCTGCGGGTCTCCGTCAGGCCGCGGCGGGCCAGCTCCGAGGCGCGGTCGAGGTGGCGGCGGCGGACCTCGTCCTGCCCGGTACGGGAGGCCGCGTCGAGCTGGCCGATCAGGGCCACGAGGTCCTGGGCCAGCGTGTCGTGGATCTCGCCGGCGACCCGGTGCCGCTCGTCGAGCACGCCGGCCCGCCGGGCCTGGTCGAGCAGCCTGGCGTTGAGGTCGGCGTTCTCGTCCATGGCGGCGCGCAGGCGGGTGACCAGGCGGCGGCGTTTGTCGTGCTCGGCGGAGACGTACCAGCCGGCCACGACCAGCGGCAGCGCCACGCCGGCGATCACCGTGAGCAGCGTCGCCCGCGAGCCGGGCGCCGCCTGGGTGGTGACGTTGACCAGGGCGGTCAGCGTGACGCCCGCCATGATCAGCCGGGCCGGGAGCATGGCGATGGCCAGCGGGTAGCCGATCGAGGCGAAGACGACGAAGGCCGTACTGCGGAAGGACAGCGCGGCGGCGAGCGCGAGCAGCACGAGGTAGTGCCCCACGACGAGCACCCGATGCCGGTCGCGGCGCGGGTAGAGCCAGGGAACGGCGGCCAGCCAGGCGGCGGCGAGCAGGACGAGCACGGGCCAGGGCACGAGCTGCCAGGGCGCGAGCGACCACTCCAGCGGCTCCGGTGACGGCTGCACAGGCCCTGGGGACGGCCACTCCGACGGCCCCAGTGACGGAACCTGTGACGGCACCGGCGAGGGTGGCAGGGCGGGGACGCCGGTGAGGGCGGCCGCGGTCGCGGAGATCGCGAGCAGTGCGTAGGCGAGCGCCGGATAGACCCAGCGTTCGCGGCCGTCGAGCCAGCTCATGGGGTCAAGCCTGGCACGGGGGTCCACCGATCGGTTGATGGCCGCCGTCCGCCGCTCGTCCGTCCCGGTGGGCGATGTGCGCCTCCGGCCGTACGGGCGAGCATCGAGGCATGAACGAACCGACCCGCAGAACAGCGTTCCGGCTCGCCGCCGCCACCGGCGCGGGCGCAGCCGTCACCGCGGCCACCACCGGCGCCACCGCGTCCGTCCAGGAGAAGAGGAGAGAAGTGACCACGTACGTCTTCGTGACCGGCTCCAACGGCATGGCCTCAGGCGACTCCGAGCTCGTGCTGCGCGGCCATCGCACCGTGGGCGTGAGCCTGCCTGGGCACGGCGCCGAGGAGCAGTTCCACGTCGCCTACCAGGCGCCGCAGGACCTGAAGGCGCTGGCCGCGATCCCCTCCCCCATGGCCGGGGTGACGCTGGACGACTACGTGGAGGCCACCGTGAACGTGGTGCGCCGGGTCTCCCGGTACGGCCCGGTCATCCTGGTGGGCGGCAGCCTGGGCGGCTCGACGATCACGAAGACGGCCGACGAGGTGCCCGGCCTGATCGACCGGCTGGTCTACGTCGGGGCGTACTGCTGCACGAAGCTGCGTTCGCCGGCCGAGTATCTGGAGACGCCGGAGAGCAGCACGAGCCTCGGAGCGGCCATCCTGCCGGCCGTCGTCGGCGATCCGGCCGCGCTCAAGGCGATCAGGCTCAACTGGCGCACGAACGACAGGAAGTTCCTGGCCGCGGCGAAGGCGGCGTTCATGGCGGAGGGGACGGAAGGGGAGTTTCTCGCCATGCTGAACTCGTCGCTGCCGGACGAGAGCCTCCAGGTGTCCAGCGCCGACGCCAGGGGCCGCAAGGACGCGTGGGGGCGGGTGCGGCGGGTCTACGTCAGGCAGACGCTGGACCGGGTGATCCCGCCGGCGCTGCAGGACCGCATGATCAGGGAGGCCGACGAGGCGACGCCGGGCAACCGGTTCGAGGTCTTCTCGGTGAAGGGGCCGCACGCGCCGACGCGGAAGTCTTATCGGCGGATCACCGAAATTCTGGCCGGGCTCGCCCGGTAAAACAAAAACGGACATCTCGCTGGGAGACGTCCGTGTAAATGCTGGGGTACCAGGACTCGAACCTAGACTAACTGAACCAGAATCAGTCGTGCTGCCAATTACACCATACCCCACCGCTGCGATCTCCTCGCGGAGCGCGCTTGGCGACGTCCGAAAGAATAGCCCAGCTCTGGGGCTAAGACCAAAACGATTCCGCGACCCGCCGTCCGCCGCTCCCGTCACGTGCCCGGCCGTGCCAAGCTGAAGGGGACAAAACACGCACGTGGAGGAGCCCAAGCGTTGGCTGAGAATCCGTTGTTCGCCCCCAGCGACCTGCCGTACGAGCTGCCGCCCTTCGCCGACATCCGCGAGGAGCACTACCTGCCGGCCTTCGAGCGCGGCATGGCCGAGCAGCTGGCCGAGGTCGACGCGATAGCGAGCGGCACCGAGCCGCCGACGTTCGCGAACACGATCGCCGCGCTCGAGCGCTCGGGGCGGATCCTCGACCGCACGGCCACGGCCTTCTACACCGTCTCCGCGTCCAACACGACCGACGGCATCATGGAGATCGAGAAGCGGATCTCGCCGGAGCTGACCCGCCACAGCGACGCGATCCGGCTCAACCGGGCCCTGTGGGCCAGGATCAAGCAGGTCACCACGGAGGACGCCGAGGAGTCCTGGCTGCTGGAGAAGTACCGCGACGACTTCATCAGGGCCGGGGCCGACCTGTCGGAGCAGGAGCAGGACCGGCTGCGCGCGATCAACGAGGAGCTGTCGAAGCTCTCGACGACGTTCGCGCAGAGCCTGCTCAAGGCGTCCACCGAGTCGGCGCTGCGGGTGACGGACGCGAAGGAGCTCGACGGGTTCGACGAGGCCGAGATCGAGGCGCTGCGCCAGGACGACGGCACGTACGTGCTGCCGCTGCTCAACTACACCCTCCAGCCGGGCCTGGCCCGGCTGACCGACCGCGACGTGCGCCGCCGCCTCTACGAGCTGAGCGTCAACCGGGCGCCCGGCAACTTCGAGCTGGCCGTCACCATGGCGACGCTGCGGGCGGAGCGGGCGGCGCTGCTCGGCTTCCCCAGCCACGCCGCCTACTCGGTCGCCGACCAGACGGCCAAGACCGTCGAGGCGGTCGAGGACATGCTCGGCCAGCTCGTCGGCCCCGCCGTGCGCAACGCCAAGAAGGAGGCGGAGGCGCTGGCGGAGCAGGCCGGGTTCGCGATCGAGCCGTGGGACTGGTCCTTCTACTCCGAGAAGGTGCGCCAGGCCCGCTACGACTTCGACGGCGCGGCGATGCGGCCGTACTTCGAGCTCGACCGCGTCTACCGCGACGGCGTGTTCTTCGCGGCCACGAAGCTGTACGGGATCACCTTCGCCGAGCGGCCCGACCTGGGCGGCTACCACCCCGACGTGAGCGTGTTCGAGGTGGCGGACGAGGACGGGAGCCCGCTGGGGCTGTTCGTGCTCGACCCGTACGCCAGGGCGAGCAAGCGTGGCGGCGCGTGGATGAACAACCTGGTCGACCAGTCGTTCCTGTTCGGGCAGCGGCCGGTGGTGATCAACAACCTCAACGTGACCAAGCCGGCTTCCGGGCCGACGCTGCTGACGTACGACGAGGTGAACACGGCCTTCCACGAGTTCGGCCACGCGCTGCACGGATTGTTCTCGAAGGTGCGCTACCCGCGCGTGTCGGGCACCAGCGTGCCGCGCGACTTCGTCGAATACCCGTCGCAGGTCAACGAGATGTGGGTGACCTGGCCCGAGATCCTGGCCAACTACGCCAAGCACCACGAGACGGGCGAGCCGATGCCGGCCGAGCTGGTGGAGAAGCTGAAGGCGGCCGAGACGTTCAACCAGGGCTTCCAGACCGTCGAATACCTGGCCGCCACGCTGCTCGACTGGGCCTGGCACAAGCTGACCCACGGCGAGGTCGTGGCCGACCCCGAGGCGTTCGAGGCGACCGCCCTGGAGGCGGCCGGGATCGCCTTCCCGCTGGTACGGCCGCGCTACCGGACCAACTACTTCGCCCACATCTTCACGGGCGGCTACAGCGCCGGCTACTACTCCTACATCTGGAGCGAGGTGCTGGACGCGGAGAGCGTGGAGTGGTTCAAGGAGAACGGCGGGCTGACCAGGGCGAACGGTGACCACTTCCGCCGCGAGCTGCTGTCCAGGGGCGGGAGCATCGACCCGCTGACGGCCTTCCGCAACTTCCGCGGGCGCGACGCCACGATCCAGCCACTGCTGGCCCGCCGCGGCCTCACCTGAGCCGCCGCCCGTACGGGCACCGCGTGACAAGACGGCCCGCCGCGCATCGAGCGCGGCGGGCCGCTCGCGTCTCGGCGGCAAGACGTCCGCCGCAGGGCGGGCGTTTCCGATGAGCGTGGCGTCGCTGAGCGTGGCGTCGCTGAGCGTGGCGTCGCTCAGCCTTGCGTCGCGTCCAGTTCCTCGATGCGTTCGCGGAGCCATTCGCGCTCGGCCAGGCTGACGGCCCGGGCGATCTTGAGCATGCCGCGCCGGTACGGGTCCGGCTCGTCCTTCGCCTTCACCGGCCTGCCGTTGTCGTAGAAGAAGCTCGCAGGAGCCTCCAGGAAGGCCAGCCTGCGGCGCAGCACCGCGGCCTGGTCGGCGGGGTCGGGCAGCGCCGACAGGAACGTCAGCAGGGCGAAGAACCGGCTCTGGTCGCTGATGTCGAGGTCGGCGGGCTCACGCAGCCGCCGCAGCAGTTCCTCGCGACCGGCCGGCGTGATCGTCAGCACCTGCCGGCGCGCGGCCGCCGCGCCCGCCTCCTCGTGCCGCTCGACCAGCCCCTTCGCCTCCAGTCGTGAGATGGCGGGATAGAGGGCGCCGTCGCTGACCGGCCGCAGGTGGCCGGTCAGCGCCGTGAGCCGCGACTTGAGCTCGTAGCCGTGCATCGGCCGCTCGTGCAGAAACCCCAGGATGGTGAGGCTCAGGTCACCGCCGCTTGCCATGGGGTGCATCGTAACGCTATACCTCTAAACGATGTATATCGAAACGAGGTACAAATGATGATCCGGCTCGCCCTGCCCGTCTACGTGGAGTTGCTCACCGCCGTGGTCGCCGTCGGCCTGATCGACCTGCTCTGGGTGTCCGGGCTGGGCGAGGGGGCCATCGCGGCGGTCACCGTGGGCACCACGGCCGAATACCTGGCCTACGGGCTGTTCCTGGCCGTTCCGACGGGGGTCACCGTGCTGGTGGGCCGCCGCGACGGGCACGCTCCCCTGGGGCCGGTGATCAGGACGGGATGGCTGCTGTGGGCCGTCTTCTCCGTGGCCGTCGCCGTGCCGGGCGTGCTGCTGCGCGAGCCACTGGCCGCGCTGTTCACCGACGATCCGGCGCTGACGGCGGACTTCTTCCTGATCTCGCTGGGCGGGCTGCCGGTGTACTACGCCCAGACGGTGGTGGACGGCGTGCTCAAGGGCCTGGGCGACACCCGGCGGCCCATGCGGCACGCGATCATCTGCAACGTGCTGGTGGTCGCGCTCGACCCGCTGTTCATCTTCGGGCTCGGCATGGGGGTCCAGGGCGCGGCCCTGGCCACAGTGATCGCGCGGGCCGTCACGCTGGCGGTCGCGCTCATTTATCTCGTACGCCTGCGCGTCTCCGCCGGACGCGGCCTGACGACCGGCGAGGTGCTCCGCACCGGCTTCCCCATGTCCGGAGATTTCCTGGCTCGCGCCGTAGTGGGCATGGCGCTGGTGGAGATCGTGGCCGGGTTCGGCACGGCGGAGGTGGCCGGCTACGGCATCGGGCAGAAGATCATGCTGGCCGGCGTCATGGTCTTCTACGCGCTGCGGCAGGCGGCGATGATCCGTACCGCGCGGTCGGAGGCCGTCGGGTCACCGCTCCTGCTCGGCCTCGGGTCTGGCGCTGCGGTCGCGCTCGTGCTGAACCTGCTGGCCGCGCCGGTCGCCGGGATGTTCACCGGCGATCCGGCCGCGGCCGTCGCGTTCCTGCGTTGGATGACGCTCTACCTGGTGCCCTTCGGCGGGCTGATCGCCGTGGGCGGGGTGCTGCAGGCGAGCGGCAGGGGCGGCCGCCTGCTCGCCGCCACGCTGGCGGGCTTCGCGGTGCAGCTGCCGCTCGCGTACGCGCTGAGCTCGTGGCTCGGCGTCACCGGCGTGTGGCTGTCGATGGCCGCCGGGGCGTCGATCAGCCTCGCAGCCGCGCCAGCGCGGCGCGCAGGCGCTCGCGAGTCCGCTCGCGGCCGAGCACCTCGATCGACTCGAACAGCGGCAGACCCACCGTCCGGCCGGTGACGGCCACCCGCACCGGTGCCTGGGCCTTGCCCAGTTTGAGCCCGTGGGCCGCGCCGACCTGCTCCAGCGCCTCCTTGAGCGACTCGGCGTCCCAGCTCACGCTCTCTAGGCGCTCCAGGTAGCCGGTGAGGATCTCCTCCGGGGAGTTCTTCATCGCCTTGTCCCAGGACGCCTGGTCGAAGACGGGCTCGTCGAGGAAGAGGAAGTCGACGTTCTGCCGGATCTCCGACAACACCGCGATGCGAGTCTGGGCCAGCGCCGCGACCTTGCTGAACAGCTCGCGGTCCCAGCCTTCTTCGAGGTAGGGGGCGCAGCGCTCCTCGAACGTCTCCAGCGGCAGCGCCCTGATGTATTCGCCGTTGAACGCGCGCAGCTTCTTCTCGTCGAAGAAGGCGTTGGAGGGGTTGACGTCCTCCAGCCGGAACAGCGGCACCATCTCCGACCACGGCATGATCTCGCGGTCCTCGCCGGGCCCCCAGCCGAGCAGCATGAGGTAGTTGACCATGGCCTCGGGCAGGTAACCCTCGGCGCGATAGTCCTCAAGCGCCACCTTGTCGCGGCGCTTGGACAGCTTTTTGCGCTGCTCGTTGACGATCACCGGCAGGTGGGCCCAGACCGGCGGGGTCGCGCCCAGCGCCGGCCAGAGCAGCTCCTGGCGGGCGGCGTTGGGCAGGTGCTCCTCGCCCCTGGCCACGTGGGTGATGCCCTGGGTGATGTCGTCGACGGCGTTGGCCAGCACGTAGAGGGGCGAGCCGTCGGTGCGCGCGATGACGAAGTCCTCCTGCGCGTTGTTGGGGAACTCCACCCGGCCGCGCACCAGGTCGTCGACCACCGTGACGCCCTCGTCGGGGGTGCGGAAGCGCACCGCGCCCTCGCTCAGCCCGCGCTCGCGGCAGAAGCCGTCGTAGCCCTTGTCCTTCGAGCCCGTGCGCTCCTGCACCTGCTCGCGGGTGCAGTCGCAGTAGTACGCCTTGCCGTCGGCCAGCAGCTTGGCCACGGCCTCGCGGTGCTGCGGCTCGTAGGCCGACTGGAAGTAGGGGCCTTCGAAGACCGGATTGCTGCCGTTGATGCCGATCCAGTCGAGCGCCGAGATGATGCCCTCGGTCCACTCGGGCCGGTTGCGGGTGGCATCGGTGTCCTCGATGCGCAGGATGAACCGCCCCTTGGACTGCTCGGCCACGGCCCAGTTGAACAGCGCCGCGCGGGCGCTGCCCACGTGGAACATGCCGGTTGGTGACGGGGCGAACCGCACCCGTACGTCAGTCACGGGAGACCACCTTGTTCGTGAGTGTGCCGATGCCTTCGATGCCGACGCTGACTTCGTCGCCGATCTCCAGAGGACCGACGCCCGCGGGGGTGCCGGTCAGGATGATGTCGCCGGGGATCAGCGTCATGACGGCGCTGACGTAGGCCACCAGCGCCGGAATGTCGTGGATGAGCTGGTTGGTGCGGCCGCTCTGCCGGATCTCGCCGTTGACCGTGGTCGTCAGCGCCAGGTCGCTCGCGTCGAGATCGGTCTGGATCCACGGCCCGAGCGGGCAGAACGTGTCGAACCCCTTGGCCCGGGTGAACTGCACGTCCTTCTTCTGCAGATCGCGCGCGGTGACGTCGTTGGCGCAGGTGTAGCCGAAGATGACGTCCTTGACCCGCTCGACCGGCACCTCGCGGCAGAGCCTGCCGATCACCACGGCCAGCTCTCCTTCGAAGTCGACGCGGTCGGACAGCGTCGTGGGGTAGGCGATGTTCTCGCCGTGGCCGATCACCGTGGTGGACGGCTTCATGAAGATGAGCGGCTCGTCGGGCACCTCGTTGCCGAACTCGGCCGCGTGCTCGGCGTAGTTTCTGCCGATGGCGACCACCTTGCTCGGCAGCATCGGGGCCAGCAGCTTCACCTGGGACAGCGGGAATCGCTCGCCCGTGAACTGCACCTGGCTGAACGGATGACCGGAGATCGCGGAGACGAACTCCTCGCCCGGACCGCCCTCGACCACGCCGAACGAGACGCCTTCGCCTGTGGAGAACCTCGCTATACGCACCCGACAAGGCTATCGCCGACGCCGGAGGGGTCCGCCCACCTTTTACCCGCCCCGCCTGCGGGCGAGTCAGGCGCTGTCCATTATTCGCCCTCAAGTCCGTTTTGATGAGCTTCGGTCGCGTAGCAGGGGTTATGTGGACTTATAAGGAGACATCTAGGGGGTGACGATCGTGTCGGACACGATGTCGAACCGGCCCGGCGGAACCGGTGCGACCGGAACCGTGCCACGGGCCAGGACCGAGGAGAGCACCGGCTCGCCACGCTCGCTTGTCACGGACAAGGGCACGACGACCATCGAGGACGGCGTCGTCGCCAAGATCTCCGGCCTGGCCGCCCGGGAGGTGTCCGGCGTGTACGCCATGGGCGGAGGCGCCGCACGGGCCCTCGGCAGCATGCGCAACATCGTCGGCGGCGACCCCAGCCTGACCCAGGGCGTGTCGGTCGAGGTGGGCGAACGGCAGGCGGCCGTGGACCTGGATCTGGTGGCCGAGTACGGGACGGCGATCCCGGAGCTGGCGGCGGCCGTGCGCAGGAACGTGATCGGGGCGGTGGAGCGGATGTGCGGGCTGGAGGTGACCGAGGTCAACATCCGGGTGGACGACGTCCACCTCCCCGACCAGGACCGTGATCGCGACCGTGGCCGGGACCGGGATGGCGAACGGACGCAGGACGGACAGCGGACAGACGCGGAGCAGGAGCCCCGGGTCCGATGACCGACGCCCCGACCGGCCCCGGCACTCCGCCCGCTCCCAGCAACCCACCTACTCCGGCCGCCCCGCCCGTCCAAGGCGGGCCGGTCGCCTCAGGCGGGCCGGTCGCCTCAGGCGGGCCGGCAAGCCCGGTCGGTCCGGGACGCCCGGTCGACCCCGGTGGACCGGTTGACGTCGGTGGACCGGTTGACGTCGGTGGGGCGTCGTCCGAGGTGCGGATGATCGCGGAGCGGGTGCGGAAGTGTGCCGGGGTGGCGGGGTTGTCCGGGGGGCCGTTCGGGACGGTGGCCACGTACCTGCCGAACGAGCGGTTCGTCGGCGTGTCGGTGGACGGGCGGGCGGTGGAGATCGCGATCGTCGCCACTTTGGCCAGGCCCCTGCCCGAGACCGCCGACGAGGTGCGGCGAGCCGTGGCCGACCTGGCCGGGGACCGTCCGGTGAACGTGCGCGTCGAGGACATCATCGTGGAGGGACCATGAACAACATCCAGTGGATGCCGGTGATCGGCATGGCCGTGGGCATCATTCTCGGCCTGGTCGGGGCGTTCGGAGGACTGGGCGCGTTCCTGCTCGTCCTCGTGCTCGGGGCTGTCGGCTTCGTGGTCGGCCGGATCGCCGAGACCGGCGAGGTGAACCTGTCCGGCCTGTCCTTGAGACGGAAATGACCGGCATCGCCCCAGACCCCACCCCGGGCGCGACACCAAGCATGGGTCCGGGCACCGCCTCAGACACGGCATCGGACATGGGTCCGGGTGCCGCTTCAAGCACGGCATCGGACATGAGTCCGGGTGCCGCTTCAGGGGCAGGTCAGGGTGCTGTACCGGATGTTGTGGCGGTGCCGGCGCAGCGTGCCGCTCCCCTGCCATCTCCCGAGCGACGCGGCCGTACGGAGATCTCGGACCGGGCGATCACCAAGATCGCGTGCGGCGCGGCCATGGAGGTGCCCGAGGTACGGGACGCGCGCCCGCGCGGGCTCCCGTGGACGCGGACGTCGGGCGGTGCGGCGCACGGAAACCAGGCGGCGCTGCGGCTGAACGTGAGCGTGGGCTACCCGTCACCGCTGCACGCGGTGGCGAGGCGGCTCAGGGAGCACGTGACCCGGCGCGTCGCGGCCCACACCGGGCTTGACGTCACCCGCCTGGACATCACCATGACCGACCTGGACGGCGACCAGCCATGACCCCACGAATCCCAGACCACGACCCACGCCGGGACCCGCCCACCGAGCCGTACCCCGAACAGCGCCCTGAGCAGCGCCCCGAACAACAGGGGAACCCGGGCGCGGCCGAGCATGACCTGTGGACGGACGGGCAGGGCGCGGGGGCGGACGAGCCGGGTGACGGCGGCGCGCCCGAGATGTGCCTCATCCCGGATTCGGCCGGCGACAAACCCAGGGGTGCATACCGTGCACCCGACGACCCGTCCGGCGCGCACGAAACGCGGGACGAGCCGCCGAGTGCGTACGGCGCGCAGGGCGAGTCTTCGGGTGCGTTCGGGGCGCGGGGCGAGCCTTCCGGTGCCTATCGTGCGCCGGTAGGTGCAAAGCAGTCCAAGGCGGCCGACCGAGCGGCGGTGCGGGCGTTTCGGCCGCAGCGCCGGGTTCCCGCCGTCGTGGTCGCACTCCTGCTCACCCTGCTGGGCCTGCTCGTCGCCGTCGAGACGTTGTCGGGGCTGTTCGGCCGGCCGTTGCGGTGGATCCCGTACGAGGGCATGCGGGCCTGGGCGGCCTCGACCCTGTGGTCGAACCCGCTGGTCCTGCTCGCCTCGGCGGTCGTGACGCTGCTCGGGCTGGCGTTGCTGATCACGGCGGTGGTGCCGGGGCGGCCGAGCATGGTGCCCGTACGCAGCGGCGATCCTGACGTGATCATCGGCCTGCGTCCCAAGAGCGTCACCCGCGCCCTGGCGCACGCGGCCGAGCAGGTGCCCGGCGTGCACTCCGCCCGGGCCGTCCGGCACGGGCACACCTTCGAGGTGCGGCCGACCACGTACGGGCGGGACACCGGCGAGTTCGGCCAAGAGGTGCGCGGTGCCGTGCTGACCAGGCTGGCCGCGCTGGACCTCGTGGAGCCGTACGGCGTGACGGTGCACGTGAAGGAGCGCCGGCGCAGGTGATTCGAGAGGAACGACAGGACGCGGAGTGAGCGGCAGGAACGGCGAGGCCAGGTGAGCGGCGGGAAGCAGGGCGAGCGCGGGTGATCCGGAACGGACGACAGGGGGCGTGGTGAACAGGAAGACGGGGCGGGGGAATCGGCTGGGGCTGGCTCTGGTCGGGTTGGTGCTGGTCGTGCTGGGAGGATCGGCGCTGGCCAGGGGGCTGGGCGCGTTCTCGCGGGACTGGGCGGCGGCCGACACGCCGGTCGTGGACGGCAACGTGGTGGGCTTCTTCGCCCGCAACAGCCCGTGGATCTGGTGGCTGGTGGCCCTGGCGGCACTGGTCGTGGCGGTGCTCGGGTTGCGCTGGCTGCTCGTGCAGGGGCGCAGGGACGCGCGCGGGAGGCTGCGCGTCGAGAGCGGCCCGTCCGGGGTCACGGAGGTGTCGGCGGGCGGCATGGAGCGGGCGGTGGCGGCGGACGTGGCGACGAGCCCCGCCGTCCTGAGCGCCGACGCGAACGTACGGTGCCCGCGCGGCCATCCCGAGGTACGCCTGCGCCTGGTCGCCGACGAGTCGGTGCCCATGGGCGAGCTGACGGAGCATCTGACCACGGTGGCGCTGCCGCACATGCGGGAGGCGCTGGACCGGGATCAGGTGCCGGCGCTGGCCCGCGTTAGCCTGGAGCCCGCACCTTCGCCGCACCGGATCGTGCGCTGACGAGAGGGGTTCTCTGTTGTCCGTAGTGAAGATCAACGTGCTGACCGTGCCCGCCGAGATGCGCGCGGAGCTGGAGAAGCGCTTCGCCAGCCGCGCGGGGATGGTGGAGTCGGCGGACGGGTTCGAGTGGTTCGAGCTGCTGCGGCCGGTCGAGGGCACCGAGCGCTACCTCGTCTACACGCGCTGGCGCAGCGAGGAGGACTTCCAGAAGTGGCAGCAGGGCGAGGCGTTCCGGCGCGGTCACGCCCAGGCGGCCCAGGCGGCCGCGGCGTCAGGAAACCAGGGACGCGGAAACCAGGGGCCCGGAAACCAGGGACAGGGTCATGGCCACGGGCATGGTCACGGTCAGGGGCCGGCGGCGTCGGGCTCGGAGCTGTGGAGCTTCGAGGTCGCCGAGAGCACCGGCCCCAAGGCGTAGCCGCTCAATCGTCGAGCAGGCCCGCGCCGGAGGATCCGTTCATCGGCCGGGCAGGCCGCGCGGAACCCACGTTCAGTCGTCGAGCGGGTTGCGCAGGATGCGGTCCACGATGCCGTCGCGCACGAACCCGGCCGCGAAGCTGGCCGGCTTGCGCGCGCCCTGATCGGCCACGCACACGCTGAACTCCTTGGCGATCTCCAGCCGCGGGTAGCGTTCGAGCACCTCCCGCCGCACCTCGGCGGGGATCTCGTCGGTGCGGCGGCCCGAGATGTCCATGCCGGTGGACAGTTCGAGCAGGTGCCCCTCGGGGTCCTCCGCCACGGGCACCTCGGCCCACATGTGCTTGACGATCACCTCGTACGCGCGTGACCTGCGCTCGGGCGACCAGCCGGCCCCGGCGCAGAAGGCCCAGGCCACGTGCCCGCCGGCCTCCTCGTACGGCACGGCGTTGCTGTCGAACTCCGGCACCAGCCCGATGTCGTGCAGCATGGACGAGACGTAGAGCAGCTCGGCGTCGAACGCGATGCCCTGATCCTGCGCGTACGCCGCCGCCCACAGGTAGGCCCGGATCGAGTGGTTGAGCAGCGATGGCGTGTGGTAGCCGGTGGCCACTTCGAGCGCGCCACGGCAGGCGGGCGTGTCGGGGATCACCAGGTCGTCGAATCTCACAGGTACCAGCATGCATCGGGCGGCTAACGAATCGGGCACTCGACTTGACCTCTTGATCAAAATTCCGAAAGCATGTCCCGCCCTCATCGTTTTGTCCGGAAGGAACTGGCGTGCGCCGGCTCGCGATCCCCCTCGCCCTCATGCTCTCGGTCGGAGCTCTGGGCACCCCGGCTCAGGCCACCGACAAGGTGACCCGCACCGCCGAGTGCCAGGGCGACTGGCTGCCCGGCACGCCGACGGCGAACGATGTCATGAAGGGCGAGATCTCGCTGGTGGGGCTGCCCGCGTACAAGCTGGGCAAGGACATCAAGTGGGCCGCGAGCCCGTTCAGGAACCGGTCGTGGGAGTTCGTGTTCCAGTCGCTGCGCTGGATGGGCACGCTCGTCGTCGAGTACGAGAACACCGGCGAGCGCCAATACCTCGACCGCGCCACCGACATCGCCAAGGACTGGGTGGCGAGCAACAAGTACGGCGCCAAGGGCACCCCGTCGTACGTCTGGAAGGACCACCCGGTCTCGCTGCGCACGCAGCCGCTGCTCTGCCTGAGCAGGCACGTGAACGCGGGCTGGCTGAAGGAGAGCCTGGCCACGCACGCGAAGCTCCTGTCGAACCCGAGGCTCTACAAGAAGGGCCACAACCACGGCATCGACCAGGACATCGCGCTCATGGGCATCGGCTGCAGGTACGGCAGGAAGGACTGGGCGAACCTGGCCTCGCGCCGCCTCACGGGCACGGTCAAGCTGGACGTGGACGCGCAGGGCGCGCTGATGGAGCAGGCGCCCCGCTACGCCGTCTACGTCTACGGCCGGCTCCAGGTCGCCATGACGAACATGAAGGCGTGCGGCCGCAAGGTGCCCGGTGAGATCGCCAGGCGGGCGGAGGCGCTGAAGGACTTCATCGCCCACTCGACCATGCCGAACGGCTACATGGTGCCCATCGGCGACGGCAGCGCCGAGACCGAGCCGAAGATGGAGACGGGCACGCCGAAGCAGAAGGTCAGGACCTACCGGGCCGGATACGTGTTCGGCCGGACCAAGTGGGGCGAGCCGGACTCGGCGTACTACTCGATCAGGTACGGCCCCGGGATGAAGTTCCACGGCCACGAGGACCACCTGGGCGTGACGTACTACGCGCAGGGGCGCGACATCCTGATGGACGGCGGGTTCCACTCCTACGAGAAGAGCTCCTACCGCTACTGGACGCTCTCGCCCGAGGCGCACAACGTGCCGACCGTCGTGGGGGCGAAGTTCCGGCCGCGCACGGCCAGCAAGCTGATCAAGTCGTCGTACGGGGACGACCGGCAGGCGTTCAAGCTCACCGACCGGGCGTACGGGGTGAGCCGCACCCGTTCGGTGCTGGTCAACCATGGCGAGGACCTGATGGCGGTGCTGGACACCGCCTCCGGCGGCAAGAAGGTCAGCAGCATCTGGCGCTTCGCCCCGTCGTTCAAGGTCGTCTCGAACGGCGGCGGCAAGGTCGTCCTGGCCGACGGGAAGTTCAAGGTCACGCTGCTGCAGTACTCGGCGTCGTGCGGCAGGACCGGCGGGCAGAAGGTGCAGCGGGGCGGCAAGCTGGGCTGGGTGTCGCCGACGTATCTGTCCAAGCAGCCGGCCAGCGTGGTGAAGTCCCCGGCGGCGAAGTCGCTGCTGACGATCATCGTGCCGGGGACGGACTCGCCCAAGGTGTCCTGCTCGGGCGGCAAGGTCAAGGTGGACGGCGTCTCCTTCTCCACCAAGCTGCTCTGACGAGCGGTGACCGGCCGCCGCCTACGTGAGGTCGCCTACGTGAGGTCGCGGCCGGCGCGCAGCAGGCCGTAGGTGACGGCCTGCTCCAGGGCCTGCCAGGAGGCGTCGATGATGTTCTCGGCGACGCCGACCGTGGCCCATTCGCTCTTGTCGTCGCTGGAGGTGATGAGCACCCGGGTGACGGCGTCCGTGCCGTGGGTGCCCTCCAGTATGCGGACCTTGTAGTCGACCAGCTCCAGCTTGGCCAGCTCGGGGTAGAGCTGCTCAAGCGCCTGGCGTACGGCCTTGTCGAGGGCGTTGACGGGGCCGTTGCCCTCGCCGGTGGCGACGATGCGCTCGCCCTTGGCATGCAGCTTGACCGTGGCCTCGCTGACCAGCTCGCCGCCCTTGGTGCGCTCGACGATGACCCGCCAGGACTCGACGTCGAAGTGGCGCTTGCGCTCGCCCTGGACGGTGTCGCGCAGCAGCAGCTCGAACGAGGCGTCGGCGGCCTCGAACGTGAAGCCCTTGGCCTCCAGGTCCTTGACCCGCTCGACCAGTGACTTGGTGTGCTCGGGGGTCAGCTCGTAGCCCAGCTCGCGGCCCTTGAGCTCGACCGAGGCCCGCCCGGCCATGTCGGAGACGAGCATGCGCATGTCGTTGCCCACCTGCGCCGGATCGATGTGCTGGTAGAGGTTGGGGTCGACCTTGATGGCACTGGCGTGCAGCCCGGCCTTGTGGGCGAAGGCGGAGGTGCCGACGTAGGGGGCGTGGGAGTTGGGGGTGACGTTGGTCAGCTCCGTGATCGCGTGGGCGATGCGGGTCATGTCGGCGAGCGACTCTTCGGGTACGAGGTCGTACCCCCGCTTGAGCTGCAGGTTGGCCACGACCGTGAAGAGGTTGGCGTTGCCCGAGCGCTCGCCGTAGCCGTTGGCGCACCCCTGCACGTGGGTGGCTCCGGCCCTGACGGCGGCCAGGGTGTTGGCCACGGCGCAGCCGGTGTCGTCGTGGCAGTGGATGCCGACGCGGGCGCCGGCGCGGACGGCGTCCTGGACGATCTCGGCCAGCTCGTCGGGGAGCATGCCGCCGTTGGTGTCGCACAGGGCGATGACGTCGGCCCCCGCCTCGGCGGCGGTGCGCAGGACCTCCAGCGCGTAGGCTGGATTGGACTTGTAGCCGTCGAAGAAGTGCTCGGCGTCGAGGAAGACTCGCTGTCCCTCCGCACGAAGGTGAGAGACCGTGTCGCGGATCATCGCGAGGTTCTCCTGGAGAGTCGTGCGGAGGGCCAGCTCCACGTGCCGGTCGTGACTCTTGGCGACAAGGGTCACGACCGGCGCGCCGGATTCGCGCAACGCGGCAACCAGAGGGTCGTCGGCTGCCTTCATACCTGCCCGGCGGGTCGCGCCGAACGCGGCGAGTTGCGCGTGCTTCAGGTCGAGCTCTGTTTGAGCGCGCCTGAAGAACTCTGTGTCCTTGGGGTTGGCGCCCGGCCAGCCCCCTTCGATGAAGCCGACGCCCAGGCCGTCCAGATGCCGCGCCACGGCGAGCTTGTCGGCGACCGTGAGGGTGAGCCCCTCCTGCTGTGCGCCGTCTCGCAGTGTCGTGTCGTATACGTGGAAGCGGTCGTCGGCCATGAGGTGTCTCTTCTCTGCGGAAGCTTCGGTGTCTTCGGGAAAACAAAAAGACCCCTCACGGACGTGAGAGGTCTGCGCGCCGGCGGTGTCCTTCGTCAGCCGGCGCGCCTGCCGATAATGAGCAGACCGTAGAACATGGTGCCGTCCAGTCTGCCACATGGATTCACCATCTGGCACACCGGTCTCACCCCATGGACACCGCCGGTGTGCACGGGCGTGTTATTCCAGGTCACCCCAGGTCCGGGCACAAGCCTGGTCACACCTGGACGCCGATGCCTCCGGTGATGAGCTTTTCCAGAGCGGCCGGGTCGAACGCCTCGTTGCCCAGCAACTGGCCGTCGAGGACCACGGTCGGCGTGCCCTCCAGCGGGATCTTGGCCGTCTCCGCCACGTGCACCTCGGCGTACGACTGCGACGTCACGCACGAGTCCACCGACGCGCCCGCCTTCCGCGCGGCCGCGGCCAGGTCGGCTACGGCGAACCCGGACGCCTGGCCGTGCGGCGCGGGCTGCATGGCGTAGAGCGCGTCCCTGAAGGCCAGCCAGTTCGGCTCGGGCACGCAGCGGGCGGCCGCGGCGGCGCGGATGGAGTTGGAGCGCATGGGCTCGTCACGGAAGATCGTCACGGTGTGGAAGACGACCTTCACCTTCCCCTCCCTGGCCAGCCGCTGAATCGTCGTGTCTACCTTGGCGTGCATGTCCTTGCAGACGGGACAGTCGAAGTCCTCGTACACGTCGAGCACGGGGGCCTTGCTCCCCAGGTCGGCCAGGACCATCGAGCCGTCCGCCTGCCTGGTCAGGGTCACGCCGTCGGACGACTCGCCCGGCTCGGAGAACGCCAGCACCCCGAGCACGGCGATCGCCAGTCCCGCCACCGCGACCGCCAACAACCGCTTCATCATCAGCCCACTCTCACCTCGTCGATCGCGCGAACCCTACCGGAAGCGGAAACAACGCCCGCATAAGGCATGCCCGCCCGGCGGGATCGTGCGGGACCTTTGCCGGGCCCATACCTGTCCGACATCGGCGGGCGACGATCACACCCTGTTGTCACACACCCGTCCGGCCGTACGCTCGATCACCCCCCGACGCAGGTGAAGGACGGAAGGCATGGCCGGGCCACTCGAAGAGCGATTTCGCAGCGTGCGCGATCTGCTTCCTGAATATCGGGTGGAGACGGCGCGCGGCCGGATCGTGGTGAACGAATCCGGGACATGGCAGCACAATACGCTCGTCTTCCAGATGGTGTGCCGGCTGATCGGCCCGGCGGTCGAGCGGGGCTGGGAGATCTGGCCGAACATCACCGTCTATCTGGGCAGGAACGCCGACCGCTACGTGCCCGACCTGGCCGTGGTGCCCCGCCGCCCGCGCATGCGAATGGAACACGCGGTGTACGGGGACGCGACCGTGCTGCTCGTCGACATCGTCACCGCCGGCAGCGTCTACGAGGATTATCACGTCAAGCCGGGCGAATACGCGCAGGGCGGGGTGCCGCTTTATCTGCTGGTCGATCCGCTGCAGTGCACGGTGAAACTCTTCGGCCGGCCTGAGGGCGGGAAATACGGGACGGAAATTCTGGTGGCGGGCGCCGAACCGCTCATTCTTCCGGCGCCCTGGGAATTCGCCGTGGAAACCGGGGAACTCTGGTGACCGGATTCCCCGGGGCGCGTCGGCCCCGGGGGCCCGGGGCCGCGTGGTCCCGGGGAGTTCCAGATCAGACGATCTTGTGGATCCAGTTGTGGGCGTCGGGGCGGGCGCCGTACTGGATGCCCACCAGCTCCTCGCGCACCCGCATGGTCACCGGGCCGGGCGTGCCGTCGGCGATGGTCCAGGAGCGGTCGGCGCCCTTGACCGTGCCCACCGGCGTGACCACAGCGGCCGTGCCGCACGCGAACACCTCCGTGAGCTCGCCCGACGCGCACGCGGCCTGCCACTCGTCCACGGTGATGAGCCGCTCCTCGGTCTCCAGCCCGAGGTCCCCGGCCAGCTCCAGGATCGAGTCCCTGGTGATGCCGGGCAGCAGGGTGCCGGTGAGCGCGGGGGTGACGAGCTTGCCACCGAAGACGAAGAACAGGTTCATCCCGCCCATCTCCTCCACGTAGCGGTGCTCGTGGGCGTCCAGCCAGACCACCTGGTCACAGCCGTTCTCCACCGCCTGCCGCTGTGCGACGAAGGCCGCGGCGTAGTTGCCGCCGCACTTGGCGAAGCCGGTGCCGCCGGGGGCGGCCCTGGTGTACTCGGTGGACAGCCAGACGGAGACGGGCTTGAGGCCGCCGGTGAAGTACGAAGCCGCCGGCGAGGCGATGACCATGTACTTGTAGGTCTTCGACGGGTAGTTGACGCCCAGCCCCGCCTGCGTGGCGATCATGAAGGGGCGCAGGTAGAGGCTGTGGCCCTCGGTGGTGGGCACCCACTCCTTGTCGGTCTGGACGAGGAGCTCCAGCGAGTCGACGAAGGTCTCCTCGGGCAGTTCCGGCATGGCCATGCGCGCGGCCGAGCGGTTGAAGCGGGCGGCGTTCGCGTAGGGGCGGAAGGTCACGATCGACCCGCTGAGCTGGCGATACGCCTTGAGGCCCTCGAACAGCTCCTGCGCGTAGTGGAAGACCGAGGTGGCGGGGTCGAGCTGCAGCGGCCCGTACGGCAGCAGCCGGGCGTCGTGCCAGCCCTGGCCCTCGGTGTAGTCGATCGAGATCATGTGATCCGTGAAGGTCTGCCCGAAACCGGGGTCCGCCAGTACCTGCTCCCGCTCGGCCGCGGTGCGAGCGTGGTCGGATAGCTGCACGTCGAAGCTGAGCTTCTGAGCGATGGTCATGACGGCGGTCCTTCTCTCTGCGGTCTACCGAAAATCTACCGAAATCTACCGAAAGTTACCGGATCTACGGGGTCTGCCCGCCGGCTGCGGGCCCGCCGCGATGAGCGGCCATGCCCGTAAGGCAGTCCGTACTTCCTATTGTCTCGCCATATGGGATAGCAAGGGGCCAAAGGGGTGGTTAGTCCTTTTGGCCGCTGGATTCGCCTGCGCGGTCGCCGGAACCCGCACACGAAAAAGCGCCCGGCAGCCCTCCTCGGACCGCCAGGCGCTTGATCGGGGCTAGGCGGTCCTAGCCGGATACTCGCGCGGTGATGTCGTCGCCGATCTCGTGGGTGGTGCGACCGGCCCAGCCGGCCAGGCGCTCGACGATGTCGTCGGCGACCGCCTGCTCGACCTTGGCCGCCTCGGCGCGCAGGCCGAGATGGTCGAGGAGCATGGCGACGGACAGGATGGTCGCGGTGGGGTCGGCCTTGCCCTGGCCGGCGATGTCGGGCGCGCTGCCGTGGACCGGCTCGAACATGCTGGGCGCGGTCCGCTCGGGGTTGATGTTGCCGCTGGCCGCCAGGCCGATGCCGCCGGCGATGGCCGCGCCGAGGTCGGTGATGATGTCGCCGAACAGGTTGTCGGTGACGATCACATCGAAGCGCTCGGGCTGGGTGACGAAGAACATCGAGGCCGCGTCGATGTGGCTGTAGTCGGTGGTGACCTCGGGGTATTCCTCGGCCACGCGGTTGACCGTGCGCTGCCACAGGTCGCCGGCGTAGGACAGCACATTCGTCTTGTGGACGAGCGTGAGCTTCTTGCGCGGCCGCGACTTGGCCTGCTCGAACGCGTAACGCACCACGCGCTCGACGCCGTGGGCGGTGTTGAGCGACTCCTGGGTGGCGATCTCGTGGGGCGTGCCCCGCCGCATGGCCCCGCCGGTGCCGGCATAGAGGCCCTCGGTGCCCTCGCGGACGACGATCATGTCGATGTCCTCGGTGGGCGTGTCGGCCAGCGGCGTCTCCACGCCGGGGAACAGCTTGACCGGTCGCAGGTTGACGTAGTGGTCGAAGGTGAACCGCAGGCGCAGCAGCAGGTCGCGCTCCAGGATGCCGGGCGGCACGCTGGGGTCGCCGATGGCGCCGAGCAGGATCGCGTCGAAGCCGCGCAGCTCCTCCAGCACCGAGTCGGGCAGCGTCTCGCCCGTGCGGTGGTAGCGTGCGGCCCCCAGCTCGTAGTGGGTGGGCTCGATCTTCGTACCCACGGCCTCCAGGACCTTGAGTCCTTCGGCGACGACCTCGGTGCCGATGCCATCCCCGGGGATGACGGCCAAGCGGATGTTACGCGACTCCATGGGCTGTACCTTACCGGCTCGTCTCGTCTGACGAACACACCATCTCAAGGTCCGGACGTCCGATTTGGGGGGTTTACGACCTCTTGACCCATTCGCTAAAGTCCATCGGGCCTAATCCACACAACCGCTGTGTGGAGCCGGGGACCCATCTCTCCCCCAGGGGCGAATCGGCGCCCAGCGCGCCGTAGGGCTGTCTTCCAGGCCCGAGCCCGTCAGCTAACCCGGCCGGCCCCATGGAAGGACAAGTGCTCTGTCTCGCATCGCCATCGTCCTGGCGGCCGCGGCCGCCGGACTCACCTTGGCCACCCCAGCAGCCCAGGCAGCCACCCCCGACGACGACACCACCACCCTGACCGGCGCCGAGATCAGGCGCATCCAGGAGAAGCAACTCCCCGTTCCCGCCTGGAAGATCGCCATCAGATACGCCATGGACAAACGCGGCACCCCGTACGTCTGGGGCGGAGCGAGCAGGCAGGGCTACGACTGCTCGGGGCTGATGCTCCGGGCCTACGAGGCGGCCGGGATCGAACTCCCGCGCACCGCCGCGCAACAGTTCGGCGCGTTCTCCAGGAAGATCTCCTGGGACCACCTCAAGCCCGGTGACCTGGTCTTCTTCAGCGGGCTCGGTCACGTGGGCATGATCTCCAAACCCGGCTACATGGTCCACTCGCCGCACACGGGCGACGTGGTGAAGGAGGAGAAGCTCTCCGACTGGCGCAGGCAGGCGTTCGTCGGAGCGGTCCGGCCGGATCGCGCGGGCGTACGCGAGTGGAAGCAGGTGCTCGAACACCGCGAGGAGACCGGCCCCACCCCGCTCACCGCCTCCGTGGAGTGAGCCGCACGAGATAGACGGCGAGTGGGCGGCGGCCGCGCGGGGCCGCCGCCCACCCGCACCCGCCGCGCGCGCGGCCGCAGAGAGCGCGGAGCCGCCGTCCGCCCCACCCGCCGTGCGCCGCGCGCGCGGACGTAGCGTGAAGGCATGTCACCCGAGAAGGTGCACCTGACGGAGGAGAAGGCCACCCTCCTCGCCACGCTCTACGGCAGGGCGCTCGACGCCCGATCCCCCCGCCCGATCCTCGGCGACCGCATGGCCGCGGAGACGCTCGACCGGATCGAGCACGGTTTCGGCAGAATGGGCATGACCCCGGGCAGTGCCGCCGCGGTCGCGCTCAGGGCACGTTTCCTGGACAGGTGGGCCGCCGGGTTCCTCGACGCCCACCCCAAGGCCACGGTGCTGCACCTGGGCTGCGGGCTCGACACGCGTGTACACCGGCTCGATCCGCCGGACTCCGTCCGCTGGTACGACGTGGACTATCCCGAGGTGGTGGAGCTGCGCCGGCGGCTGTTCCCCGAACGCCGGGCCTACGCCACGGTGGGCACGTCGGTGACCGACCTGGCCTGGCTGGAGCGGGTCCCCGCCGACGCCCCCGCGCTGGTCGTGGCCGAGGGCCTGCTCTACTACCTGGACCCGGACGGCGGCCGGGCGCTGCTGCGGGCCATCGTGGAGCGGTTCCCCAGTGGCCTGTTCGTCTTCGACGCGCTGAGCTCGTTCGGGCTGCGGCTGCAACGGCTGAACAGGCCGGTGCGGAAGGCCGGGGCCACGATGCACTGGGGCATCGACGGCCCCGCCGAGCTGACGGCGATCCATCCGGGCCTGCGCTGCCTGTCGGCGGTGAGCGCGTTCGACATCGACGGGTTCGACCTGCTGTCGGTCACCCACCGCGTCGTGGCCCGGATCGCCTCACTGGTGCCGGGGATGCGGCGGACCGCGGTGTTCTACCGGCTGGAGTTCTGAAAGGCGCCGCCATCTAGCTGCGCTCCAGCCGCGCTCTAGCCGGGTTCTAGCCCTGTTCTACTGCCCGGAGCTCTGCGGAGCGCCGCCGTTGTCGCGCCGGTCCAGTGCCATCTGCACGGCCTCGACCGCCTCGTCCTCGTGGTCGTCGGCACGGTTCCAGGCATACATCTCGTACATGTCACTCATCTCATTTCGCGGACGTCGTTCGACTGGGAAGCCGGACTCCGGTCGGGAATCCGACCGGGCCTGATCGCGTGGTCCGGGTCACGGACCGGACGGAGGGACTTGACGGCCGACGCACACGCCGCACACCGCGACGGGTCGTCGACCTGCCCTAACAGGCCCCGCCGCGGCAGGTAATAAGTACGAGAACCTGGCGCATCACCGACAACAGTACCTGAGCATTCTGCTCGGATGTCCTACTATCTCGCATGGTGAGACGCGAAGGGCCGCCCCGTGGAACGGAACGGCCCTTTTCCGCTGATATCAGAAGAGACGCAGGTGTGTCAGTCCGCTGTGTCAGTCCTCCAGGTCCACCGAACGGCCGCTCTCGGCCCCGATCTCGGCGCCGATCTGCTCGACGACCTCGGCCGGGATGGCGGAGTCGACGGTCAGCGCGATGAGCGCCTTGCCGCCCTTGACGTCACGGGCCACCTGCATCGAGGCGATGTTGATGCCGTGCTCGCCGAGGAGGCGGCCCACCACGCCGACGATGCCGGGGCGGTCGGCGTAGGTGAGGAAGCAGAGGTGGGCCGTCGGCTCGATCTCCATCTCGTAGCCGTTGACCTCGACGATCTTGGTGATCTGCCGGGGGCCGGACAGCGTGCCGGAGACCGAGACCGTGCGGCCGTCGGCCAGCACACCGCGCACGGTCACCACGTTGCGCCAGTCGGGGCTCTCGGCGCTGGTCACCAGCTCGACGGCGATGCCGCGGTCCTTGGCCAGCAGCGGCGCGTTGACGTAGGTGACCTGCTCCTCGACCACGTCGGCGAAGACGCCCTTGAGCGCGGCCAGCTCGATCACCCGCACGTCCTGGGCGGCGATCTCGCCGCGCACCTCGATGTCGAGCTTGGTGGCCACCTCGCCCGCGAGCGCGGTGAAGACCCGGCCGAGCTTCTCGGCCAGCGGCAGGCCCGGCTTGACGTCCTCGGCCACGGCGCCGCCCTGGACGTTGACGGCGTCGGGCACGAACTCGCCCGCGAGCGCCAGCTTCACGCTGCGCGCGACCTGGGTGCCGGCCTTCTCCTGGGCCTCGTGGGTGGAGGCGCCCAGGTGCGGCGTGACGACGACCTGGTCCAGCTCGAACAGCGGGCTGTCGGTGCACGGCTCCTTGGAGAACACGTCCAGGCCGGCTCCCGCGACCCGGCCCTCCTTGAGGGCCGAGTAGAGCGCGGCCTCGTCCACGATGCCGCCGCGGGCGACGTTGATGATGCGCACGTTCGGCTTGACCTTGTGCAGCGCCTCGTCGCCGATGATTCCCAGGGTCTCCTTGGTCTTCGGCAGGTGCACCGTGATGAAGTCGGCCTGCTTGAACACCTCGTCGAGGCTCACCAGCTTGACGCCGAGCTGCGCGGCGCGGGCCGGCGGCAGGTAGGGGTCGTGGGCGATGATCTCGACGCCGAACGGCTGCAGCCGCTGCGCCACCAGCTGGCCGATCTTGCCGAAGCCGAGGATGCCGACGACCTTCTCGTCCAGCTCGACACCGGTGTACTTGGACCGCTTCCACTCCCCGTTCTTCAGCGCGGCGTGCGCCTGGGCCGTGTTGCGGGCGCTGGCCAGGACGAGGGCGACGGTCTGCTCGGCGGCGCTGGTGATGTTGGAGGTCGGCGCGTTGACGACCATGACACCGGCCTTGGTCGCCGCCTCGACGTCGACGTTGTCGAGACCGACGCCGGCGCGGGCGACCACCCGCAGCTTGGGCGCCGCGGCGATGGCCTCGGCGTCGACCTGCGTGGCGGAGCGGACGATCAGCGCGTCCACGTCGGCGAGGGCGGGCAGGAACTGGGACCGGTCGGCGCCGTCGGTGTGGCGGACCTCGAAATCCGCACCGAGTACGGCGAGGCCAGCCTCGGACAGCTCCTCTGCGACCAGAACGACGGGCTTGTTCACAGGTGTGGATCCTTTTGGTCACGGCGGCTTGGGAGGGTTCACGTCCATGGATCCCCCCGGCGGTCCCACAGAGTCTAACCGTCGCTTGTGAACGCGTTCACGAGGGACCCACCATGTGAGACGGGGACCGGCGTACCCACCGCGCGGCAAACTCATCCACTCTGGATGCATCTTTGTCTTGATCGGGAGATTTATTGGCCATTAGCCTGATAAGCCGTGGCCGACTACCTATGGTTCGTCATATGAGCATCGGGAATCCTGCGCTTGCCGACGTGCTCGCCCAGCATGGCGCTCCGCATCGCCTGCTGGGCGCTCTTGCCGACGGTGGAGTCCTGGTGGCAGTGCGACCAGATCGTTCCGTCGTCCTGGGGACGACGCAGGCGGGCGACCGAGTGCTGCTCGGATACACCAGCCCCGCTACCTATGCCAGGCACCGCGGCAGCCATTCCCTCTCGGCGTGCGATGCCGACACCATCCTGGACATCCAGCGCGTCACCGGCGTGCGCGAGATCGTCATCGACGCGGCCGGTCCAGCCGCCGCGGCCGTGCCCATCGACGATCTCCAGCGCTTCATCACCACGACGCGCACGGGACCGACGCCCGTCCTGTCGGGGGCCGTGCCGGCCGCCTACGCGACGGGCGCCATGGCCACCGTGTCGCGCGGTGCCGCGCTGGCCCAGGTGGCCCCGCCGACGCCGCACGCCCCCACGCTGCCCTGGGTGCCCGCGCCCAGGCCGCACCTGTCGGGGCCGATGCAGCAGGTGGACCCGGGATACCGGCGGTGCACGCATCCGATCCTGCCCGCGCTGCGGAAGGCGATCGGGTACCTGCTCATGGACTTCCCGCTGGTGCACCACGTCTGGATCTCCGAGGCCCGCACGGCGTCCGGGGCGCCGGGGATCATGCTGCATGTGAAGGTGCACATGTCGGCGGCCGAGGACGTCGTACGCGACCTGCACCGCCTGGTACGCGCCCGGCTGCCGCAGTTCGCCGCCTCCGGCGCGCCGATCCTCATGGCCAGGGTGGCCGACTCGCGCAGCGAGCAGCGGATGATCGAGATCGGCGCGCACGTGGTCTGCGCCAACGTCTCGGACTGAACCTGCCGTCCTGAACGGGCGGGCCCGCGAAAAGTGGGCCCTCCCGAACAAGGCCTCGCTCGGCTTCAATGAGGGAATGATCACACCGGCGACCGGCACGGCCACCGTTCCGAAGGGCGTGCGCCTCGGTTACGGGGTGGGCTCGTTCTGCACCGCCACGGTCAACGCCGTGCCGGGCCTGCTGCTGCTGTTCTACATGACCAACTTCCTGGCCGTGCCCGCATGGCTGGCCGGCGTGGTCGTCACCGCGCCCAAAATCTGGGACCTGATCATCAACCCGCTGGTCGGACGCTGGTCCGACCGGACCACCTCGCGCTGGGGGCCGCGCCGGCCGTGGCTGCTGGCCGGGGCGTGCACGCTGCCGGTCGCGTTCTTCCTGGTCTTCGCCGGGCCGCCGCTGACCGGGGTGCCGGCCGCGCTGTACGTCGGGCTCTGCTTCCTGGCCACGGCGACCGCGTACGCGCTGTTCGAGGTGCCGTACAAGGCGATGCCCGGCGAGATGACGCACGACTACCACGAGCGCACGTCGCTGCTGCAGTGGCGGATGGTGTTCATCGGCGCGGCCACCGCCATCAGCGGCGTGCTGGCCCCGGCCATCGCCCACAGCGAGGGCACGGACGGCACGCTGAACAGCTACCGGCTGATGGCGCTGACGATCGCGATCGTGCTGTTCGCGGCCATGCTCGGCTCCTTCTTCGGCACCGCCCGCGCCCCCATGACCGGCGCCCCGGAAGGGGATCGGGGCACGTGGCGGGAGCAGTTCGCCGCGATCAAGGGCAATTCGGCGTTCTTGTGGCTGACCGTGCTGGCCTGCGTCCAGATGCTGGCGGTCAGCATGATGCTGGCGGCGGCGCCGTACTTCGCCACGTACACGCTGGGCTCGTCGGCGGCCACGCAGACGCTCTTCGCCGTGCTGGTGGGGCCGATCCTGCTGACGATGCCGCTCTGGGTGCGGGTGGCCAAGCGCCTGGACAAGCGCGGCGCGATGGTGGTGGCGGCGCTGCTGTTCGGGGCCGGCACGACGGCCGCCATGGCGACGCCGCTGTTCGGCCCGATCTGGGCGCACGTCACGATCCTGGTGGTGGGCATCGGGTACGCGGGCGTGCAGCTCATGCAGTTCTCCATGCTCGCCGACGTGATCGCGGTGGACGCGGCCAAGACGGGCAAGCGGCGGGCCGGCGTGCTGACCGGGCTGTGGACGGCCATCGAGAGCGGGTTCAGCTCGTTCGGCGCGCTGATCTTCGGGGTGATCCTGTCGATCAGCGGCTTCGTCGAGTCCCAGCCGAGCAAGCCGGTCGAGCAGCCGGACAGCGCGGTGACCGCGGTCCTCATCGGGCAGACCACGGTCCCCGCGCTGATCATCTTCGCGTCGGTGCTGATAACGCTGAAGTACCGCCTCACGCCACCCGTCGCGCCGGAGCCGGCCGCGTCCGAGTGAACGCCCCGGCGATCAGCGCCGCCAGCAGGGGCAGCCCCAGCACGAGCGCGGCCAGGAACGGCCACGGCAGGGCGAGGTCGCCGGACCCGCGCACCATCCGCATGCCCCGCGTCACGGCCGTGGCGGTCACCAGGCCCGCCACCAGGCCCGTGACCGCGCCCAGCCCCGCGATGTAACCGGCCTGGGCCGCCACCACCAGCCTGCGGGTCAGGGGACGGCCGCCGACGGCCGACAGGGTGTCGAGATCGCGGCGCATGTCCGCCGCGGCCAGCCCCGTGGCCGCGAACGTGCCGCCGAGCACCAGGATCACGGCCGCGGCCAGCAGCGCCCCGAGCATGAGGGCGTACTCTTCGTCGCTGCCGTCCTCGACGACGACGACATACGCGCCGATCGTCAGCTCCTGCAGCTCCGGCCCCAGACGATCCGGCACGGGCCGGAGCAGCGTGGCGTACAGCCTCCGCTCGACGGTCTCGAACCCGGCCTGCTTCAGCGCCGACGCGGGGATCACGGCGCCGCCCTGGCCTGCCTGGGCGCCCTCGGCGGGCACCGCCGGGACGCGGATCCGGACCTCGTCGGCGTCCTCTCCTCCCACGACGCCCACGTCTATGGCACCGTCGCTGATCAGCCGGGAGTCGAACACCACCGCCCGGCCGGCCGCCAGCGCGGCCTCGGCTGACGGGTCTCGCCGCCCCTGGAGGAGGGCGAGCAGCCGGGCGTCGCCGGTGATCGGGAAGTCGAGCGGAGATCCGTAGGAGGTGGGGGAGGTCGCATCCGCCGGTGAGCGCACGGAGATCGCCAGCTCCCGTCCCTGGTCGTCCACCGCCGCGAGCGCGGGGACGAAGGTCGCCGCCGGCAACCGCGCGCGCATGGCGGCGCGCACCTCCGACCAGCCGTGATCGTCGACGTTCTCACCGTGGACGATCAGGGTGCCTTCGGGCGCCGTGAGTCTGAAGTCCTCGCGGCGCTCGACGTACGCCGAGTTGTACGCGATGCCGACCGTGACCGCCCCCATCGTGGCCGCCATGACGGCCGCCACCGCCGAGGCCGTACGGCCGCCATGACGGCCGCCACCGCCGAGGCCGTACGGCCGCGATGGCGGGCGCCGTCACGGATCGACAGCCGGGCCGGCAGCGGCAGCCGGGCGGCGAGCCGTCCGGTGCGGCCCACGAGCCACGGCGTCAGCGCGATCAGCCCGAAGAGCGTCACCGTGGCCGAGGCCACCACGCCGAGGTCGTCCCTCGACGCGACGGTGAACATCAGGGCCACGCCCAGCAGCACCAGCACGAGCCCGAGCACCGGAACGCCCGCACGCTCACGCGCCTTCGCCGCGCCCGGCGAGCACCTGGGCCGGGCTCTGCCGCGCCGCGCCGACGGCCGGGGCCACGGCCGCCACCAGGGCGCTGACCAGGCCGAGCGCGGCCACACCGAGCACCTGCCACCACGGAATGTCCGGTGACCCGCTGGTCCAGTCGAGCTGCCTGGCCACGACCGACACCACGGCCAGGCCCGTGCCGGCGCCCAGGCCAGCGCCGATCAGGGCCGCGGCGCCGCCCAGGAGCAGGCCGTCGGCCAGCACGATCGTGCGCAGGTGACGCGGCGAGCCGCCCTGCGCGGCGACGGTGACCAGCTCCCTGGCGCGCCGGCGCAGCCCGACGGCGAACGCGGGCCCGGCCAGCAGCACCGTCTGCGTGACGACGAGCAGGACGGCGATGGCCAGCCACAACCGCTGGTCAGGGCGGATGGGAGCCGCGTCGAAGGCGTCCGCGCGCGGGCTCTCGACGACGGCGCGGGAGGCCACGCGCACTCCCGCCCGGTTCAGCCGTTTCACCTCCTCCCAGGTGACCGGGGCCGGGGTGTCCGCCAGCCAGCCGGGGCCGCGCCAGGTGCCGTCGGGCGGACGTACGGAGTCGTACAGGGCGACGACCTCGCTGATGCCAGGGCGGTTCGGGTGCTCGACGACGCCCACCACGCGCTTCGGCTCGCCGCTCCTGGCCACCTGGAGCGTGCCTCCGACGGTGACGCCCGCGTCGAGCAGCGCGGGCGTGACGGCGATCTCCTGCGGCGTCGCGGGGTGGCGGCCTCGCACGAGCGGCCTGAGGCCGCTGCCGAGCGGGTCGCGCAGGTCGATCTCCAGCAGCTCCACCCGGCCGAAGCCCCCCGGCAGGCGGGCCCCGGTCGTGTACTGGTGGAAGGGCAGCAGCCGGCCGCCGGTCAGCGCGGTGATCTCGGCGGTGGTCCAGCCGGGCGGTCGCGCCCCCGTCTGCTGCTGGTCGCCGTACCTGCCGGCCGGGTCCTGGGTGACGAGGGTCCTGCGCAGGTGCGCGTAGACGGCGGCGTCGGCGACCGGGCCCAGCAGGGAGGGCAGCTCGTCGCGCGCGGACAGCTTCGTCGTCTGCGACAGCGTGAGCAGCCCCGTGATGAGCAGCACGGGCAGGCCGATCATTACCATGATCAGCGCGCTGCGGCCCTTGGCGCGGGCGGCGTCCCTGCGGGAGATGCGCAGCGCGGCGCGGAACGCGCTCACCTGGCGCTCTCCAGCCGCACGGCGTTCGCCTCGGCGATGCGGCCGTCGCGCAGGTAGATCACCCGGTCCGCCCAGGCGGCGTAGCGGGGCTCGTGGGTGACGAGCAGCACCGCCGCGCCCGCGTCGGCGCGCGTGCGCAGGAGCTGCAGGATCTCGTCGCCCGTGGCCGTGTCGAGCGCGCCGGTCGGCTCGTCGGCCAGCAGCAGCCGGCGCTCGCCCGTCAGCGCCCTGGCGATGGCCACGCGCTGGCGCTGCCCGCCGGACAGCTCCTCGGGGAAGCGGCCCGCGACCTCCTCCGCGCCCACCTCGGCCAGCGCCTCCAGCGCCTCCGCGCGGGCCCGGCCCGTCCTGACGCCGTCGAGCTCTCTCGGCAACATCACGTTCTCGGCCGCCGTCAGCGACGGGATCAGGTTGAGGTCCTGGAAGACGTAGCCCACGCTGGTACGTCTCACAGCGGCCAGGTCCTTCACCCCCGCGAGGTCCCTGCCCTCGATCGTCACGCTGCCCGAGGTCGGCCGGTCGAGGCCGCCCGCCAGGTTGAGCAGCGTGGACTTGCCCGAGCCCGAGGGCCCCATGACCGCGACCAGCTCACCGGCCGTGACCTCCAGGCTCACCCCGCGCAGGGCGTGCACCGGGCCGTGCTCGCGGGTCACCTCCCGCAACTCCACCACAGTCATCGGTTCTTCTCCTTGGATACGGCCTCGCAGTGGTCCAGCCAGCGCTGCTCCGCCTCGGCCTTGAAGATCAACGAGTCGAGCACGAGCCGCTGGGCGAGCCCTTCGGCCGTTCGCTTGGCCTTCGTGAGCCGCTGCAGCGCGCGCATGGTGGCCACCCGCTGGGTCTGGACGACCTCGGCGACGTTCACACCGGAGGCCACGGCCATCGCGATCTTGATGGCCAGCTCGTCCCTGGGCCGGTCGGTCTGGGCGACGGGGGTGCCGAACCAGCGCTCCAGCTCCTCCCGGCCGGCCTCGGTGATCGTGTAGACCGCGCGGCCCTGGTCGTCCTCGCCGCCGGGCGCGACCAGCCCATCGCGCTCCAGGCGGGCGAGCGTCGTGTAGACCTGGCCGATGTTGAGGGGCCAGGCCGCCCCTGTGGACGCCTCGAACTCCACCCGTAGCTGGTAGCCGTAGCGTGCCCCGCCGTTCAGCAGCGCCAGCAGTCCGTGTCTGATCGACATGGATACCGAGTATGCATACGGAGTATGTCCATCGCAAGTGATCCGCGTATTCTGGACACGAAGCGAGGTTCAGGCCGATACTCGCTACATGAGCTCCACGCATCCGCCCTTTCGCGCCTCAGACGGAGAGCGTGACCGTGCGATCGACGAGCTCAGAGACCGCGCCGTGGAGGGCCGGATCTCCCACGACACCTTCGTGGGCCGGGTCGACCAGGCGCTGCGCGCGCAAAACCGGCGCGAGCTCGACGAACTCGTGGCCGACCTGCCACGGCGGCCCACGTTCCGGCAGCGGCTGACCGACGCCGTCGCCTCGGTGTCGGAGTTCACCACCCGGGTGCAGTCCGCGTGGCGGCGTCCGCGCCTGCCGCGCCTGGCTCTGCCCGACGACGACCGGCTGCGTTACGTGGTGGGCCGGGGGTCGGCCTGCGATCTCGTCCTGTCGGACCTGACCGTCTCCCGGGTCCACGCCGAACTGCGCCGGGAGGGCGACGGCGCGTGGCTGCTGGTCGATCTCGGCTCGCTCAACGGCACCCGGCTCAACGGGTGGCGCCTGATGGGGCCGGCGCGGGTGAAGTCGGGCGATGAGGTCTCGTTCGGCGACTGCGGCTTCATGGTCACCTCGCACCAGCCGTCCTGACCGCCGCACGAGCGGGCCTGGCCACCACACGAGCGGGCCTCGGCCGCCGGGAGGCGGCCTGGGCGCCGGATCGGTGCGCTGATCTCGGCGCTTGGTGCCGATAAATACGGATATTTGCGGATTACAGGGTGACTGTGGTGATCCATGCTTCCAGGCGATCCCCCAGTCACTTGGAGACCCCATGCGGCGCACCTCAGCATCCCTCGTCGCGGGCGCGCTCGTCGCGGCCCTCGCGTGGGCGTCAGGACCCTCCTCCCCCGCCGTGGCGCTCGACCCCTCCGTGGGCGCGGCGGACCTGACCCAGGACATCAACCAGATCCTCAGCGACTCCCGGCTCACCATCGCCAGAGCCGGCGTCGTCGTCAAGAGCGCTCAGACCGGCGAGGAGCTGTACGCCACCGACGCCGGCAAGCAGCTCATCCCGGCCTCCAACACCAAGCTGTTCACCTCGGCGGCGGCGGTGGAGACCCTCGGTCTCGACTACCGCTTCCCCACCACCGTGCTGAACACCGGCCGCAAGGCGGGCTCGGTGCTGGCCGGCGACCTGGTGCTGCGGGGCACCGGCGACCCGACCATGCTGGCCGAGGACTACGACGCGCTGGCCGCCGACGTCGCCAAGGCCGGCATCAAGGTCGTCACCGGCAAGCTGGTGGCCGACGACACCTGGTTCGACGACCGGCGCCTCGGCAACGACTGGGCCTGGGACGACGAGACCGCGTACTACGCGGCGCCGATCTCGGCGCTGACCGCCTCGCCCGACCGCGACTACGACGCCGGCTCGGTGATCGTGGCGGTGTCGGCCGAGAACGGCAAGGTCAAGGTGTCCACCACGCCCGCGACCGACTACCTGAAGATCGTGAACAAGGCCACGGCGGGCGCCGAGACCGACGTGCTCATCGAGCGGCAGCACGGCACGCGCACGGTGGTCGTCACCGGCACGGTCGCCGACCCCTACCAGGAGTGGGTGGCCGTGGACGACCCCACGGCGTACGCGACCTCGCTGTTCCGCAAGGCGCTGGGCAAGCACGGCGTCAAGGTGCTCGGCACGACCGAGTCCGGCGCGGCTCCGGCGAACGCGAAGAAGCTGGCCGAGCACCAGTCGATGACGCTGGGCGAGCTGCTGGTGCCGTTCATGAAGCTGAGCAACAACATCCACGCCGAGATCCTCACCAAGGCCATGGGCCGCAAGGTGTCCGGCCAGGGCACGTGGTCGGCCGGGCTCAAGGTCAGCACCGACTTCGCCAAGGCGAACGGCGTACAGGTGATCAACATGCGGGACGGCTCGGGGCTGTCGCGCCGCGACGGCTTCTCGCCGGGCTCGATCGTGCAGCTCCTGTCGGCCGTACGCGCCAAGCCGTGGTTCTCCACCTGGTACGAGTCCCTGCCCATCGCCGGCAACGCCGACCGGTTCACCGGCGGCACCCTGCGCAGCCGGATGCGCGGCACGCCGGCGGCGGACAACGTGCACGCCAAGACTGGTTCGCTGACCGGCGTCACCTCGCTGTCCGGCTACGTCACCAGCGCCGACGGCGAGCCGCTGATCTTCTCGATCATGCTCAACCAGTACCTGTCCGGCTCCCCGAAGGACATCGAGGACAAGATTGCCGTCCGGCTCGCCCAGTTCTCCAGGACGGCCGCCGCGGGCGAGACCGCGCAGCTGCGCGCCACGGACGCGGGCCAGGCGGGCGACCTGGAGTGCTCGTGGCTCAAGCCGGTCCAGTGCTGACGACAGTGCTGACGACCACGTGAGATCGTGCTTCAGCCGGTGGGAGCCGCCGGCTGAAGCACTCAGCCAGTACGGCCGGCCATCAGCCGGCTTCGAGCACGAAGAACAGGAAGCTCAGGAACCTGGTGCCGGTGCGCTCGCGGAACTCCTCGGGGAACAGCTCGCGGGCCTCCGGCGCGTACGGCGGCTCGCTGATGGCGCTGATGCGGAAGCCGGCCCCGGTGAAGGCCTCGGTCATCGCGTGCAGCGGCCGGTCCCAGAAGCTCATCGTCGCGCTCTGCCCGCCCATGGTCCACTCTTCGACCCGGTTGCGGACCTCGAAGTACTTCGGCCTCTTCTCCCCTGCCATGGCACTGAAGAGGGTCACCACGAAGGGATGGTCGACCGAGGCGAACAGCCGGCCGCCCGGCCGCAGCACCCGGCGCAGCTCGGCCAGCGTCGGCCCCCAGTCCCGCAGATAGTGCAGCACCAGGGACGCGACGACGTCGTCGAACGCGTCGTCGGGGAAGGGCAGCGGGGCGGCCAGGTCAGCGACCCGCAGATCGGCGTCGGCGCCCAGCCGCTTTCTGGCCAGCTCCAGCATCCCGGCGCTCGCGTCGACGCCGGTCACGACGGCGCCTCGATCGCGCAGCTCGGCGAACAGGGGGCCCGAGCCGCAGCCGGCGTCGAGGATCCGCCGTCCGGCCACGTCGCCGGCCAGCTCCAGCATCGCGGGGCGCTCGTAGTACGCGTTGACGAGGCTGCGCTCGTTCTCGGTCGAGTAGCCCTCGGCGATCCCGTCGTAGTCGTTGAGCGGGGCGGGGTTCGCGGTCTCGATCTGATCTTCGGGCGTGGTAGGCATGCGGGCCATTCTGGACCAAGAACCCGATCATGAGCGCTGCCGGCGAGCCACGTGAGTTCACGGCCCCGACGCGCGGAGGGCCGCTCTGGTTTACCGGCCGCAACCAGGGGCGTATTACGATTCAGCTACCTGGAACTCCAGGTATGGCGCGGAATTTCCGTACAAAGCCGACTTGGGGGTACCAGAATGCGGTTCGACGCGGTGTCGAGCCCCCGACCGGAGGACTGAAATGCGCAGACAGCTCCAGGCGATGGCCTGCCTCGGAAGTCTGGCGGCATTGAGCATCCCCGCCCCGGCCGCGGCCTCCAGCGACCGAAACGCCCAGCGGACCGCCCAGCAGACCACGCAGCAGACCGCCCAGCAGAGCACCCAAGTGAGTGCACAGCAGAGCTCGCAGGCGTGCCGGGTGGTCGCGCTCAAGCCGTTCGTCTCCAAGAGCAGGGTGCGCGGCACCGTCGCCAGGACGGGCTGTGCCGACCAGGCCCGGCTGCGCGTGCGCATCAAGGTCTCCGCGGCGGGTCCCGACCGGGTCGTGAAGAGCGGCTCCAAGGTCGTCGGCAACGGCCGGATCACCGCCAACGTGAAGTGCGGCAGCACGCCGCGCCGCTACTACGTGGTCGCGCTCGACTCGCAGGGCCGGACGAACACCTCCCGGGCGCTGAAGCTGGCCTGCGGGCGCCCGGCCTCCAACTCCGGCTCCAGCGGCTTCGCCTCCGCCGCCGAGACGGCCGTGGTCACGCTCACCAACCAGGCCAGGGCCAGGAACGGCTGCCGTCCCCTCGTCCACGACGCCAAGCTGCACCGCGCCGCCGAGCGGCACTCGGCCGACATGGCGCGCAACAACTACTTCGATCACGAGTCGCAAGACGGCCGCACGTTCGACCAGCGGATCAAGGCCGAAGGCTTCGACTTCCGCCTGGCCGGCGAGAACATCGCCAAGGGCCAGCCCAGCGCCGCCGCCGTGGTCAGGGCCTGGCTCGACAGCCCGGGGCACCGGGCCAACATCATGAACTGCTCCTTCACCCACATCGGCGTCGGGCACGCCGGTCAGGGCCCCACCTGGACGCAGGACTTCGCCGCCCGTTAGGGCACCTCTCCCTGGACCAAGGGAGCGTCGGGCTTACACCGGCCACACCCCGAGCCGGTTCCCCACCGCACGCCCACGCGCTCCCCTTCCGGGCGGACCCGGCCGCGCCTCCCCCCGCACAAAGGACCGCGGCCGGGTCCGCACACCTCCCACCGCACGCCCGTCCACACGAGCCGCCGCACGCCACTCGGGCCGCCACGCGTCCGCCCCGGCAGGCCGCCGTACGCCGCCCGCGCCGCCTATTGGGCCGGCCGGTCCGAGAAGCGGGCCAGGACGAGCGCCTCGACGACGCCGACCACCGCGTACGCCAGGATGGACACCCCCGTGACCACCACGATGTCCGCCCACACCTCGTCGTAACGGAACCCGCCGATCGCCCGCAGGATCTCGGCCCCGATGCCCTGCCCGGTGGCCAGCCACTCCGCGATGAGCGCGCCGATGATCGAGGCGGGCACGGAGATCCGGGCCGAGGCGAAGATCGAGGGCATCGCCGTCGGCACCGCCACCTTGCGCAGCACGGTCAGCCGGGTGCCGCCGTACGCCATGATCAGATCGGTGGCCTGCGGCGAGGCCGATCTCAGCCCGAAGGCGATGTTCACGAGCGCGGGGAAGAACACCACGACGCCGCCGATGACGGCGACGCCGACGAGATCGCGGCCGAAGATGAGCGTGATCAGCGGCGTCATGACGACGAGCGGCACCGAGCGCAGCAGCATCGCGACCGGCATGAACGTCTGCTCGACGGTCCTGAACAGCACGAACGTGACGGAGACGACGGTCGCGGCGATCATCCCCGAGGCGAAGCCGACGGCGGCGTCCCTGACCGTGATGCCCAGCGCGCCGAACACGGCCTCGCGGTGGGCCGCGGACGACGTCAGGTACTCCCAGACCTGCGGCGGACGCTTGCCCACCAGCGGGCTGATCCCGAACGCCTCCAGCGCCAGCCACCAGGCCGCCACGACGATGACGACGGAGGGCGCGAGCGGCCCCACGATCCGCAGCACGATCCGGCCGATCACCGCGACGCCCCTCTCGACCAGGGGGTGACCACGCGGGCGACGAGCGCCACGAGCGCGTAGCCGAGCCCCGCGATCAGGCCGGCCACGAGCGCCAGCCCCCAGGTGCGCGGCACCTGGAACTGCTGCTGGGAGATCATCAGCGACACGCCGAGCCCCTGGTCGTTGCTGCCCAGATACTCGCCGATGATGGCGCCGAGCAGCGCGGACGGCGCGGAGATCTTCAGGCCGGCGAACGTGCTGGGAAGAGCGGAGATCACCTGTACGTAGCGCAGCCGCGCCAGGCGTCCGCCGCCGTACACGGTGACGAGGTCGAGGCTGGCCCGGTCGGCCGAGCGCAGCCCGAGCAGGGCGCCGATGAGGGTGGTGAAGAAGACGGAGATGGCCGCGAGGAAGACCACGGTCGCCTCGCCGCCGAAGACCACCAGCACGATCGGCCCGATGGCCAGCAGCGGAACGCAGTAGCTGATCACGGCGAGCTGGGTGGCGACGGCCTCAAGCCGGGGCACGAGCAGCACCAGCAGCGCCACGCCGATGGCCAGGCCGTTGCCCCACAGGAAGCCCTGGACGGCCGCGGTCAGGGTGGCGGAGGCGTTCGGGCCGTAGAAGGCCCAGCCGTCGCGGCCCATGGACGCGAGCACCGCGGCGGGGGTGGGCACCGCGCCGCCCTCGGCGAACACCGTCGCCGCCAGCAGCCACCAGAGCGCGACGAGGGCGACGACCCCGATCAGCCCCTGGACTCGTCTCATGCGCCGTGCCCGAACAGCAGGTCGCTGAGGTGGTCATGGATGGCGTGGAACTCGGGCGTACGCATCATCTCCGGCGTACGCGGACGCGGCAGGTCGATCTCCACCATCTCGATCACCCGCCCAGGCCGCGGGCTCATGACCGCCACCACGTCCGACAGGAAGATCGCCTCGCCGATGCCGTGGGTGACCATGAGCGTGGTGGCCGGCTTCTCGGTCCAGATGCGCAGCAGCTCCAGGTTGAGCCGCTGGCGGGTCATGTCGTCCAGGGCGCCGAACGGCTCGTCCAGCAGCAGCACGCTGGGCTTGACCACGAGGGCGCGGGCGATCGAGACCCGCTGGCGCATGCCGCCGGACAGCTCGGCGGGGCGGGCCTTCTCGAAGCCGTCGAGACCGACCAGCTTGATCAGGTCCTCGATCACCCCTGGCTCGGGCCTGATCCCGGCCACCTCCAGCGGCAGCCGGATGTTGGCCGCGACGCTGCGCCAGGCGAGCAGCGCCGAGTCCTGGAAGGCGATGCCGAGGTGGTGGCTCCTGCGCAGCTCCTGGGGCGTCTCGCCGTTCACCGAGACCTCGCCCTCGGTGGGCTCCTCCAGGCCGGCCAGGATGCGCAGCACCGTGGACTTGCCGCAGCCGGACGGGCCGAGCAGCGACAGGAACGCGCCCTTCGGCGTGCTCAGGTCCACGCCCTCGACGGCGGTCAGGCCCTTGCCGAACGTCTTGCTCAGCCCGGTGACGCTGATGCCGCTCATGCCAGTTTGAGGCTCGGGTCGGCCTGGTAGATCTCATTCAGGATCGACAGGTCGAACAGCTGCTCGGCCTTGATGTCCAGGCCCGCCTTGGCCAGCGACTCGATGTTCTGCGCGATCAGCTCGGGCGTCATCGTGAACAGGCCGTTGGCCTTGGCGTCGGGGGTGACGACGAGCTCGTTCTGCATCTTCGCCTCCTCCGTCTGCTCCTTGACGTCGAGGTTCTGGTCCTTGCCGTAGACGGTGGCGGCCAGCTCGGCGGACTTGGCCGGGTCGGCGACGGCGTCCTTCCAGCCCTTGATCTCGGCGGTGAGGAACGCCTTGAGCTTGTCGCGCTCGTTGTCGATGGTCTCCTGCGTGACCGTGAACGTCTCGGCGACCAGCGGCAGCCCGGCGTCGGCGAGCAGCAGGTACGCCGGGTCGTGGCCCTGCATGCGCAGGTTGACCGGCCCGCTGGTGACGAAGCCCACGTACCCGTCGAGCTGCCCGGAGGTGAGCATCGACGGGTCGGACTGGAACGGCACCCGGGTCACGCTGGACGCGTCGAGGCCGTTGGCCTTGAGCAGCGCGTTCCAGACCAGCTCGTTGGAGTCCTGCACACCGATCTTCTTGCCGGCCAGGTCCTTGGCCTCCTTGATCGGGTTCTTGTTCAGGGAGACGATGGCGAACGGGTTCTTCTGGAACGTCGCGCCGACAATCTTCAGCGCGGCGCCCTGGAGCACGGCGGGGGCGGTGATGGTGGGCGCCGACAGGCCCGCCCAGCAGCGGCCGGTGGCCAGGCCCGACTCGACCGAGGTGCCGGAGCCGCCGCCGGACAGCAGCTCGACCTGGCTGAACCCGGCGTTCTTGAAGTGGCCGTTGGTGTCGGCGAAGTACTCGCCGGCGAACTCGACGTTCTTCTTCCAGGAGAGCTGCAGCTTGATCGCCCCGAAGCCGCCGCCCGCGGCGCCCGTCGCGCCGCCCGTCGCGCCTCCAGTGGCGCCGTCGTCGCCGCAGGCGGCCAGACCGAGCGCCAGACCGGCCAGACCGGTTGTCCGCAGGAACGCGCGACGGTCGAGGGTAGCCATAATTCTCCTTGAACGGCCTAGACGTGCAGGTCAGGAAGCTATCTCCCGATTATTACCATCGTGTGACGGTCATTTCGGACTGCGGGCCGATCCGGCCGTGGAAGGCGGACAAGCCGGGAAAAGCGCTGGCGGGCCCTGTAGGTCCCTACGAGAGGGCGGCATCAGGACCGTAGATCCCTCCAGCGGCCCAGGGGCTCGGGTAGCGTCGGGCCTTGAGATGAGACTCGACGGAATCCCCCTTTGGGACGGTACCGAATATCGCGGCCCGGTCGATCTGGCCTGGGAGCCCGACCGGATCACGGACCTCAGCCCGGCGGCGCAGCGCCACGGCGACCTGTGCGTGCTGCCCGGCCTGGTCGACACGCACGTTCACCTGGTCGGCTACGCCGGCGACGGCGCGCCGCCCGACTTCGCGACCTGGCCGCTCACCACGACCCGCGACGAGCAGGTGCTGCACGGCGCCGCCCACGCCCAGCAGGCCATGCGGCACGGCGTGACGACGCTGCGCGACCTGGCGGGCGACGAGGCCCAGGTCGCGCTGCGCCGGGTCTTCGACGCCGGGGTGCTGGCGGGGCCGCGCATCCAGGTGCACGGCGTGGTGGGGATGACCGCCGGGCACAACGACCTGTTCGTGCCGCCCGCCGTGCCGCTGCGCAAGCCGACCGCCGACGGGCCCGACGAGTGCCGCAAGCTCGTCCGTACCTGGGCCAGGGCCGGCATGGACGGCATCAAGCTCACCACCAGCGGCGGCGTGCTGTCGATCGGCGACAGGAACGTCTGGCGCAACTACACCCGCGACGAGATCAGGGCCGTCGTGGACGAGGCCCACGCCCTCGGCATGCCGGTCGCCTCCCACGCCCACTCCGAGGACGGCATCAGGGTGGCCGTCGAGGAGGGCGTCGACTCCATCGAGCACGGCACGCTCATGAGCCGCGACCTGGCCGAGACGCTGGCCGCGCGGCGCACTCCCGTGGCCCCCACGCTGCTCATCAACGAGGCCATCGCCGAGGGCCGGGTGCCGGTCACCCGCGAGGCGATGGACAAGGCCGCCGAGCTGGTCGCCACCCGCAACGTGCTGCTGGCCCAGGCCGCGGCGCTGGGCGTGCGGTTCGTGCTCGGCACCGACGCCAACGGCCACCACGTGCGGTTCGGCGACCAGCTCGCCGAGGTCGTGCACATGACGCGCATCCTGGGCATGGACGCGGAGTCGGCGCTGCGGGCGGCCACCTCCGACGCCGCCGACGCGATCGGCATGCCCGTCGGCCGCCTCGCGCCCGGCCTGGGCGCCGACCTGATCGTGCTGCGCGGCCGCCCGTGGGAGCGCATCGAGGACCTGGCCACGGAGAACATCGTGGCCGTGGTCTCACGTGGCCGGCTCGTCGCGGGCCGGCTGCCCTGAGCGCAGCGCCAGATACAGGTCCGTACGGTCGCGCATCGACGTCATCCGCCGCCCGGTCAGCTCCTCGATCCGCTGCATCCGGTAGCGCAGGGTGTTGACGTGCACGTACAGCTCGTCGGCGGTGCGCTGCCAGGATCCGCACGTCTCCAGGAAGATGTCCAGCGTGCGCAGCAGCTCGGAGCCGTGCCGGGCGTCGTACTCCTCCACCGGCCCGAGCAGGTGGTCGCGGAAGGAGCGGCGGGTGGCGGCGGGCAGCGAGGCCAGCAGCAGGTCGAAGCTGTCGATGTCGGCCAGCGACATGATCGACACGGGGCCCGGCCCGGTCCTGGCCGACTCCATGCCGCGCCTGGCCGTCTCCAGCGCCTCGCCGAGCTGTGACACGCTGGCCGCCATCTCGCTGATCCCGGCCGCGATGCTCGTGCCCCGCCGCCCGGCGACCAGGTCGCGCAGCTCGTCGGCCAGGCTCTTGCGCGAGGCGCGGCCGTTGACCAGCACGATCGCCTCGTGCGGGGTGCCGCCGACGATCAGGTGCCGGCCCTTCCTGGCCAGGCCCTCGTGCAGCAACTCGGGCAGGTCGAGGTCGGGGCCGCCGGTCAGGGTGACCGCCATGGCGGCGGTGGGCAGCCCCGGGTCTGCTCCGAGCAGCCGCAGGTGTGCCGACACCTCGCCCGGCGGAATGCGGCCGAGCACGTCGAGCAGCGTCTGCGCCCTGACCCGTTCGGCCCTGCGCTGCTCGGCGGCGAACCCTTCGGCGGTCACCACCTCGGTGATCGCGCCGAACGCCTGGTCGGGGGCGGCCAGCAGGAGCGGCAGCCGGCGGCGTTCGCACGCCTTGACCAGCTCGCCCGGCAGCTCGCCGAGCACGATCAGGCCGACGACCAGGCCGGCCGCGTCGCTGGCCCACAGCGCGTCGGCGAAGCGCTCGCAGTCGGACGGCTCGGCGTACCAGACGCCGCTGGTGAGCACGAGATCGCCGGAGCGCAGGTAGCGGCGGGGGTCGGGCAGGTCCGTCGGGTACGCGCGGCGGATCTCGCGGTCGAGGGCGCCGGCCCCGGTCACCAGCGTGAGCCGCAGGTCCTCGCGTGCCAGCAGATCCTCCAGCGTCATGAAATCTGATGTTATGCCAGCTCACGGGGTGAGAGTTCAGAGGTTCGCACGATACCTCGCACTACGTGGGTCCGGTTTACTCGTTGCCATGCGTCCCAAAGCAGAACTCCACCTGCATATCGAGGGCACCCTTGAGCCCGAGCTCGTCGTCGAGCTGGCCCGGCGTAACCGGATCGACCTGCCGACCTACGACGTGGAGGCCATCCGCTCCCGCTACTCCTTCACGGATCTGCGCTCGTTCCTGGACGTGTACTACGAGAACCTCGCGGTCCTGCGCACCGAGCAGGACTTCTACGACCTGGCCAGTGCCTACCTGCGGCGGGCCGCCGGGCAGGGGGTGCGGCACGCGGAGATCTTCTTCGATCCGCAGGCGCATCTGAGCAGGGGCGTGGCTCTGGAGACGGTGTTCGGCGGGTTGTCGGCGGCGATCAAGGACTCGGGGGCGTCGGCCGCGCTCATCCTGTGCTTCCTGCGAGACAGGGGCGCGGAGGAGGCCGAGCAGGTGCTGCGCGCGGCGCTGCCGTTCCGTGACCGCTTCATCGGGGTGGGGCTGGACTCGGCGGAGGTGGGATATCCGCCGTCGTTGTTCCGGCGGGTCTTCGACATCGCCGCGGCGGAGGGGCTGCGCCGGGTGGCGCACGCGGGCGAGGAGGGCGGGCCCGACTACGTGTGGGAGGCGCTGGACGTCCTGGGCGTGGAGCGGGTGGACCACGGGATCAGGGCGATGGAGGATCCGCAGCTCGTGGCCCGCCTGCGGGAGGAGCGCATCCCGCTGACCGTCTGCCCGCTGTCGAACGTACGGCTGCGGGCGGTGCCGTCCCTGCGTGACCACATCCTGCCCGCGATGCTGGACGAGGGCCTGGTCGTGACCGTCAACTCCGACGACCCGGCCTACTTCGGCGGCTACGTGGAGGACAACTACGCGGCGCTGCGGCGCGAGCTGGGGATGACCGACGAGCAGCTCGACCGGATCGCCCGCAACTCCTTCGACGCCGCGTTCGCCTATGAGGGCTGAACAACGAGGGGCGAACATGGTGTAGGGGCCCACCCGGCGGATGGGCCCCTGGATAACGCTGCTCAGCTGCAGAGGAATGACGTTAGCTGATGGAGCACTTCGTGTCTTCGCTCTTGATGCCGAGGATCTGGCTCAGGATGTCACCGGTCTGAACGACGAGGACACCGCTCGTGCTGTTGTCGACCTCGCCCTGGGCGAAGATGTTCTCGTCGCCGCAGAAGAAGAAGGTGCGCTGCGCGTCTTCGTTGGCCCGGGGCCACTCGGCCGTGGCAGCTACCGCGGAGCCGCCGAACATGACCATCCCGCCGACGAGACCGGCCAGGACGAGTCCTGATTTGTACATGTGATTCTCCCTGATACCTCTCGACTACTCTCCGTAGCTATCGGGAGAAGATCTGCCCTGCCCCCAAGTTCGACAAACGCCGATAATTTCCGGCTTGACCAGGGAAAACCCGCCACATTACCGAACAGGTGAAGAAGAACTCCCGGCTTGGCGCAGGTCTGCGGGTGACTGAAGGGCTGCCCGCCCCGCTCATGAGGCTTCCATGACCGTGCCAGGCGCCCTCTCAGGGCTTTGAAAGGGGAGCAGTGTGGGCAGACTAGTCGTGACTCCGCGTAGCGGATCATCATCGCCCGGATAACCACAGAACGGCACCCATCCGACCGCCGCTACGGCAGGGTCAGGATGACGGGGCCGTCCTCGGTGATGGCCACGGTGTGCTCGACGTGCACGCTTCTGCTTCCGTCGGCAGAGCACACCGACCAGCCGTCGTCCGCCATGTAGTAGTCGTCGCCGCCACCGGCCATCAGGCTGGGCTCGATCGCGATCACCAGCCCGGGCCGCAGCCGCAGCCCTCTGCCGGGCCTGGCCTCGTTGGGCACCCACGGCGACTCGTGCATGGACCGGCCGATGCCGTGGCCGCCGAAGTCGTTCTGCATGCCGTAGCCGGCGCCGCGCCCGACCGTCGACATGGCGTGCCCGATGTCGCCCATCCGGCCGCCGGGCACGGCCGCCTCGATGCCCGCGGCGAGCGTCTCCTCGGCCACCCTGATCAGCTTGAGGTCCTCGGCGCGGGGGTGGCCGACCGTGAAGCTGACGGTGCCGTCGGCGTGCCAGCCCTCGACGATCGCCCCGCAGTCCACGCTGAGCAGGTCTCCGTCCCGCAGCCGGTACGACGTCGGCAGCCCGTGCAGCATGGTGCCGTTCACGCTGGTGCAGATGACCCCCGGATAGGGCGTGGCGCCGAACGACGGGTGGTATCCGAGGAACGACGCCCCGGCCTTGGCCTCCTCAAGCACGGTCCTGGCCACCTCGTTCAGCTGCCTGAGCGTCACCCCGATGTCCGCCCGCTCGCGCACCGCGCTGTGTATGGCGGCGACCACCCTGCCCGCCTCCCGCATGGCGGCGATCTCACCGGCCGACTTCAGTTCGATCATGACTCCTCCTGAGCGATAACTATACCGGTATTTTTATCACGCCCAGTGGAGTGCTCGCGCGGGTCAGTCCAGGCCCTTCCTCCCGGGGGTCCAGAACGGCTTCGTCCGCACGTCCCTGCGGTGCCACCCGCGCTCGCCGACCAGGTGGGCGCGCACGGCCTGGATCGTGCGGGCCTCCCCCGCCAGATAGGCCACGCCGGGAGTGTCGGGCAGGTCCAGCTCCCTGACCGCGTTCACCAGCGCCTCCGACCGCGCCGCGGACGCGCCGCCCCGGCACACCTCGACCAGGTCGCCGGGCAGGCCGAGGTGGTCGCCCGGCCCCTCCGCCTCCACCGCCCCGTACGCCCGCGCCCCGGCGGGCAGGGCCCGCAGCATCGCCCCGAACGCCACGGACGCCGTCTCCTCCCCCGCGAACAGGTGGTACGGCGCCTCCTCTCGCACCACGAAGCTCCCTTCCGGGCGGGTGAAGGACACCCGCTGCCCTGGCGCGGCGTTCCTGATCCAGGAGACGCCCGGCGAGTCGCCGCCGTGGTCGTAGCCGACGAGGTCGAGGGCCTCCCAGGAGGGGTCGTGCCACCAGATCGAGTACGTCCGCAGCACGCCGCCCAGCGGGCCGCCGCCCTCGATCAGCAGCCGGATGTGCTGGCCGGGAGTCCACCGCAGGTACGCCAGAGCCGGCCCGCCGATCCTGACCCGCCGCATGCGGGTGGTCAGCTGCTCGGCCTCGATCACCTCCCCCTTGAGGAAGAACCGGTCGAGCAACCTGCGGGCGACACTGGGGCTCATGACCGGCTCCTCTCGGCATCGAGGTCCTCGATCCGGCGGCGGGCGTCCACGAAGATCTCCTGGATCCGCTCGACCACCCGCGGATCGCCGTGGGCGTGGGCGAGCGCCTTCACCGCGGCCTTGACCAGGCGCAGCGCGGGGCCGACGATCTCCGCCGCCTCGGGCTCGCGGAACATCCCCCACTCACCCCGGCCCGCGGCCCGGCCCCACAGGCGCTCGATCTCCTCGGCCTTCTCGGCGGCCACCCGTCCGCCCTCGTCGGTGACGTGGTAGACCTTGCGGCCGTCCGTGGACTCGGCGCGGACGAGGCCCTCGTCCTCCAGCAGTTGCAGGGTCGGGTAGATGGAGCCGGCGCTCGGCTCGTAGGTGCCGTTGAAGCGGTCGGCGAGCCGGCCCATGAGCTGGTAGCCGTGGCCGGGCGCCTCGGCGACCAGGGCGAGGATGGCCAGCCGCAGCTCACCCGGCCCGAAGAAGCGCCCCGTGGGGCCCATGCCGCCGACGCCTTGGTTGCGACGTGCGTTCATCATAGATCGGATGCTATATCGAACGATATATCGGAGCAAAGACGTACTATCTCGACTTTATCGCTCAGCGGCGCGGATCCGGGCCCTCGGTGACGCCCCAGGTCTCCGCGAGCCGGCCGTCGTCGATGCGGAAGATCTCGATGAGCACGGGACGGGCATCGCCTTGGGCGCCCATTCCCTCGACGGACGAGCGGACGGCCACCTTGTCACCGTCGATCAGAATGTCGTCGGCGACCACCCGCATCTCCGGAAACCGGGCGACGACCTGGACCCAGGCCGCCCGGCCCGCCTCGAACCCGGTGGCGCCGAGCGGATGGTTGCGGAAATCGGGCGTGAACAGCTCGGCGGCCTGGTCGAACCGCCGGGTGTTGAAACAGTCCTGCATCCGCCGCACCAGGGCGCCGGCTTCCTCGCGGGTGGTCATCGAAGGCCCCTCCTCGTCCTCGGCCGGCTCACCTGACGGCCAGACGGCCAGCTAACCGGGGCGTCGCCCCGCTTATCCGATGAGCATACGGGGCGGCGCCCCGGTTAAGCTAGGGCGGTGAGACGTCCAGCCACGGACCCGTGCCGGCCGAGCCGCCGGCGGATCCCGTGACCGACCGGGAGCCTCGGGCCGACGCGCGCCGCAACCGTGAGCAGGTGCTGGCGACCGCACAACGGCTGTTCGCCGCTCAGGGCCTCGGCATCTCGCTCGACGAGATCGCCCGCCGCGCGGGGGTCGGCCCTGGCACCGTCCACCGGCACTTCCCCACCAAGCAGGCGCTCTACCTGGCCGTCGCGATCGACCAGATCAGGCGGCTGGTCGCCGAAGGAGAGGCGCTCGCCGCCACAGACGATCCGGCCGCGCTGTTCACGCTGCTGTCCCGGATGATGGCCTCGGGGGCGGAGAACGCGGCGGTGAAGAGCGCGCTCACGGCCGCCGAGTTCGACCTGCGCGACGCCGCTCCCGACGCCGCCGCCGGCCTCACGCACCAGGTCGCGCGCCTGCTCGATCGCGCTCGTCAGGCCGGCGTCGTACGCGAAGACGTGACCGTCGACGAGGTGATGGCGATCGTCGCCGGCGCCTTCGCCGCGATCCGGCACGCCGGCGCGGACACCAGCCCCGAACGCTCCACCCACCTCGCCCGGATCATCCTCGACGGGCTCCGGCCCCCTCCCCGGCGGTAAGGCTCCGCCCGCCGCCTGGCGGCGCTCGTCAGCGCGTGATGACGACCTTGCCTCTGGCGTGGTCGTCAGAGCGTGATGACGACCTTGCCCCTCGCGTGGCCCCCTTCGAAGTGGGTGATGGCTTCCGGGACCTCACTCAGCGGGTGGGTCCGGTCGATGACGGGGGTGAGCTTGCCCGTCTCGACCAGCTCGCGCAGGGTGTCGAGGTCCGCGGCGTTCTCCTTGGTGACGAAGGTGACGAACGTGTGGCGGACGAACGGGGACATCGCCTTGAGGCGGATGAGGCGGCCCATCACCCCGAACCAGGGCCCGCCGCCGGTGCCGCTGTTGGGGATGAGAATTCCGTCGGGGGTGAGCGCGCGCCGCAGGTCGGCCACCGAACGGTTGCCCACGTTGTCGAGAATGAGGTGGTATCGGCGGCCGGTGCGGGTGAAGTCCTCTTTGCCGTAGTCGATGACGTGGTCGGCGCCGAGCGAGCGGACCAGGTCGGCGTTCCCGCGGCTGCACACGCCCGTCACCTCGGCCCCGTACGCCTTGGCGAACTGCACCGCGCACGTGCCGATGCCGCCCGAGGCCCCGTTGACCAGCACCCGCCGCCCCGCCCGCCCTTCCCCGCGCAGGGCCCGCAGCGCGGTCAGCCCCGAGGTGGGCAGGGCGGCGGCCTGCTCGAACGTCAGCCCGGCGGGCTTGCGCGCCAGCGGCCCGTCCGCGCGCACGGTGACGTATTCGGCGAAGGCGCCCTGGGCGCAGCCGAAGACCTCGTCGCCGGGCTCGTACGCCGTGACGCCCCCGCCCACCGCCTCCACCACGCCGGCCAGGTCCTTGCCGAGCCCGGGCTGCTTCGGCCGGGCCGGGCCCGCCATCGCGCGCAGGATGTACGGGCTGCCTCTGAGCAGGTGGTGGTCGCCCGGGTTGACCGCGGCCGCGCGGACCCGGACCAGCACCTCGCCGTCACCCGGCACGGGCTTGGCCACGTCACGCAGCTCGATGACGTCAGGCGGGCCGTAAGCGTGGTAGCGGATGGCCTTCATCGTCATGGTGTCTCCTCTGACACGTGAAAGAAATTTCTGACATATGAAAACCATACCTCCTATATGGGTGTTTGTGCGGGGGTCGCGGGCGACAAAAAACCGCGGCGGCCGGAGGAGATCCTCCAGCCGCCGCGGCTCGCGTTCGTTCAGGCATCCGGCCGTTCAGGCGCTCGGCCGTCCAGGCCGTTTCACCCGTTCAGGCACCCAGCCGTTGAGCAGTTCAGCCGTTGAGCGGTTCAGGCGTTCAGGCGGTCAGGCCTTGAGCCAGCTCATCATCGGGCGAAGCTTGGCGCCGGTCTTCTCGATCGCGTCCTCGGACAGCTCACCGCGGTAGCGCTGGAACTCCTTCTGGCCGCCGTCGAACTCCTCGACCAGCTGCCGGGCGAAGGTGCCGTCCTGGACCTCGGACAGAATGCGGCGCATCTCCTGACGGGTCTCGTCGGTGATGACGCGCGGGCCGCGGGTGTAGCCGCCGTACTCGGCCGTGTCGGAGACCGACCAGTACATCTTGGAGATGCCGCCCTCGTACATGAGGTCGACGATGAGCTTCATCTCGTGCAGGCACTCGAAGTAGGCCACCTCGGGCTGGTAGCCGGCCTCGATGAGGGTGTCGAAGCCCGCCTTGATCAGCTCGGAGACGCCGCCGCAGAGCACGGCCTGCTCACCGAACAGGTCGGTCTCGGTCTCCTCCTTGAACGTGGTGCGCAGCGCGCCGGCGCGGGTGCCGCCGATGCCCTTGGCGTAGGAGAGCGCGAGGTCGAGCGCCTTGCCCGAGGCGTCCTTCTCGACGGCGACGAGCACCGGGACGCCGCGCCCCGCCTCGAACTGGCGGCGGACGAGGTGACCGGGGCCCTTGGGGGCCACCATGCACACGTCGACGCCCTCGGGGGCCTCGATCAGCCCGTAGCGGATGTTGAGACCGTGGCCGAAGAACAGCGCGTCGCCCTCGACCAGGTTGGGGGCGACGTGCTCGGCGTAGAGGTGGCGCTGGATGTGGTCCGGCGCGAGGATCATCGTGAGATTGGCCTCTTCGACCGCCTCGGAGGGCGTGAGCACGCGCAGGCCGTCGTTCTCGGCCTTCTCGCGGCTCTTGGAGCCCTCGGGCAGCCCGACGCGCACGTCGACGCCGGAGTCACGCAGGGAGAGCGCGTGGGCGTGGCCCTGGCTGCCGTACCCCAGCACGGCCACGTGGCGCCCCTGGATGATCGACAGGTCGGCCTGGTCGTCGTAGTAGATCTCGGTCACTTGCTAAAACCTTTCAGGCGGTACGGTCCAGTGCCCTGAGGGACCGGTCGGTGATGGAACGGGCGCCGCGGCCGATGGCCACCATGCCCGACTGGACGAGTTCTTTGATCCCGAACGGCTCCAGCACCTTGACGAAGGCCTCGAGCTTGTCGGGAGTGCCGGTGACCTCGATGGTCACCGCGTCGGCCGCCACGTCCACGCAGCGGGCCCGGAAGAGCTGGACGAGCTCCAGCACGTGGGAGCGGCTCTCGGAGTCGGCCTTGACCTTGATCAGCATCAGCTCGCGCTGCACCGACTGCGAAGGGTCCAGCTCGACGATCTTGAGCACGTTCACCAGCTTGTTGAGCTGCTTCGTGACCTGCTCAAGCGGCAACTCCTCCACACTGACCACGATCGTGATGCGGGAGATGTCGTCGTGCTCGGTCGGCCCGACGGCCAGGGAGTCGATGTTGAAGCCGCGCCGGCTGAACAGCGCCGACACGCGTGCCAGGACGCCGGGGCGGTTCTCGACCAGCACCGACAGCGTGTGTCTACTCATCCTCGTTCTCCCACTTCGGCGCCATGTCACGGGCGATCTTGATGTCGTCGTTGCTGGTGCCCGCCGCGACCATGGGCCAGACCATCGCGTCCTGGTGGACGACGAAGTCGACCACGACGGGCACGTCGTTGATCTCCATGGCCTTCTTGATGACGGCGTCCACGTCCTCGGGACGTTCGCATCGCAGGCCCACACAACCATAGGCCTCGGCCAGCTTGACGAAGTCCGGGATGCGGCGTGCCGTCTGCAGGTCGGTGTTGGAGTAACGCTGGTCGTAGAAGAGCGTCTGCCACTGGCGGACCATGCCGAGGTTACCGTTGTTGATGACGGCGATCTTGACCGGCACGCCCTCCAGGGCGCAGGTGGCCAGCTCCTGGTTGGTCATCTGGAAGCAGCCGTCGCCGTCGATGGCCCACACGGTGGCGTCGGGGCGGCCCATCTTCGCGCCCATCGCGGCCGGGACGGCGAAGCCCATGGTGCCGAGGCCGCCGGAGTTGATGAACGTGCCCGGGTTCTCGTAGCCGATGAACTGCGAGGCCCACATCTGGTGCTGCCCGACCCCGGCCACGTAGTACGTGTCGGGACCGGCGATCGCGCTCAGCCGCTCCATGACGTACTGAGGGGCCAGCGAGCCGTCCTCGAACTCGTCGTAGCCCAGCGGGTAGGTCTGCTTGTAGCCGTTGAGCATCGTCCACCAGTCGGCGTAGTCGCCCTTCTGGCCGGACGCCTCGATGGCGGCGATGAGGTCGGTGATGACCTCTTTGCAGTCGCCCACGATCGGCACGTCGGCGTGGCGGTTCTTGGAGATCTCCGCCGGGTCGATGTCGGCGTGCACGATCTTCGCGTAGGGGGCGAAGGACGCCAGGTTTCCGGTGACCCGGTCGTCGAAGCGCACGCCCAGGCCGATGATCAGATCGGACTTCTGCAGCGCGCCGACGGCCGAGACGCTGCCGTGCATGCCCGGCATGCCCATGTGCTGGGGGTGGCTGTCGGGGAAGGTACCCCTGGCCATCAGGGTCGTGATGACGGGGATGTTGGTCAGCTCGGCCAGGTGCAGCAGCTCGGCCGCGGCGCGGGCCTTGTGGACGCCGCCGCCGACGTACAGGACGGGCCGGCTCGCCTCCGTGATCAGCTTGGCGGCCTCGCGGATCTGCTTGGAGTGGGGCCTGGTGACCGGGCGGTAGCCCGGGAGCTGCATGGTGGGCGGCCAGCTGAAGGAGGTCTCGGACTGCAGCGCGTCCTTGGAGATGTCCACGAGGACCGGGCCGGGACGGCCGGTGGAGGCGATGTGGAAGGCCTCCATGATCGTACGGGCGATGTCCGCAGGATCGGTCACCAGGAAGTTGTGCTTCGTGATCGGCATGGTGATGCCGGAGATGTCCGCTTCCTGGAAGGCGTCCGTGCCGATGGCGGCGCTGGCCACCTGCCCGGTGATGGCCACGATCGGCACCGAGTCCATATAGGCGTCGGCGATCGGGGTCACCAGGTTGGTGGCGCCGGGGCCACTGGTCGCCATGCACACCCCGACCTTGCCGGTGGCCTGCGCGTAGCCCTCGGCCGCGTGCCCAGCCCCCTGCTCGTGGCGTACGAGCACGTGACGGACCTTGGTCGAGTCGTAGAGAGGATCGTAGGCCGGCAGAATGGCACCGCCCGGGATCCCGAACACTGTGTCGACTCCCACGTGCTCCAGCGCCCTGACCAGGGCCTGTGCACCTGTCATCCGTTCGGTCATCGGCTCGTTCCTTGCGTGGCTACTCGCTTAAGGACATAAAAAATGCCCCGTCCCGCCAGGTGGCGGGTCTGGGGCGGCGCGCAGGTCGTCGTGCTTCGCTATCGGCCTGCGCGCCGGCGAAGTACTACGAGAATCTCACTGCGAAGCATGGCTTACACCATAGCCGCTCCGAACGCCCCAGTGTCAACTTGGTGGACACATGTCTCAAACGGTGAGACTCGTCCGCCGCAGCGAGTCGACTCCCCGCGCCGCCATCGGCCGCGCCACCAGGAACCCCTGCCCGCGCGTGCAGCCCATCTGCTTGAGCAGTTCGAGCTGCTCGGGGCGCTCGATGCCCTCGGCCACCACGATGAGCCCGAGGTCGTGGCCGAGCCGCACGATCGTGCGGGTGAGCAGGGTCAGCGTGTCGTCGCGGCCCAGCCCGGACACGAACGACGGGTCGATCTTGATCATGTCGACGGGAAGCTGCCGCAGGAAGGCCAGCGAGGCGTAGCCGGTGCCGAAGTCGTCGATGGCCAGGCGCACCCCGAGCGCGCGCAGCTCCGACAGCCGCTTGATCGTCTCCTCGGCGTCCTCGACCAGCATCTCCTCGATCACCTCAAGGGTGAGCGCGGCGGCGGGCAGCCCGCTCTCGGCCAGCGCCTCCTCCACGGTCTCGACGAACCTGGGCGCCATGATCTGGCGCGCCGACAGGTTGAGCGACAGCCCGATGTCCCAGGAGGAGGCCCGCCAGGCGGCCACCTCGCGGCACGACTCGCGCAGGATCCACTCGCTCAGCGGCACGATCAGCCCGGTGTCCTCGGCCGGACCGAGGAACTGCTCGGGCGGCACGAACACCGACCCGCGCCACCACCGCACCAGCGCCTCGACGGCCGTCACCCGCGAGGTGGCCAGGTCGACCACCGGCTGGTACTCGATCGCGAACTGCTGCTCGATCAGCGCCCGCTGCAGGTCGGCGGCCAGTTCGAGGCGGCGTACGACGTCGGCGTGCATCTGCGCGGCGAACACCTCGACCCGCCGCCCGCCCAGTTCCTTGGAGCGCGCCATCGCCACATCCGCGTTACGCATGAGGTCGCCCGCGGGCTGGTCGTCCTCCGCGAAGGCCACGCCCACGCTCGCGGTGATCGCCACGTCGCGGTCGGCGACCCGGAACGGCTCCTGCGAGACGGCGCCGACCAGCCGCTCGGCCAGATCGACCGCCACCTGCGCCTCGCCGCCGGTCTCCACGAGCACGGCGAACTCGTCGCCGCCCCACCTGGCCAGCGTGTCGTCGGGGCGCACGGCCCCGCGCAGCCTGCGGGCCGCCTGCCCGAGCAGGTAGTCGCCGCTGGCGTGGCCGACCGAGTCGTTGACCGAGGTGAACCCGTCGAGGTCGAGGAAGATGACCGCCACGTTGGCCGTGCCCGAGGTGCGCCCGGCCAGCACCTCGCGGGTGCGCTCCTCGAAGTAGGCGCGGTTGGGCAGGCCGGTGACGCCGTCGTGGAAGGTGAGGTGGGCGACCTGGTTGCGCAGCGCCTCCTGGTCGCTGACGTCTCTGGTCGTCACCAGCATCCGCTCGTCGCCGCCGACCCTGCGGGTGGCCACGGACTCGGTGGGACGCCAGGTGCCGTCGGCCGCGCGCACCCGGCAGGCGATGAGGCAGGTGCCGGGCGCGGCGTTCTCCTCGTCGAGGTGCATGGCGCGCATGGCGGCCTGGATGCCCGGCACGTCCTCAGGGTGGATGTAGTCGAAGATCGAGCCGCCGATCAGCTCGTCGGGGCAGTAGCCGTAGGTGACCTCGACCCCCGGGCCGATCTCGCGCACCACGCCCTGGTAGTCGCAGGCGAAGACCACGTCGCCGGTGCTCTCGGCCAGCTCCCTGAGCTGGCGGTCGCCCAGCTTGACCAGGCCGCGCAGGCGTACGTTGACCGCGGAGAGCACGAACAGGCGCACCAGCAGGAGCAGCACTATGGAGACGGCGACCAGCACGACGCCGGTCACCGCCGGCCCCGCCTGCCCGCCGGCCTGGTGCGCCAGCAGCGTGACGGCGGCCACGGCGACCAGCGCCAGCGGCGCCACCCCGACCGCGTGGCCGACGCCAGGGCGGGCGGACTCACCGGCCTTCGGGCCCCACGGGACGGCCGCCAGCAGCAGCAGCGCGACGGGCGCGAGCAGGACGCTCCACAGCTGCGGATCACCGTCCATCAGCCGGGCCACCGCCTGCCCCACGCCGGCCACGGTCATCGTGGCCAGCACGCCCACCCCGGCCAGGCCGAGCAGCCAGGACGATGACCTGCTGCTCACCACCGAAGGGATCACGGCGCAGGTCACCAGCAGCGCGATCATCGGCGGCAGCATCACCAGCGTGAAAGCGGGCGGATCGGCCGTCTCGGCGTAGACGTGGCGCAGCGCGACCACCCAGCCGACGAGAAACAGTGAAGCGGCGCTCAGATAGGCGTCCGTGAGCTGCCGTAAAGCGACTCTGGCCGGAAATCTGCGGTCGGCGGCGATCAGCGCGCCGCCCGCCGTGACCACCGTGCCGAGCAGCACGAACATGTCGGCGAAACTGGCCACGAAGCCTTCGGCGACCGTCTGCAGCGCCACCCCGGCGGCCCAGATGACCGACCCACCGCCCATCCAGCGCGCGCCCATCGCCGTCGGCCGGTGATCGGCCTGCTTCACCGAGGCGAACAGCAGGGAGCCCGCGGCGATCAGCGCCGCCAGCCCTCCGGCGACCGCGCCGGTGACCAAGGCCGGGGCCTGCGCCAGGACGGCAGCGGCGAACACCACCGCTCCTGCCGCCGCCGCAGCGGCCGGCGGCACCCGTGGATCACGCCAGCGGATCACAGTCGTTGCCCATCCCGTCTCGAACCCTGCACCTGCGACCGCCGAAGCCCGGTCGATCACTTCGCCAGTGTGTGCGGTCTCGGGTGCGCGGGTGGTGACAACGCCGATGTCGTCACCGATCTGATAACCACACAGACCATTTGCCGCCAAGAGTCCCTTGACAGTCAGTCAGGAACTCCCTGCAAACGCAACCGTACGCACCGAAGGTCACGGACCAGCCACGTTCCGGGATCCTCTCAATATGCGTCGGTGATGACGTTGACCAGCGATTCGCCGGCGAGATAGCGCTGCAACTGGGCCCTCATGAGGCGCAGCATCCGCCGCTCCGACGCGGGCGTGCTGCCCGCGACGTGCGGCGTGATCAGCAGGCCCGGCGCGCCCCAGAGGGGGTGTCCCTCGGGCAGCGGCTCGGGCGCGGTCACGTCGAGCGCGGCGCGCAGCCTGCCGTTCTTGAGCTCCGCGAGCAGCGCGTCGGTGTCGACGATCCCGCCGCGGGCGGCATTGACGAGCACGGCGCCGTCCTTCATCCGCGCCAGGAACGCCGCGTCCACCATGCCGGCGGTGGCCGGAGTGGCGGGCACCAGCAGCACGACGACGTCCGCCTCCGGCAGCAGCGCGGGCAGTTCGTGCATGGCGTGCACGCCGTCGCGGGCGCCGCGCGCCACTCGGACGACCTCCACCTCGAACCCGTCGAGCCGGCGCTCCAGCGCGGCGCCGATGGAGCCGTAGCCCACGATGAGCACGCGCGAGTCGGCCAGCACACCGGTGTGGTGGTAGGTCCACTCCCCCCTGCGCTGCGCGTCCACGAACCCGGGGAACTCCCTGACGACCGCCAGCATGGCGCCCACCGCCCATTCGGCGGTGCCCGCGTCGTGCACCCCGCGCGCGTTGCACAGCACCGCGCCCGGGGGCATGTGGGGCCGGTACGCCTCCACGCCGGCGGTCACGGTCTGCAGCAGCTTGAGCGAGCCCATCCTGGCCAGCGTCCCCGGCACGTCGGGCACGGGGATGAGCGGCGGGATCCACACCTCCACGTCGCCCACCCCGTCCGGCATCGCGGACGTGCCGTCATAGACCGCACATTCGACGCCGGGGAGGTCGGACAGTACATCGGCCACCGAAACATACGGAACCCAGGTCTTCATGCCGAGAACCTTACGACTCCGGGGTCAGTATGGAACACATGAGGAAGCTCTGGACGATCGCGCTGCTGGCGGCGCTCACCGGCTGTTCCGGCTCCTACGGCGGCGGCGCTGAGGCGCTCCCCACGGCGGCCGTGTCCGCCGGGGCCGCCCCCGGCGACCCCAAGGACGTTGTGACCGGGCTGGCCGTCCCGTGGGCAATCGCGTTCCTGCCCGGCGGCGACGCCCTCGTGACCGAGCGCGACTCGGCCCGGCTGCTACGGGTGAGCCCGGCGGGCGCGGTGACGGAACTGGGCACGATCGAGGACGTACGGCCGGACGGCGAGGGCGGCCTGATGGGCATTGCCGCCAGAGAGGGACAAATCTTCCTTTACCACACGGCAGATCAGGACAACCGGATCGTCCGCTACCGCCTCGACGGTGACCGCCTCACCGACCGGCGCGTCATCGTCGAGGGCATCCCGAAGGGCGGCATCCACAACGGCGGCCGGCTCGCGTTCGGCCCCGACGGCTTCCTGTACGCCACCACCGGCGAGACCGGCGACCGCGACATGGCCCAGCGGCGGGACTCGCTCGGCGGCAAGATCCTGCGCATGACCGCGGACGGCGCGCCCGCGCCCGGCAACCCGTTCGGCACGCTGGTCTACAGCTACGGCCACCGCAACGTCCAGGGCCTGGCCTGGGACGACTCCGGCCGCCTGTACGCCTCGGAGTTCGGGGCCAGCACCTACGACGAGGTGAACCTGATCAAGCCGGGGGCCAACTACGGCTGGCCGCAGGTCGAGGGGCGCGGCGACGACGACCGCTACACGAACCCGATCCTCACCTGGCCCACCTCCGACGCCTCGCCGTCGGGGCTGGCGTACGCGAAGGGCTCGCTGTGGATGGGGGCGCTGCGGGGCGAGCGGCTGTGGCAGATCCCGCTGAGCGGCGACGGCTCGGCCGGCACGCCCGCCGCCCACTTCACCGACCGGTACGGCCGGCTGCGCGCGGTCACCACGGCTCCCGACGGCACGCTCTGGGTCGGGACCAGCAACAAGGACGGGCGCGGCTCGGTCAGGGACGGCGACGACCGGATCATGTCCGTCACCCCGTCATGACCCCGTCATGACCCCGTCCTGACCACGGGCGTACGTCCGCGCGGGCCCTCGGCGATCTGAGCGCCGAGGACCCGATCTCTCAGCGCGGGACGCCGGTGCAGGCGATCTGGGGTTGCGGGCGGTACTTGGTGGTCAGCTTCTTGTCCTTCTTGGCCACTTTGCCGTCCTTGTGGAACACGCGGGTCACGTCGATCGTGAACCCCTGCTGTCCCGTGGTGGGCAGGCAGCCGGGCGCGGAGCTGGTCTCGCGCCGGAACGGCGTGAAGTCCCTGCGCTCCGACTCCACGGCCTCGACCTTGTCGAAGCGCTTGGTGCTCCACAGCGTCACGGTGACGGACGTCTCGGTGAAGGCGGTCTTGATCAGCACGCCCTGGTCGGAGTCGTTGCGCCACTTCAGGTCCACGTCCGGGTAGAGCAGCGCCACGCTGCGCCCCGCCGGATAGCGCTCGGCGAAGTAGTCCATCGCCTGATGCTCGACGTCCTCGAACCCGCCGAAGAACGCCGCGTTGTAGAGGGCCGTCGCGAACTGCGACTGGCCGCCGCCGACCACGTTCACCGTCCGGCCGCCGACGACCTGCCCGGCCTCGACGTATCCGTCCTCGATCGTCCGCTCACCGAGGAAGTCGTTGAGCGAGAACGTGTCACCGCTCTTGACGATGTGCCCGTCGAGCTCCTGCGCCATCCGCTGGATGTTCTTCACCCGGGGCTGGCAGCAGTCGAACGTCGAAGTGAACTGGCCCACGACCTCCCTGATGCCGAGCCCCTGGATCTCCGAGGTCTGCACGGCGGGCGCGACGGTGCCGAGCCGGACCGGGATCGTCCGGACGCCGCCCTGGTCGAACACCTTCTCCGCGTCCCTGGCCAGCAGCTTGTCGTTGATCCCGCGTCCGACGCGCGCGGGGACCAGGACCGGCTTGCCGTCCACGATCCGGTACGTGGCGTCGCGCGGCTGCTGGGCCGCGTCCACAAGGCTGCTCTGCGCTGCGGCCAGTACGGCCTTGGCGTTGAACTCGGGCACGAGCGCGCCGTCACCGCCGGCCACGTAGGTCAGGTTGGCGGCGATCGTGGCCGGGGGGATCTGCGTCTGCTTGTCGTCGAGCGTCAGGGTCAGGGGGGCGGCGACCGCCGCCTTCGCCTTCTCGACCGCCGTCTCGACGGACTCGGGAGTGGTGACGGGCTTGGCCGGCCTGAGCGTGAGGACCACCGTGCCGCCGCCGTTGAGGAAGGCGTCGCTGATCCGCTTGACGGCGTCGTCCCGGTCGAGCAGCACGCCGTCCTGGGGCAGGTGCGCCTTGGGCACCAGGCCGGTGAACGTCACCCGGCCCTCGCGCGCGCGCTTGTCCGCGGCCTCCGCCATGCCGTCGACGGTCCTGGTGAGCTGGGAGGCGTCGACGGAGATCTTCGGCTGGAGCTCGGTCGTGCCGGTGAGCCCGCGCCACACCTCCTGCGGGCTGGGGAACCCGCTGGGCGCCTGCCCGATGGTGCCGACCACGTCCAGCTCTAGCCCGGCCTCGTCGGCCTGAATGGTCTCCCTGTTGTCGCCGATCTCGGCCACGACGGGCTTGCTGAGCTTGGTGGCCAGTTCGCTGCGGAGCTTGTCGGCCGCCTGCGTCACGGTGAGGCCGCCGATGTCCACCCCGGCCACGTGCGTGCCGCGTAACACCGAACCGGACATGAGCACGGCGGGCACCACGTAGGCGAGCGCCGCCAGCATCAGCACGACCGTGATCACCCCGGGCAGCACCCGGCTGCGCTTCGGCGGCTCGGGCTCGTACGCGGGCGGCCGCTCCGGCGAACCCCCGAACGCCGGGGGCGGCGACTCCTTGCCGACCATGGGCCAGGGTTGGGCGGGCGGCGCCACCGGCGGTAGCGCGTTCTTGCCCGAAGGTCCGCCCGGGGCGCTCGGGCCCTGGGCCGGCCGCGCCTCCTGTCTGCCCGGCGGGCCGAAGATGTCCCGGGAGACTCCCGGAGGCAGCCCTTCGATCCGCGGCTTCTTGGAGACGCCCGACGTGGGGAGTGGCACCGAGGCGAACGGGTCGGTTGGTGATTCGATCGGTCCGGCGTTACGCACGCCTCAATCTCCTCCCGGTCCGCAGCCAAGTCTCAGGCAACAGTAAGGCACGCGGATCCGCATATGTCACGGGAATCGGCTACGGAAGTGTGTCAACCTAGCCACCGGTAGCGATGTTCCGGTCGTCCGGCCGTGCCGTAACGCGGCCGGAACTCCGCCTGTCCCACCGCGCAGAGGTGTTCGAGATAGCGGCGGGCGCTCACCCGCGACAGGCCGGTGAGCTCGGCGGCCTCCGCCGCCGACAGGTCGCGGCCGGCCTCACGCAGGGTGTCGGCGACCAGCGCGCACGTGGCCGCGGACAGCCCTTTGGGCATGGCGGCCGGGCTCTTGGCCGTGCCGAAAAGCCGGTCCACGTCGTCCTGGCGCGCCTCGGCGCCGATCGCGGTCAGGCGCCGGCGGGTGTCGGCGTACTGCTGGAGGCGCTCGGTCAGGGCGGCGGCGGTGAACGGCTTGATGAGGTAGTTGACCGCGCCGCCGCGCATCGCCTCCCTGACCGTGGGCATGTCGCGGGCGGCGCTGATCATGAGGACGTCCACGTCGTGCAGGGCCTTGAGCACCTCCAAGCCCGACATGTCGGGCAGGTAGATGTCGAGCAGCACGAGATCGGGCCGCAGCTCGGCAACCGCGGCGAGCGCGTCGGCCCCGGTGTGCGCCGTCGAGACGACGGTGAAGCCCGGCACGCGGGCCACGTAGCCGCTGTGGATGCGGGCCACCATGAAGTCGTCGTCCACGACCACCACGCGGATCGGCGTGCGTGTCACCGTCTCGCCCCGTCCACAGCCTCGTCCTTCGCCCCATGCGCAGCCTCGTTCGCGGCGCCGGTCGCAGCTCCGTTCTTGGCGCCGTTCTTCGCCCCGTTCGCCGGGAGCAGGGCGGTGAAGACGGCGCCACCCGAGTTCTGTACCCGGACCCAGCCGCCTCTGCGCAGGCACGCCTGCCTGGTCAGCGCCAGCCCGAGCCCGCGCGGCCCCGAATGGGCGGCCTTGGTGGTGAAGCCCTCCCTGAAGACCTCCTCCACCAGGTCGGGCGCGATGCCGGGGCCGGAGTCGCCGACCCGGACGCGCAGCCCGCCGGCGTCGGCCTGCAGCGACACCTCGATCGTGCCCTCGGCGCCGTCGAGGGCGTCGATGGCGTTGGCGACCAGGTTGCCGACCACCAGCACCGCGTCCCTCGGGTCGCCGATCAGGCCCTCGGGCACCGAGGAGTCGTCGGAGAGCACGAGCCGGGCCCCGCGCTCGGACGCCTCGGCCGACTTGGCCATGAGCAGCGCCGCGAGAGTCGGGTCCTGGATGCGTTCGCGCAGGTCGGTGGCGTACGTGCTGCCGGTCGTGCGGGTGATGAAGCCGATCGCCGCATCGTGCTCGCCCAGTTCGAGCAGGCCCACCACGGTGTGCAGCCGGTTGGCGAACTCGTGCGCCTGCGCCCGCAGCGCGTCCGTGGCGCTGCTGGTGTCGTCGAGCTCGCGGGCCAGGCGGACCAGCTCGGTGCGGTCGCGCAGAGTGACCACCCAGCCGCGGTGGCGGCCGCGTACCCAGACGGGGGTGCGGTTGAGCACCAGCACCCGCTCGCCGTGCAGCACGACGCGGTCCTCGCCCGGGTCGGCGCCGCCGAGCACGTCGCGCATGCGCTCGGAGACCGGCATCTGCGTCAGGTCCGCGCCGACGTCGCCGAGCAGCTCGCGGGCGGCGTCGTTGACCAGCGTGACCCTTCCGTTCAGATCGAGCGCGAGCACGCCCTCCTTGACGCCGTGCAGCACGCCCTCGCGCTGCTCCAGCAGCGCGGCGATCTCGCGCGGCTCCAGCCCGAACGTCTGCTTGCGCACCCGCGCGGTGATCAGCGCGGCCAGTGCGAGCCCGGCCAGCAGCACGGCCAGCGCGGTCCAGATGAGCGGCGGCAGGGCGTGGGTGAGCTGGCTGTCGACCGTGGTCTCCAGCACGCCGACGGAGACGAGGCCGATGACCGTGCCGTATTCGTCGCGGATGGGCGTCTTGCCCCTGACCGTGGTGCCGATCGTGCCGGTCTCCGTGCCCACCCAGCTCCGGCCCGAACGCAGGACGAGGGTGCCGTCGGTGGACAACGTCTTGCCGATCAGCGCGGCGTTGGGGTGGGCGTAGCGCTTCTGATCGGTGTTGGCGATCACCACGTAGTCGGCGCCGGTCTCCTGCTGGACGCTCATCGCCAGCGGTTGCAGCACGGTCTCCGGGCTCGCCAGCTTGAACGCCTCGCGTACCTGCGGCAGCGCGGCCACCGACTGCGCGATGGCCAGCGCCCGCTGCTGGTAGAGCGAGTCGAGCTGATTTCTCGTGTGCTCGGCCCACACTCCCGCCGTGCCCCCGGCGGCGAGCAGCACGATCACCATCTGGAGCACGAAGAGCTGCGTCCCGAGGGACGCGTCACGCACTCGTCTCACCCTGCTCATGGAAACAAACGGAGGTCACGGCCTGGTCGCGGCCGATACCCACGTTCCGTCCGCGGCTCTTTCGCCTCTTTTGCCTCTTTCGCCGCTATCCGACGCGACCAATACGACCACTACGACGGCAACCGCGCAAAGGCTCGACGCCTCGCGCGCCGGAAATCACCATGCCAGTCCAACCTATGTGAGCACACCCCCTGGAGTGATCATGCGCTTGCGCGTATTCGCCGCACTCGCGGCACTCTCCCTCGGCGCGATGACCGGCTGCGGCGCCTCCGGCGGCACCTCCGCCGGCGCCTCCGCCTTGCGGATCATGGCTCCGGCCGCCCCCGGCGGCGGCTGGGACCAGACCTCTCGCGTGGCGGAGCAGGCGTTCAAGAGCGCCGACCCGAAGCGCAAGGTCGAGGTGTTCAACGTGCCCGGCGCCGGCGGCACCATCGGGCTGGCCCAGCTGGCCGGCGAGAAGGGCAACGGCAACCTGCTGATGACCATGGGCCTGGTCATGGTGGGCGCCATCGAGCAGAACAAGTCCAAGGTCACGCTCTCCGAGACCACGCCCATCGCCAAGCTGACCGAGGAGTACGAGCTGGTCGTGGTGCCGGCCGCGTCCCCGTTCAAGTCGCTGGCCGATCTGGTGGCGGCCTGGAAGGCCGACCCGGCGAAGGTGTCCATCTCGGGCGGCTCGGCCGGCGGCACCGACCACATCGTGGCCGGCCTGATGGCCAAGGCCGCGGGCGTGGACCCCAAGCAGGTCAACTACATCGCCCACTCCGGCGGCGGCGAGGCCCTGAACGAGCTGCTCGGCAACAAGGTCAGCGCGGGCATCTCGGGCGTGGCCGAGTTCGCTGAGCACGTGAAGTCCGGCAAGCTGCGCGCCCTGGGCGTCACCTCGGGCGAGCGGCTGCCCGACCTGGACGCGCCCACGCTGAAGGAGGGCGGCCTGGACGTGGAGCTGGCCAACTGGCGCGGCTTCGTCGCCCCCGCCGGGCTGTCCGAGGCCGACAAGAAGGCCCTGACCGACCTGGTCACCAAGATGCACGACGCGCAGCCGTGGAAGGACGCGGTGGCCAAGAACGGCTGGATCGACTCCTTCCAGACCGGGCAGCAGTTCACCGACTACCTGGCGTCCGAGCAGACCCGGGTGAAGGCGATCATCGCCGAGATGGGGCTCGTTTCCTGATGACCCGCTGGTGGCGGCCCGAGCTCGGGCTGGCGATCGTCGTACTGGTGCTGGGCGTGCTCGTCGTGGTGGGCACGCTCGACGTCTCCGCGGCGGCCTCCCAGCTCGGCATCGGGCCGAGGTTCTTCCCCATGCTGGTGGGCGGCGCCATGGTGCTCATCGGCCTGTTCTACGTCGCCGACGTCCTGCGCGGCGGGCACGGCGACCCCGAGGAGAGCGAGGACGTGGACGTCGAGGCGCCCACGGACTGGCGCGGCGTCGGGCTGGTCAGCGGCATCTTCCTGGCCTTCGCCGCACTGCTGAACGTGCTCGGCTGGATCATCGGCGCGAGCCTGCTGTTCTTCGCCCTGTCGGTGGCGCTGGGCGCCGAGCACAAGTCCCGCGCGGCCGTGGTCGCGGTGGTCATGGGGGTGACGACGTACCTGCTGTTCGTCAAGGGGCTCGGCGTCACGCTGCCCGGCGGGCCGCTGGAGGGGGTGATCTGAGGTGACCTCGTTCCAGCTGCTGCTCGACGGCTTCGCCGCCGCGCTCACCCCCGTCAACCTCATGTACGCGCTCATCGGCGTCACCCTCGGCACCCTCGTCGGCGTGCTGCCCGGCATCGGGCCCGCGATGACGGTGGCGCTGCTGCTGCCGATCACCTTCACGGTGCCGCCGGCCAGCGCGTTCATCATGTTCGCCGGCATCTACTACGGCGGCATGTACGGCGGCTCGACCACCTCCATCCTGCTCAACACCCCCGGCGAGTCCGCGTCCATGATCACGGCGCTGGAGGGCAACAAGATGGCTCGGCGGGGCCGGGCCGCCCAGGCGCTGGCCACGGCCGCGATCGGCTCGTTCGTGGCCGGCACCATCGCCACGGCGCTGCTGGTCGTGGCGGCGCCCGCCGTGGTCGACTTCGCCATCTCCTTCGGTCCGGAGGACTACTTCGCCCTGGCCATCCTGGCCTTCACCGCCGTCTCGTCGGTGCTGTCGCGCTCGATCGTGCGCGGCCTGGCCTCGCTCGGCCTCGGCCTGGTGATCGGTCTGATCGGCATCGACCAGCAGACCGGGCAGGCCAGGCTCACGCTCGGCATCCCGCAACTGCTGGACGGCATCGACGTGGTGATCGTCGCCGTGGGCCTCTTCGCGCTCGGCGAGGCCCTCTACGTGGCCTCCCGGCTGCGGCACGCGCCTCCGGAGGTGGTGCCGGTCGGGCGGGCGTGGATGGGCCGTACCGACTGGCGCCGCTCCTGGTTCCCGTGGCTGCGCGGCACCGCCCTGGGCTTCCCGTTCGGCGCCCTGCCGGGCGGCGGGGCGGAGATCCCCACGTTCCTGTCGTACGCGGCCGAGAAGCGCCTGGCGCGCGGCACGGCCCGCGAGGAGTTCGGCAACGGGGCCATCGAGGGGGTGGCGGGTCCCGAGGCGGCCAACAACGCCTCGGCGGCCGGCACCCTCGTCCCGCTGCTCACTCTGGGCCTGCCCACGTCCGCGACGGCCGCGATCCTGCTGGCCGCCTTCCAGCAGTACGGCCTGCAGCCCGGCCCTCAGCTCTTCGACCACAACCCGGCGCTGGTCTGGGGCATGATCGCGTCGCTGTTCATCGGCAACACGATGCTGCTGGTGCTGAACCTGCCGCTGGCTCCGCTGTGGGCCAAGGTGCTGCGCGTGCCCCGGCCGTACCTGTACTCCGGGATCGTGCTCTTCGCCGCCCTCGGCGTCTACGCGCTGAACGGCACCGTGGTGGACCTGTTCGTGCTGTACCTGCTCGGCCTGCTCGGCTACGCCATGCGCCGCTTCGGCCTGCCCGTCGCCCCCGCGGTGATCGGCATGATCCTGGGGCCGATGGCGGAGATCCAGCTACGCCGGGCGCTGGCGATCGGGGCAGGGGACGTGAGCGTGCTCGTCGGCAGCCCGGTGGCGGTCGTGCTGCTGGTGCTGGCCGCCCTCGCCCTGCTCACCCCGCTGTTCAGAAAGCTAGCCGGCCGCCGCCGCCAGACCGCAGCCACGTCGGCCGGGGAGTAACGGACGCCTCCCCCGGCTGACCACCCGGCCCCGTCGATCCACCAGGACCGACGGGGCCGCCTGCTGCCGTACCGAAACGCCCGGAAATCCACCCCAGAACACCCGTGCGAGGACGGGTACCCCAACCCGGGCTCTACTCCTGGACGCCGAGCTTCTCCAGGATCAGCTGCCGGGCGCGGGCCGCGTCGGCCTTGCCCTTGCTCGCCCGCATCACGCCACCCACCAGCGCACCAGCGGCGGCGATCTTCCCGGACCGCACCTTCTCGGCCGCGTCGGCGTTGTCGGCCAGCACCTGGTCGATGATCGCCGACAGCTCGCCCTCGTCGTTGACGATCTTCAGCCCGCGGCTCTCGACCACCTCGTCCGGCGTGCCCTCACCGGCCATCACGCCTTCGAGGACCTCGCGCGCCAGCTTGTCGTTGAGCGCGCCTGAGGCCACCAGCTCGGTCACCCTGGCGATCTGCTCGGGGGTGATGGGCAGGTCGGACAGCGGCGTGCTGGTCTCGTTGGCCCGCCGCGCCAGCTCACCCATCCACCACTTGCGCGCGTCGGCCGCAGGCGCGCCGGCCGCGACCGTGGCCTCGACCAGCTCGATGGCGTCGGCGTTGTGCATCGCCTGCATGTCGAGGTCGGAAAGGCCCCACTCGGCCTGCAACCGCTTGCGCTTGACCGACGGCAGCTCGGGCAGCGCCGCCTTCAGCTCCGCCACCCAGGCGCGGTCGGGCGCGATCGGCACCAGGTCGGGCTCGGGGAAGTAGCGGTAGTCCTGCGCCTCCTCCTTGGACCGGCCGGACGTGGTGCCGCCGGTGTCCTCGTGGAAGTGGCGGGTCTCCTGAACGATCTTCCCGCCTCCGGCGAGCACGGCAGCCTGCCGCTCGATCTCACTCCTGACGGCCCGCTCGACGCTGCGCAGCGAGTTGACGTTCTTGGTCTCCGTACGGGTGCCCCACTCGGACGAGCCGCGCGGCATCAGCGAGACGTTGACGTCACACCGCAGCGACCCCTCCTCCATGCGCACGTCGGAGACGCCCAGCGAGCGCATGACCTCCCGCAGCTCGGTCACGTAGGCCTTGGCCACCTCGGGCGCCAGCCGGTCGGTGCCGGGGATGGGCTTGGTCACGATCTCGACCAGCGGGATGCCGGCCCGGTTGTAGTCGACGATCGAGTAGTCGGCCCCGTGGATACGACCCGTCGCGCCGCCCACGTGCGTGGACTTGCCGGTGTCCTCCTCCAGGTGCACCCGCTCGATCTCGATCCGCACGGTCTTGCCCTCGATCTCGACGTCGAGGTAGCCGTCGAAGCAGAGCGGCTCGTCGTACTGCGAGATCTGGTAGTTCTTCGGCATGTCCGGATAGAAGTAGTTCTTCCGGGCGAAGCGGCACCACTCGGCGATGGAGCAGTTGAGCGCCAGGCCGATGCGGATCGTCGACTCGATCGCGGCGGCGTTGGCCACCGGCAGCGCCCCGGGGAACGCCAGGCAGGTCGGGCAGACCTGCGTGTTGGGCGGGGCGCCGAAGGTCGTCTTGCAGCCGCAGAACATCTTCGACTTGGTGCCCAGCTCGACATGCGTCTCCAGGCCGAGCACCGGCTCGAACCGGTCGAGCGCTTCGTCGTACGGCATGAGCGTACCGGCAGTCATGGTGAGGTCCTTAGTTCAGATCGTTGCGTTTCAAGCTATCGCTTCGGCGCTCAGAGAAAGCCATGGTTCCTCAGCGCCTTGGAGGTGGCGTCCACCCATGCGGCATACGCCACGAACCTGCCGCGGGGAGACGAAGGTGCCCGGCTCGCCTTCCTGGCGTACCGGCTTGGCCACGGTGACGCGGGAACGGGGGTTGCCGCCGCCCGTCCGCCAGACCGAGTCGAGGAAGACCAGCGCGTCGGGTGCGGTCCGGTAAAGGCTCGACACCGCGACGGGCGAGTGGGTCGTCAGGATGACCTGCCGCCACAACCTCCCTGATCGTCCGACCCGCTGCGAGATCCTTTCGAGCAGCTGCCCGAGCCTGCTGGGGTGCAGGCCGTTCTCGATCTCCTCCACCATGAGCAGGCCGGCGGAGGACTCGTCGTATAGCGCCGCCAGCAGGGCGAGCACCCGGAGCGTGCCGTCGGAGGCCAGCCGGCCCGGCATGGGCTCGTGATCGACGAGGATGTCGAACGACCACTCCTGCTCACGCTCGTCCAGCATCGGGCGCACACCTGTGGCGTCCGGCACCAGAGCGGACAGATCCACCATCAGATCGTCCAGCTCACCTGTGACTTCCATCCGGCCCAGCACGGCCGCCAGGTTGCCGGCGTCCTCGGTGAGCGGCCGCTGGTTGAACGCCGTGACCGGCCGCCGCATGGCCTGCGGATCCGGGACGTGGAAGTGCCAGGACGCCACCTCGTACGGCCACACCTTCTGGCGTGCCCCCTCGGGCGTCACTTCGAGGGACCAGTCGCCCGATTCGCGACGGGCTTCCATGACGGCGCGTACGTCCTCGCTCCGGCTCTCGACGCTCACCTCAGCCTCCACCCGGACGGCGAACCGCGACACCGGAGGGCGCCCCGCCGGCTGGTGGAAGTGCTCCTGCGGCTTGCCCCGCCGCGCGTCGAGCAGCGGGTCCTCACCGCCGCGCGTGTGCGGCAGTCCTGCGCCGATCGCCGCGCGAGCGAAGGCCAGGGCGTCCAGCAGGTTGGACTTTCCGCTCGAATCGGGCCCGACCAGGGCGAGGAACGGCGGCACGTCGAGGGTGAAGTCCAGGAAGGACTTGAAGCCGTCGATCTCGATGCGCGTGAGCATGCCGCCGTCCCCCTCTCGTCCTACAGTTCCGGCGCCCTGGACAGCAGGCCGCCGCCCCAGTGGCTTTCCAGGGCCTGCTCCACGGCGGCGCCGACGCGGTAGCAGCGGTCGTCGCCCAGGACCGGGGCCATGATCTGCAGGCCCACCGGCAGGCCGTCCTCGTCGGCCAGGCCGCACGGGACCGACATGGCCGCGTTGCCCGACAGGTTGGACGGGATGGTGCACAGGTCGGCGAGGTACATCGCCATCGGGTCGTCGGTGCGCTCGCCGATCGGGAAGGCCGTGGTGGGCGTGGTCGGCGAGACCAGGACGTCGACCTGCTGGTAGGCGGCCTCGAACTCGCGCGAGATGACCGTGCGCACCTTCTGGGCCTGGCCGTAGTAGGCGTCGTAGTAGCCGCTGGACAGCGCGTACGTGCCGAGCATGATGCGCCGCTTGACCTCGGGGCCGAAGCCGGCGGCCCTGGTCAGCGCCATGACCTCCTCGGCGCTGCGGGTGCCGTCGTCGCCCACGCGCAGGCCGTAACGCATGGCGTCGAAGCGGGCCAGGTTGGACGAGCACTCCGAGGGCGCGATCAGGTAGTACGCCGGCAGCGCGGTCGTGAACGACGGGCAGGAGACCTCGACGACCTTGGCCCCGAGCGACTCCAGGAGGTGCACGGCCTCGTTGTAGCGGGCCAGGACGCCGGGCTGGAAGCCCTCGCCGGCGAACTCCTTGACGACGCCGATCCGCATGCCGGAGACGTCGGGGTTTCTGGCGGCCTCGACCACCGAGGGCACCGGGGCGTCGACCGAGGTGGAGTCCATCGGGTCGTAGCCGGAGAACGCCTCGTGCAGCAGCGCCGCGTCGAGCACGTTGCGGGCGAACGGGCCCGGCGTGTCGAGCGAGCTGGCGAAGGCGATCAGGCCGTAGCGGGAGGAGCCGCCGTAGGTCGGCTTCATGCCCACGATGCCGGTCACCGAGGCGGGCTGCCTGATGGAGCCGCCGGTGTCGGTGCCGGTGGACAGCGGCGCCTCGTAGGCGGCCACGGCGGCGCTCGACCCGCCGGACGAGCCGCCGGGCACCTTGCTCAGGTCCCACGGGTTGTGGGTCACCTGGTAGGCGGAGTTTTCCGTGGAGGAGCCCATGGCGAACTCGTCGAGGTTGGTCTTGCCCAGGATGACCAGGCCGGCCTCGCGCAGGCGCGCGGTGACGGTCGCGTCATAAGGGGGCCGCCAGCCTTCGAGGATCTTGGAAGCGGCCGTCGTCGGCATGTCGCGCGTGGTGAAGATGTCCTTGTGCGCGATCGGCACCCCGGCCAGCGGGCCGAGCTTCTCGCCGGCCCTGAGCCTGGTGTCGACGGCGCGCGCCTGCTCGATCGTCGTCTCACGATCGACGTGCAGGAACGCCTTGACCTTCGGCTCGACCTCGGCCATCCGGTCGAGGTGGGCCTCGGCCACCTCGACGGCCGACACCTCGCCCGCGGCGATCAGCGAGCCCAGCTCGGCGGCGGTCTTACGGATCAGACTCATGCCTCCTCCCCGAGGATGCGCGGCACACGGAAGCGGTCGTCCTCGACGGCAGGGGCGCCGGAGAGCGCCTGGTCGGGCGTCAGGGACTGTCGCACCTCGTCGGCACGGAAGACATTGGTCAGCGGAAGCGCGTGCGACGAAGGCGGCACGTCGTCGGCGGCGACCTCGGACACCTTGGCGACCGACTCGATGATCTGGTCGAGTTGGGTGGCGTAGTGGTCGAGCTCGTCGTCGGTGAGCGCCAGCCTGGACAACCGGGCCAGGTGTGCGACCTCGTCGCGGGTTATGGCGGACATGAGTCGTTGAACCCGTTTCGTGGATGGAGTCTGTGGACACTGCCATCCTAGGGGGCTTGACGTATTGAGCCCGAACGGTTAACTCGACGGCAACACGCGGCGTCGCACGAGGCAACGCGTCCGGCGGTCGCGCCGGAGTGGCGCGTCAAGCGGATCAGGCGCGTCCAGCACGTCCGGCACGTCCGGCACGTCCGGCACGTCCGGCACGTCCGGCACGTCCGGCGTGTCAGGCTTGTCAGGCTTGTCAGGCTTGTCAGGCTTGTCAGGCGGAGCTGCTTACCTCGGGCTGGTAGCCGTACTCCACCGACGGGTCCGCCTGCTCGCGCAGCCAGGCGGTGGCCTCGGCGGCCGGCAGGGGGCGGCAGAACAGCCAGCCCTGGCCGACGTCGCAGCCCATCTCCGCCAGCCGGATCGCCACCTCGTCCGACTCCACGCCCTCCGCGACGGACCTCAGCCCGAGCGAGCGGACCAGGTCGACGATGGAGCGGACGATCCGGTAGTCGTCCTCCGACTCGGCGATCCTGCGGACGAAGGAGGAGTCGATCTTGACCTCCGACACGGCCAGCCGCTGCAGGCGGATCAGCGAGGAGTAGCCGGTGCCGAAGTCGTCGATGGCCAGCGGGACGCCGAGGGTGGCCAGTGCCTTGATGGTCTCCTGGGTGTAGGCCTGGTCGCCGGTCAGGATGCGCTCGGTGACCTCCAGCTGGACGGCCGCGGGCGGCAGCCCGTAACGGGCCAGCCCGACCTCCAGCTGATCGGGCAGGGCCGAGGCGAGCAGGTCGCGGGCGGAGATGTTGACCGAGATCTGCACCCGCAGCCCGCTGTGCCACCAGGCCGCGGCCTGCTTGAGGGCCTCCTCGATCACGTACGCGGTGAGCTGCCGCATCAGGTACGACTGCTCGGCCAGCGGCACGAACTCCGACGGCCCGATCGGCCCGTGTACCGGATGCCGCCAGCGCACCAGCGCCTCCACGCCCTGGACGTCCCCGGAACGCAGCCCGACCTTGGGCTGATAGTGCAGGCGCAGCTCGCCGTTGTCGATGGCGCGGCGCAGGTCGCCGAGGAGCGTGAGGCGTTCGGGGGAATTGCGGTCTTTGTCGGCCTGGTAGAGCTCGACGCCGGTGCGTCCCTCCTTGGCCAGGTACATGGCCACGTCGGCACGCTGGAGCAGCAGCTCGAAGTCGGGCGCGTGGTCGGGGTAGAGGGCGATCCCGACGGAGCCGTCGAGGTCGAAGGTCATGCCCTCCAGGCGCACCGGCTCGGTCAGCGCCGCCCGCAGCCGGGCCGCCACCTCCCTGGCGGCGTGGGCGTCCCTGATCGAGGGCAGCAGCACGGCGAACTCGTCGCCGCCCAGCCGGGCCACGACATCACCGGGACGCACGGAGTGGGTCAGCCGATGGGCGACCATCTGCAGCAGCCGGTCGCCCACGGGATGGCCCATCGTGTCGTTGACCTCCTTGAACCGGTCGAGGTCGAGCAGGAACAGGCCGACCCGCTCGTCCTGGCGCACCTCGGCCAGCGCCTCCTCGGTGCTGACGATGAGCATCTTGCGGTTGGGCAGGCCGGTCAGCTCGTCGTGCAGGGCCTGGTGGTCACGGCGCATGGACAGCGTGGCGGTGAAGTAGACGGCGGCCAAGGGGGCGACGAACAGGGGCACAAGGCCGGGCGAGTGGTTCATCACCACGACGACGAGGGGCGCGAGGCCCAGCAGCCCGGCGTACACGAGGCTCTGGGGGCCGGCGGTTGCCCGCAGCACGCGCGTGATCGACCGCCGCTCGTGCAGCGCGACCGCGCCGGAGACGAGGGCGGCCCTGGTGACGAAGTACGCCACCCCGGCCAGCCCGATCGGCAGCAGGTCACCGCCGCCCGGCACCCACGGCCTGGCCGGGCTCGGCATGATCCCGAACGTGCCCAGCACCACGGCGGCGGCGGTCAGTGCGAGCGTGGATTGAGCGATGTTGAACATGACCCGATGCCACGACCTGCGGGTCACGACGCCGTTGATGGTCACCGCGACGGCCTGCATCAGCACCGCCACCGGCAGCCCGAAGTGCAGCAGCACGGCGAAGGTGAACATGGTGGACGGGTACGTGCCGCCCACGGTGGTCGCGGACGACACCATCACGGGCCGCAGCTCGCCCAATATCACCAGCACCGCGAGCACCCAGAACAGCGGTCCGCGTGCCAGCTCGGCCAGGCCGGCGGGGTCGAGCCTGAGCATGGCCACCAGCAGGGCGGTGAAGCCGATCACGGTGATGCCCGCGAGGAACCCCCACAGCGGCGTGCCGACGCGTGGTCCGGTGTCGCGGGTGTCGGTTGGGTCAGTCATCGGTAACAGAACCCCCATTAGGTCACTATGGGAGGGTACGACCTTCACCCCACTTCGCGAAACCAAGCGGGTACGTTCCGTAGTGTCTCTTATCCGACATATACCCAAAAAGCACCCTCAGTAGCAAGCCGTGCACGCTACGACCCGGTAACCCCCGGAAACACCGATGGGGCCCGCCCACGTACGGACGAGCCCCTCCGGCCGAAAGGGAGCGCTGGAGCTCCTACGCGCTGGAATTCCTAGGGCTCCGGTGTGACCGCCACCTCCGCCGCAGCCTCCGGCCCCTCGTTGAGCAGGACCTCGAAGCCGGCCCCGTCGAGGATCGGCACCCCCAGACTGACCGCCTTGTCGTACTTCGACCCCGCGTTCTCACCCGCCACCAGGAACGACGTCTTCTTCGACACCGACCCCGACACCTTGCCACCCCTGCTGGTGATCGCGTCGGCCGCCGTGTCGCGCGTGTAGCCCTCCAGGGTGCCGGTCACCACGAACGTCATCCCCTCAAGGGTCTGCGGCCCCTTCTCGGGAGCAGGCTCGTCCTCCATCCGGACCCCCGCGGCCCGCCACCGCTCGATGATCTCGCGGTGCCAGTCGACCTCGAACCACTCCTTGATCGTGGCCGCCACCCTGGGCCCGATGCCCTCGACCGCGGACAGCTCCTCCTCGGAGGCGTTCATGATGGCGTCGATCGAGCGCATGGCGTCGGCCAGGGCGCGGGCCGTGGGCGGGCCGACGTGGCGGATCGACAGCGCCACGAGGACCTGCGCGAGCGGAACCTGCTTGGCCCGCTCCAGCTCCTCCATCAGCCGCAGGGCGTTCTGGCTGGCCTCGCCGTTGACGTTGGAGAAGAAGGTGACGACCTTCTCCTCGCCGGTCTTCGGGTCGATCTTGGGCAGGCCGGTCTCCTGGTCGCGGACCACCGACTTGATCGGGATGAGCTGCTCCAGCGTCAGATCGAACAGGTCGGCCTCGGTGCGCACCACCGGCTGCTGCGGCGGCAGCGGCTGGGTGAGCGCCGTGGCCGCGACGTAGCCGAGCCCGTCGATGTCGAGCGCCCGCCGCCCGGCCGCGAAGAAGACGCGCTCACGGATCTGTGCCGGGCAACCGCGCGCGTTGGGGCAGCGCAGATCGGCGTCGCCCTCCTTCTCGTACGCCAGCTCCGTGCCGCACTCGGGACAGTGGGTGGGCATGACGAACTCCCGCTCGGACCCGTCGCGCAGCGCGGTGACCGGCCCGACGATCTCGGGGATGACGTCGCCCGCCTTGCGCAGCACCACCGTGTCGCCGATGAGCACGCCCTTCTTCACCACGATGGCCGCGTTGTGCAGCGTGGCCCGCTCGACGGTCGAGCCCGCCACCACGACCGGCTCCATCACCCCGAACGGCGTGACCCGCCCCGTGCGCCCCACGCCCACCTGGATGTCGAGCAGCTTGGTGTTGACCTCTTCCGGCGGATACTTGTACGCGATGGCCCAGCGCGGCGCCCGCGAGGTCGAGCCCAGCTCCCGCTGCGTGCGGAAGTCGTCGACCTTCACCACGACCCCGTCGATCTCGTAAGGGGGGTCGTGCCGGTGCACCCGGTAGTGCTCGATGAACGCGTTGACCTCGTCGAGCCCCGCCACCACCTTGGTCAGGTCGCTGACCGGCAGCCCGAACTCGCGCAGCCGCTCGTAGACCTCCGACTGCGCCTTCGGCTCGGCCGCGCCCTCCCAGACGCCGATGCCGTGCACTAGCATGCGCAGCGGCCGCTGCGCCGTGACGCGCGGGTCCTTCTGCCGCAGCGTGCCCGCCGCCGAGTTGCGCGGATTCGCGAACGGGGGTTTGCCCTGCTCGACCAGTTGCTCGTTGAGCCGGGCGAAGCCCTCGACCGGGATGTAGACCTCGCCGCGCACCTCGACCAGGCTCGGGACGTCGTCGCCCTTGAGCCGGTGCGGGATGCCCTTGATCGTGCGTACGTTGGCGGTCACGTCGTCGCCGGTGCGCCCGTCGCCGCGGGTCGCGCCGCGCTCCAACCTGCCGTCGCGGTAGACCAGCGCGATGGCCAGCCCGTCGATCTTCAGCTCGCACAGGTACGGCCCAGGATCGCCCTCGGCCAGCCGATCGGCCCGCGCCATCCAGGCCGCCATGTCCTCGGCGTTGAAGGCGTTGTCGAGGCTCTCCATCCGGTTGAGGTGCTGAACCTTGGCGAAATCGCCCGAGACCGGCGCGCCCACCTTCTGCGTGGGCGAGTCGGGCGTCTGCAGCGCCGGATGCGCCTCCTCCAGCGCCAGCAGCTCCCTGAACCAGGCGTCGAACTGGGCGTCGCTGACCGTGGGCTGGTCGAGCACGTAGTAGCGCCAGCGCGCGTCCTCGACCAGCTCGCTCAGCTCGGCGTGCCGCTTGAGCGCGGTCACCGGCACGCCTCCGACCTCCGCACTAGACTCGCTCACGCAGCTCTCCTCCCGTACGTCAACCTGTGCAAACGCTACCGCCGGGCACCGGCGGGAGCACGCCTCAGCCGGTCCCCAGTCCGGCCCTGTGCGTCTCAGCCCGTCTCCATTCCGTTCGCGGGGTCGTCCCTGAGCACCTGAGCCGCCTTCCTGCACGCCGCCAGCGCCGCCCGCGCGTACGCAGGCGACGCCCCCGCCAGCCCGCACGCCGGCGTCAGCACGACCTGCTCGGCCAGCCGGTCGGGCGCGAACCCGAGCCGCCGCCACAACCCCACTGCGGGCCTGGCCACCACCCCGGCGTCGGCCAGCCGCGTGTCCCTGCCCGGCACGACCCCCATCAGCAGCGTCATCCCGGCCTCGAACAGCTCCCCCAGCGCCTCATCGTCCCTGCGCCGCAGCAGCGCGCCGTCCACGGACACCCCGCGTACGCCCGCCCTGCGCAGCAGGTCGAAGGGCACCCCGGGTGCGCAGCAGTGCACCACCGGCTCGGGGAACAGCCGCAGCGACTCCTCCACCCGCCACTCCTCGACCGCCGCCAGCCGCCCGAACCCGGACGCGGTCGGCACGGTGCCGGCCAGCACCCCCGGCAGCCCCGGCTCGTCGAGCTGCAGCACGATCTCCGTCACGCCGGGCACCCTCCGCCGCACCTCGGCGCAGTGGTCGGCCACCCCCTGCGCCAGCGAGGCGGTCAGATCCCGCACGGCACCCGCGTCGGAGAGCATCTTGTCGCCGAACTTCAGCTCGATCGACCCCGCCAGCGTCCACGGCCCGCACACCTGCAGCTTGAGCGGCCCCGCGTAGTCGTGCGCGACCTCCTCCAGCCCGTCGAGGTCGCGCCGCAGATGATCGACGGCCCGCCGATGGTCGCGGCCCGGCCGGTCGCTCAGCCGCCACCCCGACGGCTGCACCTCGACGGGCAGCTCGACCAGCAGCCCCGCCGTGCGCCCCACCATGTCGGCCCCGACACCTCTGGCCGGCAGCTCGGGCAGATACGGCAGACCGGGCACCTCTCCGAAAACGATCCTGGCCGCTTCGAGATGATCCTCACCCGGATGCGAGCCCAACCCGGTGGCTTCCCACGTAGACATGGGCACAAGCGTAGGCTCTGCGGAATGGAGCTCACGAAATTCGATCACGCATGCGTACGCTTGGAGAAGAACGGCAAGGTCCTGGTCATCGACCCGGGCGCGTTCGCGCAGAGCGATGTGCTCGACGGCGCCGACGCGGTGCTCATCACGCACGAGCACTTCGACCACATGGACGCCGACAAGCTGAAGGCCGCCTCGTCCGAGCTTGAGATCTACACGTGCGAGGCCGTCGCGGCCCAGCTGGGCGAGGTGCCGGGCAAGGTTGAGGTGGTACGGCACGGTGACGGCTTCGAGACGGCCGGGTTCCGGGTGAAGGCGTTCGGCGAGCGGCACGCCGAGAACCACCCTGACATGGCGGTGGTGCAGAACATCGGCTTCCTGGTGGACGACGAGGTGTTCTACCCGGGTGACGCGCTGACCGTGCCGGACGCGGAGGTGCCGACGCTGCTGGTGCCGACCGGCGCCCCCTGGCTCAAGCTCATGGAGATGGTGGCCTACCTGCGCACGATCCGGCCGGCGCGGGCGTACTCGACCCACGACGCCCTCTACAGCGAGATCGGCCTGGGACTCGTGGACAACTGGCTGCGGATCGAGTCGGAGAAGCAGGGCGCCGACATCCGCCGCCTCGCCGTCGGCGAGTCGACGACCCTCGGCTAGGCCGACCGGCGCCGGCCTTCTCGCGCCGGTCTTCTCGACCAGGTCGGCGGACGGCCTTCGGCCGGCCGGCCGACCGGCCGGTGCTCAGGCGGCGGAGACGATGGTGGCCGAGCCGATCACGGTGGCCCCGGAGTAGAGGACGGCCGCCTGGCCTGCGGCGACACCCGTGGCCGGGCGGTCGATCTCGATCGTGAGCCCGCCCTCGCTCTCCTCGAACCGGCACGGATAGACCTCCCCGTGCGCACGCAGCTGCACCGTGAGGTCGTCTCGGGAGCCCTCATCGGGGCCGTTCCAGATCGGGCGGGCGCAGGTGATCGAGGTGACCTCAAGGGCCGAGCGCGGGCCGACCGTGACCGTGTTGGACACCGGCTCGATCGACAGCACGTAACGCGGCCTGCCGTCGGAGGCCGGCCGGTCGATGTGCAGGCCCTTACGCTGGCCCACTGTGAACCCGTGGGCGCCCTGGTGACTGCCCACGACCTCACCGCTCTGATCGACGATGGGCCCCTCGGCCGCGCCGAGCCGCTTGGTCAGGAAGCCGCGCGTGTCACCGTCGGCGATGAAGCAGATGTCGTGACTGTCGGGCTTGTCGGCGACGGTCAGGCCGCGCCTGGCGGCCTCTTCGCGTACCTCGGCCTTGGTCGAGTCGCCCAGCGGGAAGATCGCGTGGCCGAGCTGCTCGCGGGTGAGCACGCCGAGCACGTAGGACTGGTCCTTGCCCTGGTCGACGCTCCTGGACAGCACGCCGTCGACCAGCTTGGCGTGGTGGCCGGTGGCGACCGCGTCGAAGCCCAGGGCCAGCGCCCGGTCCAGCACCGCGGCGAACTTGATCTTCTCGTTGCAGCGCAGGCACGGGTTGGGCGTGCGGCCGGCGGCGTATTCGGCGACGAAGTCCTCGATCACGTCGCGCTGGAAACGTTCGGCCATGTCCCAGATGTAGAACGGGATGCCGATCACGTCGGCGGCGCGCCGGGCGTCGCGCGAGTCTTCGACCGTGCAGCAGCCCCTGGCTCCCGTGCGGTGGGATTGGGGGTTGGCGGACAGGGCAAGGTGGACACCAGTGACGTCGTGACCGGCCTCGGCGATCCGAGCGGCGGCCACGGCTGAGTCGACGCCGCCCGACATGGCGGCAAGCACACGCAGTCCCATGGTCGTTCCAGCGTACTGTCCGTTGAGGAGTGCGCGACCAGGCCCCCGGTCTGGAAGTATTCGACCATGCGACTGTTCGGGCGCAAGGACGCTGACGAAGAGGCGGGCGGGCCCGACGAGGCCATCGCCGGATTCTGGACGTGGTGGCAGGAGACCCGGCCGAATCTCGACTCGCTGGTGGCCGCCGGCGAGGCCGAGGGGCTGGAGGAGTGGCTGGCCCCGGCGGTCGCCGCGATCCATCCGGGCCTGGTCTGGGAGGTGGCGCCGGGCCGGGCGGCCGCGCACGCCCTGGTGGTGACCGCGGCGGGCGACGCCGAGCTGCGTTCGCTCGCGCACCGCTGGGCCAAGGCGGCGCCGCCGGCCGACCTGCTGTGGGAGTTCCATCCGTCGCGGCAGGCCAATCCGCAGGCGATGGAGCTGACCCTCGACGTGGGCGGCTTCGAGTTCGCGCTCGACAAACTCATGCTGGGCCTGCGCGTGCCGCGCGACCAGGCCAGGGTCGACGTCTCCGCTTACCATCCGATCTTCGGCGAGCTCGACGAGGACACCCGGCTGGAGGCCGTGCTGCTGGCCCTCGACTGGCTGCTCGGTGAGGACGACGTGGCCCGGTGGGTGGGCGAGATCACGGCGGCCACGTTCCAGCCGATCGACGCCGTGGCCGCCGTGCACCTGCCGGCCGTGGTCGCCGACGTGGCCTCGGGGCACTCCGAAGAGGAGTGGCTGCTGATGGAGGGCCAGACCGGGGGCGGCGCGCCGCTGGTCGCCACCGTCCGCCATCCGTTGCGGCCGGTGGACCATCCGCTGTTCGACCAGCACATCATGATCACGCTCCCGTACGCGCACCGCGACGAGAACGGCCTGCCCGTCGGCGACTCGCTGGCCGCGCTGCGCGACTTCGAGGAACGCCTGGCCGCCCGCCTGCTCAAGCTGCGCGACGACGCGGTGCTCGCGGCGCACCTGAGCGCGGAGGGGCACCGGATCATCCACGTCTACGCCGACCCGACCGGTGAGGCGGCGATCCACGCCAAGGAGCTGATCGTGGGCTGGGAGGAGGGCGAGCCGAGGGTGGACGTGTCGGCCGACCCCGCCTGGACCGCGGTCGTCCCCTTCCTGACCTGATCGCGCCTGGACCGCGGTCGGCCCTTTCCTGACCGGACCCGCCTGGACCCGCGGTCGGCCCTTTCCTGACCGGACCCGCCTGGACCCGCGGTCGTCCCCTCCTGACCTGGCCGCCGGCTGTCGGCGGACCGGCGCGTCGGCACGGCCCTCCGGCCGGCGGCACGGCCGGCGAGGCCGGTGCGTTCGCCGGTCTCAGATCAGCTGAGGCCGGCCCGGCGGGCGCGTTCGACGGCCGCGGGGAGCACCTCGATCAGCCGGTCGACGTCGTCGGGCGTCGAGGTGTGCCCCAGCGTGAAGCGCAGCGAGCCGCGCGCCGCGGCGGCGTCGGCGCCCATGGCCAGCAGCACGTGGGACGGCTGCGCCACGCCCGCCGAGCAGGCCGAGCCGGTCGAGCACTCCACGCCCTTGGCGTCGAGCAGCATGAGCAGCGCGTCACCCTCGCAGCCGGGGAAGGAGAAGTGGGCGTTGCCGGGCAGCCGGTCGCCGGGGTCGCCGTTGAGCACCACGTCGGGCACGGCCTCGCGGACGCGCTGGATGAGCTCGTCGCGCAGCGCCGACAGCCGCGCGTGCAGGGCCTCCTGCTCGCGTACGGCGGTGCTGACGGCGGCGGCCAGGCCCGCGATGGCGGGCGCGTCGAGCGTGCCGGAGCGCACGTCGCGTTCCTGCCCCCCGCCGTGCTGCACGGACACCGGCGTCAGCCCTCTGGCCAGCAGCAGCGCACCGGCTCCCATGGGGCCGCCGACCTTGTGGCCGGTCAGCGTGAGCGCGTCGGCCCCCGAGCCGGAGAAGGACACGGGCAACTGCCCGAGCGCCTGCACCGCGTCTGTGTGGAACGGGATGCCGTGGTCGTGGGCGATGGCGGCCAGCACGTGGATCGGCTGGACGGTGCCGACCTCGTTGTTGGCCCACATGATGCTGATCATGGCCACGTCGTCCGGGTCGCGCTCGATGGCGGCGCGCAGCGTCTCGGGGTGGACCCGGCCGAGCTCGTCCACCTCCAGCAGCTCCACCTCGGCGCCCTGGCTGTCGGCCAGCCACTGGGCCGGGTCGAGCGCCGCGTGGTGCTCGACGGAGCTGATCAGCACGCGCCTGCGCGGCCTGCGCGCCCAGTAGAGGCCCTTGATCGCCAGGTTGTCGGCCTCGGTGCCGCCCGAGGTGAACACGACCTCGCTGGGCCGGGCGCCGAGCGAGTCGGCGATCGTCTCGCGCGCCTCCTCGACCACCCTGCGCACCTGGCGGCCGGCGGCGTGCAGCGAGGAAGCATTTCCGACGCGTTTGAGTTGCTCCGTCATGGCCTCGATCGCTTCGGGCAGCATGGGGGTGGTCGCCGCATGATCAAGGTAGGCCGACGGTCTGGTCACGTGCTCAGGGTATCTCGTTTGCGACTGTACCGTCCGGACGGTACAGTTGAGGCATGCGAAGGGACGAGCTTTTGGACGCCGCGGAGGAGCTCCTCTGCGACCAGGGCTCGACCGCGCTCACCCTGGCCGCCGTGGCGGACCGGGCGGGCGTGAGCAAGGGCGGCCTGCTCTACCACTACGCCTCGAAAGAGGCGCTGATCAAAGGCATGGTCGAGCGGCTGATCGCCGATTTCGACGAGCTGCTGGCCGCCCAGCCGGGCGAGACCTACACCGAGCGCTACCTGGGCGCGACGCTGGCCGCCGTCAGATCCGGCCGCCTGCGACGCTGGGCGGTGGTGACCAGCGCCTCGGGCAACCTGTTCCTGCTCGCGCCGCTGCGCGAGGCGATGACCCGCTGGCATCGCGAGGGATTGAGCGAGGAGCCCGATCCGCTGGCCGCGCAGATCGTCCGGCTGGCGTGTGAGGGGCTCTGGGACGTGGCCAGTCACGATCCCGAGCTCAACACCGAAGCGGATCTCCAGGCCCTGGAGCGCCGGCTGAGAGCGCTCATCACGCCCGCCTGAAGCCCTGCCGAAGCCCGCGCCTCAAGCCCGTGCCTGAAGTCCCCGTCCCAGCCTGATCTGCCCGCCCGCGCCAACGGGGCTCGTCCTCACGAAACTCCGGCCTGACCATGGCCGCAGCGCCGCACCCCTTGGTGCGGCGCCTTTCGTGCGGCGAAGCCCTCGCGGTCCGGCACGCCCCTCCCC
>NZ_JBEZFZ010000032.1:0-105170 GCF_040649735.1 Nonomuraea sp. NPDC048892 | reverse complement strand
AGCCGTTCAAGTCCCTGTCAAATTGACCGGACTCGCTCGACCTGCGGGAATTAAGCGCCGCCCCCTTTCGGAGACAACCCCTCAAACTTACCAGCCGTTCGGCCGTTCTGCGAATCGATCTCCAGACCGGCGCGTCAGAAGGGTTTGCCGACAAGCGAGACACAACACACCAAAGTCACCTGAGTGAGAGAGGAGGGTTGCGCCGCACCGCGTCGGCTCCTAAAGATTAGCAGCGCTTCCGAGCCCTCGTGCCGCTTCGCCGTCTTCTCCGGCAACAGAACGATCACGACCGAACATAGACTCCCCACGTGAGCAGCAACACGCCGCCAGTGGCGAAGAAGGTTCCCACGAAGCGCATCCATCACGGCGACACCGTCATCGACGAGTACGCCTGGCTGAGCAACAAGGAAGATCCCGACACGACCGCCTATCTGGAGGCGGAGAACGATTTCCTCAAACAGCAGACCGCTCACCTCTCCGATCTCCAGGAGCAGGTGTTCCAGGAGATCAAGGGCCGCACCCAGGAGACCGACCTGTCGGTGCCCAGCCGCAAGGGCGCGTGGTGGTATTTCTCGCGCACCGAGGAGGGCAAGCAGTACGCGGTCTCCTGCCGGGTCCCCGCCGACAGCGACGCGCCCCCGGAGATCACCCCGGGCGAGCGGCTCGACCGCGAGCAGGTGATCCTCGACGGCAACGAGCTGGCCGGCGACAGCCCGTTCTTCTCGGTCGGCGCCAGCTCCGTCAGCCCCGACGGCACGATGCTGGCCTTCTCGACCGATTACAAGGGCGACGAGCGCTTCACGCTCAGGTTCAAGAACCTGACGACCGGCGAGGTGCTCCCCGACGAGATCACCGACATCTTCTACGGCGGCGCCTGGTCTGCCGACGGGTCGACGTTCTTCTACACGCGGGTGGACGACGCCTGGCGCCCCTTCCAGGTCTACCGGCACGCGCTGGGCACCCAGGAGGACGTACTCGTCTACGAGGAGTCCGACGAGCGCTACTGGGTCGGCATCGGGCTGACACGCAGCGAGAAGTACCTGGTGCTCGGCGCGGGCAGCAAGATCACCAGCGAGGTGCGGATCCTCGACGCGAACGACCCCGCGGGCGAGTTCAGGGTGGTCCGCCCGCGGACGACCGGCGTCGAGTACGGCGTCGAGCACGCGGGCGACTTCTTCTACGTGCTGCACAACGAGAACGCCGAGAACTTCGAGCTGGCCACGGCCCCGCTCGACGACCCCGGCACCTGGACGCCGCTCATCCCGCACGGGGAGGACACCAGGCTCCTGGAGATCGACGCGTTCTCCGACCACGCCGTGGTGCACCTGCGCCGCGACGGCCTGACCGGGCTGCGCGTGCTCCCGTACGGCTCGGCCGGCGGCACCTGGCGCGAGCGGGTCGAGGCGTCGGAGCGGAACGCGTACGAGATCGACTTTCCCGAGCCGCTCTACGACGTCGGCCCGGCCGGAAACCCGGAGTTCACGACCAGGCGGCTGCGGCTGGCCTACACGAGCATGGTCACCCCACCCAGCGTGTACGACTACGAGCTCGACAGCCACGAGCTGATCCTGCTCAAGCAGCGCCCGGTGCTCGGCGGCTACGACCCTGGCGACTACGAGCAGTTCCGCGAGTGGGCCACGGCCGGCGACGGCACGAAGATCCCGGTTTCGATCGTCAAGCGCAAGGACGCGGCCAAGCCCGCCCCGACCCTCCTGTACGGGTACGGCAGCTACGAGACCTCGATCGACCCCGGCTTCTCGGTGCCGAGACTGTCGCTGCTCGACCGCGGGTTCGTCTTCGCCATCGCGCACGTGCGCGGCGGCGGTGAGATGGGCCGGCGCTGGTACGAGGAGGGCAAGCTCACCAGGAAGCGCAACACGTTCACTGACTTCGTGGACGTGGCCAGGCACATGAAGGCGTCCGGCTGGAGCGAGCGGATCATCGCGCGGGGCGGTTCGGCAGGCGGCCTGCTGATGGGCGCGGTGACGAACCTGGCTCCCGAGCTGTTCGCGGGCGTGGTGGCCGAGGTGCCGTTCGTGGACGCGCTCAACACGATCCTCGACCCGTCGCTGCCGCTCACCGTCATCGAATGGGACGAGTGGGGCGATCCGCTGCACAACCCGGACGTGTACGCGTACATGAAGAGCTATTCGCCCTATGAGAACGTAGACGGCGGGCCGTACCCGCCGATCCTGGCGATCACGAGCCTGAACGACACGCGCGTGCTGTACCACGAGCCGGCCAAGTGGATCGCCCGGCTGCGGGCGTCCGCGAGCGGCGGGCCGTTCCTGCTGAAGACGGAGATGGGCGCCGGTCACGGCGGGCGCAGCGGGCGTTACGACGCCTGGCGGGAAGAGGCGTTCGCGCTGTCGTGGATCATCGAAAGGGGCACAGCATGACCTACCAGGCCGACGAGGGGCGTTATGAGCGCCAGCCGTACAACCGCAGCGGGCGCAGCGGGCTGAAGCTGCCCGCGGTCTCGCTGGGGTTGTGGCACAACTTCGGCGACAACCGGCCGATCGAGAACTCGCGGGCGATCCTGCGCCGCGCGTTCGACCTCGGCGTCACGCACTTCGACCTGGCGAACAACTACGGCGTGCCGTACGGCTCGGCGGAGCGGAACTTCGGCCGGATCTTCAGCGAGGACTTCGCCCCTTACCGGGACGAGCTGATCATCTCGACCAAGGCGGGCTTCGACATGTGGCCGGGCCCGTACGGCGAGTGGGGTTCGCGCAAATACGTGCTGGCCAGCCTGGACCAGTCGCTGGGGCGCATGGGCCTCGACTACGTGGACATCTTCTACAGCCACCGTCCCGACCCGGAGACGCCGCTGGAGGAGACCATGGGGGCGCTCGACCGGGCCGTGCGCTCGGGCAAGGCGCTGTACGCCGGCATCTCCAACTACTCGGCCGAGCAGACCGCGCAGGCCGCGCGGATCATGCGCGAGCTGGGCACGCCGCTGCTCATCCACCAGCCGTCCTACTCGATGATCAACCGGTGGATCGAGGACGGGCTGCTGGACGCGGTGGAGGAGGCGGGCATGGGCTGCATCGCGTTCTCGCCGCTGGCGCAGGGGCTGCTGACCGACCGTTACCTCGACGGCGTTCCCACCGACTCGCGTGCGGCGACCAGCAGGTTCCTGAACGCCGAGCAGATCAACGTGCAGCTGGCGCGCGACCTCAACGAGATCGCGCGGACCCGGGGTCAGACGCTGGCGCAGATGGCGCTGTCGTGGGTGCTGCGGGACTCGCGGGTGACGAGCGTGCTGATCGGGGCGAGCAGCGTCAAGCAGCTTGAGGACAACGTGGCGTGCGTGGACGGCCCCGCCTTCACGCAGGACGAGCTCCAGGCCATCGACAAGCTCACCGGCTCGGCATGAGCACGCCTCACAGGGCTTCGTGCCGCTGGAGGTAGGTGAAGGAGGCCCAGCCGGGCAGGACCGGGAGCCAGAACGTGAGCAACCGGTACAGCAGCACGGCCGAGGTCGCCAGCTCCTTGGGCACCCCGGCCAGCACCAGGCCGCCCACGAGCGCCAGTTCGACCGCGCCCAGACCACCCGGTGTGGGCGCGGCCGAGCCGATCGCGTTGGCCGTGAGGAAGACGACCGCCACGGCGGTGAAGCTGATCTCGTGGCCGAAGGCGGCGATGCAGGCGTGCAGGCACAGCACGAACATCAGGGTGATCATGAGCGTGCCGACGCACGCCTCGACCATCTTGCGCGGCGACTGCAGCACGTCGAGCAGCCGGGGCAGCACGTTGGAGAACAGCTTGCTCATCCGCGTGGTCAGCAGCCGGCGCAGCGGCGGGATGCCGAGCACCGCCACCACCAGCACGGCGACCGCCAGCATGACCAGGACCAGGCCGCGTGACGGCGTGAACGAGGTCGCGGTGGTGGAGCCGGTGATGTAGGCGAACAGGGCCAGCAGCGAGATGTGGAAGACGAGCATGATGAGCTGCGAGGCCCCCACGCTGGCCACCGCGCTGGCCGGTGGGACGCCGCGTTTCTGCAGGTAGCGTGTGTTGATCGCGACGCCGCCGACGGCGGCGGGCGCGACCAGCTTGACGAACGACGACGCGAACTGCACGAGCACCGTGCGCCAGAGCGGCAGGGGCTCGGGGACGAATCCGCGCAGCATGAGCGCGGCCGCCACGAAACTGGCGAACGAGGCCACCAGGGCGAGGCCCGACCAGGCCCAGTTGGCCGTGGTGACGACGTGGTAGACGTCGACCTGGCTGAGCTGGTAGAGCACGATGTAGGCGGCGATGGCGCTGGCGATGATCGTGATCAGGGTGCGCGGACGGAAGCGTTCGAGGCGGACTTCCTCGACCTTGCTCTGCGGCTTGAGGGCGACGATGTGCTCGCGGATGGCGGGCAGGACGTTCTTCGCCTTCGACAGCGCCGAGCGGGTCTCCCTGGTCAGCGCGATCTGCTGGAGCAGCGGCATGGCGGCGGCCAGCGCGTCGGGGCCCATCACGGCGGCCGCGGCGCGTACGGAACGCTCGGGGCCGACGCGCAGCGCCAGGTAGGTGAGCAGCTGGGCGACGTCGAGGCGCAGCAGCAGGTCGCCGGCGGCGACCTCGCCGCTGCGGGCGTCGGTGAGCACCACGCGGCCCGCCCGGTCGACGTGGATGCTGTCGCCGGTGAGGCGGCGGTGGGCCAGGCGCTGGATCTGCAGCAGCTCGACCTGCTCCCAGATCTGGGCGAGCAGGTCGTCGTCGATCTCCTCGTCGGGCAGCTCGTCGAGCGGGCGCGTGTCGATGTGCTCGTAAGCGAGCAGCGCGGCCTCGGTGCCGATCTCGCTGGTGCCGAGCAGGCGGGGGGTGCTGGCGCCGGCCGCCTGGGCCGCGTACGCCATGAGCGCCTCGCGTTCGAGCTCGGCCCGCAGCGATCTGATCGCCCGCCGCCTGGTCTCGGAGTTGAGCCGGAAGCGGCGCCACAGCCGGTAGGGGAGGCCGGCCACCTGCCGGTCGCGGTCGAGCACGGTCACGTCGAGGCCGGAGCCGTCGCGCAGGCCGATGGCGTAGCGGCGGCTGCCCTGGTGGTCGTCCTCGATGCGGCGGGCGGAGATCGGCGAGAACGACAGTTTGCGCAGCGCGGCGACCACGGCGCTGCCGGCCGGTCTGGTGTTGGGGCTGCCGACCCCGTAGAGGGTGGCGTAGCCGATGGCCATGCCCACGAGGACGGTGACGATGGCGCTGGGGATGGTGATCTGGCGGCCGGAGAAGAAGGCCAGGATGTAGAGGGCGATCGTGGTCCACATCAGCATGCGCCAGGTGGGGCGGCGGGAGATGCGGACGGCGGTGGCGTACGCGACGACCGAGGTGAGCAGCGTGTTGAGCGGCTCCATCTCGCGCCCGCCGGTGAGCAGGACGCGCAGGTCGTAGGCGTTGCCCCCGACGAGCCACTGCCCGAGCAGGAACGAGCCGGCCATGCCGACGATGGCGGCGATCAGCCCTTCGGCCACGCGCAGCCCGTCGCGGTGGAAGACCCGCTCGACCGCGAAGGCGGCGGGCACGATGAGGACGGCGGCGCCGCCGAGGAAGGCGGCGATCCTGCTGAGCAGGGGGACGAGCTCGGCGCCCTCCTTGACGTCGGCCTCCAGCCCGATCAGTGTCTGCTTGGCGACCAGGGCGAGCAGGACGACGGCGGCGAGCACGAGGATCGTGGCGATGAAGCGCAGCAGGTCGGAGGGCCGGCGCAGGCGCTGGGGCAGCAGCGGCTCGACGACGTAGACGGCGTTTACGTCGTCAGGGTCGTGGTCAGGGCGCGACTCAGCCACGGCGGGATCCTCCTCCGAGAGGTCCTCCGTGTTGTCTCGTTCCCTGATATCGGCCACCGAGAGAGATTCTGCCCCTTCCCGTGCCGGACCGTACGATCTCCGCCCCCCAGTGTCGTCGATCGTGCTCCAGTCGTCGCACGGGGCAGGCTACACGCTGGAGTTCCCACCCTTCACCTCTGATTTCCCGGCGCACCGAGGGGACGTAGGCTGTTCCTCATGTCGGGCGAATTGAGGGTTTTGGGGGCATGTCCACTGGACTGTCCGGATACCTGCTCCTGGGTGGTCACCGTGGAGGACGGCGCCGCGGTGAAGCTGCGCGGCAATCCCGACCAGCCCTACACCAGGGGCGCGCTGTGTGTGAAGGTCAACCGCTACCTGGAGCACACCAGGGCGGACGACCGCATCCTCTACCCCATGCGCCGGGTCGGGCCGAAGGGCTCGGGTCGGTTCGAGCGGATCACGTGGGAAGAGGCGCTCGACGAGATCTCCGTACGACTGCGCGGCATCGTCGAGGAGCACGGTGGCGAGGCGATCTGGCCGTATCTGGGCACCGGCTCGCTGGGCTACCTGCAAGGGTGCGAAGGCGTGGCGGGACGGCGGTTCTGGAACATGCTCGGCGCCTCCAAGCACTGGCTCAACATCTGCTCGGCGGCCGGCAACAGCGGCCTGCGCCGGACGAACGGCACCGCGGGCGGCATGGACCCGGAGAACTTCGCGCTGTCGAAGCTCATCCTGCTCTGGGGCACCAACACCCTGACCACCGGCCACCACCTGTGGAAGTTCATCCAGGACGCGCGGGCGAACGGCGCCCACGTCGTCGCCATCGACCCGATCCGCACCAGGACCGCCGACCAGGCCGACGAGCACCTCGCGATCAGGCCGGGCACGGACGGGGCGCTCGCGCTCGGGCTGCTCAACGTCGTGCTGGCCGAGAACGCGCAGGACGAGGAGTACCTGGCCGAACACGCCGAGGGCTGGGACGACTTCCGCGAGGAGATCCTGAGCTACCCGGTCGAGCGGGTGGCCGAGATCACGGGGATCCCGGCCGAGGCCGTCCACAGGCTGGGGATGAGGCTCGCGCACACGCGCCCGACCGCGCTGCGCGCCACGCACGGCCTCCAGCGGCACGCCGGCGGCGGCGCGGCGCTGCGCACGATCGCCGCCATCCCCGGCGTCACCGGCGACTGGCGCCACCCCGGCGGCGGCATGGCCTTCTCCACCAGCGACCACGTGCACCTCAACGTCGACCGGCGCGACGACCTGCTGGCCGAGCCCGTGCGCACGCTCGTGATGACCAAGCTGGCCTCCCAACTGGAGTCGGTGAAGTGCCTGTGGGTGTACGCGGCCAACCCGGCCGGCTCCTCCCCCGACGCCAACGCCATCAGGCGCGGCCTGGCTCGCGAGGACCTGTTCACGGTGGTCATGGAGCACTTCCCGACCGACACCGTGGACTACGCCGACATCGTGCTGCCCGCGACCATGCAGACCGAGCACCACGACCTGCACGCCGGGTACGGCCACATGTACCTGCTCTGGAACGAGCAGGCCGTGCCGCCCCCCGGCGAATGCCTGTCCACGACGGAGACGTTCCGGCGGCTGGCGGCGCACATGGGGATGACCGAGCCGTCGCTGTTCGACTCGGACCTGGAGCTGGCCGAGCAACTGCTGAACAGCGGGCATCCGTCGCTTGAGGGCATCACCCTGGACAGGCTGCGCAAGGAGGGCTGGATGCGGATGAGCTACCCGCGGCCCTTCACGCCGTTCGCCGAGGGCTTCCCGACGCCGTCGGGGCGGCTGCGCTTCCCGCCCCGGGGGAAGGCGTACGTGCCGTCGCACACGGCCGCCGCGGCGGGCGACTCGCCGTACCCGCTGACGTTGATCACGCCCGCCTCGCACACGTTCCTGAACACGACCTTCGGCAACAATCCCGAGCTGCGCCGCCGGGCGAAGGATCCCGTGGTGCTGGTCAACCCGGCCGACGCGGCGGCGCGCGGGCTGGTGGACGGCCGGCGCGTGCGCGTGCACAACGACGGCGGCGAGTTCCTGGCGGACGTGCAGGTCAGCGACCGGGTGGCGGCCGGGGTGGTGGCCTCGCGGAAGGGGCACTGGCCCAAGCTCAGCCCCGGCGGCGCCAACCCCAACGCGGTCGTGGCCGAGCGGGACGCCGACATGGGCAGGGGCCCGGCCTTTCACGACAACCTGGTGGAGATCACCCCAGTGTGAGCTTGTATCCCTCGTGGGAGGCGGTGAAGCCGAGCGAGTCGTAGAAGTGGTGCGCGCCCGTACGTGACTTGTCGGAGGTGAGCTGCACCATCGCGCAGCCGCGCGCCCGCGCCCTGTCGATCGCCCAGGTGATCATCTCGCGGCCGAGCCCCTGGCCCCGGGTGGAGGCGGCGACCCTGACGGCCTCGATCTGGCACCGCTCGGCGCCCAGCCTGGACAGCCCGGCCAGGTAGGTGAGCTGCATCGTCCCCACGACCTTGCCGTCCCGCTCGGCGACGATCAGCTCGTCGTACGGGTTGGCGTCGATCCGGTCGAACGCGGCGAGATACCGCTCGTCGTTCGGGTCGCCCTCGCGCGCGGCGCCGAGGTGGTCGTCGGCCAGCATCGCCACGATGGCGGGCACGTCCTGCCTGCGGGCCTGACGGAAGACGAGGGACAGCACGTAGTGGGACTCCATCACCGCGGGGTTGGACGGCAGCGCCATCACCTGGCCGCTGGGGGTGAAGCCCTTGCGGGCGTAGAGGGCTCTGGCGGCGTGGTTCCCGTCCACGGCCCACAGGCCGATCCGCCCGGCCCCCGTGCCCCTGGCCCAGTCCACGGCCTGGTCCACGAGCCGGGAGCCCACGCCCGCGCCTCTGGCTTCGGGGGCGACCCACATGGACACCAGGTGCGCGTCCTGCTCCTCCAGCAGCACGCACACCAGCCCGACGTCCTGGCCGGCGCGGGTGGCCACCCACCAGCACGACTCGGGGTTCGCCAGCCGCTGCGCCCACGTCTCGGGGTCGAAGGCGATTTCGCGGTCGTACGAGGAGCCGAACGCGTCCGGCGAGTCGCGCAGCGCGCGTAGCCGCACCTCACGCAGCCGGGGCCCTTCGCCGGGGCCGAGCCGCACAATGTCGATTTCCTGCATGCCCGAAATCATGTCAGGGACAGCTCAGGGTCTGTCCCCGATGCCCCCAGGGTGGGACAAAAGGCAGCATTGCTGACATGAACGAAATCAGTCGACGCGATGAGATATCGCTCTCCGGTGCAGCGCTGCGTGGCGCTCCATGGACGGCCGCCGCGATCGGCGGCGGGGTCACGGCCGCGGCCGGCTTCGGTGTGAGCCTGCTCACCGAGGGCGGCGACCTGGTGTGGGCGCTGGGGCTGGGCATCAGCCTGTTCGCCCTGATCGCCGCCATCGGCGCGGTCTCCAAGCCGGACGTGGGCGACCGGGTCACCCGTCAGGCCCGGCTCTGGTCGCTCAAGCATCCGTGGCGGTTCTCGCTCCTGCCCGCCGGCATCGTGGCCGTGCTCGACTACCCGGTGCAACTCGTCCTGGACGGCGAGGGGGTCTTCGGCTCGGCCTGGGACGCCGCGTGGCACAGCGCGCTCGTCTACCTGATCTCCGCCGTCCTGACGCTCACGATGCAGGGACGGGCGCGATCGAGCCGGTGAGCTCAAGCACTCGGCCGGTCAGCTCAAGCGCTCGTCCGGTGAACACAGGCGGTGCCGGTGAGCTCAGGCGGTGCCGGTGAGCTCAAGTGCTCAGCCGGCGACGGCCTCCCGCTCCGCCTGGCTCCTGCAGACGCAGAACTCGTTGCCCTCGGGGTCGAGCATGGTGACCCAGCCGGTGCCGTCCGGCTGACGCCGGTCGTCGAAGACGGTCGCGCCCAGCTCGATCAGCCGCTCGACCTCCTGGTCACGAGTCCTGCCCTCGGTCCCGTTGACGTCGAGGTGCAGCCGATTCTTGACCGTCTTGCCCTCAGGGACGCGGATGAACAGCAGGAACGGGTCGCGCTCGGTCCGCAGCATGACCTCGTCGTGGCCGGGCTCGTCGCCCTCGCCCAGGGGCAGTCCGGTGGCCTTGCTCCACCACGTGGCGATCTCGTACGGGTTGTGCGCGTCGATGGTGACGGCATGAATTTCGATCACGCCGCCACCCAACCCGACACCACCGAAGACGTCAAGCCAGTGTTCGCAGGCCGATGACCCCGGCCAGGATCAAGGCGATGGAGACGAGCCGGGGCCACGAGACCTCGTCGCCCATGGCGATCATGCCCAGGATCGCGGTGCCCGCCGCGCCGACGCCGGTCCACACCGCGTAGGCGGTGCCGACCTCCAGCGTCCTGAGCGCGTACGAGAGCAGGCCGAAGCTGAGCACGGCGGTGAACAGGAACGACAGCGTCCACCACAGATGGGTGAAGCCGCCGCTGAGCTTGAGTGACAGGGCCATGGCGACCTCGAAGACGCCGGCCAGCACCAGGATGATCCACGCCATGATGACGAACTCCCTCGGAGACGAGACTGACTCGGTGCGTCGTCTTCGCCTTCCGGGTACGGCGCGTCTCGTCCGGGAGCCGTAACGGCCCATCTACGCCAACGGCGCCCGCGCGGGGGTCATTCCCACCAGATGGTGACCCAGCGGTCGCGCGGCACCGGCCACATGCCGAGCTCGGCCGCCGTCTGCCCCACCTCCTCGGTTCTGGAGGGATCGAGGCAGACTCTTCTGACCGCGCTCGCTGCCAGCTCGTCAAGTGAGCTGAAACGTTCCAGCGGAGCCTCTCTCTCCTCCACCCGCACCGCGAACCCCAGCGCGGCGGCGAGCGCCACGCAGTCTTCCGCGATGGGCCGTACGGGCCGGTCGACGCCGTGGAAGTGCTGCCAGAGCGGCGTCATCCAGCTCATGGGATGGCGGTGCGGCAGCTCAAGCACCACCCGCCCGTGGGTGCGGGCGTCGAGCGCGCGCAGGAATCCGGCCAGGTCGGGCACGTTGTAGACCACGTGCGCGGCCACCGTCACATCGGCGGTCGGCACCTGGTCGGCGACGTCGGGCCAGCGGCCGTGGACCGTCGTGACCGGCACGCCCAGCTTCTCCGCCCTGGCGGAAAGCCCTTCCAGCATGGAGGCGGAGGTGTCGACCGCGTAGAGGTGGCCGATGCGCTCGTGCAGCGGCAGCGAGGCGGCACCGGGCCCGGAACCCACGTCGAGCAGGGTGCCCTTGTCGGGCAGTGCCTCGGCCAGGCGCGTCATGGTGGGGCCGTCGTCGGGCTCGGCCAGCGCCCTGTCGGTACGGGTGCCGAACCTCTCGAGCGAATGGCTCCACGGGTCCACCGGAGCCTTGGCCAGGATCTCGTCCGGAATCGCCCACGATTCGAGTCGCTCTCGCCACCTGGCGGCGAGTTCTTCGGCGTCCATGGAGACGAGCATGCCATGCATGGCGCGGGTTACCCGCGGGTAGCATTTCAGAGTAAGGTTACCCGCCAGTACAGATGTCTCGGTTCAAGGAGATCGACGCCCATGGGCCACTACAAGAGCAACCTGCGTGACCTGGAATTCAACCTCTTCGAGGTCTTCGGGAGAAGCGAGATCCTCGGCACGGGGCCGTTCGCGGAAGTGGACGAGGACGTCGCCCGCAGCGTGCTGGACGAGGCGAACCGCCTGGCGACCGGCGTGCTGGCCGACTCCTTCGAGGAGGGCGACCGGAACCCGCCCGTGTTCGACCCGGCCACCGGCTCCGTCACCCTTCCGCCCGGCTTCAAGAAGTCGTACAAGGCGCTGATCGACGGCGGCTGGGCGCACCAGGACCTGCCCGCCGACCTGGGCGGCCCCGGCATTCCGCGTACGCTCGCCTGGGCCACCGCCGAGATGGTGCTGGGCGCCAACCCCGCGCTCTACATGTACGCGGCCGGCCCCAACTTCGCCTACACCCTGTGGCAGGTGGGCACGCCCGAGCAGAAGCGCTTCGCCGAACTGGCCATCGAGCGCAACTGGGGCGCCACCATGGTCCTCACCGAGCCGGACGCCGGCTCCGACGTGGGCGCCGGGCGCGCGAAGGCGGTGCGGCAGCCCGACGGCACCTGGCACATCGAGGGCGTCAAGCGCTTCATCACCAGCGGCGAGCAGGACCTGACGGAGAACATCTTCCACCTCGTGCTGGCCCGCCCCGAGGGCCACGGCCCCGGCACCAAGGGCCTGTCGATGTTCCTGGTGCCGAAGTACCACGTGGACCTGGAGACCGGCGAGCTGGGCGAACGCAACGGCGTCTACGTCACCAACGTCGAGAAGAAGATGGGCCTGAAGGCCTCCACGACCTGCGAGCTCACCTTCGGCGACAAGCACCCGGCCGTCGGCTGGCTGGTCGGGGAGGTGCACGAGGGCATCAAGCAGATGTTCATGGTGATCGAGCACGCCCGCATGATGGTCGGCACCAAGGCCATCGCCACGCTGTCCACCGGCTACCTGAACGCCGTGGAGTACGCCAAGGCCCGCGTGCAGGGCGCCGACCTGGCCAAGATGGCCGACAAGAGCGCGCCCAGGGTGACCATCACCCACCACCCGGACGTGCGGCGCGAGCTCATGCTGCAGAAGGCGTACGCGGAGGGCATGCGCGCCCTGGTGCTCTACACGGCCACGTACCAGGACACCCTGCTCATCAACCCTGACGACCGGCACGCCCACGCGATGAACGACCTGCTGCTTCCCATCGTCAAGGGCATGGGCTCCGAGCGGTCGTACGAGCTGCTCTCCCGCTCGCTGCAGACCCTGGGCGGCTCCGGCTATCTGCAGGACTACCCGATCGAGCAGTACATCCGCGACGCCAGGATCGACTCCCTGTACGAGGGCACGACCGCGATCCAGGGCCAGGACCTGTTCTTCAGGAAGATCCTGCGCAACCAGGGCGCGGCGGTGGGCGCGCTGCTGGCCGAGATCAACGAGTTCGCCGGCTCCGACGCGGGCAACGGCCGGCTCAAGGAGGAACGCAAGCTGCTCGTCGAGGCCGCCGCCGACGTCAAGGCGATGGGCGACACCATGGCGGGCTGGGCGCTCGGCTCGCTGGACAAGCCCGAGGAGATCTACAAGGTCGGCCTCAACACCACCCGGCTGCTGCTCGCGCTGGGCGACCTGATCATCGGCTGGCTGCTGCTGCGCCAGGCCGAGGTGGCCCTGGCCAAGCTGGCCGAGGGCGAGGACGCCTTCTACTTGGGCAAGGTGGCCGCCGCCTCCTTCTTCGCCAAGACCGTGCTGCCCCGGCTGGCCGCCGAGCGGCGGGTGCTCGACTCCACCGGGCTGGAGCTCATGGAGCTGCCGGAAGAGGCCTTCTAGGACCTTCTCGCCGACGAACGCCCGCCTCTCGTGCGGGCGTTCTGTCGTGCGGGCGTTCTGTCGTCGGGGACACAGCCGGGCGGCGCGCCGGGCGAGTAAGTTCCCCGGCATGAGCTCTTCCCCGCACGACGACCACCATCCGGCCGCCCTGCCGCCACCGCGGGTCGAAGAGGTGTCGGACGGCGTGTTCGCCTACGTCCAGCCCGACGGCAGCTGGTGGATCAACAACACCGGGTTCCTGGCCGGGCGGCGCGGCGTCGTCGTCATCGACGCCTGCTCCACCGAGCGCCGCACCAGGGCCTTTCGCGAGGCGATCGGCAAGGTCAGCGACCGGCCGATCACCACTCTGGTCAACACCCACCACCACGGCGACCACACGTTCGGCAACTGGCTCTTCCCCGAAGCCACGATCGTCGGGCACGAGGGCGTGCGCGAGCAGATCATCGCCGACGGCATGCCCGCCTACCGCGCCGCGTGGTCGCCCGAGGTGGAGTGGGGCAAACTCGAACTCGCGCCGCCGTTCCTCACCTTCACCGACCGGATCACCCTCCACTCCGACGACCTGCGCTGCGAGGTCAGGCACGTGGGGCACGCCGCCCACACCACCAACGACTCCTACGTGTGGATCCCCGAGCGGCGGCTGCTGTTCTCGGGCGACCTGGTCTTCAACGGCGGGACGCCCTTCGTGCTCATGGGCTCGGTCGCCGGGGCGCTCCAGGCGCTCGAACAGCTCCGTGAGCTGGGGGCCGAGACGGTCGTGCCCGGTCATGGCGAGGTGTGCGGGCCGGAGGCGTACGAGCCCGTGGAGCGTTATCTGCGTTTCGTGCAGGAGACGGCTCGGCGCGGCAAGGAGGCGGGCCTGACGCCGCTGGAGGTGGCCGGGGAGACCGACCTGGGCGAATGGGCGGGGCTGCTCGACGCCGAGCGGATCGTGGGCAACCTGCACCGCGCCTACGCCGAACTCGACGGCCGGCCCCTGGGCGCCCCGATCGACGTGGTCACGGCCGTGCTCGACATGATCACCTACAACGGCGGGCAGCCACTGTCGTGTCTCGCCTGACGAGTGACGGGTGTGATCGGCTATAGCCGGGTATGACCGTGGCTGTACTTGCCGTTTGCCTGGAGGTCGCCATGGGTGTCGGGGTCAGCATCTTCTTCCTCACGCTTGGCGCCATCCTGAAATTCGCCATCGAGCCCGACGTGTTCGGTCAGAGCGTCCACATGGACATCATCGGCATCATCTTCATGATCGTCGGCGGTGTGGGCGTGGTGCTGAGCATCGTGCTGGCCCCTCGGCGGGGCCAGACGTCCGACGGCAGGCTGATGCACCGCGAGAACAACCCGCCGGACCTCTGACGGTTTCCTCGCGGCCGGTCAGAGCCTCATCAGAGGCTCAGCTGTACGGCCGCCCGGCCGGCCACGATCGGCTTGATGTGCTCGGCGATCACGGCCTGGTGGCCGGGGTCGTCGCGGTAGACGAGGTAGTCGTCGGCGTTGTCGAAGTCCGCCACCACGGCGAAGTCCCAGGTGCCCTGGTTGATGCCCGCGTCGGCGCCGACCGTGTAGGAGCGCAGCTGGGGGATCTGGCCGGGCAGTTTGCGCAGCTCGGTGACCACCCTGGCCTTCTGCTCGTCGGTCGCTTCCTCGGTCCAGGTGAACAGCACGATGTGGCGAATCATGAAAGCCACTTTAGCCATGTATCAAATGCCGGCCTCGGCCGCTCTGACGTGATCGGGGTGCGGGCGTCCCCCACCGTACGGCGATCGCCGGGAGAGGGGTCCTCCCGGCGGTCGCCGTACCGGTTCCATCGCGGTCCTGTAGGGGTCTGCGAGTGTTCAGCTCCAGGCGAGCATGCGGACGGGGTCCTCCAGCATCGCGCCGACGTCACGCAGGAAGTTCGAGCCCAGCTCGCCGTCCACGATCCGATGGTCGAACGAGAGCGACAGGGTCGCCACCTTGCGCACCGCCAGCGCGCCGTCCACCACCCACGGCATGTCCCTGATCTGTCCGATGGCGAGAATGGCCGATTCGCCGGGGTTGAGGATCGGGGTGCCGCCGTCGACGCCGAACACGCCGACGTTGGAGATGGTGAAGGTGCCGCCGGTCATCTCCGCCGGCTGCATGCGGCCCGCCCTGGCCGTTTCCGCCAGCCGGGCCAGCGCCCTGGCCAGGTCGGGGAGCGACAGCTCGTGGGCGTTCTTGATGTTGGGCACCACCAGGCCGCGCGGGGTGGCGGCGGCGATGCCCAGGTTGACGTAGTGCTTGATCACGATCTCCTGGGCCTCCTCGTCCCAGGAGGAGTTGATCACCGGGTGGCGTCGTGCCGCCGTGAGCACGGCCCTGGCCACCAGGAGCAGCGGGGAGACCTTGACCTCGGCGAACTCCTCCATGGTGCGCAGCCGCCGGACCGCCTCCATGGTGAGCGTCATGTCCACCTGGAGGAACTCGGTGACGTGGGGCGCGGTGAAGGCGCTGGTGACCATGGCGCGGGCGGTCGCCTTGCGTACGCCCTTGACGGGGATGCGCTCCTCGCGCTCCTTCTGGGCGGGCGCTCGGACCGGCGCGGTCACCGGCTCCTCGGCCCTGGCCGCCGCCTGGATGTCGTCCCTGGTGATCGAGCCCTGCGGGCCCGTGCCGGTGATGGTGGTCAGGTCGACGCCCAGGTCCTTGGCGAGCTTGCGTACCGGGGGCTTGGCCAGGACGGCCACCCGGGCGGGGGTCCCGGCCGGTGCCGCGTGAGGGGCTGCCTGGGGGGCGGGCTGGGGAGCGGGCTGGGGCGGTGGGGTGTCCAGCTCCACCCTGGACGGGTTGGCGACCGGGTTGGCGGGGATGCCCTTGCGCGGGCGGCGCTTGCTGGCGCCGGTCTTGACGCCGTAGCCGACCAGGACCGCCTGGCGCTCCTCCTTGGGGGCGGGGCTGCCGTGGGCGCCCGGCTCGACCGCGCCCTCGGCGGGCGGCCTCGGCACCATGTCGTCGGCCAGCGCCTCGGCCTTGCTCCTGGCCGCGGCTCCCGCACCCGTGCCGGCGGTGGTCTCGTCGCCGGGCTCCGAGGTGTCCACGGCGATGATCGGGACGCCCACGTCGACCGTGTCACCCTCGTTCACCAGGAGAGCCGCCACCACGCCGTCCCACGGGCTCGGCAGCTCGACGGCCATCTTGGCGGTCTCGATCTCCACCAAGGTCTGCTTGACCTTGACGGCGTCGCCGGGCTTGACGTGCCAGCGGAGGATCTCCGCCTCCGTCAGCCCCTCGCCGACGTCGGGCAGCTTGAACTCGCGTCGCATCGCCAACCCCCTCAGTACCCGAAGACCCGGTCGACGGCGTCGAGCACCCGGTCCAGGTCGGGCAGGTAGTGCTCTTCGAGCTTCGACGGGGGGTAGGGGGTGGAGAAGCCGCCGACCCGCAGCACGGGTGACTCCAGGTGGTAGAAGCACTCCTCGGTGATGCGCGCCGCCAGCTCGGCCCCGAGGCCGCTGTTGACCGGCGCCTCGTGGACCACCACGACCCGCCCCGTCCGGCGTACTGACTCCATGATCACCGGCTCGTCGAGCGGGTTGAGCGAGCGCAGGTCGATGACCTCCAGCGAGCGCCCGTCGTCCTCGGCCGCCGTGGCGGCCTCCAGGCAGGTCTTGACCATGGGCCCGTACGCCAGCAGCGTGACGTCGGCGCCCGGCCGCACCACCTTGGCCGCGTGCAGCGGCGTCCACCAGTCGGTGGAGGTGGTGTCGATGTCGGCCTTCTCCCAGTAGCGGCGCTTGGGCTCGAAGAACACCACCGGGTCGTCGCTGCGGACGGCCTGCTGGATCATGGTGTAGGCGTCGGCCGGGTTGGAGCAGGCGACGACGCGCAGGCCCGCGGTGTGGGTGAAGTACGCCTCGGGCGACTCGCTGTGGTGCTCGACCGCGCCGATGCCGCCGCCGCAGGGGATGCGGACGACGATGGGCAGCTTGATCGCGCCGAGCGAGCGCATCGGCATCTTGGCCAGCTGGGTGATGATCTGGTCGGCCGCGGGGAAGACGAACCCGTCGAACTGGATCTCGCACACCGGCCGGTAGCCGCGCAGCGCCAGCCCGATCGCGGTGCCGATGATGCCCGACTCGGCCAGCGGCGTGTCGATCACGCGGTCCTCGCCGAAGTCCTTCTGCAGGCCGTCGGTGACCCGGAAGACGCCGCCCAGCTTGCCGACGTCCTCGCCCATGATGAGGACCTTGGGGTCGTCCTCCATGGCCTTGCGCATGCCCTCGTTGAGCGCCTTGGACAGACTCAGGATCGTCACGACGCCTCCTTCGCGACCGCCACGACGGCAGGCCGGTACGACTCAGTCACGGAACCCCTCCAAGTACGCGGCGAACTGGGCGCGCTCCCGGTCGATCAGGGAGTGGGGCTCGCGGTAGACGTGGTCGAAGATGTCGAGCGGCTCGGGGTCGGGCATGGCCAGGCAGCGCCTGCGCAGGTCGGCCCCGAGCTGGTCGGCCTCGGCGTCGACGGAGTCGAAGAACGCCTGGTCGGCCAGCTCGTTCTTGAACAGGTAGGCCTTGACCCGCTCGATCGGGTCCTTCAGCTTCCACGCCTCCAGCTCGCTGGCCACCCGGTAGCGGGTGGGGTCGTCGGTGGTGGTGTGGGCGCCCATCCGGTACGTGAACGCCTCGATGAGCGTCGGACCCTGCCCCGTACGGGCGGCTTCGAGCGCCTTGCGCGTCACGGCCAGGCAGGCGAACACGTCGTTGCCGTCGACCCTGATGCCGGGGAAGCCGAAACCCGAGGCCCGGCGGTAGAGCGGGATGCGGGTCTGCTTCTCCAGCGGCTCGGAGATGGCCCACTGGTTGTTCTGGCAGAAGAACACGATGGGCGCGTTGAACACGCTGGCCCAGATGAACGACTCGTTGACGTCGCCCTGCGAGGTGGCGCCGTCGCCGAAGTAGACGATCGTGGCGGCGTTGGCGTCGTCGCGCTGGATGCCCATGGCGTAGCCGACCGCGTGCAGGGTCTGGCTGCCGATCACGATCGTGTACAGGTGGAAGTTGTGCTCCTCTGGGTCCCACCCGCCGTGGTTGACCCCCCTGAACAGCCCCAGCAGTTTCACCGGGTCCACGTCGCGGCACCAGGCGACGCCGTGCTCGCGGTAGGTGGGGAAGGCCATGTCGGAGTCGGTCAGGGCGCGGCCCGAGCCGATCTGGGCGGCCTCCTGGCCGAGCAGCGAGGCCCAGATGCCCAGCTCGCCCTGGCGCTGCAGCGCCACGGCCTCCAGGTCGATGCGCCGGACGAGCGTCAGGTCGCGGTAGAGCGACCGGACCTCCTCCGCGCTCAGGTCGATGTCGTAGTCGGGGTGCTCGACCCGCTCGCCCTCGGGGGTGAGCAGCTGGACGAGCTCCGGAGGTGCTTCAGCACCACGAGAGGCGTCGGTTGTCATGCCACTCCTGCTGGTCGGGGCTGGTGTCGATGGGGTTGCCACCTTAGGCCAGCCTTCTTCGCGGCGAACCGTTAGGTGGTGGTTCGCCCGCTGTTGGGGCCATCGTGGCAGACGTCACAGCCCTGTGCGCAAGCCCCATGTCCTCCCCGTTCCCGTTGTGTCGGCAGCCACACGCGCCGGTAGGCTGTGCTTCCCATCCACCCACCGCTCCCAGGAGGAACGCAGTGGCCCGCGTCATCGTGGACGTCATGTTGAAGCCCGAGATCCTCGACCCGCAGGGCCAGGCGATCGCCAGAGCGCTGCCGAGGCTCGGCTTCTCCGGCGTCTCCGCAGTGCGCCAGGGCAAGCGTTTCGAGGTCGAGATCGAGGGCGCGGCCGACGAGGCGGCGCTCGCGGAAGTGCGCAAGATGGCCGAGACACTGCTGGCCAACACGGTGATCGAGGACTACGCCGTCAGGGTCGAAGACTGAGCCGGAGGCCGGGAAGGCACTTTTGGCGCCGGATTTCCCCCGCGGCGGTTAAAGTCGGGTTCGCCCGTGCCACAATGCCACGGGCTTGCCAACAGTAAATAACAACAACGTGATTTTGCGGTTAGCCCCGTTTTCTCAGGGAAACCTACTCCAGGTGACATTCCGGAGCCCGGAGGAGTCCGGTGGATATTGAGTTCTCGTTGGCCCTGCCTCGGGATGCGATCGGCATACCGATGGTCAGGCGGGTGCTAGGCGACGCCATGCGTTCACTCAACGTGAGTGAGACGTGCATCGCCGACATGCTGCTCGCCGTCTCCGAGGCGTGTTCCAACGCGGTCCGGCACGGAGGGCCGGCCAACCGCTACGAGGTGACGGCCGCGATCGGCTCCGACCACTGCGACGTACGCGTGGCCGACAACGGCTCCGGCGTGCCGTCGATGCCGCGCCAGTTCCCTCCTCCCGACACCGAAAATGGCCGCGGCCTGCTGATCATGCGCTCCGTGGTCGACGAGATCTCCTTCGGCATCACGCCGGGGCGTGGCACGACCGTCCATCTGCGCAAGCTGCTCGACAGGGACGAAGAGGCGCAAGCCCGTCCGCGTGAACTGGCCGCGGTCTGACCTGCGTGTCCGCTCGTGGCTGAGCCGATGCGGACCATGGGGAAGCACCCGATAACCTGGTGACACCGCCGTCCACCCCGATCGGGCGGTGGCGCGCGCATTCCTCTGGAGGGGACGACTGTCATGAGCGCTGCCCGTGTGGGCGTTGTCACGTTTCCCGGCACTCTCGACGACCAGGACGCAGCCAGAGCCGTGCGCCTCGTCGGCGCGCAGGCGGTCCCGCTGTGGCACGCCGACCGCGACCTCAAGGGGGTCGACGCCGTCTTCCTGCCCGGTGGCTTCTCCTACGGCGACTATCTGCGCTGCGGGGCCATCTCGCGCTTCGCGCCGCTCATGGAGGAGCTCGTCCCGGCCGCGAAGGCGGGGCTGCCGGTGATCGGCACGTGCAACGGGTTCCAGATCCTGTGCGAGGCGCATCTGCTGCCCGGCGCGCTGACCCGTAACGCCTCGCTGCACTACGTCTGCCGCGACCAGCGGGTCAGGGTCGAGCAGACCGCGACCGCCTGGACCAACTCGTTCGAGGCCGGCCAGGAGATCGTGCTGCCGGTCAAGCACGGCGAGGGCCGCTACGTGGCCTCCGACGACACGCTCGCGGCGCTGGAGGCGGGCGGCCACGTGGTGTTCCGCTACGTGGGCGGCAACCCCAACGGCTCGCTCAACGACATCGCCGGCATCCGTAACGAGGCGGGCAACGTGGTCGGGCTCATGCCGCACCCGGAGCACGCGGTCGAAGAGCTGGTCGGAGCGCCGAGCACCGACGGTCTGGGCTTCTTCACCTCCATCCTGAAGAATCTGGTGAACACGTGAGCGAGGGAGCCGGCAGGCACATGGCCGACAGCGTGAAGCGAGCCGCGGAGACTCCCGACGAGCCGATGCCCTTCGCCGAGCTGGGGATGAAGTCCGAGGAGTACGACCGGGTCAAGGAGATCCTGGGTCGCCGTCCCACCGGCTCCGAGCTGGCCATCTACAGCGTCATGTGGTCCGAGCACTGCTCGTACAAGTCCTCCAAGGTGCATCTGCGGCAGTTCGCCACCAAGGCGCCCGCCTCCGAGGCGCTGCTGGTGGGCATGGGAGAAAACGCCGGCGTGGTCGACATCGGCGACGGCTGGGCGGCCACGTTCAAGATCGAGTCGCACAACCATCCCTCCTACGTGGAGCCGCACCAGGGCGCGGCCACCGGCGTCGGCGGGATCGTGCGCGACATCATGTCGATGGGCGCGCGCCCGATCGCCGTCATGGACGCGCTGCGCTTCGGCGCCGCCGACGCGGTCGACACCCGCAGGGTGCTGCCCGGCGTGGTCGAGGGCATCAGCAGCTACGGCAACTGCCTGGGCCTGCCCAACATCGGCGGCGAGGTCGTCTTCGACCCCTGCTACCTCGGCAACCCGCTGGTCAACGCCCTGTGCGTGGGCCTGCTGCGCAAAGACCAGATCAAGCTGGCCACCGCGCCGGGGCCGGGCAACAAGGTCGTGCTGTTCGGCGCCTCCACCGGCCCCGACGGCATCGGCGGCGCCTCGGTGCTGGCCAGCGCCACGTTCGAGGACGAGTCGCAGGCCAAGCGGCCAGCCGTGCAGGTGGGCGACCCGTTCATGGAGAAGCTGCTCATCGAGTGCTGCCTTGAGCTCTACGCCGCCGACGTCGTCGTCGGCATCCAGGACCTCGGCGCGGCCGGCGTCTCCTGCGCCACCACCGAATTGGCCGCCAAGGGCACCGGCGGCATGACCGTCGACCTCAATCTGGTCCCGCTCCGCGACCCCTCGCTCAGGCCCGAGGAGATCCTCATGAGCGAGTCGCAGGAGCGGATGATGGCCGTGGTCCGGCCCGACGACATCCCCGCGTTCATGGCGATCTGCAAGCGGTGGGACGTGCCCGCCGCCGTCATCGGCGAGGTCACCGACACCGGCCGCCTGGTCATGACCTGGGACGGCGAGGTCATCGTGGACATCCCGCCGGGCACCGCGGCCGACGAGGGCCCGGTCTACGAGCGGCCCTTCCACGAGCCCGCAGGTCAGGCCGCGCTCAACGCCGACACCCCCGACCGGCTGGAGCGGCCCGCCGACCTGCGCGAGACGCTGCTCAAGCTGCTCGGCTCGCCCAACCTGGCCTCCAAGGAGTGGGTGACCGACCAGTACGACCGCTATGTCCGCTCCAACACCGTGCTGGCGCAGCCGGCCGACGCGGGCATGGTGCGCATCTCCGAGGTCATGGAAGGCGCCGAGGCGACGACCAGGGGCATCGCGCTGGCCACCGACGGCAACGGGCGCTACGCCAAGCTCGACCCGTACGCGGGGGCGCAGCTCGCGCTCGCCGAGGCGTACCGCAACGTGGCCGTCACCGGTGCCAATCCGCTGGCCGTCACCAACTGCCTCAACTTCGGCTCCCCCGAAGACCCCGAGGTCATGTGGCAGTTCGCTGAGGCCACGCGCGGTCTCGCGGACGCCTGCCGGGCCCTGGGCGTGCCGGTGACCGGCGGAAACGTCTCCTTCTACAACCAGACGGGCTCGACGGCGATCCACCCGACGCCGGTCGTGGGCGTGCTCGGCGTGATCGACGACGTGGCCGCGCGGGTGCCGACGGGGTTCGTCGCCGAGGGGCTGCGGGTCGTGTTGCTGGGCGACACCCGCGACGAGTTCGGCGGCTCCGAGTGGGCGCATGTCGCCCACCGCCACCTGGGCGGGCTGCCGCCCAGGGCCGACCTGGAGGCGGAGAAGGCGCTGGCCACCGTCCTGGTCGAGGCCGCTCGGCGCGGGCTGCTCGCGGGCTCTCACGACCTGTCGGACGGCGGGCTGGCCGTCGCGCTGGCCGAGTCGTGCCTGGCGCGGGGCGTCGGGGCGACGGTGGAGCTGACCGGAGACGCCTTCACCGACCTGTTCAGCGAGTCGGCGTCGCGGGCGCTCGTCGCCGTGCGGCCCGAGGCGTACGCCGAGTTCGCCTCGCTGTGCGGGCGGCACGACGTGCCCTGCTACGGGCTCGGGATGACCGGCGGGAGCGCGCTGGTGGTCAAGGACGTGTTCGAGGTTCCCGTCGAGGAGCTGCGGGAGACGCACACGGCGGCGCTGCCGGCACTGTTCGGCTGAGGCCCTTCTTTCAGAAGCGGTCTTTCCCATGGTTATCCAGGGCCGGTACGGAGATCCGTACCGGCCCTGTCACCCACGACCGCAATCCCGCACGTGCCGTGACCGCCTGACGGGCGTCAGGCGCATGTGCCGACGCCTGTCCGACGATCACCACTTGTCCGTGCCCGCCACCGTCCGACGGCCGCCACCCACAGCACCTGGGTGCCGGCCTGTGTCCGGCGGGCGGCACGCGCACGTGCGGGCCCCTTCCTTCTGGTCGTGAGGCGCTTGGACGCCTGCCGGCGTGGTCGTTACTTCTTCTCCAGGCAGACGGCGTAGACCGTGCCACCGCCGCTGCCGCCGCCCGACATCTGCGAGCCGGCCTGGCCGTCGGCGGCCTTGAAGTCGGCCTTGGTGATGGCGACCGACCAGCCGCCGCCCGTCGGCATGCTGCTGGTCACCTGGTAGCGCGAGTCCACCTGGAAGCCGCCGCCGGTCACGGCGTCGCCCTTCTTGCAGTTCGCCGTGCCGGAGTTGCCGTTGAACCGGTCGCTGACGACGTAGGTGGTGTAGGCCGCGCCGCCGCCGGGCTCGCCCTTCGGGCCCTGGGGCCCCTGCGGGCCGCGCTGGCCGGTGTCGCCCTTGGGGCCTTGCAGGCCGCGGGGGCCGGTGTCGCCCTTCGGACCTGCAGTGCCGGGCTTGCCGGGTTCGCCCTGCGCGCCCGGCTTGCCCGGCTCACCCTGCTCGCCCTTAGGGCCCTGGTCACCCTTGAGGCCTTGCTCGCCCTTCGGACCCTGCTCGCCCTGCGGTCCTTGAGGGCCCTGAGGACCGGCCACGCCCTGCTTGCCCTGCGGCCCGGGCCTGCCGTGCTGGCCACGGTCGCCCTTGAGGCCCTGCGGCCCCTGCGGGCCCTGGGGACCTTCGGGGCCCGCGGGGCCCTGGCTGCCCGTCTGGCCGGTCGTGGACGTGCCGCCCCCGCCGATGAGCACGCGTACCTCGGTCTTCCTGCACTTGGCCGTGGCGTTGACGATGCGGACGTAACGCGACTTCCTGTGCACGCACGCGACCACCGTGCCGGCCGTGGCGCCCACCGAGGCGGCGGCGGAGACGGCGGACGAGGCGGTGGCGACGCCGCCGGTGGCGAGGAGCGAGGCGGCGAGCGCCCCCACGGTGGCGAGCGTGAGCGTACGCCCGCGGCGAACCTGGCTAGGCACGATTCCCCTCCAGAGGGTTTGGTGATGCTCATGGGATGCATGAGATTCACGCTTCAAACGTTCCAAAGGGTGACACTGATTACGTAACGCATTGGTCACAAAACAGAGGGTTACTGAGGTTGTTGACGGTTTGTCGGTACCGAGGGTGAGTAAAACGACGCAGTCGCGACAGCGAGCGAGCGTGGATAATCGATCTGTGCCAACCCCCGCTCCCGCGTCCTATCTCCCGCCCGCCACCCAGCCCGTGCGCGGCGTGGTGTGGGGAATCCACCTCGTCGTGCCCATGCTCGGGCTCTGGCTCCTGCTCGCCCAGCCCCACCTCAACATCCCCTGGCAGCACAACGCCAGCCACTTCTGGATGATCATCCTGGTGGCCGGGGTCAACGTCGTGCTCGGCGTCCTCATCAGCGAGTCCTCGCGCCGACGGCAGGACGCGCGGCTGTTCCTGGTCTCCATGGTCTTCCTGACCAGCGCCGGGTTCTTCTTCCTGCACGGGCTGTCCACCCCGAAGGTGATCCTCGACACCGGCTCCGTCGGGTTCGACATCGGCCAGCAGGTGGGGCTGTCGATCGCGGCGCTGTTCGCGTTCGCCTCCGCGCTGCCGCTCGGCGAGCAGCAGGCCAAGGCGGTGCTGGGCGCGCAACACTTCGTGCGCGCCGCGCTCGTCGGCATCATGGTGCTCTGGGGCGTGACCTCGCTGGTGCCCGGCCTGACCTCGCTCAGCGAGCCGCCTCTTGAGTCGCCGATGACCTGGCTGGCGTGGGCGTCGGTGCCGGGGCTGCTGCTGTACGCGGCGGCCAGCGTGATGATGTTCCTGCTCCACCGGCGGCGGCCTTCGGCGATGCTGATCAGCCTGATCACCGCCTACGCGCTGCTGGCCGAGTCGATGGTCGCGGGCATGTCCCAGCTCAACTGGCACCTGTCCTGGTGGGAATGGCACATCCTGCTCGTCTTCGCCTTCGTCTTCGTGGCCTACAGCTCCTACCTGCAGTTCCGGCGGGAGGGGTCGAGCGCGGGGCTGTTCGACTCGGTGGCGCTGTCGGCGACCGTGCGGCGCATTCAGCGCGACTACGACAAGGCGCTGGAGGAGATGGTCGAGCACGTACGCAGGGGCGAGCCGTTGGCCGCGACCCGGCTGTCGGGCAAGTTCCGGCTCAACGAGGGCCAGGCGGCGGTGCTCGACCGGGCGGGCGAGGCGCTGGCCAACGAGCGGGCGCTGTCGGAGCGGCTGGCCGCGCTGGTGTCGGTGAGCGCCCAGACCAGGATCGGGCTGCCGGAGGACCAGTTGCTGACCTCGTCGCTCGAACGGGTGCGGCAGGCGTACGGCGATGTCAAGATCGCGCTGGTGGCCGACGGCCGCACCCAGATCGGCTCGCGCGACTACCAGTTCGCCGACGGCAACCCCATCAGGCGTGACCAGCTGCTGGCCTTCCCGCTGACCGTCAAGGGCAACCTGGCGGGCGTGCTGGAGGTGCCGATCGGGCGGACCAACCAGGACGAGGCGCTCGCCGCCACGCTGGCCGGCCAGCTGTCCATCTCGCTGGAGAACGCCCGCCTCTACCAGGAGCTGCACACGCTCTTCCACCAGTACATGTCGCCCGACGTGGCCCACGCGCTGCTGGCCGACCCGCGGCAGGCGGCGCTGGGCGGCGAGGTGAAGGAGCTGACCGCGCTCTTCGCCGACCTCAAGGGCTTCACCACGTTCTCGGAGAAGGTCACGCCCGGCGAGATCGTCGAGATGCTCAACCGCTACCACACGGCCGCGGTGCCCCGCATCCTCGACAACGGCGGCACGATCGTGCAGTTCGTCGGTGACGCGCTGCTGGCCCTGTTCAACGCGCCGGCCACGCAGACGGGGCACGCGCGGTCGGCCTGCAAGGCGGCGCTCGCGATGCAGCGGGCCGCGTCCGAGATCGCCGAGGAGATGTCGTGGAAGCGGGAGGACGACATCGAGTGGCCGACGTTCCGGGTGGGCGTCAACACCGGTCCCGCGCTCGTCGGCAACATCGGCAGCCCGGAGCTGCGCGGCTTCAACGCGATGGGCGACTGCGTCAACGTGGCCGCCAGGCTCCAGGGCGTGGCCGAGCCCGGCACGGTCGTGATCGGCGAGACGACGCTGCGGCAACTGGGCGATGACGCCACGGTGACGCCGCTGGGAAGACTCAGCCTCAAGGGCAAGGAAGAGCTCGTCGAGGCCTATGTTCTGACCGAAATGACATAGAACGGTGATAGCCGTACCGACATAATCAGGCGCATGGATCCAGAGCCCGGTGAGTTTCTTTCCATGCTGACCCCGGAAGAGGTCGACGCCCTGCGCTCGGCCGGCCGGCCGAGGCGCTGGGATCGGGGCACCACCATCATGACCGAGGGCGACACGTCCGACTGGGTGCTCCTGCTGATGGAGGGCCGGGTCAAGTGCTCCTCCCACACCAGCGGCGGCACCGAGGTGGTGCTGGCCGTACGCGGTCCCGGCGCGCTGCTGGGCGAGCTCTCGGCCATCGACGGATCCCCCCGCTCGACCACGGTCACCGCGCTTGAGCCGATCTCCGGCATCGTGGTGCGCGACTTCTCCACGTTCCTGGAGTCCCACGGGCGCGTGGCGGTGCTGCTGATGAAGCTCGTCAGCGGGCGGCTGCGCGACGCCGACAGGAAGCGAATCGAGTACGGCGCGTTCGACACCACGGGCCGGGTCGCCACCCGGCTGCTTGAGCTGGCCGAGCGCTACGGCGAGAAGACCAACAGCGGCGTGCGTGTCGCGCTGCCCCTGTCGCAGGACGAGCTGGCCGGCTGGACCGGCGCCTCCCGCGAGGCCGTCAGCAAGGCGCTGCGCACGCTGCGCGACCGGGGCCTGATCGAGACCGGCAGGCGGCGCGTGGTGATCCACGACCTTGAGGGGTTGCGCAAGCGAGCCAGGTGACCCCTGGTACAAATCGGACGTACGTCGTACGTCATAGTGGAGGGCATGCCCGCCGTCACCCCCCAGGACGACACCCGCCTGCGTTACGCCTGGCGCGTGTGCGCGGTCACCAGCCTGGGCATCGTCCTCATCGGCGTGGCCGGCAGCACGCTCAACGTGGCCCTGCCGACGGTCGTGCGGCACTTCGGGGCCAGTGCGCTGGAGTCGACCTGGATCCTGCTGGCGTTCCTGCTGGTCAACACCGCGAGCCTGGTGTTCTTCGGCCGCGTGGCGGACCTGCTCGGCCGGCGTGAGGTCTATCTGACGGGGTTCGCCCTGTTCACGCTCGCCTCGCTGCTGGCGGGGCTGTCGCCGGACGTGTGGTTCCTCATCGGGACGCGGGCCTTGCAGGCGGTCGGCGCGGCCATGATCCTGGCGAACGGCACTGTGATCATCACCGACGCCTTCCCGCCCGACCGGCTCAGCCAGGGCATGGGCGTCTACATCGGCACGTTGTCGGTGGCCCAGCTCGCGGGGCCCACGCTCGGCGGGCTGATCGCGGAGACGGCCGGCTGGCAGTGGATCTTCTGGATCAACGTGCCCGCCGGGCTGATCGCGCTCGCCGTGGGCGCGGGCCTGCTGCGGAAGATGCCCAGGAGGCCGAAGGCGCCGGTGGACGCGCTGGGCAACCTGCTGGTGTTCGCGGCGCTGTCGGCGCTGCTGCTGGCGCTGTCGGAGGCCGGCTCCGGCGGGCTGTCCAGCCCTGTGTTCCTGATTGGGGCGGGGGTCTTCGTGCTGCTGGTGCCGCTCATCGTGCTGGCCGGGCGGCGCTCCCCCAGCCCGGTGCTGGATCTGCGGCTGTTCGGCGGGCGGCTGCTGGCCTGCGCGAACCTGGCCTCCTTCTGCAACGCGCTGGCCCGTTCCGCGCTGATCCTGGTGGTGGCGCTGTACTTCCAGGCGGCCAAGGGCCTGGACGCGTTCGAGGCGGGGCTGAGCGTGCTGCCGGTGCCGGTCGGGATCGGGCTGGCCTCCCCGCTCGTGGGCATGCTGGGGCGGCGGGTGTCGCCGTACGCGCTGTCGATCGTGGGGGCGGCGATGAGCACGACCGGGCTCGGCGTGCTGGCGCTGGCGGCCGATCCGGCGACGCCGTACTGGGTGATCGGGGGCGGGCTGTTCGTGGCCGGCTGCGGCAGCGGAACGTTCCTGACCGGGAACACGACGCAGGTCATGCGGGCGCTGCCGGCCGGCAGCCTGGGAGTGGTCAACGGCTTCCGGGTCATGGTGATGAACGTCGGCATCGTGATCAGCGTCGGCCTGTCACTCAGCGTCCTGACCGCGTCGGTGGGCCCGGCGCTGCGGGCGCAGGTGTACGCGGGCACGCTGTCCACGCTCTCGCCGGTGGCGGTGGGGCAGCTCATGGACGGGTTCCAGCGCGCGTACGGTGTCCTCTTCGCCGTAGCCCTCACCGGCACCGCCCTGGCCGCCCTCGCCCGCTCACCACGTCGCTGATGTATTACAGACCGTGTTACACTTAGGCCATGGGAACGCTTAACGTACGCACCGACGAAGCCATGGAGACGGCCCTGCGTGCGCTCGCAGGGGAGACGAGAAGCCGCTCTGAGGCGGTTCGTTACGCCCTGCTCCACACTTACAAGGAAATGCTACTCAACCAGGCCACAGCGGACGCGGACCGACTGCGCAACGACCCTGACGATCAGGCCGAGATGTTGGCGATCCAGCGCTTCATGGGCGTAGCCGAGTGATATTTCGGGGCGCGATCTACGAGCTCAAGGCCCTGCCAGGGACCCGCGACCACGAGCAACAGGGGCGGCGCTACGGTGTGATCATTCAGTCGGACCGCTTCACCACGAGCACGTTGACCATAGCGATGACCTCAACGAGCGCTGGGCCTGCCGTCTACCGGCTGGAGATCGAATTCAACGGAACGAAGTCCCGAGTCCTGACGGATCAGATCTACTCCGTTTCCCCATCAAGACTCGGGGAGTTCAAGGGCGCGCTGGAAGCGCATGAGTGTGCCGATCTTGATCGGGCGCTGATGCTGAAGCTCGGGCTTATTTGAGGGCCGGGGCCAGTCTGGATTCGACGTCGCGGTAGCGGGAGACCGGGATGAGGTGGACGCCGGCGAAGGCGCCCGAGTCGCGCAGGGCCAGCACTTGCTCGCAGGCCGCCTCCACGCCCGCCATGCGGTCGGCGGCCACCCGGTGCACCAGATCCTCGGGCAGGGCGATGTCGGGGATGGCGGCGGCCAGGGTGCGGGCGTGCCGCTCGCTGGCCAGGACCATGACGCCGGCGTAGACGGGCACGTCGGCGGGGTGCTCTTCGCGCCAGCGCACCTGCGCCTCGACCGAGTAGCTGACCTGGCTGAACAGGAAGTCGGCCTGGAGCTTCCAAGCCGGAAGCGGGCGCAGCGCGGCGGCGGCGCCCACGCGGAAGCCGGGTGAGAACTCGCGCGCCTCCGCGATCATCGAGCGCACCGTCAGATCGCTCGTCCGGTTACCGCTCGTCGGTTTGTCGCCGTAGACGAACAGGAACCGCTCGACCCCGTACGCCGCCGCCGTGAGGAGGTCGCGGCGGAAGCCGAGCAGGTTGCGGTCGCGCGAGTTGAGGCAGGCGATGCCGCGCCCGCCCATGGCCTCGACCTCGTGGGCCACGGCCACGCTGGAGACGGTGGCGCGGCCGATGTGGTTGTCGGGGATGAGGAACGAGTGGGCGATCGTGCTCATCGTGCCGATCTGGTGCCTGACGTGCTTCAGATCGGGCTTGGTCGGGGGTTCGATCTCGCAGATCAGCTCGAAGGGCATGATCACGACCCTAACGCCTGGCCGCCAGCGCCTCGATGCCGGACAGGACGAGGTCGACGCCGAAGGTGTCGTACAGGCTGGGAGCCAGTCCGCCGGCCAGTGAGGAGGCGCCTTCCACCAGGTGGGGGTAGCGCTGCACGGGCAGCGACTGCAGGCCCACCTGCTTGATCCGCACCTGCTCCTCCCACTCGCAGTCGGCCCGGACGTGGACGGGCGCGTCCGCGATGGAGATGGCGCTCTGCAGGAGGTATTTGGTGATCAGGCAGCTTTCGTCCACGGTGAAGCCGGCCGTACGGGCCAGCCCGAGCGCGCGGTCCCAGACGGCCAGGAAGTGCTCCACCTCGACCGGGTCGATCTGCTCCAGGATGCCCTTGGCGCAGGGGTGGGTGCGCAGTGTCCTGATCAGGCCCTCGACCAGGTCGCGGAGCTGGTCCTGCCAGGGGCGCTCGTCGGCGGGCTTGGGCGCGAAGCCGCCGATCAGGTGGTCGGCCATGCCGACGAGCAACTGCTCCTTGTTCTTGTAGTGCCAGTAGAGGGCCATCGGGGTCACGCCGAGGTCGGTGGCCAGGCGGCGGATGGTCACGGCTTCGAGGCCCTCGGCGTCGCCGATCTCCAGGGCCCGTTCCGCGATCGCCCGCGCGGTCAGTTTTCCCATCACGGTTGACAACTATACGACGTACAAGTTCAACTATACGACGTACAAGTACAGCGTATAGGAGGATATTTCATGCGATGGTGGGCTTTGGCGGCGGTGACACTAGGCACCTTCATGACCTATCTGGACAACAACGTGGGCAATGTCGCCCTGCCCACGATCCAGCGGGACCTGGGCCTGACAATCTCGGGCCTGGAGTGGATCGTCAGCTCGTACATCCTGGTCTTCGCCGGCCTCATGCTGGCCGGCGGCCGGCTGTCCGACGTGTACGGCGCCCGCAGGGTCTTCCTCGGCGGCCTGGCCGTCTTCACCGTGGCCTCGCTGGCGGCCGGACTGGCCACCTCGGGCGACATGCTGATCGCGGCGCGAGCCGTGCAGGGCGTGGGCGCGGCCCTGCTCACCCCCACCGCGCTCGCGCTGATCAGCCAGATCTTCCCCGACCCCGATGAGCGCGGCAGGGCCGTGGGCATCTGGAGCATGGCGGGAGCGCTGTCGATGGCGCTCGGGCCGGTCGTGGGCGGCTTCATCAGCGAGAACCTGCACTGGGGCTGGATCTACCTGGTCAACGTCCCCATCGGCGTCGTGACGGCCGGGCTGGCGCTGTGGGCGGTCAGGCCCGCGTTCGAGCGGGTGCGCCACAACCTCGACGTGCCCGGCCTGGTCACCTCGGCGGTGGCGCTCTTCGCCCTGACGTACGCGCTCATCGAGGGCGAGAGCGCCGGCTGGACCTCACCCGCGATCCTGGCCGCGGCGGGCGTGTTCGTGGTCGCGGCCGTGGCGTTCGTGCTGGCCGAGTCGCGCGCCGCCGAACCGATGGTGGCGGTGTCGCTGTTCAGGTCGCGGGTGTTCAGCGGCGGGCTGCTGACCAGCGGGATCTGGTCGTTCGGGGTGTTCGGGATCTACTTCTTCAGCGCCCTGTGGCTGCAGAACGTGCTCGGCTTCACCCCCACCGAGGCGGGCGCGTCGTTCGTGCCGATGGCGCTGACCATGGCCGTGGTCGCGCTCCTGTCGCAGCGGATCAGCGCCGCGCTCGGCATCGGCCGCACGGTGGCGCTCGGGATGGCGCTCATGGGCGCGGCGATCTTCCTGATCTCCCGCGTCGGCGCCGACGGCGGCTTTCCCGACGTCGCCCCCTGGTTCCTCCTGTACGGCCTCGGCGGCGGCCTGCTCGTCCCCCTGACCTCCGCCGTGCTGGGCGGCATGCCCAAGGCCCGCGCCGGGGTGGCCTCGGGCGTGCTCAACGTCTCCCGCGAGGTGTTCGGGCTGCTCGGCATCACCGTGCTGGGCGCGTTCCTCAGCTCCAGGCAGAGCGGCAGCGACCTGCCGCCGCTGGCTGCTTTCCTCGACGCCTACCAGTTCACGCTGGTCATCGCGGCCGTCGTGGTGGTGGCGGCGATCCCGATCGCGCTCTGGTCGCTGCGCGACCGGGCCGAGCCTGAGGAGCCTCAGGCCGCCGCGCCCGCCGTCGTGGGGTCCTCGAACTGAGTGCGGTAGAGCTCCTCGTAGCGGCCGCCGGTGGCGAGCAGCTCGGCGTGCGTGCCGCGCTCGGCCACCCGCCCGTCCTCGATGACGAGGATGACGTCGGCGGCCCTGATCGTGGAGAGCCGGTGCGCGATCACCACGGCGGTCCGGCCGGCCAGCGCCTCGCCCAGCGCCGCCTGCACGGCCGCCTCCGAGGTCGAGTCGAGCGCCGCCGTGGCCTCGTCCAGGATGACCACCCTGGGCCTGGCCAGCAGCAGCCGGGCGATCGTCAGGCGCTGGCGCTCGCCGCCCGACAGGCGGTAGCCGCGCTCGCCGACGACCGTGTCGAGCCCGTCGGGCAGCGACTCGATGAGGGCGGCCAGGCGGGCGCGGGAGAGCGCGTCCCAGAGCTCGTCCTCGCTCGCCTCCGGCCTGGCCAGCAGCAGGTTGGCGCGGATGGTCTCGTGGAACAGGTGGCCGTCCTGGGTGACCATGCCGAGCGTGTCGCGGATGGAGTCGGCGCTCAGGTCGCGTACGTCCACGCCGCCGAGCCGGACGGCGCCCGAGTCGACGTCGTACAGGCGGGGCAGCAGCTGGGCGATCGTGGACTTGCCCGCTCCCGACGAGCCGACCAGCGCCACCATCTGGCCGGGTTCGGCCCGGAACGAGATGCCGTGCAGCACCTCCTCGCCGCCGCGCGAGTCGAGCGTGGCGACCTCCTCCAGTGAGGCGAGCGAGACCTTGTCGGCCGAGGGGTAGGCGAAGCGCACGTCGTCGAACTCGACCGAGACCGGGCCCTCGGGCACCTCGCGGGCGTCCGGCCGGTCCTGGATGAGCGGCTTGAGGTCGAGCACCTCGAAGACGCGCTCGAAGCTGACGACCGCGCTCATGACGTCCACGCGGGCGCTGGCCAGCGCGGTCAGGGGCGCGTAGAGGCGGGTGAGCAGCATGGCCATGGCCACCAGGGCGCCGGGGGCCAGCTGTCCGCGCAGGGCGTAGAAGCCGCCCAGGCCGTACACGAGGGCCAGGGCCAGCGCGGAGACCAGCGTCAGCGCGGTCACGAAGGCCGACTGGGTCATCGCCGAGCGCACCCCGATGTCGCGGACCCTGCTGGCCCTGCTCGCGAACTCGGTGGATTCGTGCGCGGGCCGGCCGAACAGCTTGACCAGCGTCGCGCCCGGCGCGGAGAAGCGCTCGGTCATCTGCGTGGCCATGGCCGCGTTGAGGTCGGCCGCCTCGCGCCGCAGCCGGGCGATCCTGGTGCCCATCCGCCGGGCCGGCAGCACGAAGACGGGCAGGAGCAGCAGCGCGAGCAGGGTGATCTGCCAGGAGATGCCGATCATCGCGATCAGCGTCAGCACGAGCGTCACGAGGTTGCCCGCCACGCCCGACAGCGTGTCGGTGAAGGCCCGCTGGGCGCCGATCACGTCGTTGTTGAGCCGGCTGACCAGCGCGCCGGTGCGGGTCCTGGTGAAGAACGCGATCGGCATCTTCTGCACGTGGTCGAAGACGGCCGTGCGCAGGTCGAGGATGAGGCTCTCGCCCAGGCCCGCCGACAGCCACCGGTTCACCAGCCCCAGGCCGGCCTCCGCGATGGCCAGGGCGGCGATGGCCAGCGCCACGGTGACGACCACCTGGAGCGGCTCGCCGGTGAAGATGGCGTCGACCACCCGGCCCGCGAGCAGCGGCGCGCCCACCGCCAGGGCGGCCGTCACGACGCTCAGCACGAGGAACCACGCCAGCCTGCGGCGGTGCGGGCGGGCGAAGCCGCCGATGCGCCGCAGCGTCGCCCTCGAAACACTGCGACGCTGCGGCTGGTTGTTCATCGAGTACAGCTGGTGCCAGGCCGTCACTTCCATGCTCATGGCACGGACCCTACGACCTCAAGTTAACCTGAGGTCAAGCGCCGATCTTCTTGCCCTGCCCGTGCCAGACCACCGCGACCGACGGGCGCGGCTGGTCTCCGTCAGGCCAGTGACTGCTCGGCTCCTCCGGGCTCGCCCCGTCGGTCTCGCCCGGGTGCTGCACCGCCACGAAGACGCTGCGCTGGTCGGCCGTGACGAGCGGGCCGCAGGTCTCGGCGCCGACCGGCACGGTGAGGAACTGGCGCAGGTGGCCGCGCTCCTTGCCCTTGACCGGCATCACGAACAGGCCGTCGTTCGTGCCCAGCGCGTTGCCGTCCGTGGAGATCCAGAGGTTGCCGTCCTTGTCGAACGTGACGTTGTCCGGGCAGGAGATCGGCGAGACCTTGCTCTTGTCGTAGCCGGCGAAGTAGGTGGCGGCGTCGTTCGGGTCGCCGCAGACCAGCGGGATCGACCAGGCGAACCGCTTCTCCCCGGCGTCGCCGCGCCGCTCCACGATCTCCAAGACGTGGCCGTGCTTGTTCGCGGAACGCGGATTGGCCTCGTCCGCCTCGGCCGCGGTGCGGTTGGTGTTGTTGGTCAGGGCCACGTACACGCCGCCGGTGACCGGGTTGCGCTCCATGTCCTCTGGGCGGTCCATCTTGGTCGCGCCGACCTTGTCGGCGGCCGAGCGGGTGTGGACGAGCACCTCGGCGGCGGACATGCCGTCCACGTACGACTTGTCGCCCGAGACCAGCGGAATCCACTCGCCCGAGCCGTCGAACTCACCGTCCGCGGGCAGCTTGCCGGAGCCGTCGATCTCGGACGCCGGGCTGTCGCCGGTGAATTTGGCCACGTACAGGGTGCCCTCGTCCAGCAGCGTGCGGTTGTGCCGGTCGAAACCGGGCTTGTAGCGCTCCTTGGAGACGAACTTGTAGATGTACTCGTAGCGCGAGTCGTCACCCATGTAGACGACCAGGCGGCCGTCACGGGCCAGCGTCGTGTTGGCGGCCTCGTGCTTGAACCGCCCGAGCGCGGTGCGCTTGATCGGCGTGGAGTCGGGGTCGAACGGGTCGATCTCCACGATCCACCCGAACCGGTTGGCCTCGTTCGGGTGCTTTTCCAGGTCGAAGCGCTCCTCGACGCGGTCGAACCTGCGGCTGCTCGACGGCACGCCGGTCTGGATCGTGTAGCGGGTGATGTACGGCTTCTGCTCCGCCGGCACCTTGTCGCCGTTGACGAAGTACTGGTCGAAGTTCTCCTCGGCGGTCAGCACCGTGCCCCACGGGGTGGTGCCGCCCGAGCAGTTGTTCAGCATGCCGACGGGCCCGACGCCCTTGGGGTCGGCCGCGGTCCTGAGCAGGGCGTGCCCCGCCGCCGGGCCGCTGAACCGCATCTTCGTCTGGGCCGTGATGCGCCGGTTGTAGCGGCGGCGGCCCCTGGTGACCAGCTTCCACTCGCCCTTGCCGCCGGAGCGCTCGATCTCCACGACCGAGCCGCCGTGCGCGGCCAGCCCGATCCGGATCTGCTCCTCGGTCGCCTCCGCGCCGCCGGTGTAGCCGCGGAACATCAGGCTCTCGTCGGTGTACTCGTGGTTGACCCAGAGCAGCGCCCGGTCCTTGCCCATGGGCAGCAGCGTCACGTAGTCACAGTTGTAGCCGAACTGCTTGTTCTGGGCGTCGGCGCTCTGGTTGTCGAAGTCGAACTCCGGTGCGTCGGGCAGCACCGGATCGCCCCAGCGCACCACCACGGAGGAACGGTAATCGTCCGGGATGCTCAGCGCGTCTTCCTTGTTCGGCGGCACGGGCGTGAAGCGCAGGTCGCCGCTGCCGTGCCCCTTTCCCCTGGCGGCCTCCGCGGGCTCGTCCGCGAAGGCCGGGACGCCCGCGCCCGCCACCCCCGCGCCGGCCACGAGGGCGCCCAGCGCGCCCGCCCGCAGCACGCCGCGCCGCGACATCGCCTCGCGCACCACGTCGCCGAAGTAGGCGTTGCCGCTGGTGTTGGCCACGTCATGCGCGCACGCGTTGCCGCAGCGGAACTGACACGTCAGCGCGGATCGGCCACCTTTGTGCGGGGTGGACAGCAGCGGCAGCAGCCGCCGTCCCGCGTCGGGGTTCGCCACAGGTCCTCCATCAATGGGCGCGGTTGTACGGCGGGGACGCTACGGTCACTGTCGAAACCCGAGGTGAACGACGACCTCCATCTCGATGAACGCTTCCCGGGAGACAATGGTGGGGTGTCACCACGCAAGATGGATCCGGAGAAGCTGAGATCGGCCCTCGACGCCCAGCTCGTCGCCCTCGACGAGCCGCCCTACGACGGCCCGGCGTCCGCCCTGCCCGAAGCACTCGTGGCCGCCGTGCTGGCCGCCTACGACCGGGGGCTGAAGCCCGAGCGCGACGCGGCCAGGCAGGCCGTACGCCACCTGCTCGACCGGCTCGCGACAGCCGCGCCGGGAAGGACCGTCGAGGTGCGCGTGCCCCCGTACGCGGCCGTCCAGGCCATCGCGGGGCCCCGCCACACCCGCGGCACCCCGCCGAACGTGGTCGAGACCGACGGGCGGACCTGGATCGAACTCGCCCTGGGCCGCCTGACCTGGGACGAGGCCATGGCCAAAGGCGCCATCTCCGCCAGCGGGGCGCGAGCCGACCTGTCAGCGCACCTGCCGCTCTAGCGGCTGCCGTTCATCCAGGGGAACTTCGACTCGAAGCAGCGGTCGGCGAGCTGGCCGTCCAGGTGGGCGCACTCCTGCACCACGTTCCAGAACCAGATGGCCACGATCGCGAAGAGGATCAGCGACAGGATGCTGATCACGATGCCGGCGATGGCGCGGCCCCTGCCGACCTGCCTGACCAGGGCCACGCAGCCGAAGACGATCGACAGGATGGCCGTGATGAGGCCGGTGAAGCAGACGAAGACCAGGAACGGGCTGGCCACGCCGAGGACGAGCGAGGCGGTGGCCAGGCCGCTGCCGGGGGGCGGCTGCTGGTATCCGCCGTACGGGGACGGCTGGGCGCCGTAGGGCGATCCCGGGGGCGGGGGGTAGCCGGGCGGGCCGCCGTACGGGCTGGAGGGGGTCGTGCCGGGCACGGTCGGGTCCTGGTCCCGCGGCGGGCCGCCCTGGTACGACGGACCCTCCTGGCCGCCGTACGGCGGGCCCTGGGGCGGACCTGAGGGGCCTTGGGACGGGCCTGAGGGGCCGGACGGGCCCTGCTCGTAGCGGGAGGGCGCCGGCCTGGGCGGCGGCTCCTCCTCGTGCGGCGTCCCGCTCCAGCCCGGATAGGACGGAGTCGCGCCGGGCACCGGGAACACCTGCGTCGACTCGGCGTCCGCGCCACCGGCGGGCGGCGTGGTCGTCGGCGTCGTCGGGGTCGTCGGCCCGGTGTCTCCGCCCGTCGCGGGCGGCGGCGTCTCCGGCGAGGTGGGCAGATCGGGATGGGACGGCCCGTCGGCCGGCCTCGGCTCGTGCGTCGGCGGCACGTCGGGCTCAGGCGCGCCCGGCTGCGGCGCCACGGGCGGCCTGGGCGCGATCGGCTCCCCGCCCGGGTGCGGCTCCTCCCCCTGCGCCGGCTCGCTGCCCCTGGACGGTTCGTCACCGCGGGTCGGCTCCTCCGGCGGCATGCCCTCACTCCACCACGCGGGCTCCCCCTCGTCGTGGCGGCCTTCGCGCGGGTCCTGCCCCTGGCGGGGCTCGTTCGGGTCCCCAGGTGTGCTCACGTCTGCGTCTCCCGCCGGGTCAGCATGCCGGATACTTCACCCTTTCGCGGAAGGGGTCCGTTAAACCGCGCGACACGGTAATACCGTGTCCAACCTTGGGTCACCATGCGTCAAAGCTCCAGGTGAGAGGCGGGGCGGAGGCCCCGATATCGCCCCCGGGTGTGCGAGCACGGAAGCCGCCGACCTAGACTGAGGCATGTGCTGAAGGGCGACGGCCGGCTCGGCCATGACCTGGACCCCCACGACCGCGCACCTAAAGACGCCTGTGGCGTCTTCGGCGTCTGGGCTCCGGGCGAGGAAGTTTCCAAACTCACCTACTACGGGCTGTACGCGTTGCAGCACCGCGGGCAGGAGTCCGCGGGCATCGCGGCCAGCGAGGGCAGCCGCATTCTCGTCTACAAGGACATGGGCCTGGTGGCCCAGGTCTTCGACGAGTCGGTGCTGAGCACCCTGCGCGGCCACCTGGCGATCGGTCACTGCCGCTACTCCACCACCGGATCCAGTGTGTGGGAGAACGCGCAGCCCACGCTGAGCTCGACCGACGTGGGCGGGCTCGCGCTGGCCCACAACGGCAACCTCATCAACACCCCGGAGCTGGCCCAGCGGCTTGAGCCCGGTTCCATCCGCGCGACCACCGACACCGAGGTCCTGACCACGCTGCTCGCGCAGGACCGCACCCGTTCCGTCGAAGACGCGGCCGCCGAGCTGCTCCCGCAGGTCAAGGGCGCCTACACGCTGGTCTTCATGGACGAGAAGACCCTTTACGCCGCCCGCGACCCGCAGGGCATCCGCCCGCTGGTCCTGGGCCGCCTGGAGCGCGGCTGGGTGGTGGCCTCCGAGACCGCGGCGCTCGACATCGTGGGCGCCACGTTCGTCCGCGAGGTCGAGCCGGGCGAGATGCTCACCATCGACGAGCGCGGCGTGCGGTCGCGCCGCTTCGCGCTGGCCGAGCCGAAGGGCTGCCTGTTCGAGTACGTCTACCTCGCCCGCCCCGACACCACCATCGCCGGGCGCGGCGTGCAGGTCACCCGGGTCGAGGTGGGCCGCGTACTGGCCCGCGAACACCCGGTCGAGGCCGACCTGGTCATCCCGACGCCCGAGTCCGGCACGCCCGCCGCCGTGGGCTACGCCGAGGAGAGCGGCATCCCCTACGGCCAGGGCCTGGTGAAGAACTCCTACGTCGGCCGCACGTTCATCCAGCCGTCGCAGACCATCCGCCAGCTCGGCATCCGGCTCAAGCTCAACCCGCTGCGCGAGGTCGTCGAGGGCAAGCGGCTGGTGGTCGTGGACGACTCGATCGTGCGCGGCAACACCCAGCGGGCCATCGTCAAGATGTTGCGCGAGGCGGGAGCGCGTGAGGTGCACGTACGCATCTCCTCCCCGCCCGTGCAGTGGCCGTGCTTCTACGGCATCGACTTCGCCACCAGGGCGGAGCTGATCGCGGGCTCGCTGTCGGTCGAGGAGATCCGGGCCTCGCTGGGGGCCGACTCGCTCGGCTACATCTCCCTGGAGGGCCTGACCAAGGCCACCACCATCCCGTCCGAGCGCCTGTGCAGGGCCTGCTTCGACGGCACCTATCCCATCCCGATCGACCAGGACAACGTGGGCAAGTTCGTGTTGGAGAGCAAGACGTGAGCACCTACGAGGCCGCCGGGGTCGACATCGAGGCGGGCGAGCGGGCCGTGACCCTGATGAAGGACAAGGTGGCGCGCTCGCGGCGGCCGGAGGTGGTCGACGACGCCAGCGGCTTCGCCGGGCTCTTCGACGCCTCGGCGCTGCTGCGTTACCGGCGCCCGCTGCTGGCCAGCTCGACCGACGGCGTCGGCACCAAGGTCATGATCGCCCAGCGGTACGGCAAGCACGACACGATCGGCATCGACCTGGTCGGCATGGTCCTCGACGACCTGGTGGTCTGCGGGGCCGAGCCGCTGTTCATGACCGACTACATCGCCTGCGGCAAGCTGGTTCCCGAGCGCGTCGCCGAGATCGTCGGCGGCGTGGCCGAGGGCTGCCGGCTGGCCGGGGCCGCGCTGGTGGGCGGCGAGACGGCCGAGCACCCGGGGGCGATGGGCCCGGACGAATACGATCTTGCGGGTGCGGGCACCGGCGTCGTGGAGGCGTCGGCGATGCTCGGCCCCGACCGCGTGGTCGCCGGTGACGTGGTGCTGGCGCTGGCCTCGTCGGGCGTCCACTCCAACGGCTACTCGCTGGTGCGTCACGTGCTGCGCGAGGCCGCGCTCTCGCTCGACACCGTGCTGCCCGAGCTGGGCCGTCCGCTGGGCGAGGAGCTGCTGGAACCGACGCGGATCTACTCGCTCGACTGCCTGGAGCTGGCCCGCGCGGTCGATGTGCACGCCTACGCGCACATCACCGGCGGCGGGATCGAGAACAACCTGTCCAGGTCGCTGCCGGCCGGTCTCGACGCGCTGCTCGACCGGTCGTCGTGGACGCCGCCCGCGGTCTTCGGGGTGCTGGCCGGGCTCGGGAAGATCGCCCAGCGGGACATGGACCGCACGTTCAACCTCGGGGTCGGCATGGCGGCCGTGGTGGCCGCCGACGTCGCCGACGCGGCGATCAGGCTGCTGGCCGGGCGCGGGCTGGACGCCTGGGTGCTGGGCGAGATCGTGCCCGGCACCGGACAGGCCCGCTACCGCTGACGCCACCTCACGGAGCCGGGGCACCGCGCCCCGGCTTCCGCCGAGGAACGCGAAGGAAACCCGCGGAGTGCTCAAAAAGCCCGCGCATCGATGCGTGCGGAATGAGCACTCGTGGAAGGCGCATCGCATTCGTGTGCGGAGTGCTCACCCGCGAAAGGCGCTCCGCTCGGATGTGTGAACGTCCCGAGATCGGAAGCTCGTACCGGCTTCGCCCCACGTGACGAAAGCCCCACGGTCACCCGTGGGGCCCGACGAGTGTGGCCGAGGATCCGGCGTGCCGGGCCCTCGGCCACCTCAACCTGGAGAACGCCTACCGGCGGCCGGGCGAACGGCCGTCGTCGTCTTCTCCGGCGCCATAGTCATCGGCGTAATCGGCATAGCGATCCGCCAGCTCATCATCGCGGTCGTCGGCGTCGTCATTGCGGCCGGGGTCGCCGACCCCGAGTTCGTCGCGAAGACGGTCAAGATCCGTGCCACCGCTGTTGTACTTCAGCTGGCGAGCAACCTTGACCTGCTTGGCCTTTGCTCGGCCGCGCCCCATTGGCTCGACCCCCTCGTGTGGGGTCGTCCCCGACCCCTCGTCGCTAACGCACCACACACTGACGCCGCCTGACTTTGGGCGTCAGCCTATCGTTCGCCTATTACCGTACCTGTTTTGTGCCCAGCTCGGTACGTCGTATGGACGTGGGGCGTCAGTGGCCCAGCCAAATGCCCCTAATCCGCCCGACTTCCGACATTCTGCGCTCGGCCAGCCTATCTGCTGCCACCGCCGGCGGAACGCCCTCCTCGGCGGCGATTCGGAAGATCTTCAGAGTCGTGTCGTAGATCTGGGCCGCCTTCGACCTGGCTCGTTCCATGTCGAAGCCCCCGATCTCGTCGGCGACCTGAATCACACCGCCGGAATTGACCACGTAGTCGGGCGCGTAGAGGATGCCGCGTTCGGCGAGTTGCTTCTCCACGCCCGGATGGGCGAGCTGGTTGTTGGCCGCCCCGCAGACGATCTTCGCCTTGAGCGCGGCCACCGAGTCGTCGTCGAGCGCGCCGCCCAGCGCGCAGGGCGCGAAGACGTCGATGTCGGCCTCCACCAGCGCACGCGCGTCGGCGACCACCTCGACCTCGGGATGCCGCTGACGTACGCGTTCGACCGCTCTTGGATCGACGTCGCAGATCACGACGTCGGCGCCGTCCTCACGGAGCAGCCCGACCAGGCGGTGGCCCACCTTGCCGACCCCCTCCACGCCGACCCGCTTGCCGCGCAGCGACGGCGTGCCGAACACCCGCTCGGCCGAGGCCCGCATGCCCTGGAACACGCCGTAGGCGGTGAGGATCGAGGAGTCGCCGGCCCCGCCGTGGGCCAGGGTGCGGCCGGTGGCGAAGCGCGTCTCGCGCGCGACGATGTCCATGTCCTCGCTGTAGGTGCCCACGTCGCAGGCGGTGATGTAGCGCCCGCCGAGCGACTGGACGAACCTGCCGTAGGCGCGCAGCAGCGCCTCGCTCTTGTCGCGCGCCGGGTCGCCGATGATGACGGCCTTGCCGCCACCCAGGTCGAGGCCCGCCAGCGCGTTCTTGTACGCCATGCCCTTGGCGAGGTTGAGCACGTCGGCCAGGGCCGCCTGCTCGCTCTCGTACGGATAGAACCTGGTGCCTCCCAGTGCCGGCCCCAGCGCCGTGTTGTGGATGGCGATGATGGCACGCAGGCCGCTCGGCTCGTCGGCGCAGAACACGACCTGCTCATGGACGTCCTTGTGGGACGCTCCGAAGACGTCGGTCACGGTAGTGACTCCCTGTCCGGTCCACCGCACCTTTGCGGCGGAGATCACCTCACAGAGTAGTAAGCCTCGACGGTGCGCGCAGGATCGCTTCGTGACACGATGCCTCCGTGCTGCCCTATGCCGCCTACCTCCGTGTCTATGAGCCACTGACCGCGTTCGCCGAGTCCGAGCGCAAGGTGTGGGCCGACTACGCCGACTCACGGGACCGCCCGCGCCGCGCGAACGCGCTCAATGCGGAGCACGGCGAGTCCGTCATGCGCCTGCTCGGCATGCCCCCTCAACCCGTTCCCGCCCAGGAGAGCCCCAACGCCTATCTCCGGCGTGTTGAGGACCGTCTCTATGTGTGTCCCTGGCAGACCCGCCTGCGCTCGTGGATGGCGTTCTCACGGCTTCGTGGCACCACTCCCGTGAAACTGATGGATCACCTCGTGCCCAAGCCGATCGCCGAGCAGACGGCCGACGACTTCGATCGCTACAAGCGAAGGGCCGGATCATCGGCGTTGCGCACCCACATCCGCACCACGGCGTGGCACGTGCCGCCGTCGTGGTTCGTGCCGTTTGATGGGAACGAGCGCTGGCTGGTGCTCGGCTCGGCCAATCCGGGGCAGGACGTGACGACCACTACGGGGCGTAACCTCATCTACGTCACCTCCATGGCGCAGGCCAGGAGGCGGGCGGCGCGCGCGCTCAACGTCCTGCGCCGCCATCTGGGCGACGTGGCGTCCAATTTCGACGTCGAGGACATCGCGCGGTGGCTGGAGGAGTTCCACCCCCACAGCCTGGTCGAACTCGACTACGGCGGGCTCGTGCACCTCATGGACGACGACGCGTTGCAGGCCGACCAGTCCGTCGCGGAGCTTTCAGCGGCCCTGACGGGCCTGGACACGGGTCAAGAAGAACTTGCCTATGCCATGTACCAGAGGGTCATCCTCCGGTGGAAGTCAATGCAACTGCTGGAATCTGCCAACTGAGCCCCAATACGGCTGTCTGACCTGCATGAGTAGGTCACGTCTCGCGGCTGCTCTCTTCTGCGAACTGAGTAGTTTGCCGTTTTCACTGCGATACCACGAAACGTGTCGCTAGAATCACCGAGCGTGACATGGCCACGGGGGCGGGCAGTTGGGTCAAAGAAGGGCTCGCCAATCGCTCTGCGTGGCGGTATGGTCACATCGGGTGATGCCGCATATGGCTCGGAAAAGCCGCACGCTCTGCGCCATAGGGGGACATCCGTGACACGCGCAAAGGCAGTCACAGGATCGCTAAGCCGGTCCACACGGAGGAGAGGCCGCACAAATGTCAGCTCGTACACCCGAGGCCGAGCCACTGCTCACGCCCGCTGAGGTCGCGACCATGTTCAGGGTCGACCCCAAGACCGTTACGCGGTGGGCCAAGGCGGGCAAGTTGACGTCGATTCGTACCCTCGGCGGTCATCGGCGTTACCGGGAGACCGAGGTCCGAGCACTGCTCGCGGGGATTCCGCAGCAGCGCTCCGAGTAGCTGGAGGGGTCGTCACGGACCTCAGGGGGGTTGAAGGGGTGGACCAGGTCGGCGACCGGCCCGGTCCACCGCTGTGACGACATGACGTCGCACGGGAAGTTGGCGCCGCCCGCCCGGCGCCATCCTCCCCGAGTCACGTCACTCCGGTGAGGCAGCCGACCCGCGGCTGTCCCCGTTCAGTGAGACAGCCCGACCAAGGCTGTCACGCCAGCAGCTCAAGCAGCCTGGCGACGTCACCGTCGTGCGCGGCGGCGACGCCGAGCAGCGCGATCATATGATCGACGAGCAGCTTCTCGAGTGTCGATCGCTCTATGTCGCGATACTCGAGCCAGTCGAGGCCGGCCGTCTCCACGGAGGCGATCCACGACCGCAGGGTCGTGCGCAGCACCGGGCTGGGATCCTCGACGCCCATCTGCTTCTGGATCAACCGGAAGAGCCGGCGGCGCACGCCGTCGACGATCTCACCGACCTCGCCGCTCCTGTTGGCCGGGCCGCCGCGCAGCAGCGCCGCGAAGCCCGCCGCGTGTTCCTCGACGAAGTCGAAGTAGCGACTGAGCCCTGAGGCAAGCTCGTCGAGCGGCCTGCCGCCCCCGTGGGGCCGCAGCCGGGACTCCAGCTGCTCCGCCGCGCTCCGCAGCGCGGCCACGTAGAGCTCCTGCTTGCCGCCGAAGTAGTGGTAGACCAGCGCCCGCGAAGCTCCCGCCGCCGAGGCGACATCGTCGATCGAGACGTCTTCCGCGTCGCGGGTGCTGAACAGCTCCAGCGCCGCCGCCATCAGCTCTTCCCTGCGCCGGTCCACGCTGAGCCTGCGCCGCGCCGGCCGAGTCGTCTCGGAGGTCGTCGCGGGGGTCGTCGCGCGGGCCGGCTCGGGGGTCGGCTCGGGGGTCGGCTCGGGGCTCGTCTCGGGGGCCGTCTCAGCTGCGGTCTCGGCTGCCTTCCCGGGTGTCACACCTGCACAGTATCCGACGGCCTGCCCAATAGCGGACGCGCGACCGTCCAGTCAACATCGACCTCCGGGTGAGCAAGGTTGCGCTAATCCGTAACGAAGGCCGTACCCTGCGGCTAACTCGATCGTTTGGTCAGACAGGTGCCCATATCCGCATCGCGGGGGAGACACATGTCAGGACCGCCCGTCAACTCTTCAACCATCGCCGAGCTCAGAGAGGTAGACGCACTGCCTCGGCCCAGACCGACCATCCGTAACGTCGCCGAACGAGCCGGCGTGTCGAAATCGCTGGTCTCTCTCGTGCTGCGCGGATCCCCGCACGTGAGCGAGCACCGGCGCCAGGCCGTGCTGCAGGCGGCCCGCGAGCTCGGCTACCGGCCGAACGCGGTCGCGCGCAGCCTGGTCGAAGGACGTACGCATCTGGTGGGCGCGCTCGTCGCCGACCTGCACAACCCGTTCTACGCGGAGTTCCTCGACGGACTGCAGGAGAGCCTGCACGGCGACGGCCTGCGCATGCTGATCGGGAACAGCCAGTGGGACCCGGCGTTCGAGGACGAGGCCGTGGAGGCCTTCCTTGAGCTGAGGGTCGACGGGCTGGTCCTGCTCGGCATCGCGCCGACCAGCGAGACGCTGATCGAGGCCACCGCGTACACCCCCACGGTCGTCGTAGGGGAACGTGACATCGAGCTCGACGGCGTCGACATCGTGGTCGACGACGACCAGCTCGGCGCCCGGCTGGCCATCGACCACCTGGTCGAGCACGGCCACAAGCGGATCGCGCACATCGAGGGCAGGCGCTCGTCACGCTGCGAGGGTTATCTCGTGGCCATGCGCAGGCATTCGCTGGCGCCGTACATCATGGTCGAGGCCGCCGACTCCACAGAGGAGGGCGGCAGGGACGCGGCCGTCGCGCTGCTGACCCGTGACCCCAGGCCCACGGCGATCTTCGCCGCCAATGACGTGGTGGCTCTCGGCGTGCTGTCCGCCGCGAGCGAACTGGGCCTGCGCGTGCCCGAGGACCTGTCGGTGGTCGGCTACGACAACACGCACCTGTCGGCCTCCCACCACATCTCGCTCACCTCGGTCGACCAGCCGCGCCGGGCCATGGGCCGATCGGCCGCCGCGCTGCTGAGCGACCGGATCGGAGATCCGGGCAAGGTCGCGCGACTGAGGGAGGTACGCCCTGAGCTGATCGTGCGGCGCAGCACGGGACCCGCCTAAGAGCGGGCCAAGGCTGGGTCAAGCCGTGTGGAGGCGCGGCCGCACGGCGGTTTACTCGTCAGGGTCATGCTAATTGTGGCCGGATTCGGTCCGGTCACGATCTGATCCGGGGGGAACAGTCATGCGTGATCCGGAATTGGTGTCCTGCGCCCAGCGCGCCGCGGCCGAGCTAGAGCGCGCCTGGGGGCACTGGCGAGCGAACAGGGGACGGGGCACCGACGGCGGCGCGGAATCGGTCGCCAGCTACGTCGCCCACTCGCTGGACCATCCGTGGGGCCGCCCCCGCGTCGTTCTCGGGCTCGACGCCGAGGACGCGCGGGAGCTGGCCGCCCTGCTCGAACGGCAGGAGGTCGGAGAGCACGTCTGGTGAGACAGGCGTCCCGGTGAGGGCTGACCCGCGTACCGCCACGCTTGGGGCGTAAGCCGGGGCCGCGGCTCCCTGCTTGCCGTAAGTTGGACGGCATGCGTGCTCTACCAGCCACAGTCCTCGCCGTCTGCGGCCTGATCGCCTCCGCGTGTGGCGGCACCGGCTCCGGTGGCGCCGCGGCAGGTCAGGCCGCCCCCGCGACGCCGGCGGGGCAGGCTTCATCCTCCTCCGCGCCCGCGAAGGAGGCGCCGCCCGAGGCCAAGCCGCTCGACGGCAAGGTCATCGTCATCGACCCGGGCCACAACGGCGGCAACTACCGCAACCCCACGGCGGTCAACCGCAAGGTCAACGTGCTGACCAAGTGGAAGCCCTGCGACACGACCGGCACGTCCACCAACGACGGCTACAGCGAGGCCGCCTTCACCTGGGACGTCTCCAAGCGGATGGTGAAGATCCTCAAGGGCCGGGGCGCCACGGTCAAGCTGACCCGCCACGACAACGACAGCGTCGGCCCGTGCATCACGCAGCGGGCCGCCATCGGCAACAAGGCCGGGGCCGACGCCGCCATCTCCGTGCACGCCGACGGCTCGGGCCCGGCCAACCACGGCTTCCACGTCATCATGCCGAAGAAGATCAAGGGTCCGGTCGACAAGGTCGTGGCCGCCTCCAGCAGGCTCGGCATCGCCGTACGCGACGCCTACCGCAAGGGCACGGGCCTGCCTTACTCCACCTACATCGGCAACAAGGCGCTCGACTACCGCAGCGACCTGGGCGGGCTCAACCTGTCCACGGTGCCGAAGATCTTCATCGAGACCGGAAACATGCGCAACGCCGCCGAGGCGGCCAAGTTCAGGGACCCCGCGTTCCGGCAGCGGATCGCCCTGGCGCTGGCCAACGGATTGCAGCACTATCTCGAAGCATGATTCCTCGCCCGCAGCTGTTCAGTGATCTGTCCGCCTCTTATGTGCTCACCTCGGGCGTGACGGTCTCCGGCGACCTGGTCGGCCCCGTGCGCACGGCCCTGGCCGGGCTCGACCCGCTTCCCGGCGACTCCGGGGAGATCGACGTGCGCCGCGATCCCGCGCTGGACGAGGAGGCGTACCGGCTGACGACCGGGTCGCGGGGTGTGGAGATCGTGGCGGGCGGCCCGGCGGGCGCGTTCTACGCGGCGCAGTCGCTGCGCCAACTGCTGCCCCCGGCCTCTTTCCGCTTCTCGGCCGGCGCGTCGTGGCCCTTGCCGGGGGTGCGCGTCGAGGACGCGCCGCGTTTCGCCTGGCGCGGGCTGCACCTGGATGTGGCCCGGCATTTCTTCCCCAAGCGGGAGATCCTGCGGCTGATCGACCTGATGGCGCTGCACAAGCTCAACCGGCTGCACCTGCACCTGGTGGACGACCAGGGGTGGCGGGTGGAGAGCCCGGCCTATCCGCTGCTGCACGAGGTCTCCTCGCACCGCCCGCGTACGGCGACGAACCCCCACCGCGAGCCGGAGACCTACGACGACCTCCCGCACGGCGGCTACTACACGCTCGACGACCTGGCCGAGATGGCCGCGTACGCCCGCACGCGGCACATCACGATCGTCCCCGAGATCGACGTGCCCGGGCACGCGTCGGCGATCCTGGCCGCCTACCCGGCGTTCGGCGTCACCGGCGAGCCTTACGACGTGCTCGACCGCTGGGGCATCTCCCCCGCCATCCTGTCGCCGCTGCCGCCGACCGTGGAGTTCCTGACCACGATCTTCGACGAGATCATCGGAGCGCTGGGCGAGACGCCGTTCCTGCACATCGGCGGCGACGAGGTCGTGCTCGACCACTGGGCCGGGTCGGCCGAGATCGGCGCCTACCGCGACTCGCTCGGACTGGAGAGCGTCAACGACCTCCAGGCGTGGTTCCTGCGCCGGTTGGCCGACGCGCTGGCCGAGCGGGGCACCCGCGCCGTGGTGTGGGACGAGGCGTTCGTCAGCGGGCGGCTGCGGCAGGACACCGTGGTCATGCCGTGGCGCGGCATGGGCGTGGGCCGCCGGGCCGCCGCCGCGGGACACGACGTGGTGGCGACGCCGGTCTTCCCGCTCTACTTCGACTACGCCGAATCCTCATCGGCCGACGAGCCGATGGCCATCGGCGACGCGATCACGATCGACGACGTGGCCGCCTTCGAGCCGGCGCCGGCGGACTGGACGGAGGAGGAGCGGGCCCGCGTCCTGGGGGTGCAGGCCCAGCTCTGGACCGAGCGGGTGCCCGACGCCCGTACCGTCGACTACCGGCTGTGGCCCAGGGCCTGCGCGCTGGCCGAGGTGGCCTGGTCGGGCGCGGCCTCTCCCGGCTTCGACGGGCGGCTGCGCGAGCACCTCGCCCGGCTCGACGCGCTCGGCGTCGAATACCGGCCCGCGGCCGGGCCGCACCCGTGGCAGCGCCGCCGGCCGCACCGCCCTGGGCGCGTCAACGTGTCCGAGGCGATGGCCAGGATCGAGGCCATGACGTACGACGCGGAGTCGACCCGGCCGAGCCTGTGATCGGGTTCTAGAAGGCCGGCCGGTCGTTGAGTATGCGCTGGAACAGCCGGTGGTCCTGCCACCGGCCGTCGATCTCCAGGTAGCGCGGGGCGGTGCCGTACGCCTCGAACCCGGCTTTGAGCAGGACGCTCTGGGAGGCGGCGTTGTCGAGCAGCGTGCCCGCCGCCACCCGGTGCAGCCCCACCTCCTGGTCGGCCATGCGGCACACCTCGCGCACGGCCTGGGTGGCCAGGCCGCGGCCAGTGTAACCGGCGTCGGTCCAGTAGCCGAGGTCACCGCTGAGCCACGGGCCCCTGACGATGTTGTTGAGCGTCATGCGGCCTGCCACGAGGTCGCCGTCGGCCAGCACCCAGGCCACCGCCTGCCCTGCCGCCTGCTGCTCCAACAGGCTCTTGAGCCGCCTGGCCTGCCCCCGCTCGGTGAAGAACTCCTCCGGCCTGCGCGGCTCCCAGCGCCGCAGGTGCTCGCGGTTGCGCAGGTAGGCGTCCAGCAGGGGCCGCGCGTCGTACTCGGTGATGGGGCGGAGCACGACGTCGCCGGTGAGCTTGACTGCTTCGATCACCGCTCCACGATAGGGCGTCACGCCGTACGGCCGACGGCCTCCGTGACCGACTTGAGCCCGTGGCGGTGCACCCGGCGCAGCAACTGGCGGTGGATGCGCGCGGCCCACAGCGGGCCGCCGTAGATCCAGCCGGTGTAGCCCTGGACCAGGGTCGCGCCGGCGAGGATGCGTTCCCAGACGTCGTCCACGTCCTCGACCCCGCCCGCCGACACCAGCGTCAGGCGGTCGCCGGTCTTGGCGCGCAGGCGCCGCAGGACTTCCAGCGAGCGCTCCTTGAGCGGGCGGCCCGACAGGCCGCCGGTCTCGCCGCCGTGCCTGATCGTGGTGTTGGTCGCGATGATGCCGTCGAGGCCCAGCTCCAAGGCCAGCTCGGCGACCGCGTCGACGTCCTCGTCGGCCAGGTCGGGCGCGATCTTGACCAGCAGCGGGGTACGCCGCGGCGTGGCGTCGGCCACCTGCTTGACCGCGGTGAGCAGCGGGCGCAGCAGCGAGACCGCCTGGAGGTTGCGCAGCCCGGGCGTGTTGGGCGAGCTGACGTTGACCACCAGGTAGTCGGCCAGCGGGGCGAGCAGCCTGGCACTGGCCACGTAGTCGGCGGTGGCCTCGGACTCGGGGACGACCTTGGTCTTGCCGATGTTCACCCCGACGACCACGGGGACGCTGCGGGGCTTGCGCAGCCTGCGCGCGGCGGCGTGAGCGCCCTCGTTGTTGAAGCCCATCCGGTTGATCACCGCCCGCTCGCGTACCAGCCGGAACAGGCGGGGGCGCGGGTTGCCCGGCTGGCCGTGCGCGGTGATGGTGCCGACCTCGACGTGGCCGAAGCCGAGCGCGGCGATGCCCTCGGCGCACGCGGCGTCCTTGTCGAAGCCGGCGGCCAGGCCGAGCGGCCCGGGGAAGTGCACGCCGAACGCGCTCACCCGCAGGGCCGGGTCATGCGGCGCGAACGCCCGGTGCAGCAGCCGCTTGAGCAGCGGCAGCCGCGCGAGGAGCGCGAGGGCGCTCACGGTGAGACGGTGCACGGCCTCGGCGTCGAAACGCCGCAAGACCTGCGAGAACACGAGGCGATACATCACGCGTCAGGCTATCAAGCCGGCTTCGTGGGCGATGATCGCGGCCTGTACGCGGTTGCGCACGTCGAGCCGGGTCAAGATGGCGCTCACGTACGCCTTCACCGTGCCCTCCACGATGTGCAGCCGGCGGGCGATCTCCGCGTTGGACATCCCGGCGCCGAGCAGGGCGAGCACCTCGCGCTCGCGTTCGGTGAGCGCCGCGATGCGGTCGCGGGCCGCCGCGCCCCTGGCCATCCGCCCGCCCGCGAGCTGGGTGATGACGCGCTGGGCGACCTTGGGCGACAAATACGCCGCGCCGTCGGCCACCGCGTGGATCCCGGCGATGAGCTCGCGCGGATCGCCCGACTTGAGCAGGAACCCGCTGGCCCCGACATCGAGCGCCTTGGCGATGTAGTCGTCCTCCCCGAACGTCGTCAGCATCACCACCGCGGTGCCCGGCGCGGCCCTGCGCAGTTCCGCCGCGGCGGCCAGCCCGTCGAGCCCGGGCATGCGGATGTCGAGCAGCGCCACGTCGGGGCGGTGGCTGATGGCCAGGTCCACCGCCTGCCTGCCGTCGCCCGCCTCGGCCACGACGTCCAGCTCAGGATCTGACTGGAGGATCGCCCGGACCCCCGCTCTGATCATGGCCTCGTCGTCGGCCAGCAGTATGCGGATCACGCCCTCTATATTGGCCGACATGGCTCAGGTGAAGGTGTACGGGCGCAGGGACGTGTGGGCCGGCCGGCAGCGGGAGGTCTCCGACCTCCTCCAGTCGTGCCTGGTGAGCGCGTGGGGGCTGCCGGAGGACAAGCGGTTCCACCGGTTCCTGCTGCTGGACGCCGACGACTTCGTCTGCCCTGCGCGCAGTGAGCGCTACTTGATCATCGAGGTCATCTGCTTCACCGGCCGCACCGAGGCCGCCAAGCGGGCGCTGATCAGGGAGATCTACGCCACTTCCGGCTATGATCCCCAGGACGTCGAGATCACGATCATCGAGATGCCCCGGGTGAACTGGGGGATCAGGGGTGTCCCCGCCGACGAGCTCGACCTGTCGTACAAGGTAGAGGTCTGAGGTCGGGGTCAGGTACGGCCTGGCGGTATGGTCCGACTCATGAGCACTCACTATGACGTCGTCGTTCTCGGCGCGGGTCCGGGAGGATACACGGCCGCCGTCCGCGCCGCCCAGCTCGGACTGCGCACCGCGGTCGTCGAGGAGAAGTACTGGGGTGGCGTCTGCCTGAACGTGGGCTGCATCCCGTCCAAGGCGCTCCTGCGCAACGCCGAGCTGGCCCACATCTTCCACAGCGAGGCCAAGACCTTCGGCATCAGCGGCGAGGTCACCTTCGACTACGGCGCGGCCTTCCAGCGCAGCCGCAAGGTGGCCGACGGGCGGGTCAAGGGCGTTCACTACCTGATGAAGAAGAACGCCATCACCGAGTACGACGGCCGGGGCACCTTCCTCGACGCCAACACGCTCCAGGTGAACGGCGAGACGATCACGTTCTCCAACTGCATCATCGCCGCGGGCGCCACCACCAGGCTGATCCCGGGCACGCAGCTCTCCGAGCGGGTGGTGACGTACGAGGAGCAGATCCTCACCGAGGAACTGCCGTCCAGCATCATCATCGCGGGCGCCGGCGCGATCGGGGTCGAGTTCGCGTACGTGCTGCACAACTACGGCGTCAAGGTGACGATCGTCGAGTTCCTCGACCGGGTCGTGCCGCTGGAGGACGAGGAGGTGTCGGCCGAGCTGGCCAAGCGTTACAAGCGGCTCGGCATCGAGGTGCTGACCTCCACCCGCGTGGACGGCATCGAGGACACCGGCTCCTCCGTCAAGGTCACCGTCACCCGGGGCGACCAGACGCAGGTGCTGGAGGCCGACAAGGTCATGCAGGCCATCGGGTTCCAGCCGCGCGTCGACGGTTACGGGCTGGAGAAGACCGGCGTGGAGCTGACCGACCGGGGCGCCATCGCGGTCGACGGGCGCTGCCGTACGAGCGTGCCGCACATCTACGCCATCGGCGACGTGACGGCCAAGCTGATGCTGGCCCACGCGGCCGAGTCCATGGGCATCATCGCCGCCGAGACGATCGCCGACGCGGAGACCATGGAGCTCGACTACGTGATGATCCCGCGCGCGACGTACTGCCAGCCCCAGGTGGCCAGCTTCGGCTACACCGAGACGCAGGCGCGCGAGCTGGGCTACGACGTGAAGGTGGCGAAGTTCCCGTTCACGGCGAACGGCAAGGCGCACGGGCTGGGCGACTCGGCCGGCTTCGTCAAGATCATCAGTGACAACACGCACGGTGAGCTGCTCGGGGCCCACCTGCTCGGGCCCGAGGTCACCGAGCTGCTGCCGGAGCTGACCCTGGCGCAGCAGTGGGACCTGACGGTGCACGAGGTGGCCCGCAACGTGCACGCGCACCCGACGCTCGGCGAAGCGGTCAAGGAGGCCGTCCACGGCCTCGCCGGCCACATGATCAACATGTGATCGACGGGAGCAAAAGTCCGAGGTAGACAGGCATTTCCGAGTCTCCGTGGTCAGCACGAAGTCAGCACGCGGCTACGGCGGCTTCGGCGGTGCCTGTCTGGTAGGCGGCTTGCATCACGTCGAGCGCTCTATCCCACGCCTCGTCCACGAGGTGGCCGTACGTTCGGAATGTGATCCCGATGTCTTGGTGACCCAGCCATCGGGATACGTCCGTGATGGGGATGCCCTGAGCTAGTTGCATGGATGCGTAGGCGTGGCGGAGGCCGTGAGGTGTGAAGTCCTCGGGAAGACCCGCCGCCTTGACTGCGGCGGCGAAGGCCACTCGGAAGGTGTCGTACCGGATCCAACCGCCCCTGGCCGCCTGGAACAGGTACCCATCTGCGGTCCCGTGAGTTTCGATGTGCGCGGTGATGGCGGCGTGGACGAACGGGGGCAGTGGCATGTCTCGGTAGTCGCCTTCCTCTCTGTGCTTGAGAGGGCCTAGCAGGCGCTTCCGGGTCACCTGCTCGTGGATGCGCAGTCTCCGGCCGCCGAACATCAAGCACCCCTCGGCGACTGCAAACGCCTCGGACACTCTGAGGCCGCACCCTGCCATGAGCCATACCATCGCTGCCCATTGGGCTGGCATGGAGTCGGCGAGGTTCTTGATCTGTGTCCAGGAGGGAACCAGGAACTCCTGTTTCTGAGCCGTGCTGGGCAGTTCGATGTCCGTGCAAGGCGACTCGGGGATGAGCTTGTCCTTGACCGCTTCGCCGAAGATCGCGCTAACCACCGTGAAGGCGCTGTGAATGGTGTTTGGCGCATACCCGGTCTTGATCAGCGCCGAGACGAAGTTCTTGATCGTCTGCCGTGTGATGGCGTTGAGGCGGAGGTGCCCGAAGACTGGATTGATTTGGTTCTTCAGTGCCCCGCCATAGATCTCCAGGCTCTTACCCGACAGTCCGACGCGCCCGGTTAACCACTTGTCCGCGTAGTCGGCGAAGGCGACCGCTCCCGCCTTGGGATCGATCGTGCGGCGTAGACCGCTGACCTTGTCGGACTTGATCTCCAGGATGAACGCTTCGGCGTCGCGCTTCATGTCGTGGGGGTAGGACTGCTCCTGCTGCTTGGTGCCATGCCCACCGAGCCGATAGCGGACAACCCAGGAGTGTTGACACTTGCCCCAGAGTCGTTCGGCGGTCTTGCGGTCGTCGGCGGTCCGGAGGTTGAGCGTGCGTCCGGCCTTGTGTTCGGCGCACTCGCATTTCTTGATCAGGCTGGCCATCTTTATTTGTTTCCTTCCCGTAGCTCAGTCAGGAGGGCCGCAGCTTTGGGAGTAAGTTCGCCGCCCGGCTTACCCGGGCCGTAGGTGACGAGGAGACCCATCTCTCGGGCACGTCGGATGCGTGCGCTCATGGTGTCGCGCCCTACGCCTGCGGCTTCGGCCATGGCTTGTACGGGCTTGCGCTCTCCCCTGTGAGTGAGCTGGACGTAGGCCCCCGCCACGAGGGCGTAATCGTGCTCGCTCTCGACTCTCGACGGGATCGGCAGTGGGAGGAGTTCAGGGTAGAAGCGCTCGCGGATGCGATCACCCCATTCGCCGATGATGCGCCGTGCTTCCCCCAAGGGAACGGAGCGGAGGACTTGCACAGTGATGCCGTCTGTGTCGAGGGCGCGTTCCGCTGATTCGGTGTCGTAGGGCGTGATGTCGAGAGTGACGCGAAGCGGCCCGTTGGTGATCCAGCGGGGTTGCGCCATGAAGGTGACCTCTACGCCATCGATGAAGTAGGTGGCGCGGATCTCGGTGGGGATGCCGTCAGGGGTGTCGGCGTAGAGCGTCCAGCGCTCAGGGAGTGTCCAGCCATAGCGGCCTGGGTCGATCTGGTACGGCCCGCGCTGAGCGGGCGTGTCGGTTGATGTCATGCATTCACGGTACCACGCTGCACATGGCTTGCGCCAAGGTCTGCGTGCTGTACGGTTGAGGCACCGGCTCGAAACGAGCGACGCCAGCGACGGAGGGAGTGCTCTTGACCAGTGGAGGAAGCAACCGGCTGATGTCGGTACAAGAGGTGGCCGACCATCTGGGTGTGCCCAAGGCCACGGTGTACGACCGGTGGCGCGCATGGGGCCTGAAGGCGCACCGAGTAGGCCGAACACTCAGGTTCCGTGAACGCAACGTGGAGTCCTGGCTTGAATGCCAGGAAGCGTGACGGCGTACTGGAACAACAACATGACGAAAGCAGGAGAGCGCAATGCATGAAAACTTGATGGACACTCGCACCGTTATTTTTGATTTGGATGATGTCCAGGTTGCACGGACCGAAAATGTGAATGGGGTTCTTTGGGAATTGACGTATTCGCTAGGCGCGGGCGAGGACGTGCTCGCTCAGGCAAGGGCCTGCATGCCATCGAGAGGTGAATATCTAGAAGTCATAGTGGAAGACAGTGTGAACTACATCCGCTTCTTGGAAGTCACGCGGTGAACTCAAGTGATGTCCTGTCGCTGGCCTTGGCCGTTGCCAAGGTCGGCGGTGGGGCTCTTATTATCAACTCCGACAACGATAAGGACGGCTGGGTACGAATCCCCGATGCTGTCGAATCGGGATATGCGTTCGCGGTTGATCCCAAACCGCATATCGTCCCATTGGACTTGGACGGGTCAGAGCTTTTCGAGTTAGGGCGGAAGGTCAAAAAGTGGGCTGAGGAGCGGCTAGGGGCTCGCTGTGTGCTCACTCAGTCAGGCCGTGAGGGTCACGGGCATCTGTGGGTCGTGCTTCCCCCGGACGTATCGGCCAATGAGTTTCATGCCGAGTTGATCGCTAACTATGACTTCCCTTCGGGGAGCATCCGGAGGAGCCAGGGCACCGGACGGATCATGACCACACGGCCGCCGCTTTCTCCCCACAGGCTTGGGCTTCCCGTGGCTCTGGTTGAGCCGCAGACTGTCTCGGAAGCCCTGGAAATATTTAATTCGTACGAGAGTCGCAACGGGCTCACACCTTGGTACACCCGACTACTGCGAGAGGGAGACTTCCAGGGCCGGTATGTGATGCCTGACGGCACGCCAGCACGTCACAAGCTCGCTGCCGCTATCGCGGTCGGAGCGATCCATGGCGGCCTATCTCGGGATTCTTACGTGACCCTCATGCTCGATCCGAGAAACAAAGGAGGTGAGAAGTATCAGGAGATTGAGGAGCGACACAGCAGGGGACTGGCAGCAAGAGCGCTAGAGGACACTTACGACAACGTGCAACGGTGGATCGATGCGAACGGAGTAAAGCCGGGGTTCGATACGGAAAAAGTCGTCCTGCAACTTAGCGAATTTTTAGATGTAGCAGAATGGTTTCCGTGGCCCGGTAGAACGGGCTCATCTGACAGGGCGATACTCATGGGCCTGATTGAGATCAGCATCAGGTATACCACCATTGCCCCATTGGCCAGCATTAGAGATCTACACCTTGCCACAGGCAAGGCTAAAACCACGGTTTCCAATGCCCTCAAAAGGCTTAGAGACAATGGATGGATTGAGACGAAGTTCAAGGGCTCTCCCGAGGATGGGAGAGCTTCAATCTACTGGTTGAACCTCCAGAAGTGTAACGAGATTAGGACACACTCTTTCTGTCCCCCCAGGAATGAGTATGTCCTAGTTAACTCACGCATCTTGCAAGACCATGAGCTATTCAGGTCTAGTAAGGGCCTCTCGGGGAGGCCCAGTGAGATCTATTGGAAGTTGGAAAGGGACTGGTTGTCCATCTCCGATGCAGCCAAGGTTACGGGGCTGCCTAGACACTCGGTGAGGGCCGCCCTCAAGCGGCTGGCTGGGTTCGGCCTGGCTGAAGTTGAGAGGGGCTCCGGCCCTAAGGGCGGAGATCTGTACCGGTGTCTTGACGTTAATCGGGAGTACCTGGACCAGCTAGCCCAAGAGTTGGGCGTGTTTGTTGAGAGCGAGATTAGGCGTGAACGCGTGAAGCGTGAACGGCAAGGCTTTGTTCCGAGGTCTGGTTCGCTTGCCGCTTAAGTGACCTAAGGAAATGGGTTTGCCGGCTGCTGCTTCATCCCAGCTCAGAAGGGGGATGACCGCATGGAAGGATTTGCAGAGAAGGGGTTTTGATTGCCAATTATCACGCTCACTTGCAAGCGCTCATCATGTGGGCAAACGATCGTTTATGAGTACAAAGGTTGGGGTCGTAAACGGTCCTACTGCACGCCTCAATGTTCCCGGGCCGCCAAGAAGGCTCAGGATGCTTCTAGAGACCGGCGTGGGGAACGGCAGCGCCTACGGGCCTCCCGGCAGGCTCGACGCTGTAGAAACGCCCTGAGGGGCATGAGCGATCACGAGGTAGCCGAGAGCGGCCTGAGCGTACATGGCCGTGAGTCGAGTCTTAGGACAGGGCAGACAGGCCCATCTGAAGGACGCACGGGGAACCTTGCCTATCGTGACCTCTCATCCGATATGGAAGCGGCAGGGCCACGGCGAGGTATCGGTAACGGCCTGAGTGTCTGTTTCGCGGAGTGATTGTGCCGGGGCTGCAAGAGGGGCCCGGAGACGTGCCCAGGGACGAGAGCAGGCACGACCTTCGAGATCATGAGGTTCTCGACGCCTATGATCACCAGAGAAGACCGTGCCTGTCCCCTCATCATTGCCGATCAGTGCTGCCCTTGGCCAACTGGCCGAGCATGGGCCGGTGGCCGCCTCCGCTGCTGATTGCCTCAGCCTGCTGGAGTGTTTCCAGCGCCTTCCCGACCCCCGTGATCCGCGTGGTGTCCGGCATGCGCTGGCGTCGTTACTGGCCGGTGCCGCGGCTGCGGTGCTGGCCGGCGCGCGCTCGTTCACCGCGATCGGTGAGTGGATCGCTGATGCCCCTGCCCAGGTGATGGCCGTCCTCGGCGTCCGGTGGGATCCGCTGAGCCGGGCGTGGCAGCCGCCGGATGAGTCCACCGTGCGGCGGCTGTTCGAGCAGGTCGACACCGATGCCCTGGATGCGGCGGTCTGCTCCTGGCTGGCCGGGCGAGCCGCCACGGCCGGCACCACTATGGACGGCCCGGCTCGTGCGCGTCGCCAGGCCGTGGCCGTGGACGGCAAGGCACTGCGCGGTGCACGCAACAGCGGCGGTGAGCCCGTGCATCTGCTGGCCGCCTTCGACCACGTCAGCGGCCTGGTGCTCGCGCAGACCGACGTGGACGGCAAGACCAACGAGATCACCCGCTTCCAGCCTCTGCTGGAGCGCCTCGATCTGGACGATCGCGTGGTCACCGCCGATGCCCTGCACACCCAGCGCGAGCACGCCGCCTTCCTCATCGAGCAGAAACGGGCCCACTACGTGCTGATCGTCAAGAAGAACCAGCCCAGCCTGTACGCGCAGGTCAAGCGGCTGTCCTGGAAACAGATCCCCGTCCAGCACCGCGAACGTGACCGCGGGCACGGACGTGAAGAGCGCCGCACCCTCAAGGTCGTCACCGTCACCACCGGCCTGCTGTTCCCCCATGCCGTCCAGGCGATGCAGATCAAACGCCAGGTCAGAGACGGCAGCACGGGCAGATGGCGGACCGTGACCGTGTATGCGATCACCAATCTTCCCGCCTGGCAGGCGCCTCCCGCGGACCTGGCCGCCTGGATCCGCGGCCATTGGAGCATCGAGAACCGACTGCATTACGTCCGCGACGTCACCTACGCCGAAGACCACAGCCGAGTCCGCACCGGCAACGCTCCACGCGCCATGGCCAGCCTGCGCAACCTCGCCATCGGTGCCCTACGCCTGACCGGCGCCGACAACATCGCCCAAGCCATCCGCCACATCTCCCGCGACACCACCCGGACCCTCACGGTCCTCGACCTCCCATGATCGAGAAACAGGACATAACTCCACTACGCCGGAGCCCTGATGGAAGCGGTTGAGTGGTTCAAGAACAATCCCGATTGGGATAAGGACCTGTGACACTTCCCCTGTGGCGAAATAACTACTAGTGATGATGCCGCTGTTGCCGCCTTCAAGGGAAGGGGCCAGGCAACCGGCCCTTTCATTTGCTTATATACTTCAATAGGAGCCTAGCCATGACTTTCAACACCTTTGAGGACCTGTATCGGTCGAACCTCGATCCGGCGGAGGTTGCCGCCAGGGCCATTCTCGGAGAGTTTGACCATCTCATTGATCCTGATTCTCTCCAGGTTGCTTGGGATGAGGATGGCCCGTTTGTAGCCTTCTCTCCTCGTCGGCCTGCGAAGCCAGCCGATGCACAGATGCACAGCACGGAGCGCCCTGAAGCCCTGCGATGTGACTAATTCACAACTTAGACTCCATCGACAGCCCGACAGGGCATAGCACTACGAAATGAGATCCGGAATGGACAATGGCATTACCCCTGTCGCCTCTGGAGCTGAACCCGCAATGGATGGCCAGAGCAACGCCGTAACGGCTGATGCGACGAACGAGACTGAACCCGCGTTTGAGAATGACGCTGACCGCTGGAAGCACTTTTCCAGGCTCAATGAGAACAAGTGGAAAGCCGCCACTGAGGAGCTGGAAGCCCAGAGGGCTAAGGCTACCGAGCTAGAGAACGCAGTCGCTCAAATGCGTCAGGAACACAGTCTCAATCTTGCCTCCATCGAGCTTTCCCATCAGGCATCACTGAGGGGCATTGACCTTGATTCAGAGGCTATGACAGCCGTCAACATGTCGTCGTTCATTGGAGAAGACGGCACCGTTGATGCCAAAAAGATCGATAACTTTCTCGACCGATTCGGCTCGCCTAAGCATGCATTTCCTAGCGGTGCTGATTTGGGCATTGGCCGCGCTGGGGGCAAGCCCACGACGGAATTCCCCCTAGACGTTAGGCATCGCCGATAAGGTCACTACTTTGAAAGGACCATGCCTAAATGGCCATTACTCCAGCCCCTAGTTATGCTAACGCCGGTACTCACGAGTTCGTTCCCACCATGTGGAGTGACGAGCTTCTTCGGCAGTTTGACCCCAACCTTGTGTGGGCATCGCGCTTCGTGTGCAACAATGCATACGACGGTGTGATTCGGGAGATGGGCGACCAGGTTGTAATTAACGGCCTGACCCGCCCCACCGTTGGTGCCTATAACGCCACTACCGGGATGACCGTCGAAAACCTGGAAACCGTTGCGCAGAACCTGCGCATCTCCCAGGCTGATTACGTCGCTTTCTACGTCACCGATATTGACCGGCATCAGACGGCCGGGGTTCTCAGTGAACCTGCGACTCAGGAGACCATTGCCGGTATCGCCTTTTCGGCTGACACGTTCGTAAGTGGCGTCATTTCTGCTTCCGCTTCAACCATCCCCGCGATTGATGTTAGTGGCCTGACCACGTCTGCTGCTAAGGGCGAAGCTCTGCTAGAAGGCATCTTCGACATGATGGAAGATCTGGACACCAATAAGGTTCCAGGTGGCCGCTACGTCATTGTGTCTCCGAAGGTGAAGCGTCACCTCCTGCGCGCTTCGGATATTGCTAACGCCTCCATCCTTGGCCAGGGTGACGCTACTGCGAATGGTGTTGTTGCCAGCCTCGCTGGCTTCACTGTTCTCAGCACCACGGCAATGCCTACCGGCGTTGATATTTTTGCGGGTCACCCTGCCTTCACCACGTTCGCGAGCCAGTTTACTGGTTTCCGTACGCAGCCTTCCGAGAAGTTTCGCGCGGATCAGATTGACTGCCTGCACCTGTACGGCGCTCGCGTTCTTTCCTTCCCCGGTGGCGCTCAGCCTGCTAACGCTGATGCTGTCGTCCTCAATTCCGAGGGTCTGATTAAGACCTCCGTTGTCTGGCAGACGCCGTAATTAAGAAGGCGCAGGGCACAGAAACGTGATTAAATTTCTTCGGTATGGGCAATGCCGGAGATGGCCCCATACGGGGCATGTAAGTAACCTCCTCCAAGCCCCCGTCTGTCTGGGTTCCCTTCCCCCAGATGGATGGAGGTCTTTTTTTGTGCCCGAACCAGGTGAGCGGAGTGAGGTCATGCGGTCCACGCCACCTCACAGGAAGGATGCTTCGGCTGTCCGGCCGAGCAACTGGGTCTGCGCATTGTGCCTGGTAGCTCGATGCCGGCCGCAGGCACTCGTGATCGTTTTGCTTGGCGGGAGCAGCACGGCCTCACGAGTCGTTAGAATCTGAAGTCTCATTGGGTAGCCTGTCTTGGCCTTTGGGGGCCGCATGACACAGGGGTCTTCCAGACCACGATGGCTCACGGTTTTTGCTGAAGCTGCGGCCGTCCTGGCGCTGCTGGTCGCAGTTGTGGGTGTAGTCATCGCCGCGTTCGCTTACGAGCACGACAAGGATGTGGCCGGAGAAAAGGCAGAGGCCGTTCCCGTCATTACGGTCACCCGCTATGTATCTGATACCCCTGAGACGGGGCGGCAGGCCGACCAGACTACCGAGCCGTCGTTCGTGATCTTCCTTAAGATCGTCGGGATTGTGGTCCTCGCCATACTTTCCGCGAAACTGGTCCACTGGATCTGGGATGAAGCCATCGGCCCTTTCTTTATGTGCGTGATTAGTTCCTTTGCTGCTGGAGCGACCTTGGCATATCTGTCATGGATCCTGATAGTACCTCTGGGCTGGGCAATACTCATCGGCATAGTTGCAGTTGTAACCGGCTTTTATTTTGGCATTAGTTCATAGTGAATCTAGTTGCATCAACTAGCTGCAGACTTGCGCGCACAGCGAGCGACCCCGCCTGCCGGGGTCCGAGCAATTCAATAAAGGGGTCCCCCCAGGGCATCCGCCAGGGGAAATAATTAATCAATGGCGTGCGGGCCGGTTTTCATTTCGCTATTCAGCGGCTCAAGAGTCAGCTAGACCTGGTCGATCTGAGGTCAATCATCGCTCTGACCTTTGGCTCAATTCGCGATGGACGAATTCAATTAACTAAATCAGTCCATTGGATTAAATTCGGGTTGACAACTTATTCCGAAGAATGGTACAACTGTGTTCGCTCACCTCATCGATACCGCGCCACTCAGAGCGCACAGTGAGCCCAGACATAGACCAGCCCCAAGGTGTCCATCCGACCAAGAACAGCACCCTGGGGCCAGCACAGAGAGGCTATCAGCCCCATGTCTCAGCACGTCGTCTCCGCACGTCCCCAGGTCTCCCCGATCGTCTTCTCTGGCTTCCTGGGCAAGGCCGTCCTTACCCTCATCCCCCACTCTGAGGCCGACCCTGTCGGCATCCTGGCAAGCCTCCTGTCCGCGTTCTCTGCGGCAATCGACAACGGGCCGCGCGTCCACTACGGGACGCAGACTCAGACCCTCAGCACGTGGACTGTCCTTGTCGGCAACACGGGCCAGGGTAGGAAGGGCACCGCTACGCGGGCAGCTCTGGACATCGTTCGTACGGCACTGCCGGACTGGTCTAAGGCCACGATCCTTGAGGGATGCCCGCAGAGCGGGCCTGCGTACGTCTCGACTCTCGCCGACATGAACGGCACGGCTCTCATGCTTGAGGAGGAGTTCGCCGACCTTCTGAAGGTAAGCGCCCGGTACAAGAGCATGGGCAAGGCTCTCCGGCGTAGCTGGGAAGGTGCCTCTATCTCCAACAGGACGAAGGAAGCCGTTATCCAGGTGGACGCCCCCCACGTTGCAATAGTGGGCAACGTGACCCCCACAGAGTGGGCAAGCTCCATCGGAAAGGCCGACAAGGCCGGTGGCACCCTGAACCGCTTCCTTCCGCTCTACGTCGAGCGCTCCAAGAAAATTAAGCTGTCTGAGCAGATCTCGGCTGATGATTGGGCCGCCCTCATTCGCCCGTTGGCTCGGGAATTCCGTCAGGCCGTCATGACGGCTCGCAACACGGATGAAGTCACGGTTTCCCCTACGGCTCTCAAGCTGTGGGACGACAAGCTCAGTGAGCTGATCGACGGCCTCTCTATCGGCCGTGAGGCAATGGAACAGTTCGCAGCTAGGGCCGCTGACTACGTGTGGCGCTTGAGCGCCCTCTATGCGCTGGCAGACCAGCGCGACGAAATCACCACTCAGGACCTTGAGGCCGCTGTTGGCCTGGTCGCGTACATGTGTGACTCGGTTACCTACCTCACGCCGGAACTGTCCGGCGGACAGTCTCAGGAATCCCTTGCCCTGAAGATTGAGCAGTTCGTGAAGGGGGCCGGTGAGGAGGGCGTACCGGCAACGCTGCTCTACCGGAAATTCAGTCTCCGTGCCTCTGAGCTTCAGGCCGCTGTGGCTGGCCTACCCACGATCGAAGTAACAAAGTCTCAGGGAGGCCGGGGCCGTCCGGCCCTCATCTACCGGTACGTGACTCCGATCACGAATGAAGAAATGGTTGATGAGTCGGCAGACATCGAAGCCCCGGAGTTGGTTACGCCGGAGATCGAAGAAATCAGCGAGCCCGTTTCTGTGCTCGCTCCGCTCACGGATGATGAGTGGGAAGTGATCGACACTCCTACGGTTTTCCGCGAGTCGGTACACCCGACCGTCGTCCCTGTCCTGAGCGATGACGAGTGGGAGGAGATCGACGCCGCTCTGAGTGTCACGCCTGAGCCTGAGACGCTTCCTGAGCCTGAGCCGGTGGCCGTGGCCACCGAAGGACCTGCCGTCACTAAGGAGGCGGTGTTGGCCTACCTGGGCTCGCCCGAAGGAGCGAAACTGCTTCATGGAATCCTCGCGAACATGCTCACCGGTAAGACCCCGAGCGCTCCGCAGAGCGCCCCTGAGAACCCCGTTAGGACGGCTCAAGCCGTCACGGTTGGGCAGGCCGGTAAGAAGGTCGCTCCCGTCCCCGTGGTCACCTTCCAGCCCCCTACGGTCGAGCTGGTGAGTGCCGCCTAGGGCGGCTTATAGCCCCCGGCTTCGGCCGGGGGCTATCCCTTTTCTTTGTCCTTCCAGTAGTGCACGACGATCACGCCGTCTAGCGCCTCCTCCTCATCTAGCTCTCCCTCGAAAGGGACCAGTTCAACGCCAGAGGGTAGGAGATCGGCCAGCACCCCGGACACCCGCCAAAGGGCCGATAGGGTACTGATGTGTAGCTCATAAAGGTTCCAAACGTTCCGATCATGGCCGCAAGGTATAAGCCGTCTTCGACGTGAAGATCTTCACAACGGCCCCAAAGCTCGGCTTCGATGATGCGGCTCGGTGACACCATGGCTACTCCCGACTTCCTGTTTACGTGAGATGATCATAGTGTGCCGTTTGGCGGTGGTTTACATCGGTCGGGGAGCTTCGACACAGGGCATGAGAAAGCCCCCATCTGTATTTAGACGGGGGCATCTTGGTTGTATCAGTATGAATCATCTCAAAAGTGGCCTTGGTGCCCCCGGCTAGCGGGTGTGTGGGAAGGATGGGCCTACCAGCCGGGGGCTGTCTCTAGACGACTCCCGGAACGGCTCCGTAAGCCTTGGTCATCCATTGGCCGTACGCAGTGGCGAGCGGTACAGGTGGAAGTTCGTCGAACTTGCCAGCCTTGACTCCTGTGACGAATGACCGCCAGTTGTCGGCCGTTGTGATGACCATGGGGGCAACTCGGCGTAGGCGCTCATCGCTGATCATGAAGGCAACGAATTTACCCATGATCGCGGGCTTGTAACTGTCGCCCTTGATGTCGTCGAGAAACCCTTTCCATCCGTTGTCCGTGATTTGCACGATGTATTCCGGGTTGTCGGTCTCGCAGACTTGTACGTCTGTCGATCGCGCGACTCGTCGCGCGCCTACGCAGTTCCCACCCTGGGGACCACTTGTGATCGTCCATCCATCGGGAGTGATCATGATTCGCTGTCTTCCTGGTTGTTGATGTCGCGACCAGCCCTAGAGGGTTCCTGGTCGTCAAGCCACGCTTTGCGGGACTCGTCGGCAACGCGGCGCATGGTGAGCACCAGCATTCGCAGGTTCGGGGGCAGGTCCTCTAGGAACTGGTCCATGACAGTCATGGTAGCTATAGCTAGCTGCCCTTATCAGGGAAAGCGCGGCTAGCTGCCCGTATCTATGGTGGCTGTAGCTGCCTACGGTGTCTTCCATGGCTGATCTTGACCGGCGCAAGCCGCTCTGGCCTCAGATCTATGAGGACATCAAGGGGCAGATTGAACGCGGAGACCTTGTGCCCGGGGATCGAGTACCAGGCATTCACGCGATCATGACCAGCTACGGCGTGACCAACAGCACGGCGCAGAAGGCACTCAAGGCGTTGAAGGCTGACGGCCTGGTTGAGGTGTGGAGCGGTAGCGGCACGTTCGTAGCGAAGCGCGATCCCGACAACGAATGAAGCCCCCGGCGAACCGGGGGCTTTCCTCTACCGGTGTCAGCAGGACCTACCTGAGGTATTTGAGCGGAACGCCGCCTCTAGTGACCTCCAGCCACAGGTTCACCTCCGAGAGACGAAAGCGGTACTCCCTGCCGACCCGCATGTGCGGGATCTCGCGCGCATTGTCGTAGACCCATGACGTGGGCTTCTTGAGGTAGTCCGCTAGTTCGTTCACTGTCAGGAGCTGCTCGGTCATGCGTACCTCCGGGAGCGCTTCTCGCTGGAGAGAACGGTGACCAGGATGCATGAGACCTCGGCGGACTGTGCCTGGATCTGAGACAAGCATTCCCTGTCCACACCCCCCACACAGAGTCCCTAAACCTGAAAGCGATGTGGGTCGGTTCTGATCAACCAAGGCAACACCCATGGCATGTCCGCAGAGCTACCCCAACGGAGTCAGCACAAGGTCAGCACCGGTGCTGACAACAGCCGTGATCAACCCAGAACAACAAGAAACCCCAGACTCGGGAAACGTGTCCCGAGCTGGGGCTATTTCTCTTGTTTGACGAGATCCGAGGTGCTGTGCTAACGGAACCCGCACCACACGATCAACATGTAGCGGGGCCGTCCAGGTGCAGGGTGGTGGTCAACGCGGTGGCCTGGTCGGTGAGGGCGCGCAGGTCGGAGGTGTCGTCGGTGCGGGCCAGCAGGTCGAGGTACCTGTCGTCGCTCCTGCGCAGGTCGCCGGCGCGCAGCGCGGAGTCGGCCGCGCGGACCTTGGCCGCGTACGTCTCCAGCTCCCGCACCCGCTCGGTGACCGCGGCCACCGAGCGGCGCAGCGCCTCCTGCTGGGGGCGCAGCACGGCGGCCAGGCCGGGGGTCATCACCTCGCCGAGCGCCTCGGCCTGCTCGGCCCGCAGGTCGGCGTGGACGCGGACGAGGCAGGCGATCTCCCACAGGTGCCGGGGCAGCACGACGTCGTTGGCCACGGCGTCCAGCAGGCCCAGGCGGTGCGCGCGGGAGGCGGACACGTCCCTGACGGCCCGCCTGGCGCGGGCGAGCAGGTCGAGCGCGGGGTCGTCGAGGCCGGCGGGGATGACGTAGCGGCCGGCGTACCGCTGGGACAGCCGCGTCCCCTCGTGGGAGCGGGCGACGCCGGTGCAGACGATCGCGACGAACAGCACCATCAGGGCGGCCAACGTCGCACTCTGGCGGCCGGTCTCCACCGCCGCCAGCGCCAGCGTCACGGCGGCGGTCGCGGACAGGACCGCTCCGGCGGCGAACAGGCGGCGCACCCATCGGGGCGGCTCCGGGTCGGGCCGGCCGAGCAGCGCCGGCAGCGCGACGGCCATCCGCCGCCGGTCCCCCTCGGGGATCTCCGGATCGACGATCGGCTGCTCAATCCAGTTCTCCACCGGCGCCACTCACCTTCATCAGGAACGTGTAGTAATCGACCCGCCAGCCGTCCTTCTCAAGGTCCTGGTGGGCCACGACCTCGGCCTGGAACCCGGCCACGCGGGCCAGCGACTTCAGGTACGCGAGGTCCCCCGAGGTGCCGAAGAACACCAGCATCCGCCCGCCCGGCGCGAGGTGATCGCGGACGCCGCGGAAGAACGCGGTCATGGCCCGGTAGTCCTCGTCCGTGGTGGCGGCCTCGAACAGGTCCCTGGGCGCGAACCAGCGGAACGGCGGATCGAAGACGATCAGGTCGAACGTGCCTTCGACGGCGCTGAAGACGTCGCTCAGGCGCACCTCGACGTGGACGCCGTTGCGTTCGGCGTTGCGCCGGGCCGCCTCGACGGCGCGGGGGTTGATGTCCACCGCCAGCACCTCGGCGGCCCTCGACGCGGCCAGCACGGCGTTGACCCCGCTGCCCGTGCCCATGTCGAGCACCCGGTCGCCCGCCCTCACCTCGGCCAGCACCGCCTCGCCGAGCGGGTGGGACATTCCGGTGATCGGCTGCACGCCGGGCGGCACGACGATGGTCCTGCCCAGATACGAAAACGTCAGCTCGGCCGCGCCTTCCTCGGTCATGGCGCGGTAGGCGTTCTCGTGCCAGCGGCGGATGCGCTCGGCGTGCTCGGCGGGCATCATCGGGTGATGGCGGCGCTCCTTCGTCATGAGGTCACTCTCCGTCCGGCGCGAGCGGGCGTCGAGTGCACGTGACCTCCCTGGCGGCGTACGTTCCGAGCACACCGCGCGCGGCCGTTCCGTTCCACCAGGCCGGTGTGCGGATGTCGTGGAGATCTCGTGCAGCCGTACATGAAGGCGAGTTCTCACCAGATCTTCAGAATTCGCTGAGACTCTTCTGAGGATGCCTGGAGACGTTGGAGACGGACGAAGACCCCTCGCACGGACGGTGGTCCCGCACATGACCTCAACTCCCCCTGAAACGACCGAGCGGCCGACCCACCGCCGCGCTCCGGCCGGCGCCACGGTGCTGCGACTGGGGCTGCTGGCGCTGGTCGTGATCGGCGTTCTGGGCGCCGCTCTTGAGCTCGCCTTCGAGCGTCACTGGCAGAGCCCCACCCAACTGATCCCCTGGGTCGCCCTGGCACTGCTGGTGGTGGCGCTGATCCTGCTGGCCGTGCGCGACGCGGGCAGTGCGCTCACCGCGGCGCGCGTGCTGGCCGCCGTCGTGCTGGTGGCGTCGGCGTACGGCGTGTTCGTGCATGTGTCGGTCAACCACGGCATGGGTGCGATGGACGCCGCCTGGGACACCTACTCGCCGCTCACCCAGTGGTGGTACGCGCTGACGAAGTCGGTGGGGGCGGCGCCGCCGCTCGCGCCCGGCATGCTGGCCCAGAGCGCGCTGCTCCTGCTGCTGGCCAGTGTGACCCCGAAGAAGCAGCGGAACCTCACCTGAAAGCTCCCGTTCCGCGCCGGCGTCCCTCCCCGGGGGCGCAGGCGTGGCCTTTGATGAACATCTCCTAGATGATTTCGTCCGTTTTCTGAACTTCTCAGCTGTTATCCGCGTCACAATCAGGCAGGATTTTGTGACAAGTGAGGCTGGTGAAGTTGTGGCATTACGTCGCATGGTCATCGCCGCGGCCGTCATGGCGGCCACCGCGATCAGCGCCGACGGGGCCGCCGCCAAGGTGGCGGCCGGTCCGGTGATCCGGCAGGCCCCGGCGGTCCCGTCCGTCCAAACCGCTCCCCCAGTCGAAACCGCCGCGCCCGTCGCGGCCCCGGTGGCGAAGGCGGAGGCGGAGCCGGTGTGCGCGCGGCTCAAGGGGGTCAGGGCATGCGTGGGGCCCGACAGCAGCAGCCGTCCCGGGGTCACGGTCGAGGACACCCGGGACGACCACATGCATCCGGCGGTCGAGTACTACCTGAACGGCTACCTGGGCACCAAGTACGTCATCCACAACCTGGGCCGCAAGGGCGAGGTACGCGGCAGCAGGGAGATCGGCAAGGTCGTGACCTTCCGGGCCGCTCTCTACCGAGGTGACCGCAGGGTCAGCCACGGCCACTGGAAGACCGTACGAAATGTCGCGAAATATCCGGTCAAGCGCGACTCCCGCACCACCCCCGCGTCCGCCCGCGCCAAGTCCGAGGTGTGCACCTCGACCAAGGGCGCGGCGAGCCTGTGCTTCGCCGAGCGCCACACCTTCGTCTACGCCTGCGACACCGGCGCCGACCGCTACCAGGCCCGCGCCGAGTACTTCGTCGGCGGCGACCCGACCACCCGCTACGAGATCCACCAGCTCGCCGGCGTCGGCACGTGCGGCAAGGCCGAGCACGGTGACCTGTCCATCAGCATGTACCGGGCCTCGCTGTTCGACGAGAACCGCCGCAAGGGCACGCGTCTCTACCAGTACAACTGAGCGAACGGCGGCTGTCGTCTTCATGACATGTCGCCATTTGCCCAGGACAAAGGGCTCCTCCGCGCCCGCGTGATCCCCCATTCTCATGAGCGACTGAAGCAGCACGACAGATCGGTTCGCTCATGAGATGGATCCCCCGCCTCGCCGCCGCCGGCGTGGGCCTGGCGATGCTCGCCGTCCCGGTGCCCGCGCAGGCCGCGGAGCCAGGGCCCGCGCAAGGCGGAGAGCTGCACCGGGTCACGCTGATCACGGGTGACGTGGTGACCGTACAGGAGTTCGCCGGCGGAAAGCGCGCCGCGACCGTGGAGCCCGGAAAGGGAAGGGAGGCCGTCAGGTTCTTCACCAAGGAGGAGAACGGCGACCTGATGATCACGCCGGCCGACATGGTGCCCTACCTGTCGCGCGGCCTGATGGACGAGCGGCTGTTCTCCGTCGGTGAGCTGATCGAGCAGGGTTACGACGACGAGAGCAGCGACGTGCTGCCGCTCATCCTGGCCTACAAGGACAGGAGCGCCAAGGCCGTCACCCTGCACAGCGTCGGCGCGCGCGCCCTGCGCGCGGACAAGGACGCCCTGCCCACCCTGTGGAGCGAGAGCGGCGAGCCGAAGCTGCGCGACGGGCTGGCCAAGGTGTGGCTGGACGGCAAGGTGAGCGCCTCGCTGGAGCACAGCGTCCCGCAGGTGGGCGCGCCGCAGGCGTGGCAGGACGGCTACGACGGCAAGGGCGTCAAGGTCGCCGTCCTGGACACCGGCATCGACGAGACCCACCCCGACGTCGCGGGCAAGATCACCCAGACCAGGAACTTCACCGCCGACCCCTCGGCCAAGGACGAGCACGGCCACGGCACCCACGTCGCCGCCACCGTGGCGGGCACCGGCGCCGGCTCGAACGGCCTGCGCAAGGGCGTCGCCCCCGGCGCCGAGCTGCTGATCGGCAAGGTGCTGGACAAGCGGGGCAGCGGCTCGGAGTCGCAGGTGCTGGCCGGGATGGAGTGGGCGGCCCAGGAGAGTGGCGCCGACATCATCAGCATGAGCCTCGGCGGCGGCGCCACGGACGGCACCGACCCGCTCAGCGTCGCCGTGGACACGCTGACGGAGCAGACCGGCGCTCTGTTCGTCATCGCGGCGGGCAACGAGGGTGACGACTACACGGTCGGCTCTCCCGGCGCGGCCACCTCGGCGCTGACCGTCGGAGCGGTGGACGGCAACGACGCGCTCGCGTCCTTCTCCAGCCGCGGCCCCCGCCTGGACGAGGCGATCAAGCCGGACATCACCGCGCCCGGCGTCGGCATCGCGGCCGCCAGGGCCGCGGGCACCGGCATCGGCACGCCCGTGGACGACCGCTACACCAAGCTCAACGGCACCTCCATGGCCACCCCGCACGTGTCGGGCGCGGCGGCGATCCTGGCCCAGCGCCACCCCGACTGGACGGCAGGGCAGCTCAAGGACGCCCTGGTGTCCACGGCGAAGACGATCGGCGGTCAGACGCCGTTCCAGCAGGGCGGCGGACGTCTGGACGTGGTCCGGGCCCTGCGCCAGCCGGTCACGGCCACCGCCTCGATCAGCATGGGCGTGTACGAGGACGGCGACACCGGCACCCCCGGCGGCACGATCACGTACCGCAACTCCGGCGAGTCCCCCGTGACGCTCACCCTCGCCCCCGCCCTGACCAACCTGGACGGGACCGTCCCCGGCGAGGGCGCCGTGACGCTGTCGGCGACGACGCTGACGGTCGAGCCGGGAGCCCGTGCGACCACGCAGCTCAGCGTGGACCTCACCAAGCTGAGCCACGGCAGGCACGCCGGCTACGTCACCGCCACCACGGCCGACGGCACGGCCGTCGCGCACACCACGATCGCGCTGACGCGCCGCGGCCGGATGCACAAGGTGCACTTCACCGGCGTCGAGCGCGACGGCAGCGCCGCCCGGGTGCCGATCATCGCCCTGTACGGCGCCAGCGGCCTGGACGACGCCTACGGCTACATCCTCGAAGAGGACGAGGGCTGGACCGTGGAGGTGCCGGAGGGCACGTACCACATGCAGGCCATCATGGGAGAGACGCACGACGAGCTGCCCGTCGACTCCCTCGTCGTCATCCCCGAGCTGCAGGTCGGCAAGGACCTGGAGGTCGTCCTCGACGCCAGGACCGCCGTCCCGATCGAGATCAGGACCTCGCAGCCGGTGTCGCAGGACGGCATCGCCACCTACTTCACCTACCGCGAGTACGGCAACCGCAAGATCAGCCTCGGCGCCATGAACTTCCCCTCGGTCGAGCAGCTCGCGGTCACCCCCACCAAGCCGGTGACCAACGGCACCTTCGAGTTCGCCTCCCGCTGGCAGCTGGCCGCGCCCCGCGTGACGGCCAAGCTCGGGCGCGACACCCTCGTGGTGCGGCCGACGATCAGGTCGCCGCGGATCGAGGGCACCAAGCGCTGGCCGCTGGCGGATGGCACGGGCGGCACTGGCGGCAAGCTCAAGGGCAAGGCCGCGGTCATCACCAGCGAGTCCTTCGGCGACTGGACCGGCAAGCTCGACGCGCTGGCCGAGGCCGGCGCGGCGGCGGCGGTCGTGGTCGGTCCTGACGGCCGCGCGATGTGGCAGCCCTGGCTGCCGACCGGCGACCGGGACCCGCTGCCCACGCTGATGATCACGCACGACCGTGGCCAGGAGCTGCTGAAGCAGGCGCGGGCGGGCCGCGGCACGCTGGAGGTCAAGGGCGCGTTCGACACCCCGTACCTGTACGAGGTCATGCAGGTCTCCCAGGGCCGGGTGCCCGAGCGGATCGTGCACGAGGTGAACTGGCGCAACACCGCCCTGGTGAACTCCGGCTACCACGAGTCGGGCGGCGAGCGCTACGGCAAGGACCAGCGCTTCGGCTGGCGTCCGTGGCAGGGCTACGACCTGGGCGTGCAGATGGAGACCCAGCGCATCGTGCCGACACCGCTGAGCAGGGCCGAGTACGTCAGCTCCGGCGACACCCAGTGGCAGCACGTCGTCCAGCACACGCTGACCTGGGAGTCCAACAGCCGGCTACGCGGCGGCCTGACCGACGCGCCGCGGTCGTACCGGGCGGGCGAGGTCGTCAAGGAGTACTGGTTCGGCCCGGTCGTCCGTCCGGCCGCGCTGGAGTCCACCCGTACGGGCGACGTGCTCTCGCTGCACGTCCCCGAACACGTGGACAGGGACGGCCACTACGGCTACACCTACGGCAGCGACGACCCGGACACCAGCACGGCCCGCGTCTACCGTGACGGCGAACTGGTCGAGGAGCGCGCCAACCTGCGCGGCACGTTCGAGACCGTGGCGCAGAACGCCGAATACCGCCTGGAGCTCGCCACGACCAGGACCTCGGAGGAGTGGCGCTACGCCACCGCCACTCAGACGGCGTGGACGTTCAGGTCCGCCCGTTCCGAGGGCACCAAGGCGCTCCCCCTGCTCGGCGTGGACTACGACGTCCCCGCCGACCTGGAGGGCAGGGTGCACAGGACGCTGCCCGTACCGATCGGCTTCACCGCCCGCCAGGCGCGCAAGCTGACGGCCGAGCTGTCCTACGACGACGGGAAGTCCTGGCGCCGCCTGGCGCTCGTCCCACTCGGCCAGGGCCGCTACACGGCGCTGGTCGCGCACCGCGCCACCTCGGCCGGGGTGTCCCTGCGGGTCACCGCGACGGGCGCGTCGGGTGAGAAGTTCGAGCAGACCATCACCCGGGCGTACGGGGTCAAGTAGTCAGATAAGTCACAACCAGCGCTCGCGGGCCGCATGCCAGGCAAGTTGCATCCTGGTCTGCGCGCCCGCGAGCCGCATCAGGTGGTAGACGCGGCGCTGCACCGTACGGAGGCTGAGCCCGAGCTGGCTCGCGATCGTCTTCTCCGGCACGCCCGCCACCAGCAGCGACAGCAGATAGAGCTCGTCGGAGTCCAGCGGGCAGGGCGGAGCCTCCGTGACCCGGCCGTCCTCCAGGAACCTGATCGGCGTGGCCCGCTCCCACTGGGCCTCGAACAGCGCGATCAGCGCCTCCAGCAGGCTGCTGCCGCGCACCAGGGCGGCCGTGGGCTCGGTCACCCCGCCCGCGTGCTGGACCAGGGGCAGCAGCGCGGTGGCCCGGTCGGCGATCATCATCCGCACCGGCAGCACGCGTACGGCGCGGGCCTGCTCGCCTAACTGGATCCCGTAGGCGACGTTGGCCACCATCCCCGGCTGCTCCAGCAGGGCCCGCTCGTAGATGACGCGATAGCTCACGCCCCGGCCGAGCGCCTCCAGCTCCTCGGTGTTGTCCTCGGACGGCATCACCACGTGCCCGGCCCGGCAGAAGTACAGCACCTCCTCCTTGGCGCTGTCCTGGAGGTGCCTGACCTGCTCGCGCAGCGCCTCCCTGCTCGGCAGCACCTCGACCAGGCCGTCCGCGTCTCTCCTGCGGGCGCTGGCCCGGTATTCCTCGGCGAGCTGCTCCACGGCCTGCCTGGCCCAGTCGATCGTCTCCTGGCGGCGTACGAGCCTGGGGCCGAGCGCCACGTCCGGCGCCACCGGCGCGTACCTGCCGGGCGCCACCTCGCGGGCCAGGCCCGCGCTCCGCATGCCCGTCAGCGCCGCGTCCGCCGCTTCCTTGGTCAGGCCCAGTTCCTCGGCCAGGCCCGGGGCGTCCGCCTCGCCCGCCCGTACGAGCAGCCGGTACGCCCGCTCCTCCAGCTCACCCAGTCCGGCAACCTCCAGCATGCCGTCCATCATGACACCTGGGCTTTACCTGAAAGTTTCAGGCTTGATTGACGGTTTCGCGGTGCTCCCCTCAGGATCATGGTGCTTCGCACGAAATCCCCCGTTCCCCCCGTCCTTCATGCGTTCATGGTGAGGTGCGCCGATGCGTAGAACGTTCGTACGAGCCGTTTCCGCCGTCGTCCTGACGCTGGCCACCCTGAGCACCCCCACCGCGCACGCCTCCGGCGGCGCGCCCGTCGAGGTGACCGTGAACGCCCGGGCCGCGCTCGCCACCGTCCCCGAGACGAGCCTCGGCGCGAACCACGCGATCTGGGACGCGAACCTGGGCACCGACGACACCGCCGACCTGCTCAAGAACGCGGGCATGAAGCTGCTGCGCTACCCCGGCGGCTCCTACTCCGACATCTACCACTGGGCCGACCACACCGCTCCCGGCGGTTACGTGGCTCCCGGCACCGACTTCGACACGTTCATGAGCGGCGTACGGCGGACCGGGGCGCAGGCGATGGTGACCGCCAACTACGGCACCGGCACCGCCACGGAGGCCGCCGCCTGGGTGCGCGAGGCCAACATCGTCAAGAAGTACGGCGTCACGTACTGGGAGATCGGCAACGAGAACTACGGCAACGGCCACTACGGCACCGCCTGGGAGGCCGACGAGCACGCCGACAAGAGCCCGGCCGAGTACGCCCGCCACGTCGTGGCCTACGCCGACGCGATGAAGGCCGTCGACCCCACCATCAAGATCGGCGCGGTGCTGACCACCCCCGCGAACTGGCCCGACGCCATCGTCGCCGAGGGCGACAGCGGAAGCTGGAACGAGGTCGTCCTCTCCACCGCCGGCTCGAAGATCGACTTCGTCGTCCTGCACTGGTACCCCGGCGCCCTCGACCGGGCCGGCCACGTCCCCGACCTGATCCAGCTCACCCGCGAGCAGATCGCCAGGCACGCCGGCCCCGGCTCGGACCGGATCGGCATCGCGATGACCGAGTTCAACACCGGGAGCAGCAGCAACGGCAGCAACACCCAGCCCGGTGCCCTGGCCGCCGCCGATTCCTACGCCTCACTGCTGGCCGCCGGCGTCTTCACCGTCGACTGGTGGAACGTGCACAACGGCATCGGCGCCGTCACCGAGGTCGAGGGCCACACCGACTACGGCGACTTCGGCCTGCTGTCGAGCGCGGCCTGCACCTCGGACGGCAGCGTCTGCGAGCCTCCGCTCAACACCCCCTTCGCGCCGTACCACGCGCTCGGGATGATGAGCCGGTTCGCCCGTCCGGGTGACCGCTTCGTCCGCGCCGCGACCGACCGGCCGGAGGTCACCGCCCACGCCGTCCGCCGCCCTTCCGGCGACCTGGCGGTCCTGTTGATCAACACCTCGTCCGCCACCTCGTACCCCGTGGCGATCGACTACGCCGGCTTCACGCCCGCCGCCGGCGCCCCCACCGTCCTGACCCACACGAACGGCGCCACCTCGATCACCACCGCCACCACCGGCACCGCGACGAGCCAGACCCTACCGCCGCTCTCCCTCACCACCGTCGTCCTGCGCCCGGCCACACCCCAGACCGGCCTGCCCGGCACGCCGGGCAAACCGTCCGCCACCGCCGTCACGGACACGACCGCCACGATCACCTGGCCCGCCTTCAAGCCGGGCGTCAAGTACGAGCTCCACCGCCAGAACGGTGCCGTCACCGAGCAGCTCGGCGAGACCACAGGAACCACCCTCACGGTCCGCAACCTCAGACCCGGCACCCGCTACACCGTCAACGTGATCGCCAGGGACGCCGGCGGCGCCCAGTCGGAGCCCTCGCCCCCGCTCACCTTCACCACCGGCACCCCCGCCACCAGCACCTGCTCCGTCCGCCTGACCGTCCAGACGGACTGGGCCAGCGGCTACGTCGCCGCCATCGACCTCACCAACCACGGCGCCCCCGTCAGCGGCTGGACCCTGACGTTCGACTGGCCGAGATCGTGGCAGCGGCTGGGCAGCGGCTGGAGCGGGGTGTGGACGCAGACGGGGTCACAGGTCAAGGTCGTCAACGAGGCCGGGAACGGGACTCTGGCCACGGGCGGGACGACCACGATCGGCTATGTGGGCGAGTACACCGGCCCGAACGTCCTGCCCCGGGTCTTCACCCTGAACGGCGACACCTGCACCCTCCACTGACGGCCACCTTCGGGGCCTCACCTGCGGATACCGCCTAGTAGCGGTGTCCCCCACGGACACACTGCCTCGACTTCGCAGAGACGGACGAGTGAGGGGCCACCATGGCGCAAACCCTGATCGACCTCGACGACGAGGCCCTCGCCGAGGCCGCGCGTCTGCTCGGCACCTCGACCCGGAAGGACAGGATCAACACGACCCTGCGCGAAATCGTCGACCGGCGCGGCCGAGCGGAGGCCATGGCCCGGATGCGTGCCATGGTGGCGGAGGGCGAGATCGACCTGTCCCTCGTCGGGAAAGGCGCGGGCGGCTCACCGTCCTGACGCGTACGACACCATCGCCCGCCTGACCGGGCAGCCCGTGCGCCGGATCGGCTGAGTTCCCGCCGAGCACGTCAGCCGATCGGTGGATGCCCGGATCGCCGTCCGCCGACGACGCTCGACAGATGACGCACATCAACCCCTGTGGCCGTCCCGGATCCCCCGGCTACGCTGGAGATCATGAGGCTGCGGTGGTGAGGCGGTGGGACCGGGTCCAGGCCGCGCTGCCGTACGCGCTCATCCTGCTGCCCGCCCTGTTCTCCCTCCTGCGCGAGTGGCGGCCCGAGGTGCTGGCGCTGGCGCTGTTCGCGGCGGCGTGGCACTGGCTGCTCGTGACCGCGCACCCCGAGTGGATCGCCCGCCCCTGGGCGCTGGCCGGCTACTTCGCCGTGCTGCTGGCCGCCGTCGCGGCGCTGGTCAGGATCGACACGGTGTTCACGGTGACCGGCGTGGGGACGTTCCTGCAGTGTTTCGCCCTGCTGCCCGGCTTGTGGGCGTACGGCGGGGTGGCGGTGACCGTGGGCGTGCTGGTCGCCGCCCGTCCCATGGCGGGCCGTACGCCGGCCGAGCTGGTGACCTCCGCCGTCGTCGGGATGCTGATCGCGTCCATGACCGGACTGATCTTCCACACGATCAGCGACCAGAACCGCCGGCTGCAGGAGAACGGAGCCAGACTCGCGGCCCTCGCCGAGGAGAACGCGCACCTCCAGGCCCGGCTGCTGACCCAGGCCCGCGAGGCGGGAGTGCTCGGCGAGCGGCAGCGGATGGCCAGGGAGATCCACGACACCATCGCCCAGAGCCTGACCGCCATCCTCACCCAGCTGGAGGCGCTCGGCGACGTGCCGCAGGCGCGGGAGCGGCTGGAGACGGTACGCGCGCTGGCCAAGGAGAGCCTGACCGAGGCCCGCCGCTCGGTGCAGGCGCTGCGCCCGGCCCCGCTGGAGGAGGCCCAGCTCGGGGCGGCGCTGTCCGGCATCGTCGAGCGATGGTCACGGGTGTCCGGGGTGCCCGCCTCCGTGTCCGTCACCGGCGAGCCGCGACCCCTGCACGCGGAGGTGGAGAGCACGCTGCTGCGGGTGGCGCAGGAGGCGCTGGCCAACGTGGCCAAGCACGCCTCGGCGGGGCGGGTCGGGCTGACGTTGTCGTACATGGAGGACGTGGTGGCCCTGGACGTACGCGACGACGGGGCCGGCTTCACCCCCGGCCCGTCGGACGGCTTCGGCCTGGTCGGCATGCGCCAGCGCGTCACCCGGCTGGCGGGCACGTTCGACCTCGAAACCGCCCCCGGCCAGGGCACGGGCATCTCCGCCACCGTACCCGCCATCCCCGCCGACCCGAGGCCGTGACCCATGCCAGCCACCACGCATCGGACGGAGGACGTGACCCCATGCCCATCCGGCTGATCATCGTCGACGACCACCCCATCGTCCGCGACGGACTGCGCGGCATCCTCGACACCGATGACTTCGAGGTCGTCGGTGAGGCGGCCGACGGCACAGAAGCGCTCACGGTAGCCCTCCGCACCACCCCCGACGTGGTGCTCCTCGACCTCCGCATGCCGGGGATGAGCGGCGCCGAAGCCATCCGCCGCCTGCGCGAGCAGCAGCCCGGCGTCCACGTACTCGTCCTGACCACCTTCGACGACGACGCCGACGTCCTGCCCGCCATCGCGGAGGGCGCGACCGGCTACCTGCTCAAGGACACGCCCCGGGACGAGCTGCGCCGCGCGGTGCACGCGGCGGCCCGAGGCGAGACCGTCCTGTCCCCCACGGTGGCCGGCGTCCTGACCCGCAAAGCACGCGAGGCACGCGAGCCGGAGCCGCGCACGCTGAGCCCACGTGAGCTGGAGGTGCTGCGGCTCATCGCGCGAGGGGCGACCAACCGGGAGGTGGCGGGCAAACTGTTCATCACGGAGGCGACCGTGAAGACACACCTCCTGCACGTGTACGGGAAGCTCGCGGTCAACGACCGGGCGGCGGCCGTCGCGGCGGCGTACGACCTGGGCCTCCTCGACCGCCAACGCTGAGGACCCGCACCAGCACTACGCCTTGGACCAGCCGGATTCGAGCAGGTCGAAGATGGCGTTCATGGCGGCGAGCGGATCCGGCTCCGCGCCGGCGAGCTCGGGGATCTCCAGCACGTAACGGGCGAGCGCGCGAACCGCCATGTCGGAGGGATCGCGAGCGCTCTCGGCGGCGATGGTCTCGGCCAGCGCCGCCGCGCCGGCGATCCAGAGCTTGCGCGAGTATTCCCGCAGGGCGGGCGTACTGACGATCAGGTCGCGCTTACGGCGCTGGTCAGGCGGAAGATCGCCTGCGAAGGGCCCGCTGCCGGCCAGACAGCGGCGCAGCGCCTCCAGCACGGACTGCCCGCTGGGCCGCTCGCGGACGGCGGCGGCCAGCCAGACGTGCCGTTCGGCGCCGTCGTCGAAGATCAACGCCTCTTTGCCGTCCGGGACGTGCGCGAACAGGGTGGCGATCGAGACATCCGCCTCCTCGGCGATCTGCGCCACGGTGACGCCGTCATAGCCGCGTTCGCTGAACAGCCGCAGCGCGGCGTCGGACAACGCCCGCCGGGTCTGTGCCTTCTTGCGCTCACGCCGCCCCGTCGCCATGCGCCCCATACTAGCAGAACCTGAAACGACTCCAATTCTAAAGTGGTTATAGTTTCAGAGTCACTTCACCCATCTTCCGAGCAGGAACCACACATGCCTTCCCACCACCCCTGGGACGTACGACGCCTGCCCACGGCCGCCGGCAAGACCTTCCTCATCACCGGCGGCAACGCAGGCATCGGCTACTTCGTCGCGGAACAACTCGCCGGCACCGGCGCCACCGTCGTCCTGGGCAGCCGCGACCCCGCCAAGGCCGAGGCCGCGCGGGCCTCGATCCGCGCCCAGGTCCCCGGCGCACGCGTCCAGCACATCCGCCTCGACCTCGCCGACCTCTCCTCCCTCAGTACCTCGGCGCGGGCCCTGCGCCTGGACCGGCTCGACGCGGTCGTCTGCAACGCGGGCGTGCTGCTCGACCGGCCGCCCCGGCGCGAGACGAGGGACGGCCACGAGCTGATGTTCGCCACCAACCACCTCGGCCACTTCGCACTGATCTCCTGGCTGGCCCCCCTGCTCGCGGCCACGCCCGACAGCCGCGTCGTCACCACCGGCAGCTTCACGGCGAAGTCCGAGAGCCTCGATCTGGACGATCTCCAGAGCAGGCGCGGCTACCGTCCCAAGCGCACGTACGCGCGCTCCAAGCTCGCGCAGATGCTCTTCGGTTTCGAACTCGACCGCCGCCTGCGTGCCGCCGGCGGCACGACGCTGAGCGTAGTGACCCACCCGGGAGGCGCGCTCGACTCCCTCACACCCGCGCGCCCGGGGGTCCACCACCGCACCACCGCGGAACGACTGCGCGCCCTGCCCGCCGGCCTCCTCCTCCAGAGCAAGCAGTCCGCCGCCTGGCCCGCCGTCCGAGCCGTCCTCGACCCTTCGGTACGGGGCGGCCAGCTCTGGGGCCCGCGTACGTTCGGCATCCGCGGCCTGCCCACCCTCGAACCCGTCCGCGGCCACCTGGCGGACGCCGACCTGGCGGCACGCCTATGGTCCGCCAGCTCCACCCTCACCGGCGTAGACCCTTTCTCTCACCTCACATGAGCCCCGCTCGCCCCACCCCGTCCACGACCGGTCAGTGCACCCGCATCCCACCCCCGGCACCGGCCCGTCACGCTCCCCAACCCTCTTGCTCAACTCGTACGCCCGGCACCACGCGACACAGTCCCGGGTGCGCTCGGAGACCGGCCCGCCATCCCACCCCGCACCCCGAGCACCAGAGCCCGATGAGCACCGCCATCAGAACGGACACACACCACCGACCCACCCGACATCACCCCGCCCCACTCCATCGCAAATCCGTCACCACAACCGAACCGCCCCCAGGTTGCCCCGCACACCACTCACCATGCACGTCGAACCCCTCAAGCGAGGCTGCCACCACCGCCCCCGGCCCAAAATACGAAGGATCAAGCTCATACGTAACCAACGTCCCATCCCTCACCGAACCACCGACCACACCCGAGGCCACCTCCCGCGGAGCAGCCAGAGGCCGCATACCAGCCAACTCCTGCCGAAACCCCCGAAATATATGCCCGGCCGCTTGCGAACGGCCTCGTCCCAGCTCATCACGGTGAGGCCCGCGGCGGAGTAACGCCGTTCCCTCATACCTCTCACCTCCACCCGCAGGACCGAGCATGCGGCCGGTCCACCCCAAAAACAAGATCGCATCACATGGACCCGACCTACGCCGCCTCTACCACCCTTACGACGGCGGCGCCGATGTCATCCTGACCAACACCCAAGAACGCGACACACTGAAAGCCGCCCACACCGACTGGCTCTCCAAACACCCCTCCGGCCTCTGACCTCACCTTCGAACACCAAGCGGTTCAGGCCGGCTGGGGAGTATGGGCAGGCCCGTACGACGCCGCCATGATGAACTCATGCGCCTGCCGCTCTCACCCGACCTCAGGCAAATGCTCCTGGGACGCCGCTACGTCGCCAAGGGCAGAGGACCGGTACGCCGGTACCTGCTGTTGCATGGCAGCGGGTTCATGGTGCTGCTGCCGGATCGGCAGCTGGTGCGCTTCGGCAGGTCTCTGGCGAGGGACGCGCGTCGGATCACCGATCACGATCTCAAGCTGCTGCTGGACTATGAGTGGCGATCAGGATTGACCGCGGCATGGTTGATCGGCATGGATCGGCGCACCCGTTTCCGCGACCAGCTCGGCGGGATGCTCATGGAAAGCCAGGGCTCCTACGCGGCGGACGGCTACTGCTTCGCCCTGGCCCGATTCGGCGCGGACGAAGACGCGGCGATCCTGTCCGCCTACTTGGGCCGCTACTTCGCGCGGCCGTACCACGATCACCACCAGACCGATGCGATGGGCGCGCTTCTCCACCTCGATGCCCAGCGCGGCACCGACCACGCCGCTCGCTTCCTTGTTCCAGACGGCCCTTGGGCCCGATCCCCCATGCGCGACGGGGATCCCGCCGAGCAGAAGCTGTACATGGATGAGCGTTGCGCCTTCGCCGACGCCTGCATGTCCGGCCGGCCCAAGCAGTGGCTACCGCGACGACGGCGTTTCATGGATCACGTCTGGGGTTAGCCGACGTACGAGCTGCCCAGTTGGCCGAACCAACCCCGGCGTGATTTCGACGCGCTCCCATGACTTCCGAAAAGCATACTGCTGCGCTTTCCTGCAAAGCCGACAGGAGGAATAGCGCGCATTTCGAATACGCGATGAACGCTCGACGCGCGCCATTCCCCTAGCATTTCACCAGCCGAGAACCCCGTCTATGGCCGGCCACTTGTCGCTCCGGTCAGGTCCTTCCCCCGCTCTCTGTGTGGCAGACCCGCGTCGATGAGCTGGAGGTGCACACTTTTACCGAGACCGCCTTGCCTTCGTCGTAACTCTGGTCCCGGAGACCCGCGCTTTCGAACCTCGCCGTTCCCACGCCTGACACGGTCAGGTAGGCCACCACACCGTTGGGGTCGCTGCCGTGGTGGTCTTCGAGCTCCAGCGTCTCTTTGTACGCCCGGAAATACGCCCTCACCCACTCGTTGCCCTTATGGCACTCGGCCCAGACATCTCTGCCGCCGTTGTCCTGAGTCGAATCGCTGGAACCGCTGAGACTGGTGCAGTTCCATGCACTCGCCGACTGGGCTGCCGCCGGCGAGGCCGTCGACAGGAGTGGCCCGGCCATCGCGACAGCCGCCAGTGCAATAGTGGTTGATCTTGGTAGACTCATGAGCTGAATTCTCCCCCGTGATGCCGTTGTGAACTGTTGTCCTTTCGTGCGTGAACCACGGTAGCGGGCGTCGCTTTAGATTTGCTTTTGATCCGCTTTATCGCATTAACCGGCCGGCGCTTCGTCGTGGTTTGGACGCCATCGGCCACGACCGGGCTTGATGCGGAGTCTCTGCTCTGCTGGGCTTGCCCGGGCCGGCGGAAAGATCACCGCAAAAGCACCACGACCTACTATGAGACCCATGCCCTACCACGAATTACCAGGCTCGGCCCTGCCCGAACTCTCGGCTCTATGGCATTCCAGGTGGCCGGACTGCCCGCCCATCGGCCACATGCTGTTCGGTGACCCGGACCGCTGGGTGCGCTTCCACAGCCTGCCGAACTCCAAACGCTACGCGCATTCGGAAGCCGAATATCGGACGGCGCTCCACCGCTACAACACCGTCCTGACCGAATTGTTCGCCGGCCAAGAGGTGTACGTCACCACGATCACGTACGTCATGGACGAAGGTTTCACCGACCTCGCCCCCTTCGACGCCCACGCCCTGAATCCCGGCTCCCGTCCGTGGACCCGAGTCCGTGAAGACGACGACTCCGACCCCGGCTGCACCCTGCACATTCACGTCGGACGTCACCAGTGGAAGCCAGGCCTCCTCGACCCGCTGCTACGAGCGGTCGCCGACGACAAGTGCGGGGACGGCCTCATCATGGACACCGACCTACGCCGCCTCTACCACCCTTACGACGGCGGCGCCGATGTCATCCTGACCAACACCCAAGAACGCGACACACTGAAAGCCGCCCACACCGACTGGCTCTCCAAACACCCCTCCGGCCAGTAACCCACAGCACCCGTCAAACGAGGCCGAACGCGCTGCGCTGCGCCCACTGTCGTCAAGCCTACGAGAAACTCCCCGGCCGAAACCGAACCGAGGCGTTCTTGCCGGTCAAGTCTGGTGGCCGTCACCACTCAGCGCGGAACCACCTGCGCGCGGACACCCGGAAGATCATCAAAAGCGGCCGAGGCGTCCATGGTGATCACTGTTCTCGCAGTGGCCGCAGCCGTCGCGGCGATCAGCAGATCGTACGCTCCCCGAGACTTACCTTCTCGTCGGACATGCGCCATAAGACGAGCATGGACTCTGGCAACGTCCGTTGTGTACTCCTCGACCGGAATCAACGCCAGCACCTCATCCACGAAGGCCTGCCGATCAGGTCGCCGCATCGCATCGGCCATCTCCACACCGACGAGCAGTTCGGCCACCGTGATCGCCGCAATGGCCACATCATCGGCGTCCTCGATCACGGAGTCCACGGGTGCCCGGCCTCGCTCGGCGGCGATGAGCACACCCGTGTCCAGGATCAGGCGTCGGGCCACGTGCCCCTCATCTCGTCGTCGATCGCCTCCCTGGCCGCCAAGACATCAGCCTCGAAGTCCGCGTCCAGTCTCCCCACGCTTCTGGCCAGGAACGCCTTGACCATTCGCCCTGGCGCGGTGGGCGCAGGGCCGATCACGGCGATCTGCTTACCTCCGCGAGTCACCACGATCGTCTCCCCGCGCTCGGCTTCGTCGAGAACCGTCGCGAAGCTGCGAGACGCTTCAGTGGCAGTCATCACCTTCACAAAATCAGATTATCTGATTCAGTCTCACTTTGGGTGGCACCCGCCACGCTTGAGCTCCAGACGGACATGAAACGCCTCCGAGTGAGGCTCGCTTCAGGTCCCCTTGGTCTTCCACTGCCTTCAGTGCCCTCGGTTCCGGCGGCCTTTGAACGACCTCGTTCGTCGACCGTCTGCTCGTCAGCGGTCCCACTGAGTACAACTGAGAAGTGCGCGCTGGACGGCACTTCTCAGTTGCCGCTCAGTACGACCGCCCAGCCCAACGCGGCTCTCAAGGTTGCCGCGCCCCGGACAATGCCCTCCCCCGCAGATGAGAGCATCCCGTCAGGCGGTGTCGATAAAGTGGAGGATCGCATTTGCCAGTGCCTCCGGGGCCTCCATCGCGACGTCATGGCCCACGCCGTCGAACTGCACCGAGGTGATCTCGGTCGACGCTACCTAGGACAAGGTCTGTGCCATGAAGGAGCCGTCGCCCCCGACCGTCAGCACGGCCATTCGCAGCCCAGGAGACTCCGTGAGGCTCTGATCCGGGGGCTTTCCTGCAGCATCGACCGATAACGCCGCGCCAACCGGTCGGCCGTGCGTAAGCGCGGGTGAACTCGTCCAGATCAGCATCGGTGATTGCGCCCGGGGCTGCGTTCATGGCCGGGAACGCGTACTGACCGAGGAACTCGCGTTCACGGCTGCTTTGCGTCAGCCGGAGTCGGAGCCTGATCGACGATCACTTCGAGATGCCGGTTGCTCTCCTCAGCTACTCGGGATGATCCCGCAGCCATGCCTCTATCAGCCGGCCCCCAACCAGTGCCGGTTGACGAAGGCGAAGTGCTCCGCCGAGACTCCTGTGCCGCCGTGCGATCGCCGTCGTGGATCTGCTCCATTCACGAGAAGGAGCGCCGTCATGTCGACGTGGAGCCAATCGCCTGTCTGCACGTGACCGTCCACTTCCACCTCGATCGCGTGGTGGAGAAGCGTTAGCCCGTGGTGCTCCTCATGGACATCCACGCCTCCATCCAGAAGCGCCTGAAGCTTCTCGGCGTCCTCCATCTCGACCGCGAGATGCGCGGGACTCATACCGTGGTCCAACCCATGCTCCATCGCGACGTTGCTGTCACAGACACGAAAACGCCCCGGAGCGATTCCACGCTTCGGGGCATCTTGGCTGTTCGAAAAAGGTGGTCAGGGGCAGGGTCGAACTGCCGACCTTCCGCTTTTCAGGCGGACCAATCATCCTGGCCGGGCAGCGGAGATCATGGTCAGAGGGTGGTGGACGGTGGCCGAGGTGGGGTCTACGTGCGGGGACGTTGCTGTCAGCGCTGCTGTCGCCTGAACATCCGACAGACGATGGAGCGGCCCGAACAGGCCAAGCCATTCGGGACGCTCATTCGAGGCACCTGCGGTCAGGACAAAATCTCCGCACGTAGCACCTCGTCACGCAAAGCGCCGTGAACCTCGGCAAAGTCGGCGGTGTAGTTCGTCTGGCGTCGAAGCTCCTTGCGCACGGCATCGACCACCACTTCCGACAGAAGCACCTGTGCCAAGGACTTCGGCGACGTCGCGGCGCCGGCCCTCCACAGGTCACAAAGCGTCTCTTCACAGCCCTGGATCTGCGTGAGGATCTGCTCTTCGCATTGCTCACTACTGAATATCTTTTGGGCACGGAAGCGCGTAGTCGCTTCCATGACGCCAGCCAGAGTCGATGGGCTTTTTCGCAAGTCATCTAACACGGGTTCGAAGGTTGACTCATTTGCGACAGCGTGCTCTGCTCACAGTCACCTTCAAAGCTCTGCGCCGGGTCACCCTCGATCCCTGCCGCATCGGAAAATCCTCCAGGCAGCGCTCGTCCTGCTTCATCACGAGCATGACCGGACCATGTCGCCATCACATAACGTGACCTTCAGTTACGGAGAACAGCTTACTCCGATGATACGGAATTTCCACATCACAGGTTATGGTCTGAGATCAATGAATCCGGCCCTGACCTGCACCAATCTCGGCGCCGCGCCAAACTAGTGGCCAACCCTGATGAGCTGCGCCTTCTTTCGCAACCGTTCGATCTGGCCGAAACCAGCCAGGTACAGCGCATTCTTCCCAGGGCATTTCTGAGTTATCCTTGACCCCAGCAGCCGGATTTGAAGACACCCTTGCAGACTTCGTCATAAACCGTTTCTTGTGACTGCACACGAGGTCAGGAGTAAATAGAGCAGCGACTCTTGAAGTCGCTTACTCGCGCACATCCCGGCATGCTCAATCGACCGCGCGCTCCTGACTGGATCCCATTCAGAAACAGTCCGGCAAAAAGAACCCACTCACGCGAAGGGATCACAATGCATTTCCGAACGCGCGCCATGCGCTTGGCCGCCCTGGTGGCCATGAACTGCGCCCTGATCGCCGCTTTCACCACCAGCCCGGCCGACGCGGACCGTACCCCGTCCACGCCGTTCGCCACCGAGAACCAGAACACCCCCTGGAAGGGCTACAAGCGCTCGTACACCGTGACTCTCGTCCGGACGGCCGCCGCGGTGCCGACGAGCGGGCAGGCTCCGGCGGCCATCATCACCTGCAGTGGGGGCATCTCCAACCCGACCGTGGTCGGCGCCCAGGTGGTCGCCACCGCCTCCGCGCAGTGCGACGCCCTCGTCGACACGATCGACCTCGCCATGACTTTCGTCGTCAACGGCACCGGACTACCCTGGGAGATCACGACGGGGAGTAACGTCTCGCAAGTGGGGAACTCCAGATCCGTCGCGTGCCCGGGAGGAAGCGCCACCTACCAGTCTCTGGGAGCCGCGCGATTCACGAAGGCCGGCTACGCGAACTCACCCCTCGTGATGAGCGGCGGGTCCGCGACTTACACCCTCTCCTGCTGATCCCGCGAGCAGAAGTACGTCCATCCACCGCCGTCACCCGACCCTGCTGACGCCGCGCCCACGAAACCCTGAATCCGTCGGCGCCCCCAGGGACGGTCACATGACGGCCGAACGATCGAGGGCCTGACCGCCGTTACCAGCGATCAGGCCCTCGACCCGCGACCACCGCCTCGGGGTGGTGGGAGGGCCCGGGGACGGTTCAGCCGGAGGGGTACGGGCGCAACGCGTCATCCAGGGCCTTGAATCTCTAGTGAGGACAGGAAGCCGTCGAGCGAGAGCACGGCGTGCACGGTTCGGTGTCTGAGGAACATGGGAACCGGATCGTGCGCTAAGCGTTTGTCGTGGTGAGCATCGGTTTGACCGTCCATGATCGCTTCCGGGAACTTCGAGGGTCTTGTCGTAGACCCCATAAAGGTTCACGGTGCCGGTCGAGTTCTTGTCCGATGAGCAGGCGGCGGGGTTCGCCTCGTTTCAGGGGCCGCAAGACGGCTGATCGGCGACGAACGCCGCCACCGCCGAAGGTGCCTGCGACGGGCGCGGATCACCCGGCGCTTCTTCCGCTACCCGAGCTAGGCAGTCGGGGCGCTCCCGAGGGAGCACCTGGCCGTCGCCGTCAACCCACGTCAAAGGCTCATCGCGGGCAAGCAGTTGTACCACCTGCTCGCCGAGACGCCCGGGTCCGGCGACCTGCTGGGAGCTGGCTGAAGAAGACTGGTGACGTTGCTGTCACCAGAGATCAAAAGCCCCGAACGGTGATCCGTTCGGGGCATTCGTGCTGTTCAAAAAAGGTGGTCAGGGGCAGGGTCGAACTGCCGACCTTCCGCTTTTCAGGCGGACGCTCGTACCAACTGAGCTACCTGACCCAGAGCGGTCCTGACGGGACTTGAACCCGCGACCTCCACCTTGACAGGGTGGCGAGCACTCCAAACTGCTCTACAGGACCTTGCTTGGTGTTGCTGTCTTGCTGTTTGCGCTCGCTTAGCTTACCAGCTCTTCGGTGGCCTTAGACCATCCGTTTTGCGGGTGCGCCAGGCGCTCGCAGTGCCCCCAACGGGATTCGAACCCGTGCCGCCGCCTTGAAAGGGCGGTGTCCTAGGCCGCTAGACGATGGGGGCTCAGGATTCCCTGTCGCCTTCCGTCGGAGACCTCTGAAGCATAGGGGACGATCGCCCCTGATGCCAAAGTGGCGGACCGGCGGCCGGTGACCGGGTGCCAGTGATCGTTCCCGTTGGCGACGGGGCGGTCGTTGGCTCTGGGGAAATCATACGTTGTGGGTCGGGCTCCACGTGACGTTGAATGTAGACCGACTGCTCCCCGAGTCCGCCGAGCGTGATGTCGTCCCAGGCCTGCAGCCGTCTGGTCTCCTTGTCGAAGTACAGGACGGACGCCTGTACGGGGGTCGGCTGAGCGTGTTCGAGCGCGCGCAGGCCGGCTCCGCCGGTCGAGCCCTGGACGAGCATGCGGGTGCCGGTCGGGAACAGGTTCGTCCTGCGTTCGTGGGCGTGTCCGGCGAGGATCATGGGGGCCGCGCCCGAGAAGCCCTTGCCGATCTCCCCGTCGTGCACGGCGATCACGTCCGCCTTGTTGACCTTGGGCACGTGGGAGCGGCCGAAGTGGGCCAGTGCCTTCGGGTCGGAGTCGACGGTGACCGATTTGTCGGGGGTGAAGCGGGGGTCCCCGAGGCCGTAGATGGTCAGGCCGGCGACCTTCCTGGACCGGTCGTCGAGAACGATGGCGTTCTTCTGCTTCTCGACGGCCTTCTGGGTCGTCATCGAGTCGTGGTTGCCGCGGACGAACACGTACGGGACCTTCAGGGTGCCGATCTCGTCCACGAACTTGTTCTCCGCCTTCGTGCCATGGTCGGAGATGTCGCCCGTGTCGACGATCAGGTCTACGGCGAACTGGTCCTTGAGCGAGCGGATGACGTTCCAGGCGATGGGGTTGATGTGAATGTCGGAGACGTGCAGGACGCGGATGGTCTTGGGGTTGGCGTCGTACAGGGGCAGGTTCGAGACGGTGTCGTAGAGCTTGGAGACGTTCATGACGAGTTTGGTGAGCTGCGACCGGTACGACTCGAACTTGCTGACGATCGACTCCGCGCTGCCCACGAGCGAGGGGGCGGCGGCGATCAGGCCCGAGTAGCGCGGCTCGACGAGCGAGTTCGGGCGGAACGTGAGAGCGGCGAGGGCTCCGGTGGCGGCCAGGGCCACGGAAGCCGCCAGAAGGCCCATCAGAGCCACTTTCGGACGCCGGAACACCATCAGCACGGCGAGCAGCGCTCCGGCCCCGGCACAGAGCAGCGAGCGGATGACGAGGGCGCGCACGCCGTCGAGGAGGTCGTCCTCGATCACACCGGGCAGGCGGTCGGCCAGGCGCGGATCCTCCAGGAGGGATTTGGCACGTTCCTGGTCGATGTTCTCCAGCGTGATGCGCAGCCGCAGCGGAGCGGCGTGGGTGCGGAAGGTGAGGGTGCCGAGCGGGCTGGCGTCGACGACCGTCTCGCCGCCCCAGGCCGGCCGGAGCGACATTCCGGTCTCCACCGGACCAACCTGCGTGCGTACGGTGCCGCTGAGGAAGATGCCGAGCCAGGCACCCACGGCGGCCACGAGGAGCACGGCGGCGATCCTCGCCCCACGCGCTGCCCCTCGTGATCGAATAACTGTCTTTGCCCTGTGCGCGAACTTCATACAGATTCTTGCTTACCTGACCGGCGGGGCAGAATGGCAAGTGTGATCGAGGTTTCGCGGGAGAAGTTCGAGGAACTCGTGGCCGAGGCATTGGACACGATTCCTCCGGAGCTCACGCGCGCCATGAGCAATGTCGTGGTCACGGTCGTCGATGACCCGCCGGAGCCCCACCTGCTCGGCCTGTACACCGGTGTCCCCCTCACCGAACGCGGCGACTGGTACTCAGCTGTTCTGCCCGACCGGATCGAGATCTACCGCAATCCGATATGTCAAATTTGTGCCACCGAAGCGGACGTGATCGACGAGGTCCGCATCACGGTCGTGCATGAGGTCGGGCATCACTTCGGCATCGACGACGCGCGGCTTCACGAATTGGGCTGGTAACCCTTTGCTTTTGGTTGGCTGCTTTGGGTTGCGGCCGACCCTCCGTTCGGGCACCTTAGGTGACATAGCGAGCACCCTGAGTCAGGTACAGCGGAGTCCAATGGGGGCCATGCGGGCGAGACGGCCGCCGGGACGGCATCGCCGTGCCGGACAAGAACGACAAGTCACATATCGAGAGGTCATCGCCGTCAGGGAGTTCCGGGCGCTCTGGTACGGCCAGGGTCTCTCGCTCCTCGGCGACCAGCTCGCGCAGGTGGCGCTGGCCGTGCTCGTCTACGATCGCACGGGCTCACCCCTGGCCACGGCCGCCGTCTACGCGCTGACCTACCTGCCCAGTATCGTCGGCGGGCCGCTGCTGGCCGGCCTGGCCGACCGGTTCGCGCGCCGGGGTGTCATGGTGACCTGCGACCTGCTCAGGGCCGCGCTGGTGGGCGTGATGGCGGTGCCCGGCGTGCCGTTCTGGGCGCTGTGCGCGCTGGTCTTCCTGGTGGTGCTGCTCAGCGCACCCTTCTCGGCCGCGCGGGCGGCGCTGCTGCCGGAGGTGCTCGAAGGCGACGCGTACGTCATGGGCTCGGCCCTGCAGAACATGACCAACCAGGCCGTGCAGATGCTCGGTTTCGCGGCCGGCGGAGCGCTCATCGCCACGATGGGCCCGTACCGGGCGCTGGCCCTCGACGCGGCCACGTTCCTCGGATCGGCGCTGATCCTGGTCTCGGGCGTACGCCGCCGCCCCGCCGCCCAGCCCGACGGCGCCAAGCCGTCCATGTGGACGATGACCAAGGGCGGAGCCCGGCTGGTCTTCGGGTCGCGCAAGCTGCGCACGCTGGTGCTGTTCGCCTGGCTCTGCGGCTTCTACATCCTGCCCGAGGGCCTCGCCGCCCCCTACGCCGCCGCCCTGCACACCGGCGGCCTGCCCGTTCCCATGATCACCGGGCTGCTGATGGCGGCCATGCCGGCCGGGACGGTGGTGGGCGCGTTCCTGTTCAGCAGGTTCGTCTCGCCGCCGAGACGGCTGCGGCTCATGGGGTGGATGGCCATGCTGAGCTGCGCGCCCCTGATCGTCACCGCGATCCGGCCGCCGCTGGCCGTGGTGCTGGTGGCGTGGGTTCTGTCCGGGATCGGTGGGGCGTACCAGCTCGCGGCCAATGCGGCCTTCGTTCAGTCCGTACCGCCCGAACGTCGCGCGCAGGCGTTCGGCCTCGTGCAGTCGGGGCTGATGGCCGTACAGGGGATCGGCATCCTGGTGGGCGGTTTCGCGGCGGAGAGACTCGGCCCCGAGCCGGTGGTCGCGCTGGCGGGGATCGCCGGGGTGATCAGCGCGGCCGTGCTCGCCATGATCTGGACCGAGTCTCGTAACAAGACCGCCCGGGTGGGTGCCCAGGCCACCGCCTGATCACTGCTGGGGCTTCTGCTCGCCGCTCCAGTCCGTGGCCGCCCGGTTGGCCTGCTGCTTGTTGATCAGGTCCTGGACGATCGAGGTGTCGTGCTCCTCGTCCGGCATGAGGAGCCAGCCGATCGCGTAGACGCCGACGCCGATGCCGCCGAACAGGGTCGCGATCGCCAGCGCGATCCGGACCAGGTTGGCGTCGATCCCGACGTACTCCCCGATGCCCGCGCAGACACCCGCGATGATCCGGCCCTTGTGCGTCCGACGCAGCTTCTTGACGTTGTATTCGCTCATGCCTCAAGACTGCCCGCCGGGCCGGTGTTCGCACATCAGGATTGCCCCTGGTAGAACCCTGGTAGCCCCCTATGTACGAGGGAGAGGACCCACCATGGACGACCTGCTGCGCCTGGACGACCGCCTCGGCCCTGACCAGCGGCTCATCCGCGACACGGTCAGATCCTTCGTCGCCGACCGCGTCCTTCCGCACGTCGGGGACTGGTTCGAGGAGGCCGTCTTCCCCGCGCGCGAGCTGGCGCCCGAACTCGGCTCGCTCGGGCTCCTCGGCATGCACCTCCAAGGGTACGGCTGCGCGGGCACGGACGCGGTGTCGTACGGCGTGGCCTGCCGCGAACTGGAGGCCGGCGACTCGGGCCTGCGCTCCTTCGTGTCGGTCCAGGGCTCGCTGGCCATGTTCCCCATCTGGCGTTACGGCTCCGACGAGCAGAAGAACGAATGGCTGCCCCGCATGGCCGCCGGCCAGGCCATCGGCTGCTTCGGCCTCACCGAGCCCGACCACGGCTCCGACCCGGCCGGTATGCGGACGTACGCGAAGAAGGACGGCTCCGACTGGATCCTCAACGGCTCCAAGATGTGGATCACCAACGGCTCGATCGCCGACGTCGCTGTGGTCTGGGCGCAGACCGACGAGGGCGTACGCGGCTTCGTCGTCCCCACCTCCACCCCCGGCTTCTCCGCCCCTGAGATCCACAAGAAGCTGTCCCTGAGAGCCTCCGTCACCTCCTCCCTCTACTTCGACGACGTACGCCTGCCCGCCTCCGCCGCCCTCCCCGGCGTCGTGGGCCTGCGCGGCCCGCTCTCCTGCCTCTCCGAGGCCCGTTTCGGCATCATCTGGGGCGTCGTCGGCGCCGCCCGCGCCTGCCTGGAGGCGGCCGTCGACTACTCGAAGACGCGCGTCCAGTTCGACAAACCGATCGGGGCGTTCCAGCTGACGCAGGAGAAACTCGCCTGGATGTACGTCGGCATGACCCAGGCCGGCCTCACCGCCCTGCACCTCGGCGAACTCAAGGACGCCGGGAAGCTGGAGCCGCGGCAGATCAGCTTCGGCAAACTGGCCAACGTACGGGCCGCCCTCGACATCGCCCGCCAGGCACGCTCGATCTTGGGTGGCAACGGGATCACCCTGGAGTACCCTGTGATCAGGCACATGAACAACCTGGAGAGTGTGCTGACGTACGAAGGCACCCAGGAAGTGCACACTCTGGTGCTCGGGGAGGCGCTGACGGGGCTGGCGGCCTACCGGTGATGGAGGCGTCGCGGACGGGGCGGTAATCTCTGTACCCTTGCTGGTGCGAGGGGCGTTAGCTCAATTGGCAGAGCTGCGGACTTTTAATCCGTAGGTTCCGGGTTCGAGCCCCGGGCGCCCTACCACTCCATACCCCGTCCGACCTGCACTTTCTCGATTCTCGGCCCTCTTCTGCGAGGCGAAGATGGCCGAGTTCTTGCTCGTCACATGCTCTTCGGCACGCGTCCGGCACCTCGGCGGGCCGATGGCGTGATCGAAATGAGCCGATTTGCGCCGCCGGGCGTTGGACGCCTGAGACCGGATCATCAAGCCAGACCCGAGCGACACCCAACCGAAGGGCGCAGTGGACGGGTTGCTGGGCGGGACACGCCCGGCTTGGCCACAGACCCGTCCAAGCGGTGATCAAGCCCCCTTCGGCCGAGTTCACGCGCGGTCGACGTGGCGGCTGTCCATCTTGCATGGCTCGAAGCATCGATGCATGCGCCAACCAGCAACCACTGGCGGGCTTGCAGATCCCGAGCGGTTGCCCAAACGACTTGAGCGGCCCTAAACGGTCCCGCTCGCGGAGTGGGCCGAGGCCAAGGAGACCTTTCACCGGTTCACGCAGATTGTCGGCAAGATCCGGCTGTCGGTGAGCAACCGGCGCAACCACTGGTGGCACGTGCCCTTTCATCTGATCGGGCGCGGGCTGACCACCCGGCCGATGGGTGGGCTGGGTGAGCAGCCGCTGTTCAGTATCGACTTCGACCTCGTACGCCACCGCCTGGTGGTGGACGTGCTGGACGGCCGCAGTGCGGGGTTCAGCCTGATCGGCCGGTCGGTGGCGTCGTTCCACGAGCGGCTGTTCGAGACGCTGGCGGGGCTGGGGATCCGGCCGGAGATCTGGGCGGTGCCGTTCGACCTGAGCGACGACACGCCGTTCGCCGAGGACACCCTGCACGCGCGCTACGACCCGGTGCTCATCAACCGGTACTGGCGGATCCTGTCCCAGGTGGCGCAGCTCCTCGACCGGTTCGCGGCGGACTTCTCCGGCAAGATCAGCCCCGTGCACCACTTCTGGCACACGTTCGACATTGCCGTCACCCGGTACACCGGGCGCGCCGCGCCCATATCGCCGGAGACCGATCCGGTGACGCGCGAGGCGTACAGCTGGGAGGTCATCAGCTCAGGGTTCTGGTTCGGCGACGAGGAGCGGCCGTGGCCTGCGTTCTACTCCTACACCGCGCCGGAACCCGAGGGGCTGGAGCGGGAGCCGCTCCGTCCCGAGCAGGCCGAGTGGATCGCCGCGCGCGGCAGCCACCTGGCGGTACTCCGGTACGACGATGTCCGCGCGATGGGTAATCCGGTCGCCGCCGTGCTGGAGTTCCTTGACAGCGCCTATCAGGCGGGTGCCCGGCTGACGGGGCTCGATGTGCACGCGCTGGCCTGTCCGGGGGGCGTCACGGACCCGCATGACGCGAAGGCCTGAACACACGAGAGCGCCCGCCCTCCAGGGAGGGCGGGCGCTCAACGCGTGCGTACCGGTGCGCAGGTCGCCTCTCGGCGAAAGGGGCAACGCCCACCTCGCACGGTCGCATGGACGTCCTCTCCCAGTCCGACGACGGACGGTCCCTGGTCGCGGACTACCATGACGACACATGGGCACCGCCTCGATGTTCACCGTCGTCGGCGGGATGGCCGTCCGAATCGACACCGGTCAGGCGGACCGGGTACGCGGCCTCCGACTCTGACGATCGTAAGGGGAACGGATGACGCGCGATCGGCGGTCGGCGAACCCGACTCGGGCCAGGCGATGGCTCCGCACGATGCGGGCGCGGGATCCGCGCGAGGCACACCGCGCTGCTACCCCGCTGGAGCTGCTGTTCGACCTCTGTTTCGTGGTCGCGGTGGCGCAGGCGGCCGCCCAGTTGCACCACCACGTGACCGAAGCCCACCTCGGCGTCGGGCTGTTGGGCTATGCGATGGTTTTCTTCACGATCTGGTGGGCGTGGATGAACTTCACCTGGTTCGCCTCGGCCTACGACACCGATGACGTTGCCTATCGGCTGCTGACTCTGCTCCAGATGGCGGGTGCTCTGGTACTGGCGGCCGGGGTGCCCGCCGCGGCCACCTCCTATGACTTCACCGTGATCACTATTGGTTATGTGGTGATGCGCGTGGCGCTGGTCGCCCAGTGGCTGCGGGTAGCTCGGCAAGATGCCACCGGCCGCCCGGCGGGGATCCGGTATGCCGTTGGCATCATGGTGGTCCAGGCAGGCTGGCTTGTTCGGTTGGCGCTGCCGCATCCATGGGACTACACGGGGTTCGCGGTGCTCGTGGTCGCCGAACTACTGGTGCCGATGTGGGCCGAGTTCCGGGGCACGGCCACGTCGTGGCACCCTGGCCACATTTCTGAACGCTACGGGCTGTTCACCATCATCGTCCTCGGCGAGGTCATCTTCGCTAGCCTTGCCAGCATCCAATCCACATTGTCCGAACACGGCGTTTCCGGGCAAATGCTGCTGATAGCCGCCGGCGGCCTCATCCTGGTGTTGACAATGTGGTGGATCTACTTCATGGGTCCGGACGCCGCCCTGAGCACGCCGCGTATCGCATTGCTCTGGGGTTACGCCCATTACCTGCTGTTCGCCGCGGTCGCCGCACTCGGCGCAGGCCTACAGGTCGCCGTTGACGTGGCCGTGCATCGCGCCCACGTGGCCGCGACGACGGCGACGTTCGCCGTGGCGGTTCCCCTGGCCGGGTTCCTCCTGGTCATGTGCTGGCTGCGCCGACTGACACACACCGGCCTGGCACATCCGAGCCTGATGGTTACCGGGGCAGTCATCGTGCTGGTGCTGGCCTTGGCCACCCCCGTCCTGGGCGTCGGCGGGGTGATTCTGTCCATCGGCATCGCCGCTGCGGCCACGCTGACAGCAGCTCTTGTGGCCACGCACCGTGACGGGGTACCCCACCCTCCACCGGAGGCACGGTGACATGGTGCTCGATCTCCATCGACTGGCACACCTCATTGCCGCGGCGGAGGACGGCGGCATCGCCTCAGCCGCACGCGCCTGACGAGTCCCAGCAAGCATCGCGATCACGCTCATGCCGAGAGGATGCTCGATGGGTCAGCGTCCTGTCAGTCGCGCGCCGTGGTAGGCCTTCGCTCCCAGCGGCGGGAACGTGTCTTCGGCCGGACGGTCCATGGGTCGTCCCTTTCGCATGGCCTGGGATTCAGTCCGTGACCTTGTTGGCCGCCCGGTACTCCAGGTGCGCGTACTCGGGGTGCCGGGTCAGCCACCCCGCGATGAAGGGACAGACCGCGAGCACCCGCAGTCCCTCCGCCCGGACGGATTCGACGCCTTCGCGCGCCAGCATGGAACCCACACCTCGTCCTTCATAGGCCGGATCGACCTCGGTGTGGACGAAGGCGACAAGCTCCGCCGTGCGAATGTAGGCGGCGAACCCCGCGAGCGTCTCGCCGTCGTGGGCCTCGAATCGGTTGGCGGTGTGATTGTCGGTCACGATGATCATGTGGCGGTCTCCGAGGGTCGGGTGATGAAGCACAGGTAGGTTGACGGTGGAGCTTCGTTCCATGGTTCGGTCTGGGACCGGGTTGGCGCCGTGAGCGACCGGCGCCAACCCGCGTCCGGGCGTCGGGCAGGGTGGTGATGGGCTTGGAGCGGGGCAGCGCGGCCAACTCCTTGGCGCTGAACAGGGCGGCGTGACGCCAGGCGGGCAGGACAGCGATCCGCTGGGCCGTCTCCCCGCCCAGCTGGGCGTCGCGGACGCATCAGGTTGAGCTGGCCGGGTTTGATGACCTGTTCGGAACCGAGCTGTCGCTGGTGCAGCCAAGCCTGCCGCGCTCCCGGTTCATCCGGGTCATTTGCCGACGAAGGCCAGCAGCGCCTCGTTGACCTCGGCGGCGTGCGTCCACAGCAGACCGTGCGGCGCGCCCTGGATCTCGACGTACTCCGCCTCCGGGAACGCCTCGTGGAAGGGGCGTCCAGTGGAGTCGATCGGGAGGATGTTGTCCTTGGTGCCGTGCAAGATCAGTGACGGCTTGCCCGCCGCGCGGACTGCGGCCACGTCCTCGCGGAAGTCCTCGATCCAGGCGGACACCACCGCGTAGGCTGCGACAGGGGCGGAGATGGTGGCGGTGTTCCAGTTGGCAGTGACGACCTCCTGGCTGATTCTGCTGCCCAGGTTCTCATCCAGGTTGTAGAAGTCCTTGTAGAATTGGGTGAACCAGGCGTAGCGGTCGGTCCGTGCGGCCTCGGCGATACCGTCGAACACCGACTGCGGCACTCCGCTCGGGTTATCGTCGGCCGCAACCAGGTACGGCTCCAGCGACGCCAGGAACGCCAGCTTGGCGACCCGTTCGTGACCGTGGGTCTTCACGTAGCGAGCAAGCTCGCCGGTGCCCATAGAGAACCCGACGAGGATGACGCCGCGCAGGTCCAGCGTCTCCAGGAGGGTGTTCAGGTCGGCGGCGAATGTGTCGTAGTCGTAGCCGCTGCCGACCTTACTGGACTGGCCGAAGCCGCGGCGGTCGTAGGTGACGACCCGATAACCGGCGGCGAGCAGCTCGCGAGTCTGGAGTTCCCAGCTGTGCCCGTTCAAGGGATAGCCGTGGATCAGGACGACCGGCTGGCCGGATCCCTGGTCCTCGTAGTACAGCTCGATGGTGGTGCTGTTCTCGGTACCGACCCTCATGTAGCCCATGAAGCCGCTCCTTTTTTGGATCCAGAGAACTCTCGTTCTCGCGATTGGACGGTGTTGACCGTCTATGCCGGGCCTTCTCCGCGAAAGCGAGATTCGGGTCACGTTGACGCCGCGCCGGGGATCGGCTGTGCGCTGCCGACGGTCCCGTGCTCGGCATGCCCGGCGCCAGCGGGAACGATTCTCCGAACGCCATCCTCCCAAGTAATTTTTCAGGCCAGATTCTCCGCCCGACCGTCACCGCCCTGGCTCACCGCCAGGCCTGCGCACGCTTCTTGGGATGAGCTGTCGCCGGGGCATTGAGGGCCGCTCGGCCCAGGCGGCGTCTCGTCGGGTGTTGGACACCGTTCTCCCTGGTGATGCTGTCGGTGTGGGTGCCGGCTCAGGCCGCGATGGTGGCGTGCATCTCCCACACCAGGATCTCGGCCGGCTCCGTGGCGATCACCCGCTGGCCGCCGATGGCGGTGAACCGGGCCGCGTCGCCGGTCACCAGCTCCCCCGCCCCCTCCAGGCTGACGGCGCCGCGCGCGACGAACAGGTGCAGGTAAGGGGCCTCGGGGAGTTGGACGGCCTGACCGGGCTGGAGCCGGGCGGCGTACAGGGCGGCGTACTTGTTCCTGATGCGGATCGCCGCTTCGCCGTCGTGCTTGCTCATGCCCGAGGCGACCGGGACCAGGCCGCCGGAGAGCAGTTCGTGCTCGATCTCCAGTTGTTCGTAGCCGGGTGTGATGTTGTTCTCATCCGGTACGACCCACATCTGGATGAAGTGCACCGGGTCGCGGTGGGCTTCCCCGCCGAGTCGCCAGGAGTCGTTCTTCTCCGAGTGCAGGATGCCGCGGCCGGCGCTCATCCGCTGCGCCAGGCCGGGATAGATCACGCCGTTGTGGCCGGTGGAGTCCTGGTGGACCAGCGAGCCCTCCAGAACCCAGGTGACGATCTCCATGTCCCGGTGCGGGTGGGTGTCGAAACCGGTGCCGGCGTCGACGACGTCGTCGTTGTTGACCAGCAGCAGCCCGTGGTGAGTGTTGCGGTGGTCGTAGTGCTGGCCGAAGGAGAACGAGTGTTTGGAGTCCAGCCAGCCGAAGTCGCTCGTGAAGCGCTCCGCGGCGCGGCGAATGTCCACGCCGTCCGGAAGGATGATGTCGCTCATGGTGCCTGACCTCTCTATGGGTGGTGAACCGGGTGCGTTTCAGGCGGTCTTGATCGCCGAGACCTCGAACGGGATGGTGATCGAGTTGGTCACGCCCCTGATGGACAGGTCACCGGTCAGCTCCAGGCTCGTCTCGCCGGTCTGGCGCACGCCGGTGGTGACGAACGTGATCTGCGGGTGCTCGTCCATGGCGAGGAAGTCGTTGCTGCGCAGGTGCGCGTCCCGCTGCTCGTTGCGGGTGTTGATGCTGGCGGCCTGGATGGTGACGTTCGCGCTGGACCGGCTCGGGTCGGCGCCCGTCGGCGGTGAAGCGGCCCTCGAACTCGTTGAACGAGCCGCGGACCTTGGTCACCATCGCGTGCCGGGCGACGAACCCGATCCGGGTGTGCGCCGCGTCGATGACGTAGACGCCGGACAGGTCGGCCAGCGCGGGGGGACGGCGTGGGCGGTGGTCATGGCTCTGTTCCTTCTGGTCAAGTGGGCGTAACCCCATTTAGGTGACACGTCACGTACTGTACTTGACGCATCCAACCTAGGTGATGTGTCAACTATTCCCGGGTAGGCTTCTGTCCATGGACGCAGCGAGCCCGTGGCTGACCGAGCAGCAGCAGCATGTCTGGCGCAGGTGGTTGGCGTTGAACGCGCGGCTGCCGGCGGCCCTCCACCGTGAGCTGCAGGCAGACGCCGGTCTGTCCCTGCAGGACTACGACGTGCTGGTCCGGCTCACTGACACGGCCGAGGGCCGCATGCGGGTCTCCGACCTCGCCCGCGCCCTGCAGTGGGAGCGCAGCAGGCTGTCGCACCATGTCACCCGTATGGCGAGCCGCGGACTCGTCGAGCGCGAGGAGTGCTCCGACGACGGGCGCGGCGCCTTCATCGTGCTGACACCGGCAGGGCGTGCGACCATCGAGCAGGCGGCACCGGCTCACGTGGGCACCGTGCGCAGACTCGTCTTCGACTCGCTCTCCGAAGAGGAGCTCGACAGCCTCGCCGCCATCACCGACAAGGTGCTCACCCAGTTGGAGCAGGACGCGATGTCGGCGTACTCATCGGCGTGCAGAGGTGCGTACGAGTATTCGTGCAGAGGAGATTAGGGGTAGGCGAAGAGGGTGAGTGCGCAGCTGGAAGCGACGGCCAGGGTGTGGCCAGTCGGCGAGAAGCCTGCTGCGCGGATCTCGCAGCTTTCTTCGCGGTGGATGTGCCACCAGGTTGATCCGGTTTCGTCGTGGTAGGGATCGCCCTTTTCGGACAGCAGGACGCTTTCGTTGGGCCAGTCGGGCGTGACCACGTCGAGGGACCATCCGTTGGGGGTAGTTGTGTGCAGGCCGCCGCCCAGGAGTCCGGAAATGGGAATGGCGATGCCTGCGAGGGGGCCTATTCCTTGGCAGGTGAGGGTGTAGTCGTTTGGCCAGGCCGGGTCTGGATCGCGGTCGCGCGCTATGCGCTGGCCGGTGACGCAGTTGACGAGGCCACGTCCCTGGTGAGATGTCACGAGGATGAGGTCTTCGCCTGATTCGGGGTGCGGGCCGAACCCGACGCCGGTCAGGCCGCCCACCGGTAAGGGTGGCAAGGGCCGCCATGGGGCGGGTGGTGGTTGGAGCGGAGCGTTCCGGAACCGGGCGCGGAGGCGTTCGTGATGGGCGTTCAAGGCGCCGGGTCCTGTCCTCTGGTCGGATGTGATGCAGGGCTGGAGCATCGTATGCCGGGCAAGTTGGGGCCAGAGTTTGCCTGGTCAGCCGGTGGCGGCGATGTCGGTGGCGACTGCGGCCAGCCGGTTCTTGAGCCGGTAGCTGGGGCCGTTGATCGCGATGACTTCGCAGTGGTGCAGCAGCCGGTCGAGGATGGCGGTGGCCAGGACCTCGTCGCCGAAGACCTGGCCCCATTCGCTGAAGGCTTTGTTGCTGGTCAGCAAGATCGAGCCCTTTTCATACCTCTTTGAGATCATCTGGAAGACCAGGTTGGCCTCGTCGCGGGCCAGGGGCAGGTAGCCGACCTCGTCCAGGACCAGGACGTGCGGGCGCAGGTAGGCGCGCAGTTTGGAGGCGAGCCGGCCGATGGTGTCGGCGGCCTTGAGCTGGCGGACCATGTCATCCAGGGTGGTGAAGTAGACGCTGAAGCCGGCTCGGCAGGCGGCGACGGCCAGCGCGACGGCGATGTGTGTCTTGCCCACCCCAGGCGGGCCGAGCAGGGCGGCGTTGGCCTTGGCCTCGGCGAAGGCCAGGCTGGCCAGGTCACGCACCTTGCGGGCGTCCAGCTCCGGTTGGTAGGAGAAGTCGTAGTCGTCGAGCGTCTTGTGGTGGGGCATCTTGGAGATGCGCAGGGCGTGCCGGATGCGGCGTTCCTCGCGGACGGCGTGTTCTTCTTCCAGTACCAGGTCCAGGAAGTCCAGGAAGTCCAGGTAGCCGAGCTGGGCGGCATCGGCGCGGCCGACGTGGTCGTTCAGCTGCTCGGCTAGGTGCGGCAGGCCCAGTTTGGTGGCGGTGGCGCGGATGCGGGCGGTGACCAGCTCACTCAACGTCAGATATCCCTTGCGGCTCGCGGAAGGTTGGCTCGTGGCGGTGGGGCGCGATCAGGAGAACGGGCCGGTGCCGGTGATCTGGTCATAGACCGACAGCGGCCGGCGGCCGACCTTGACGTTGGCGGCGTCGGCCCGGCTGAGCAGGAAGCGCAGCGCTCCGGTCGGTTCGGGGGTGGTTCGGCGTGCTGCCAGCTCATCCGCCGATGCCGATCTGGATGCTGGCGTCGGATCGGTTTCGCCGCTGGTCGTGGTGGCGCGGGTGTGCCCGTCGGGCAGGGCGCGCCAGTGCTCAGGATCAACCACCCGGGCGCCGCGGCCGATCGCGCGTGGGTGCACGGCCAGTAGCGTGATGCCGTGCTCGTCGGGCACCGTGGTGTGCAGGCTGACGGTGGCCGAGGAGGCGCGCACCTCCACCAGTTGCCGGGCTGTCACCTTGGTGGCCGGAACCGAATACAGGTTGGCCTCGAAGGCGACCAGGCAATCCTTGCCGACATGGCGCAGATACCGGTTGGCCACGATGTAGGGCCGCGACGGGATCGGGCGCAGCGCGGCGTGGTCGCGGCGGGCCCGCACCCCGATCACCTCGCCGTGGGTGCGATGGGTCAGGCGGCGGCGCAGCGGCATCCAGGCCTTCTGGGCCTGCCATCGGCGGGCGTTCGAGCATTTCGGCGGCGTGCCTGGCTCGATCGTCTATGACCGCACCAAAACGGTGGTGCGCCGGCACGTGGCGCCGGGCAAGGCGGTGCCGCTGCACCCCGAAGCGGTGGCATTTGCCGGGCATTACGACTTCGACATCGACGTGCTGGCCGCCTACCGGCCCACCGGCAAGGGCCGAGTGGAGCGTCAGGTGTCCATCGTGCGCGACCATGTGCTGGCCGGCCGCTCGTTCGCCTCGCTGGACGAGCTCGACCACGCGTTCCTCAGGTGGCCAGATCCTGGCTGGTGGTGAAGCAGCAAAACGGATCGCGCGAGTACGACAGCACCATGTGGAAGGAGTAGACCTTGGCGATCCCGACATGGGCGAGGATGGCGCCCTCATCGCCCCAGTCGACCTGGGCCTGGGCACCGGGCACCACCTCGAAGCGGCGGTGCAGCCGCGCCAGCTCCTTGGGGCTATAGCCCAACTCCGCAGCGATGCGTGGCCGCGCCTGCTGCAGATAGAGCTTGACCCGCTGATAGTTGCCGGTGAAGCCGTACTCCTCAACCAGCCGCTCGTGGATCACCGTGCCCTTCAACAGCAACTCGGCCCGCAACCACGCATCGACCACCGGCGCATACGCGTCGATCACCTGGTTGCGCCGGCTCGGCCGCCTCGCCGCCACCGGAGGCGCCACCGGGCCCTCATGCTCCAGGTACTTGCGGACCGTGCGCCAGTTCAGTCCGGTCTCCCGGGCGATCTCCGAGATGCTCGCCCCGGACTCCCGCAGCACCCGGAACCGGCGCAGCTCCAGCCACCGCTCGGCCTCCAGCACCATCGCCCGCCCCCGCCAAGATGATCGACATCATCTGGCAGGTTCCCTCAACGCCGCCCACCCCAGCCGCAGACACGCCGCTCACCTCTGTACGTTTACCCGTACCTGACCTTGCACCTGGCCCCGTACGCCGACACGCGACGCCTTGAACGCGGCAGATCCCCGCGTTGGCGCACCCGGTGTTGGGCGCCGAGGTGGAGTTCGAGCGTGTCGCGGTCACCGCCGAGCCTGTCGTGATCTATGTTGACTGCCCGCCTTCGGCCACCGAGTGCGGGCTGTCGTTGGTCGTGGCCCATGGTGGCTCAGCGGGTGTCGCGGGCCGCGCGCTTGATGAGGTCGGTGACCGCGGCGGGTTCGGAGATGGAGACCGCGTGGGAGGCGTCTTCCACGGTGACGGTGCGGGCGCCGGCGCGTTCGGCCATCCACTGCTGGGGCCTTGGGCGGGATGTTGTAGTCCTGTCCGGCGATCAGAGCGTAGGAGCGGATGTCCTTCCAGGCGGCCTTGGCGGCCTTCTCCTCCAGGGCCAGGATGGAGACCGGCCGCTGGGTGGCGGCCATGATCGCGGCGGTGGTGGCGGGCACGTCGGCGGCGAACTGCTTTGCGGAACTTGTCCTGCTTGATGGTCAGCTCGGTGCCGGTGCGGCCACCGGGCAGGGGTTAGAAGGCGGTGTTGAGGGTCTCGGCCAGGGTGCTGCCGGGGAACTTGGCGGCCAGCTCGCCCGCGCTCTCGCCTGCGTCGGGGATGAACGCGGCGATGTAGACCAGGGCCTTGACGTCGGGATCGCCAGCGGCGGCCTGGGTGATGACCGAGCCGCCGTAGGAGTGGCCGATCAGGACCACGGGCCCTTGCACGGAGTCCAGGACGCTGCGCAGGTAGGCGGCGTCGCTGCTCAAGGAACGGCACATGTCACGTCCCCCTCTCGTGGGCCGCGCATAGCGGCCAAGGCTCGCCAGATGCTGGTGGCGGCTCTCTTGGCCTGAAGCTTGGGTGCGGTGCGTCCGGCTTGCGCGAGATGCTGCAGCGCCGAGTGCCGGAGCTGATGCAGGGTCCAGCTCTGGCGGTGCGGGTCGAGTTCGGCGGAGGCGGTCTTGAACAGGTACTCGGCGCGAGGGTAGGACAGCCGCCCCCGGCCGGTGGTGGGGTCGATGTCGGCTGTGGCCGGCGCTCGGCGTCCGGAGGCAGGGGCGCGCCGGTCGGCCAGGAACACCGGCCCCGAGGTGCGGCCGGTCAGCAGGCGGGGCAGGATCCGGGCGGTGGGTGGGCCGGTGCACGTATTGAATGGCGCCACCCTTGGAGACGACGCGGGTCCGACGGAACTCCAGATACGTCCGCCTGGGTGAGGAGACCTCCGCGTGTATCACCACCGAAGCCGACCCCGTCCAGCGCCGCCGTCCCCGCTGAGCTCGACCCTTCAGCCGGATGAACTCACCAGGTCACGTGATCGGCCACACTCGCAGCACCTGATCGTCGTCGGGATCGAGCGCGACCCGGTAGCCGACCGCGTGCAGCGCCTCCTCATGCGCCGCTCACGCCCGTCCCGGCCGGACGGGATCAGGCGGGCGGGTCTGCGTAGACGTCGTGCAGCATGCCGGTGGCTTGGCCGACCTCGATGAGGTGCCCGTCCGGGTCGCGCATGTAGCAGCGGATCTCGGCCTTGCGGTCGATCGGCTCGGTGAGGAACCGGGCGCCGAGCGACGTCGCGTGCGTGTGGAAGGCCGCGATGTCGGCGACGCGGACGTTCATGAAGGCGGTCACCGGGTCGCCGGGCTCGGGCGCCCGCAGCGTAACGTCCGGTTTGTCCGGGGTGGGGCCGCCGCCGGGGTTCATGATGATCCACGTGTTGGCGACCTTCACGATCGCCGGGTTCTCTTCAAGGACGACCTCGCCGCCCAGGACGTCTGCGTAGAACGCGCGCGAGCGGGCCACGTCCCGGACAGTCAGAAAGTGCGTGACTACGAGCCCCTCGACGGGCGCGGGCAGTTGTTCGCGGTCGACCATGCTCATCCCCTCACAGGTTGTGGTGCGCTTTGTGCGCCCAGCGGGCGGGGTCGGCTCCAGGGCGTCCCGATCCCAGCGGGCGACCTCGGCAGCGGGCCTCACTGCAAGGTGTCACGGGTCTCGTGCGAGTCGGCCACGCGCAGCCGCGGCCAGACCTGCCGCCCCATCGCCGTCCCCCCTCGGCCGGATGTCGTGCGCCGTTCTCGCGCAAGGGGGTCATGCCCGGCCGGACGGGGGTTAGTCAGGCAACGAACGTCACATCTGGCCGACGTCTTGGTCTGCTTCGCGACGTAGTCGACCACCTCGTCAGGAAACTCCGCCCGCCCGCGCGGGAACCGCCCGTGCTGCGTGAAGTACCTCAAGGCTCCGGGCAACCACGGCCGGCCTCTGCTGACCCATGCCGACCGTGTTCTGGTCACCGTCATCTACCTGCGTCAGGTCTGCCCGCAAAAAGTCCTGGCTGCTCTGCTCGGCACCAACGCTGTCACCATCGGCGAGGCGATCCGGGAAACCCGCGCCCTCATGGACGAACAGAAGATCACGCCGGACCAGACGACGCACTACTTCTCCCAGGCCCAGGACCTGCATGACTGGCTCGACCACGGCGCAGTTACCAGCCAGATGCACATCTTCCAGGCGCTGACTCACCCCCAGCTGACCGGCATGCCTCGCCGCGACTTCCACACCCTGGCCGAGCGGCTCGCCATTCCCTACCAGGCCCTCCTCGAACAGCGCCGCCACCATCGCCGCGGCGGCGACCGACGACCGGGAACACGCCGCGGCGTCTTCCCCCAGAAGATCACCGACATTGACCGCATCCTGGCCACCGTCCTGGCCCAGCGCCACCTATGCAACCAACAGACCCTGGCCGATCTGTTCGGTGTCAGCCGGGGCACCATCCGCAACGCCGTCGATGATGTCCTTCCCCTGCTCAAACAGGAGGGGCATCTGCCCGAACCAGCCACCCGTCACTTCGCCACGGCTGCAGACGTTCTTGCGTTCGTCACCGGCGCTTCCGTCGACGAAACGCCAAGTTGAATTTTCACAACTCCACTACCTGCGCAACTTTCTGACCTGCGTGAACAAGAGTTCCCAGCCGTTCGTGGCCACTCTGGTCCGCACCATCTTCGACCAGCCGGACGCTGCCTCGGTGCGCACCCAGCACGCCTGGGTCGTGCAAACCCTGGAGGCCAAACACCCCGCCGCGGCTGAGCATCTGGACGCTGCCCGCGAGGACCTGATCGCCTTCGCGGTCAAGGTCCGCGACAACCACAGCGTCCAGGCCGAACCCGCCTACCTTGCCGTCGGCATCGACGCCGACGGTGACAAGCACGTGCTGGGCATCTGGCTGGCCAAGACCCCGCTCGATGCCGCCACCGCCGGCGAATCCGCCCGGTTCTGGACCACGGTGATGAACGACCTGCGCAACCGGGGCGTGCGCGACATCCTCATCGCCTGCACCGACGCCCTGGCCGACTTCTCCGCCTCCACCTGGGGCCAG
>NZ_JBEZFZ010000031.1:0-105305 GCF_040649735.1 Nonomuraea sp. NPDC048892 | reverse complement strand
CCGGCGCCGGCGGCGATGCGGGTGCCGATGCCCAGGATCAGGGCCAGGCCGATGCCGAGCAGGCCGGCCATGAACAGCCAGTCCACCCACGCCTGACCGGCCAGGCCGGAGAAGAGGCCGCCGAGCGCGTTCTCACCGGTGCCCTTGAGGAAGCCGGTCGTCGGGCTGCCGCCCGCGACCCAGGCACGCTCCGCGGGGGTGGCGAAGCCCCAGCCGAAGGTCTTGTCCAGGAACGCCCAGAGGAAGGTCCAGCCGAGCGCGATCCGGGCGAGGGCCCAGACGTAGCCGGCGGCGGGGCGGGGCGTCGCGGTGGTGGCGTTCACGACGGGGCTGTTGATGGTGGCGGCCATGACGGCCCCCTTTCAAGGGGTGATCTACCGTTTCGCTGTCACCCCAAGCACACCGTCTTCGCGGTTCGCGCGGCAGTGCCGGACAGCCCGCACAGCCCGGGACCTTCGTCACTTCACCGGCATCGGGCCCTCTTGGGGACGATCTCCGCCGAGTGGTGTGGCCGACGGCCGCGTTTTGCCTGCTCTTGGTGGCCGTCCTGCCACCGTGGAGTATGCGAACCTCGAGGGAAGATCGGTGGCTCAGCGCCCTTCGCAACCACGCCGCCCAGCTCGCGTTCCCGGACTGGACACCCCAGAGCGGCGACTGGGCACACCTGTACACGGGCTTCGTGGACGACGGCACGCCGTACACGGAGGTGTCCGTCTACCGGGCGGGTGACGGCGGGGGCCATGTCCGCATCCACTATCAGCGGTACATCGGCGACGAGCTGACGGCGTTCTGGACGCACTTGGTCGACGAGATCGCCGAATGAGCGAGTGGGTTCGTGGGTGGCGCCGATCAGCGGGTGTGCGGCGAGGGCGCGCCGCGGTCCGCGGCGAAGACGTAGAGGTACGGGTGGCGTGAGCGCAGCTCGCCGCGGGCGGCGGCTCTGGCCAGGGCGAGCGCCCCGTCCACCGAGGTGCCCAGCGGCGGCGTGGGACGGGCCTCGGGCAGCAGGGCCCGTACGGCGGCCAGGAACGGCTCCATCAGCAGGTCACCCGCGTCGAAGAGGCGTCCGCCCCAGGAGATGACCGGCTCGACCCCGGTCGCGGCGGCGACGGCGGCCTGGCCGAGCTGCCGGCCGGCCTCGTCCCAGATGGCCCGCGCGACCTGGTCCCCCTCGTGGGCCGCGTCGGCCACGGACGGGGCGAACGAGGCCAGGTGGTGGGCGGGCGAGGCCGACTCGTAGACGAGCGCCACCAGGTCCAGGGGGCGGCCGAAACGGGCGGTCAGGCGTTCCAGCAGGGCGGGCGACCCGCCGCCGCGGCCGTCGTGGGCGCGCAGGGCGGCCTGGAGCCCGTACATGCCGATCCACGCGCCGCTGCCGTGGTCGCCGAGCAGGTGGCCCCAGCCGTCCGACTGGTTCCAGACGCGGTCGAGGTCGGTGCCCAGCGTGATGACGCCGGTCCCGGCGGCGACGACGACTCCCGGCCGGAACCCGAGCGCGCCGACGTGCGTGGTCACCGTGTCGCCCGCGACCGCGAGCGCGCCCAGCTCGAAGCGTTCGCGCAGGGCGTGCCACAGCGGCTCCGGCTCCCTGACCAGGCCGGGCATTCCGGTCACCCCGATGGCCATCCCGGCCAGCCGCCCCGGCCCCCGGCCCGTTCCCGCCTGCCCGCCGGCGCGGGTGGCGTTCTCGATGACCGTGGTGATGCCGGCGGCCAGCCGGTCGAGGTCCACCCGGCCCCCGGCGCGCGGCGCCGGGGAGGTGTCCTCGCCGTGAGCGGCCCCCTCGCCGCTCTCGACGCGGGCCCTGATGCCGCCGCCGCCGACGTCCACGCCCGCGAAGCCGAGCCCGCTCATCCGGCCTGCCCGCCCAGGGCGGCGACGGCCGCGCGGACGCCGGGATGCGCGGCGAGCGCGGCACGCGCCCGGTCGGGCGGGCAGCCCGTGAGCAGCCGGACGAGCGCCTCCGGGATCCGCCCGCCGGCCTCGGCCAGGGCGTCCCGGCAGACCGCCGCGTCCTCCCCCGTCGCCTCCACGAGCAGGCTCACGGCCCGCGTCCGCAGCTTGGCGTTGGTGGCCACGAGCCCGACCATGAGGTTCGAGTACGTACGTCCCGCCTTGATCATGAGTGCCGTCGAGAACGCGTTGAGCAGGACCTTGGTGGCCGTGCCCGCCTTCAGCCGGGTGGACCCGGTGAGCGCCTCCTCGCCGGTGTCGGCGACGACGACGATCTCGGCCGACTCGCGCAGCGGCGCGCCGGGATCGCAGGTGATCAGCACGGTGAGCGCGCCCGCCGCGCGGGCCGCCCGCAACGCCCCGGCCACGTACGGGGTGGTCCCCGACGCGGTGATGCCGATGGCCACGCTGTTCTCGCCGAGCTCGGCGCCGGCCGCGTCGGCGGCACCGAGCTCCTCGGCGTCCTCCCGGTCGACGGACGCGTCGGTGAGCGCGCCGGGCCCGCCGGCGAAGTGGGCCGTGAACAGGCCGGGGGCCACCCCGAACGTCGGCGTGATCTCGGTGGCGTCGAGCACCGCCAGCCGCCCCGACGCGCCGGCGCCGAAGTAGTGCACGCCGCCGCCGCGGGCCAGCCGTACATGCGTCTCCTCCACCGCCCGGGCGAGCGGCCCGGTGGCGGCGCGGGCGGCCTCGACGGCTCTGGCGTCCTCGTCGAGCAGCAGCCGGAGGGCGGCTTCAGGATCCAGGGTGTCGATCCCGGTGGTGCGCGGGTTGCGGCGTTCTGTCGGCGGGGCCGGCTGGGGCATCGTGCTCCTGCTCCTCATCAGTCGTGGTCCGTGGACTGGGCGTTCGAGCCGGTCTGGGCCGGCGGGCGGGTCTGGGCGAGCGGGCCGGTCCGGCCCGCGTACGCGGTGAGGAGCCGGCGCGACTCCGTGGCCAGGTCGCCCAGGTCACGCGGGGCCGGCGGCGGGCCCTCCCGCAGGAAGAGCTCGGCGCGTTCGCGCAGCCGTTCCCGCAGCTCGGCCTCCACGCCATCGCCGGGTCCTGAGAGCGCGCGATCGGCGCCGCGGTCAGGAGTGTGATCGAGGGCACGGTCGAGGCCGCTCGCCCACAACGCCCAGCGGTCGCGGTAGTAGCCGCCGACGAGCCCGCTCCAGTGCCGGCCGGCGTAGTCGTCGAGCAGCGGGCTGTCCGACGTGCCCCATACCGTGATCATGCGGCGGGCATTGTCGGCCAGGATCTCGCGCTCCGCGGCGTCGGCGGCGTGCGCCAGCGCCTTCGACTCCCAGTGCAGGAAGGTGTACTCGGGGCGGCAGGCCAGCATCCGGTCCAGGTCGTCGAAGACCCGCAGGAACCGTTCGAGCTCGGGCCCGGCGGCGGCGCCGAGCCGGATCGAGCGTTCGACGGCGTCGAGGTGGCAGCGGTCGGCGACCCTGGCCATGTAGGCCACGCCCACCTCGGCGAGGTCGTGCCCGAGCGGTCCCGCCAGCAGGTCGCGGTCGTGCTCGGCCACCTCGATCAGCCGTTCCCAGGCCCGCGCCAGCACGTCAGGCCGGTACCAGAGGACACGGGCGGCGTCGGCACGGAGCTCGGCCAGGCCGCCGGGGATCCGCGCGTAGGAGGGGGCGGCGGTGATGACGCCCTTGAACTGGTCGGGGGCGATCCGTACGCCCCGCGCGTCGTAGACGGTGCCGAGCAGCCCCCGCCAGGCCGCCCGCAGCTCGTCCGCCCACCTGCCCCCGGTGCCGTAGCGCTGGGAGACGAAGGCGTCGAGCCAGGCGTCGACGTCGGGCACCTCGTTCCAGATCTGGTCGGCGACGAGCTCGAAGAAGACGGGGTTGTTGCGGGTGGCCTCCATGGACAGGCCGATCCCCGCGGGCGGGCTCGGCGCCGCCAGGGCCGCGTCCATCCCGGCCGGGACGCCGCGCAGGTCGGCGCCGGGATCGGTGCGCCCGCCGAAGTTGAGCAGCGCGCACCAGAGCCAGGGCTTGCCGGAGAACTCGCGGAAGCGGCCCCACAGCGGGTCGTGCTCCGCCCACAGGTCGGCCACGAGCATCCGGTCGTCCGGGATCGCGTCGAGGAAGGCGTTGACGCGCTCCTCGGTCCAGAAGTCCCGCTGGTAGGAGAACGGCCACGCCTGCATGAGCCAGACCGCGTCCGGGTCGGCGGCCTGGAGGGCGGCCAGCGTCGCCGCCGCGACGGCGCCGGGGAAGGCGGGGTCGGCGTCGATGGGGATCATCTCGATGAACGGGTCGGCGGCGTACAGGTGGTCGGTGCCGAAGAGCGTGATCTGCGTGCGGGCGATCTCGGCGCCGATCCGCTCGTACAGGGGGTCGGCCGGGTCGAGGACCCAGGTCTCGAACCCCTGCCAGGTACGGCGGCCGGCCCGTGCCGTGGCCGCGACCTCGGGCGGGACGTGCCCGGTGAAGGCCGGGAGCACGGGCGTCATGCCGAAGGCGCGCTCACGGCCGATGATGCGCGCCCCGAGCTCGCGGTGGCCGTCGAGCCAGGACGCGGGCAGCGGGCCGGCGAAGCCGTCCAGGCATCCCATGAACTGGAACGGCAGGTAGCCTGGGCCGCCCAGGAAGGCGCGGATCCGCTGGTCGTCGAGGCCGAGCGCGGAGTAGGCGGCGTGCAGCACGGCCTCGTGCCCGGTGATGGCGAGCGGCATGGTGATGCCGTGCAGGGCCATCCAGTCGATCTCGCGTTCCCAGTCGGCCCAGTCCCAGTAGGGCATCGTGTAGCTGAAGGTGCAGAAGTTGAAGTAGTAGCCCTCCCTGACCCGGGCCGTGCCCTCGCGCGGCGGGGCGTCGGGCAGGGACGTCAGGCCGAGGGGCAGCGCCGTGTCCCAGCCGACGGAGGCGCCGCAGCGCTCGCGGAGGTAGTGGTGCAGCGCCACCGAGGCGCTCACCCCGTCCGTGGCGGCGATGGTCAGCACGCCGCCGGCCGCCTCGTAGGTGTACGCGCGCTCGTCACCGTCGCGGGCGGCGAACCGTACCGAATCGGCCGCGGGCCCGAGCACGCGGTGGGCCAGGCCACCGACGGTGTCCGCCCACGGCGGGCCATCACCGGACGACATCTGCAGGTCACACCCCTCGACTAATTAGTTCCGTACAGTACATAATTATTATGCTAGCGTACCGGCAACCGAACGCGAGGAGGCAGAGCATGGAGCAGGTCGTGGCCGCCGGCACGCAGTTCATGCGCGAGGTCAACTCCGTCGCCGTCGTGCGCAGACTGCGGACCGAGGGCAGGATGAGCGTCTCCGCGCTGGCCAAGGCGGTGGGGCTGTCCCGCCAGGCGGTCACCCGCTCGCTCAACGCGCTCGCCGCCGAGGGCCTGGTCGAGTTCGGCCCCGTCGATCGCGACTCCACCCGGGCCGGGCGGCCGGCGCAGCTCGTGCGGTTCAGGGCCGAGGCCGGCCACGTGCTGGGCGTGTCCATCAGCCCGCAGGACGTGCGCGTGGCGGTCGCGGACCTGGCCGGCGCGGTCACGGCCGCCGACGCGGTGCAGCTCGGCGCCCGTCTCGGCGGTGAGGAAGTGGTGGAGACGCTCCTGTCCACGGTGGACCGCACGCTGCGCACTGCTGGGATCGCTGCGGGGACCACAGCGGAGACCACAGCGGAGACCACGGCAGGCGGCCTATGGTTCGCCTCGGTCGGCACCCCCGGTATCGTCGACCCGGCGGCCGGGGTCATCAAGCTCATCCCGAGCATGCCCGGCCTGGCCGGCGACCTCCTCGTCCGCCGGCTGACCCAGGCGCTCGGCTGCCCCGTCTACCTGGACAACGACGTCAAGCTGGCCACGCAGGGCGAGCGGCGGCGCGACGCGGACCGGCGCGAGGACTCCCTGGTGATGATCCACTGGGGCGAGCGGGTCGGCGCCGGGATCGTGCTGAACGGCGAGCTCTACCGCGGCGCGTCCAACGACTCCGGCGACGTCGGGTTCCTCGACCTGCTCGGCGCCGGCCCGGCCGAGGAGACCCGGTCCTCGCGGGGTCTGGGCCCGTTCGAGGATCGGGTCGGCGGCGCGGAGATCGTGCGCCAGGCCGCCGCGGCGGCGGAACGCGCCGGCGAGACGGAGCTGCTGTCCCGGATCGAGGCCATGGGCGAGCACGCCCTCGAAGCCGTGCTCGACGCCGTCGTGGCCGGCAGCCCGGCGGCGCTGGAGGCGATCGACGTGGTGGCCCGCCGCTTCGCCAAGGGCATCGCCGCGATCAGAGCGGTCCTCGACCCGCGGCTCGTGGTCATCGGCGGGCCCCTGGCCAGGTGCGGCGAGCCGCTGCTCGCGGCACTGCGGCGGCATCTGGCGGGCGAGCCGCTGGAGCAGCCGGCGCTGGAGGTCTCGGCGCTCCAGCAGGACGCCGTCGTCCACGGCGCGCTGCTCCACTCGCTGGACGAGATCGAACGGACCAGGTTCGGCCTGGTGAGACCGGGCTCGGCCTGGTGAGGAACGGTCGTCATGAGCACCCGTCGCGCGAACGACGCGCCCCCTGATTGAGGAGACCGGAATGAGGAGACAAGCCATGCCCGGGATGACGAGACCGGCCAGGCGTGCGGCGGCCGTGGCGCTCAGCGTCACGACGGCGTTCGCGCTCACGTCCTGTGCGGGCGCGAGCAGCTCGGGAGGAGGTACGGCGCCCAAGATCGAGGTGTCGACCACCATCCCCCAGGACCCGGTGACGCTCACCCTGGCCTACAGCAACGACCCGCCCACCAAGACGCTCATCGACGGCTTCACCAAGAAGCATCCGAACGTCACCATCAAGCCCCAGATGACGCCGTTCAACGACTACATCAAGTCCATCAAGCTCGCGATGTCGTCCGGCTCGGCGCCGGACATCGCCCAGTACAACCCGGGCGCGATGAACTCCCTGGTCCCGGCCGGTCTCATCCTCGACCTGAGCCCGTGGTCCAAGGCGTACGGCTGGGCCGGGAAGTTCCCGCCGGCCAGCCTGGAGGTGCTCAGCTCCGACAAGTCGGCCAAGCAGTTCGGCACCGGCAGCCTGTACGCCGTGCCCGGCGGGCTGTCGGTGCTCGGCGTCTTCTACAACAAGAAGATCGTCACCGAGGTGCCGAAGACGCTGGCCGACTTCGAGGCCGCGATGGCGAAGGCCAAGGCCGCCGGCCGGACCCCGCTGAGCATGGGCGCGCTGCAGGTCGGCGGCTTCCAGCTGTGGAACGCGCTGCTCAACGTGACCGGCGACGTCGCCGACTACCGGTCGTGGGTGTACGGCAAGCCGGGCGGGACGATCGAGAACCCGGCCGCCCGGCAGGCCGCCCAGACCATCATCGACTGGACGAAGAAGGGGTACATCCCCAGCGGGGCGAGCGCCACGTCGGACCCCGACGCGCTGGCGAGCTTCGCCAAGGGCGACACCGCGTTCGTGATCACCGGCAACTGGGCCGCCCAGACGCTGGAGACGGAGATGAAGGAGGACGTGGGCTTCTTCCTGATGCCCGGGCCGTCGGCGGACAAGCCGGCCCAGGTCGCCTCGGGCGCGAGCGTGGCGTACGCGATCTCGTCGAAGTCGAAGCACCCGAACGTCGCGGCGGCGTTCCTCGACTACCTGAGCTCGCCGGAGGCGGCGAAGATCGAGTTCGACGGCGGGTTCATGCCGGTCGACACCAAGGCCGAGCTCGGGGCGACGGGGCTGCGCGGCGAGATCGCGAGCGTCTTCGCGCCGGTGGCGCAGGGCAACGGGATCGTGCCGTTCCCCGACTACGCCTCCCCCGGCATGATCGACAAGCTGACTCCCGGCATCCAGGGCCTGATCAACAGCAAGCTGACGCCCGACGCCTTCCTGCGGTCCCTCCAGGAATCGTGGGACGCGCACCATGGCTCGTGAGCCGAGCGCGGCCGTCTCCCCACCGCGGGCCGCTCCCGCCCGCGGCGGGGAGACGGGCGGCGGGCCCGCCCGGCCGCCGCGGCGGCCGGGACGGCGGGCGCGGGGCTGGCTCTACGTGCTGCCCGCGCTCGCGGTCTACCTCGGCTTCGCCATCTGGCCGGCGCTGAACACGCTCCGCCTGTCGCTCCTGACCTGGGACGGCATCCTGCCGCCGGCCTGGGCAGGCTTCTCCAACTACGTCAAGATTTTTCGTGATCCGGCGCTGTACGAGGCGATTCTGCACAGCCTCGCGCTGATCGTCTTCTTCTCGGTCATCCCCATCGGCGTCGGGCTGCTCATGACGGCGCTGCTGATGGGCAAGGTGCGCCGGGGCATGACGTTCTTCCGTGTCGTCTTCTTCCTCCCCCAGGTGCTGCCGCTCGTCGCCGTCGGCATCACCTGGCGCTGGCTCTACAGCGAGAACGGCGCCGTCAACCAGCTTCTCGACGCGGTCGGGCTGGCCTCGATCACCCGCGCCTGGCTGGGCGACTACGGTCTGGCCCTGATCGCGCTCGGCCTCATCGGGACCTGGGTCATGAGCGGGCTGTGCATGATGCTCTTCCTGGCCGGCGCGCAGAAGATCGACCCGTCCCTGTACGAGGCGGCCCGGCTCGACGGCGCGGGCGCGCTGCGGCAGTTCCGGCACGTCACCGTGCCCGGGGTGCGCAGGGAGATCACGGTCGCCGGCGTCATCACCACGATCGCCGCCCTGGCCAGCTTCGACCTCGTCTTCGTCACGACCAACGGCGGCCCGGCGGGGCAGACCAACGTGCCCGGCCTGCTCGTCTACCGGCTGGCCTTCAACGAGGGCGACATCGGCGGCGCCAGCGCCCTGGCGGTCGTGCTGACCGTCATCGTGATCGCCGTCGTCTCCGCCGTCCGGCACTTCACCAGGGATGAGGAGAGTTGAGCATGCGCGGCGGTGTCAGTCTCCGGTACGGCGTCCTCGTCCTGCTGGCGGTCATGGTCCTGGTGCCCTTCGCGGGCATCGTGCTGGCCGCCCTGCATCCCTCGGGCGCGCAGCTCGACGGGCTGAGCATCCCCGACCGATGGTCGTGGGAGACCTTCGCACTCGCCTGGGAGCGGGGCAACTTCACCAACCTCATGCGGTCCAGCGTGCTGATCGCGGTCTGCGTGGTGCCGCTCTCCGTGGTGCTGGCCACGCTGGCCGGGTACGGGCTGGCGGTGCTCAGGGTGTGGGGGCACCGGACGTTGTCGTTCGCGTTCGTGATGGGGCTCACGCTGCCGATCGAGGTGATCGTGGTGGCCCTCTACTTCAACCTGCGCGAGGTCGGCCTCACCGACTCGTACGTGGGCGTCATCCTGGCCGAGGCGGCGCTGTTCATGCCGTTCGGGGTGTACTGGATGCAGACGCACTTCTCGAACGTGCCCGAGGAACTGGTCGAGGCGGCGCGCATCGACGGCGCCAGGGACCTCGTGGTGCTGGCGCGGGTGCTGCTGCCGATCTCATGGCCCGCGGTCACCACGCTGTCCGTTCTGTACTTCATGTGGTCGTGGAACCAGTTCATGCTGGTGCTGGTCATGATGCAGGACCCCGACCGGCGTACGGCACCGAGCGGGCTCGGGCTCTTCGTCGGCCAGTACACGACGGACATCCCGCTGCTCGCGGCGGCCTGTCTGATCGTCATCGCGCCCATCGTCGTCGTGTACCTCCTCTTCCAGCGCAGCTTCGTCAGCGGCATCACCCAGGGCGCCATCAAGGGCTGAGAGGACCCGGCGGAGGCGGCCCGCGCGTGGTCCCCGCGTCAGCGGAGGGGGTCGAAGTCGGTCAGGGCGGCGGGCTGCTTGCCGGTGGTGATCTGCTCGGCCAGCAGCCGGCCCGTGATCGGGCCGTGGGCCATGCCCCACATGCCGTGCCCGCCCGCGACGTACACGGTGGGGGCGCTGGTCGCGCCGACGAGCGGCCGGCCGTCAGGGGTGACGGGGCGGGGGCCCACCCAGACGTCGGTACGCTCCTCCCAGCGCACCCCGCGCAGCAGCGGCCTGGCGGAGGCGATGATGGCGTCCAGCCGGGCGGGCACCTGCGGGGCGTCCGGGTCGCGGAACTCCATGGTGCCCGCCACCCGCAGCCCGTCGCGGTAAGGCGTGCACGCGACGCGCACGTCGGGCAGGTAGATCGGCCCGGGCACGGGATGATCGACCGGCACCGTGAAGGAGTAGCCACGCCCCGCCCGCACCGGCACGCGTACGCCCCACTGCCTGGCCAGGCGCGGCAGCCAGGCGCCGGTGGCCAGCACCACCGCGTCGGCCGACAGCACGGTTCCGTTGGCGGAGCGGACGACCGCCTTGCCGCCTTCGGTGCGCACGTCGTCGACCTCGACGGCGTACACGGTCGCGCCGCGCTTCATGACGGCCTGGCCCAGGGCGTGCACGAATGCGCCCGGGTCCACGTAGCGCTGCCCGTCGAGACGTACGCCGGCCGTCAGCGCCGCGCCGGCCAGCGGAACCTGCTCGGCCAGCCGGTCCCGGTCGAGCACGGTGTGCTCGACCCGCTGCCCGGCCTCCTGGAGCCGGCGCAGCTCGGCCAGCAGGCTCCCGGCCTGGCGCCGCGTGCGGAACGCGGCGGTGATGGGCGCCGCGACGACCGGCGCGGACACGCCGTTGGCGGCCAGCACCTCGTACGCCTCGACGGCCTCGTCGTTCAGCGGCAGGTTGGCCCGCGCCGCGCGGGTCCACGACGACCAGCGGCTGTTGGCGGCGAACCTGGCCAGGAACGCCCACAGGCCCGGGTCGAGGCTCGCGGGCACGTGCAGCGGCGCCGCCGGGTTGAGCAGCGAGCGCAGGCCGTACCGCAGCACGGCGGGCTCGTTGAGCGGGACGGCCAGGCCCGGCGCGATCCAGCCGGCGTTGCCCCAGGACGCGCCGGCCGCCACGCCTCCGCGATCGACCACGTCCACCCGCACGCCACGTTCCTGCAGGAACCACGCGGTCGACAGGCCCACAATGCCCGCGCCCACCACGACCACCGACCGCGGCTCGTTGCCGCTCATGCCGACCTCCAACGCTCTGCCTGTTTCCGCTGTCGTGCACAGCATCGCCCCAGCGTGGGGCGGCCGCGTTGTGGGGGGACGACAATCGCGGCGCCGCCGTTGTGGACGGGCTACAACCGGAGTTCGTCCTCCATGGCCGCCAGCATGATCGTCATCGCCAGCCGCTGGCGGGCGTCGTCGAGGTCCAGCGGGGTGAGCTCGCCCATCTTGCGCAGCCGGTTGCGTACGGTGTTGGGATGCACCTGGAGGCGTTCGGCCGCCAGCGTGAGATCTCCCTGGGATTCCAGCCAGGCCCGCAGCGTGGGGACAAAACGGGTGCCATGCCGCGTGTCGTACCGCAGCAGCGTGCTCACCGGGCCGCGGGCAGGCGTCCTGCCCGTCCGAGCGGCCGCGCGGAGCCGGCGCAGCAGCAGGTCGTCCCAGGACTCGTCATAGGCGGGCGGGACGGAGCCGGGTGCGGCGCTCTCGTGCAGCGCCAGGCACTCGTCCGCCTCCTGGCGGCCCGCGGGCAGCTCCGCCACCTCGGCGGGCGCGCCGATCCCGGCCGCGACCCGCACCCGTGCGGGCAGCTCGGCGTGCAGAGCCGTGATCCACCGCCGGGCCGCGCCGGGCTCCTCGGCGCGCAGGACGGTGTAGAGCGTGTCGCCGAGCAGCGCGCTGCGTCCCGGACGCGACCAGCCGAAACCGGTGGTGGCCTGCTCGAAGGCGAGCAGCAGCGCGGCGTGACGGTCGTCGGCGGTGTCGGCGCGTACGGCGATCACCCGCAGATCGTGCGGCGCCAGGCCCAGCCGGCTGGCCGTCGTCGCGGCGTCGGCGCTGCCTTCCAGCAGCCGGATGACCAGGTCCGACTCCACCTGCCGTTCGAGGTCGGCGCTGGCGCGGGAGCGCAGCAGGTGCAGCGCGACGGTACGCGCGCCGTCGGCCAGGGCGCGGCGGTGGTCGCCGGTCAGCGGGGCGGCACAGCTGATCCACACCGAGCCCAGCAGCTCGCGGCCGGCCCGCACCGCCACCACCATCCGCCCGGTCAGACCGTTCGCGGCGTCGGCGGGCACGAACAGGGGCTCGTCCGTCGCCGCCAGGTGCGCGAACACACCCCGCCGCTGCAGCAGCTCGCGCAGCCGGTCGGGGACGCGCCGGCCGAGGATGGTCTCCAGCCTGGCCGGGTCGCCTGCCTGCTGGGAGCGGGAGTAGGCGAGCACCCGCGAGTGCCGGTCCTCGATGGTGACCGCGCCTCCGACCACGTCGGCCAGGTTGTCGGCGAGCGCGAACAGGTCGGTCGGGCCCCGGCCGGAGGCGGTCTCGCGGCTCTCCAGGACCAGCCCGTACACCATGCCGGCCAGCTGGCTCCAGGAGACGGCGGGGTCGGCCAGCAGCACGGCCACGCCATACCGGTCGCCGAGCGCGGCGGCCCGTCGTTCGAGGTCGGCGGGCTCCGCGGGGGCGCGAGACTCGCCGGCTTCGGGCTCCTCGGGGAGGCGAGGCTCATCGGCTTCGGGCTCCTCAAGGCGTACCAGGACCGCTGTGGCCTGGGCGGCGGCCGCCCACCGTACGGCGTCGTCCAGGCCGGCGGCACCGACGGCCAGCAGCAGGTCACTGGCGGCGTGCCGGTCGGCGGTCTCGGGCATCGCCACGCCGCGCAGCCACATCGTGCGCGCCTCGGGACGGCCGCACAGCCGCACGCCGTACCCGCCGAGCACGTTCACCAGGCGGTCCAATGTGATCATCATCAGCTCCGGGTCGCCGGAAGGGGGCGGGACTCCCCGCCCCCTTCCGCGTTGTCAGGCGGCTTCGTGCCGCCGCTGGCAGTCGATGCAGGTACGCGCCAGCGGCCGGACCTTGAGCCGCTCGAACGGGATGGCCTCCGCGCAGTGGGCGCAGCGGCCGTACTCGCCGTTCGTCAGCCTGGCGAAGGCCTGGGACAGCTCGGCGATGGCCCGCTCGGCGGTGGTGATCGAGACGATCAGCTCCTGCCAGGTGCCGTCGGCGCCGCTGCCGTCCTGCTCCTGGACGCGAAGGCTGCTCAACTGCCGTGTGCGCTGCTCCAGCTGCTCCTCCAGATCCTGTCGGAGCGCCTGGAGCTGGACGCTGCTGAGGTGTGGCGTCGGGTGACTGTCGGTCATGACCAGGTGGTCCTTTCTGCGAAGGGTATGCGTCACGTACGTGCGGGGCGAGGAGGCCCGCACGAGAAGGTGGCCCGCGTCGCGACCGGCGGCCGCGTGCGGTGATATAGGCCGGTCAGCGAGCGTGATGCCGGTCGGCGCTCGCGGCCGGTCAGCGGGTGGACAAGGCTTGGCTGGAGGCCAGCTCAGGTTGCAGGCACAGCCGCATCAGGCCGCGGATGGTGGCGTGCTGCGGCTGGGGCGCCGCGCTGACCGGTAGCCGCAGCGCGCCGCGTAGCCGGCGCAACAGCAGTTCCTGCTGTGCACCACCGCCGGTCACCAGCAGCCCCCTGGCGCGCGCGGCCGGGCGGACGTCCTCGGGCAGGCGACGTTGCAAGCTCGCCGTCATGTCGACGACGCTCTCCAGCGCGTACGAGGCCAGCCCCGCTCCGGTCGTGGCACTGAGCTGAAGGGCAGCCGCGTCGATCACGACTCCCGCACGGATCGCCACGGCCTCGACGATGCCCGCCCCGACATCCAGCAGCAGACACGGACGCGGATCGAGCACGTCGATGCCGACACCGACGGCCGCGGCCAGCGGCTCCTCCACCAGCCGCACCTCACATCCGGCGACCTCGGCCACAGCGGCCCGGACCGCCGCCCGATCGCTGGGCGAGGCCGCCACCGGCACCCCGGCCAGCACCAGCTCCAGCGGCCGGATGTCGTAGTGGCGAGTGTCCTGCACCGCCATCCGCACCAGCCGAAGGCACGCGCCGGGATCGGCCACCATGCCATGCCGAATGGGCGAGGCGACGTCCGTCCGGCCGGGACCGGGCAAGCACCGCACGATGGCCGACGGCCGGTCAGCGATGGCATGCCCGCCGACGGCCAGCGACCGCGTACGGGCGGTGCCCAGATCAAGCGCCAGAAAACGCCGAGCCGGGCTCATCTCGCCCTCCCCCGCGTCCGCGCGAGCTCCGGCCACGGATGGGCGTGGACATCAACGACAACTGCCATGACGATGATCGGCTCCTAACAACGTCAGCGGAACGGCGGCAGACCGGAGCGACCCCATGCCAAGGGGCGCTGGACGCAGGGACAGACCTGCCCGTTTCTCCTGCCGGATTGACGACCGCGAGACGTCTTCAGCGCGTGGCGACACACCTGGGACGGACACCGTTCAAGGCATCAGATGAGCGTGCGTGAGCGCAACGCGCGTCACCGGACTCCGCGGCACGGTTCGGCGGCGGAGACTCCGGTGCGGGAAGACGTCGGCTACGCCTGCGGCGGGCTGCGCGATCCCGCGGTGCGATGCGCCAGTTGCTGGGGATCGCGACGCGTGTCCGCGTCGGACCCGAGCGACGGCAACAGAGCCAGATGGGCGAGATCGGCCTGGCGCTCACCGCGCAGGGGCGGCCAGAACGACAGCACGTGATGCTCGCGAGCGCTGCCCGCCTGCGGCGGCAGACTGGACAGATCGGCGCCGGATCCACCCGCACTCCACACGGGCCCGGACTGCGCGGCTCCCGGAACGGCGTTGCTCGCCGGGCCGGTGGCACTGGCCACGACCAGGGACAGCAGGACCAGGACCATCGCGCCGAGGTACGCGATGGACCCTTGTGGTGTTCTCCACGGTCCCGTCATACGGCCGACCATAGCCCAGACCTCAGGAAAAGGCATTTCCGTTCCTGACCGGCGACGAAAACCCGCTCCGGCCAGGACCAAAAGCAGCATGGCCGGGCCCGGAGCCGGTGCGAGCGGGGCCGCCAATCACGGCCGCGCCGACGTACCCGATGCGCTGGAGACCACCTCGTACGCTCAGCCTGTGCTGACCTTCGCGCTGGTGAGGCCGGGCACGATTTCACTCCTCTACGAGCCGGGCCGCCCCGCCGCCCGGCTCGTCGAGGTGTGCGGTTCGTCGGTTCAGGCGAGCGCCGGTTCTCCGGAGGGCGGGCGGGGTGTGGTCGCCGGTGCCTCGTGGAGTGGCTGCGGGGCGGCGTTGAGGATCTCCTCGTCGATCCGGCCCTCGCCCCTGGCGACGAGGACCGGCACCACGATCTGCCCGGCGACGTTGGTGGCGGTGCGGATCATGTCGAGGATCGGGTCGATGGCCAGCAGCAGGCCGACGCCTTCCAGGGGCAGTCCCAGGGTGCTCAACGTGAGGGTGAGCATGACGGTCGCGCCGGTCAGGCCCGCTGTGGCGGCTGAGCCGACCACCGAGACGAACGCGATCAGCAGGTAGTCGCCGACCCCGAGTTGAACTCCGAAGACCTGGGCCACGAAGATGGCCGCCAGCGCCGGATAGACGGAGGCGCAGCCGTCCATCTTGGTGGTCGCGCCGAACGGGACGGCGAAAGCGGCGTAGTCGCGGTCGACTCCCAGGCGCTCGATCGTGACCTTCTGGGTCACCGGCAGCGTCCCGACCGAGGAGCGGGAGACGAAGGCCAGCTCGATCGCGGGCCAGGCGTTGCGGAAGAACGTGATCGGGTTGACCCGGCCGACCAGCGACAGCAGCGCCGGGTAGACGGCCAGCAGGACGATGAAGCAGCCCACGTAGACGCCGGCGCTGAACTTGGCCAGCGGGGCGAGCAGGTCCCACCCGTACGTGGCGACGGACTTGCCGATCAGGCCGGCTGTGCCGATGGGGGCCAGGCGGATGACCCACCACAGCGCCTTCTGTACCAGTTCGAGCACGGAACGGGAGAGACCGAGGAACGGCTCGGCCTTGTCGCCGAGTGCGATGGCCGCCGCGCCAAGGACGACCCCCAGGAAGACGATCTGGAGGACGTTGAGCTCGGTGAAGGCGGTGACGATGTTCGTCGGGACGATGCCGGTGAGGAAGTCGACCCAGGTCCCGACGTGCTCGGGCGCCTTGGCTCCCTCCGTGCTCAGGGTGACGCCCTGGCCGGGGTTGATGATCAGGCCGAGGGCGATGCCGACGATGACGGCGATCAGTCCTGTGGCCAGGAACCAGAACAGCGTCTTGCCCGCCAGCCTGGCGGCGCCGTTCACGTTGCGCAGGTTGGCGACGCTGACCACGACGGCCGCGAACACCAGCGGCGGCACCGCCAGCTTGAGCAGCTGAACGAAGATCGATCCGACTTCGGTGAGGGTGTCGGCCAGCCAGGCGAGGTCCCAGACGCGGGCGGTGAAGCCGAGGGCGACGCCCACGACCAGGCCCAGCAGCAACTGCAGGGAGAAAGAGAAGTTCTTCACGGTGAGGAACGCTCCGGAAGGGGGGCATGCCGGTCCTGGCATGCCGGAGGGAGGGGTGAGTGGCAGGAGATCACGGGTCGTCCTCTATTGTCCATAAAACCTATTGGTTGTATAGGTATGTGAGACACGGAAAGGACCACGATCATGACCACGGCCGCCGCCCTGCCGAGCGCGGACGCGACGGCGCACCCGCTCGACGACGCGACCCGCCTCTCCCTGACCGGCGCGCACGCCCATTTCGCGGAACGGCGCGGCGACGTGCTGCGTTATCCGCCCGACGTGGCGTCGTTCGCGGCTCTTCCCCCGGATCCGGCCGAAAGCGACTGGGCCGACGTCGCCGCGCTGGCGGGGCCGGGCGGGCAGGTCGCGTACACGGGCGACGGCGTCCTGCCGCCGGACGGATGGGAGGTGGTGGCGCGGGGCCCGGGCGTGCAGATGGTCGATGACGGCGTGGCCGCGGCTCCCGACCCGGAGGCGGTCAGGCTCACCGCCGCCGACGTCCCCGAGATGCTCGCCCTGGTCGGGCTGACCAGCCCGGGGCCGTTCCTGCCGCGTACCGTCGAACTGGGCGTCTACCTCGGCATCCGCCACCGCGGCGAGCTGGTCGCGATGGCGGGCGAGCGCCTGCACCCGCCCGGCTGGACCGAGATCAGCGCCGTCTGCACCCATCCCGCCCACCGCGGGCAGGGCCTGGCCACGCGCCTCGTGCTCGCCGTCGCGGCCGGCATCCGGGCTCGCGGCGAGACGCCGTTCCTGCACGCCGCCGCGAGCAACACGAACGCGATCAGCCTGTACGAACGCCTTGGCTTCCGATTGCGCCGCACTACGACGTTCCAGTTCGTCCGGGCACCCGGCGGCTGACCCCACCCAAGTTCGTCCAGGCACCCCGCGGCTGAACCCACCCCAGGGCTTCCGGGCGCCCGGCCGGCCCCGCGCCGGGACTTCCGGGCGCCCGGCCGGCCCCGCGCCGGGACTTCCGGGTTCCCGGACGGCCCGGCGCCGGACGGGCGGCCTCAGTCGGTGCCGCGTAGCTCGTTCAGCCGTTCCTCGGCGAACGAGCGGATCTCGTCCTCCTCGACCATGACCGCGTGCTCCAGCAGGTTCGTGTCCCGCTCGTCGGACAGGCTCGCGGCGGCCGCCGTCGCGAACAGCCGGGTCACCGCGTCGCCGTCCTCCAATCGCTGGACGATCCCCGTCAGATCGGGCTCTTCGCCGTCCTGGAGGATCAGCCACTCGGTCAGGTCCTTGAGCTGACCGGGCGGCAGGCAGGCCGCTCCCGCCTCAAGCTGCTCGATCGAAGCCTCGGTCAGGAATTCGAGCGCCTTCCAGCGGACGCCGCTCTCGGGATCGCGGCTCAGCTCGATCACCTTGGCGATGAGGGGCCCGTGCCGCTCGTCGGCGATCACCAGCGCCGCCGCGATGGCGTCGTACCGGGTGCTGCGGACCGGGTGGGACAGCAGCGGCGGCAACTCGTCGACCAGCGGCGCGGCGAGGTCGGTGAGCTCGGACAGCAGCCAGGCGGCCGTCGGCAGGATCCGGTCGTCGCCGCTGTGCAGCAGCCTGCGCAGGTTCTCGACCGGGAATCCCGCGTACAGCTCGCTGAGCAGGTCGTTGGCCGCCGGGCCGACGAGGTCGGCGTCGCCCGGGTGCGCGAGGATGCGCTCGATCAGGTCCTCGCCCGTCTGCGTCTGCACCGGCTCTCCTACCTCCTGTTGCTCTTCTGCTGCTCTCACTGACCGTACTGCCGTTTGATGTCCTCTTTCAGCTGGCGCAGCGCTGCTTCCTCGCGCCTGAGCCGCTCGGCGTGCCCGGCCTCCCAGCCCTTCCTCTCCTCCTCCGCCTTCCTGGCCTTGATGCTCTTCTCCAGCATCTCCTGGGCCTTCTTGGCCTCCGCCTCGCTCATGCCCCTGGCGCTGGTGGGCGGATCGCCGTGGACTCTTCCGTCGTGGCGCGAGCCCTGGTTCGAGTTGCGGGAGAAGAAGCCGCCGCCGCCGCGCCCGCCGCCACTCCCCCGGCCGCCGCTGTTGCCCCGGCCGCCGCGCCGGTTGCCGCGGGCCATCTGCATCATGCCGTCCTTGACGGACCGGGGCCCAGTCGGGTTGCGCAGGCCGGACGGCCGCAGCGGGACTCCGCCGCGAGGGCCGGCCATGGCCAGGCGTGGCCCGGGGGGCCGCAGGTCGTCCAGGATGCGGCGCATCGGCTCGGTGACCCGGCGGCGCACGATGGGGGCGATCACCTTGCCGGTGCCCTCGCTGCCCTCGCGCAGGATCTTCCTGACCGCCTGGCGCGAGGCCAGGATCCGGGCCGTCGCGACGGTCGCCCCGACCGCCCCGCCGAACGCCAGCGCCTTGGCCACCCCGACCGCGGTGAACACCGCCTGCGTGCCCGCCGCCACCTTGACCGCCGACACCACGGTGGCGGTGCCGTCCAGGGCCGCCGGCATCACCCGCATCGCCGCGTTCGCCTGCGCGACGTGGCCGCCCTGGGCGCCGGTCCTGTTCCAGTGGGTCTCCATGCCGGCGGCGGACTGGCCGCGGTAGACCTGCTGCGTGTTGCGTACGGCGGCGTCGGCGCCGCCCGCGGCGGGGGCCGTACCGGCCTGGGCCACCCGCGCGGCGTTGCCCTCGGCCCTGACCTCGTCCTCGTTCATGTTCGGCCAGGGGCCGAGCAGCTGCATGATCCCGGCCGCCGCCGGGGGAAGCACTACAGCCATGAGCGATCGAGCTTCTGGACGCTCTCGGTGCTCGCGGCCTCGCCCTCCTGCGTGTTCCTGATCACCGCGTGCAGGTTGTCGCCGGTGCCGGCGATCGTCCCTGACAACCCGTCGAGCGCGGCCATCGACACGGCGCGGCACTCGGCGTACATGCTGGTGAACATGCCGAACAGACCGTCGTCCCCGAACGAGGACACCCCGTCGCCGCGCTCCTTCAGCGGGGAGAGCGCGGCGTTGTAGTCCTCACCGTGGGCCCTGACCCGGGTGGCTTGCTGCCCCACCGCCCCCAAGGCGATCTCAAGTCCCGTCATGGCGCAGCACAATATCGTCACTTGTCAGGATCTTCGTGATGTTTGTCGTTCATGAGACGTGAATCTCCGTGTCATGAAACACGGCCGGATGTGTCTAAACTGGTCGGCCGTCCGCTCTCCTCACCGCCGGAGGTCCTACATGCGGCCACCCACACCCGACAACGACGACGAATACCTCCACGAATACTTCGCCCAGGGCCAGCGGGTCATCCGCGACCTTCAGCAGGCGCAGGACGCCATGCGGCGGGTGGAGGGTGTGGCCAGGAGCAAGGACGGGCTGATCGAGGCGGCCGCCGTCGGCGAGGGCGAGCCGACCCGGTTGCGCATCGACCCGAGGGCGCTACGACTCGAAGAGGCGGCACTCGCCCGTGAGGTGACCGCCGTGCTCCGGGCGGCCCAGGACGAGGCGGCGCGCAAGGCGCAGGAGATCGCGGACGCGGCCGAGGGCGCCGCCGCCCTGCCCCAGCCGCTCGACGAGACGTTCGTCCGCGGCCGGGTCGAGCAGGTCGCCCGCGACCTGCTCGGATGACCCGCGCCCGGACGACCCGCCCCATCGCGGCTCGGACGACCCGCCCCATCTCGTACGGCCCGCTCACCCAGGACAGCCCGCCCCTGTTGGACGGCTCGCTGATCAGGCACGGAGGAAGCAGCGTGCACCACCACCCCCAGTTCGACCCCGCCGACATCACCGAGCAGCACATCGAGGAGATCGCCCGCGAGGGCGAGCGGGTGCTGGCCTGGCTGGAGACGGCACAGGAGGACCTCGACCAGATCGTGGGAGCGGGCGAGACGGCGGGAGGCCAGGTCAAGGCGACCACGGACGTGAACGGCCGCGTCCTCGCCGTCACCTACGGCCCCCGCGCGAAGCGGATGAACAGCCAGGAACTGGCCGATCAGACCCTCGCGGCGGTACGGGCGGCCCGCGCCGACGCCCAGGACCAGACGCACGAGCTCATGCGCGCGGCCATGCCGGACTTCGACCCGATCCAGGCGAACGAGCAGTTCCAGCGCCTGCTGTCCGCCTGGCAGTGACCCGCCCGCACCCCGCCCGATCTCGGGGCGTACGGGAGCGTCAGAGGAGGGTTCCGCCGGAGGCGTCCAGCCAGTGGCCGGTCACCCAGCGGCTGTCGTCGCGGGCCAGGAAGGCCACCGCGCCGGCCACGTCCTCGGGGGTGCCCACTCGGCCCATGGGGGACAGCGACGACACCCAGGCCAGCGCGTCCCCGACGAGTCTGCCCTGGTGCATGTCGGTGTCGATGACGCCGGGCGCCACGGTGTTGACGGTGATCGCGCGCGGGCCGAGCTGCTTGGCGAGGGTCGAGGTGAGCACGTCGAGCGCGCCCTTGGACATGGCGTAGCTGATGGACTGCGGCATGAACGCGCCCCGGGTCAGCATCGTGGAGATGTTGACGATCCGGCCGCCGTCGCGCAGCCGGGGCAGGGCGAGCTGGGTGACGAAGAACGGGGCAGTGGCGTTGACCGCGAAGATCCGCTCGAACTGCCCCCTGGTGACGTGCTCGATTCCGGGCTCGTCGTTGAGGATGCCGGCGTTGTTGACCAGGATGTCCAGTTCGGCGGCGTGTTCGTCGAAGGCGGCCCACAGGCGGTCGGCGTCGCCGGGCGTGCCCAGTTCGGCGCGCAGGGCGAAGGCCTGCCCGCCGGCCGCCTCGATGGCGGCGACGGTTTCCGCGGCGGCCCGCTCGTCGCCGCCGTAGTGGACGGCGACGCGGGCGCCGTCACCGGCCAGGCGCTGGGCGATGGCCCGGCCGATGCCCCTGCTCGCGCCGGTGACGAGAGCGGTCTTGCCATGGAGAGTACGCATGGTGTCTTCCTGCTGGGGGTGAGGTGGAGAAGAGCCTTCGGAAGGACGGCGGGCGCGGTCGTACGCGCGTCCGGCGTCTAGGCGCCGGAGCGTCATCCACGCAGGAGGGTCAGGCGCGCGGGTCGTTCTGGAGGAAGTCCATGCTGGCCAGTTCGTCCACGGTCGCCTGGAGCCGATCGATCCGGGAACGTCCCATCCGGATGAGTTCCTCACCCGCGCCGACCCACAGACCGAGATCGCCGGAGAGGGGCGGGATGCCGGCGAGGATCTCGGCGCTCTCCTTGAGCGTGATGCCGACCCGTTGCGCGGCGAGGGCGAGCCTGATGCGGCAGATCGCGTCGACGGTGAAGCGGCGGGCGTTGCCGCTGTTGCGGTGGGCGTTGATCACGCCGTAGCGCTCGTAGAAGCGGACGGCGTTGGCCGTGACCCCGGCGGCCTTGGCCACCTGCCCGACCGTCAGCTCGGTGACGGTCATGTCCCACCTCTCGCCTTCGTCGCGGCCGGCTCTCGCCGCTCCAGTATCGCCGACGCCCGCTCCGGGGAGCGCAACCGTACGACCAGGGCCAGCGCCATCAGGACGAGGGCCGCCACCTGGGCCCAGCGCAGCGCGTCGGTGACGGCGACCGCCTGGGCGGCGCGCTCCGCCGTCCCCGGGCCGGCCAGGGCCGCGAGCGAGGCGCCGCCGGTCATGGCGCCCGTCAGCGCGGTGAACAGCGTGCTGATCAGTACGGTGCCCATGCCGTTGGAGACCGTGCTCACCAGCGACAGCAGTGCGGAGCCCGAGGCCAGGTCGGGGCCGTGCAGATTACGGCTGGAACTGGACATCGTCGGCATCATGATCGCGCCGGTGCTGGCTCCCTGGACGAATCCGAGCAGGCCGAGCAGCGGGTACGGGGTGTCCGGCCGCAGGATGATCACCTGGACGAGCCCGGACGTGATCGCGAGGCCGAGCCCGGTGCCGACGACCAGGCGGGGGCCGAGCCGTTCCAGCAGCCTGGCCGCGACCTGGAGGCTGAGGCCCATGCCGGCCGCGCCGGGGATCATCAGCGCGGCCGTGACCGAGGCGCTGTCGAGCCGCAGCGTCTGTACGTACGTCGGCATCAGCAGGGCCGAGCCGAAGTACGGGGCCGCGTACAGGGCGAGCACCGCGACGCCCCTGCCGAACGCCGGATCGCCGAACAGGCGGATCCGCAGCAGCGCCCCGGGCAGGTCGAGCCGGACCCGCTGCCGCCGTGCGGGATCGGCCGGCAGCCAGGCCAGCGTGCCGACGGCCCCCACCAGCGCCAGCGGCACGGTGAGGAAGAACAGCGCCCGCCACGACCCGGCGCCCAGGAGCGCCGCGCCGAGCACCGGGCCCAGGATCGGCCCGATCAGCAGCGGCAGGCCGCTGACCGCCGCCATCAGCCCGCCGAACGCCAGCACGACCGCGGCGCGCAGTTCGGGCCTGGTCAGCTTGTTCACTGCCGGCCGGCCAGGTCGGGGATCCGGACGGAACGCAACGCACTCGCCCAGGTCCGCAGCTCGCCCATCGTCACGTGCAGCGCCTGCGCGGTGCCGGGCGGCGGGACGAACCGGCCGTCGGCGTCCAGGTGCTCCCACGCCATCGGGATCAGCACCGCCTCCCGGATCGTGGTGGCCCGCAGTTCGGGCATGACGCCGCGCAACTGCTCCACGGCCCTGATGCCCCCGGAGGCGCCGTATCCGATGAAAGCGACCGGCTTGTACGCCCATTCGGTGAAATGCCAGTTGTCGGTCATGGCGACGACGCTAGAAGTTCGCCTATGGGCGAACTCAAGCCACCGGACGACCGCCGTGGATCAGACCGCTCGCAGCCAGTGGTCGAGGGCGATGAAGTCGTCGTCGGTGAGGCCCCGGGGCGACGGGACGTGATGGAGGAGGGCCCGGCCGGGATGGTGTGCGGACACCCAGTCGCGATCGGCGTCGGTGATCGCGTCGTCGACCCAGACGAACGAGCGCCCCTTCGCCCACGCCACCAGCGTCCTGGTCTTCCAGCACAGCCCGAACCACCGGTCCTCGCGTTCGGCCTCGGCGGAGGGCTCGGGCCAGTTCACGACCGGCAGCCGTGGCAGCCCGAGCCGAGGGGCGATCTCGGCGTTCGCCTGGTCCTCCCAGGTCGTGGCCCAGACCAGGTCGCACGGCAGCGCCGCCAGCCGGAGCCCCACCTGCGGGTCGAGCCGGGCCAGGTGCCCGCCACCTGCCGGCGGAGGCCGTGAGCCATCGCCGAACGGCAGGAGCGGCCCGTCGACGTCGAGGAAGAGGAGGGGGCGTTCCCGGTGGCTTGGCTTCGGCGGTTCCATCTGCACCGTGCTTCGGAGGTGGCCATAAAGATCGAGCGGGGTCTCGATGATCGTATCTACACTGGCCGCATGCCGCTGGTGTGGGTGACGGGGAATTCCGGCACGGGTAAGTCCACGGTCTGCGGGATGTTGCGGGCTCGCGGCCACGTCGCGTTCGACGCCGATGACGACGGCTTCAGCCGCTGGATGGATCGGGACAACGGCGAGGTGGTGACCGACCCTCCGGATCCGGTTCCCGAGGGCTGGCTCGATCGGCATGCGTGGGTGATCGTCCGTGAGCGCGTCGAGGCTCTCGCCGAGGAGTCCCGTTCCCGGGTCGCGTTCCTGTGCGGGTCGGTGGAGAACGAAGCGGACGTACGTGATCTGTTCGACCTCATCGTGTGCCTGGTGATCGACGACGACACCCTCCGCCACCGCCTCGCCACCCGGACGACGAACACGTTCGGCCGGCACCCCGAGGAGCTGGCGGCAGCCCTGATGTGGAACCCTCGGCTGCAACCGATCTACGAGCGCCGTGGCGCGACGATCGTCGACGCGTCCGAGCCGCTGGCCGAGGTCGTGGAGCGGGTGATCGGCGCGGGCCACGACCTGGCGGAGCCGGGCCGGTAGCCCGCCGAAGGGCTCAGGTGCGGGTCCAGCGCTGGTTCGCGCCGCCGTGGCAGGTGTAGAGCTGGAGCCGGACACCGTTGGCGGTGCCCTGGCCCACCGCGTCCAGGCACAGCCCAGACTGCACTCCGGTGATGCTGCCGTCGGCGTTCAGCCGCCAGCGCTGGTTCGCGCCGCCGTGGCAGGCGTAGATCTGGATGCCGGCGCCGTTGCCCGCGCCGGCCGCGTCGAGGCACTTGCCGCCGTAGATCCGGAGCTCACCGGCCGCGGTGGCGGTCCACTGCTGGTTGGCGCGCCCGTTGCAGTCCCACAGCTGCACCTGGGTGCCGTCGGCGGTGGCCGCGCTGGGCACGTCCAGGCAGCGCCCGGAGCCGACGCCCCTGATCTGCGCGGCGGGCGGCGGGGTCGGCGTGGTGGTGGACGAGCCGTCGTCCAGGCCGAAGAAGCGGATGGCGTGCGCGGCCATCCCGGGGTGGGGCAGGTTGTGGCCGGCGCCGCTGATCGTGTACGTCTCCACCTGCCCGGACCCGTACACCCGCCGGGTCCAGCCGGACTGCGGGCTGTCCGTGGCGGTGGGGGTCTGACTCAGCCCGTGCACGTCGGTCCACTGGTCGGTCTCCTCCTGCAGCATCGTGTACGGCAGCACGTCGTCGGCGGTGCCGTGCCAGGCCATCACCCGCGGCCGGGACCCGGTGTAGCCGGGGTAGGCGTCCCTGACCAGGTCGCCCCACTGCCGCGGGGTCTTGTCGCCGCAGCCGGCGGGGCCGAGGCACCCGTACGGGACCCCCGCGAACGGCGCGCCGGCCTGGAACACGTCCGGGTACGTGGCGAGCAGGTTGAGCGTCTCCATCGCGCCGGAGGAGAAGCCGGTGGCGAAGACCCGCCGCGGGTCGCCGTTGTAGCGCTGCAGCACGTAGTTCGTCATGGAGACGATCGACACCGGGTCGCTGCCGCCGCCGTGCCGCAGCGCCTCGGCCGACCAGACGTCGAAGCAGTTGGACAGGCCGTTGGCGCTCTTGTTCGCCTGCGGGTAGATGACCACGAAGCCGTGCCGGTCGGCGAGGGAGGCGAACTCGGTGCCCTGGTGGAAGGACGGAGCCCAGCCGTTGCAGCCGTGCATCGCCACCAGCACGCCGGGTCTGGCCGCCACCCCGTCCGGGACGTACACGTACATCCGCAGGCCGCCGGGGTTGGCGCCGAAGCCTGTCACCTCGGTTAACGCCGCGGCCGAGGCGCCCGGCGTGGCCGTCAGGAACATGGCCAGCGCGGTGATCCCCGCCGTGAGCAGCGCCACCACAGCGGCGCCGACGCCCACGTACCGGCTCGTTCGCGGTTCGCCTCGGTTCATGGTTCCGCCTCTCCGCTGTTAGCGCTAACGCCGACGGGCCGAGCTCCTTGAAGGCAGTGGCGGGAGGTAGCGAACATGAGGCGGAAAGATACTGTCAAGAGCGCCTTAGCTTACGGTGACGGCGATGAACCCCGGCCACCTCGGGATGGGCCAGGTAGAGGCGATCAATCGAGCATGACGGGGCGATGAAAGTTTCACAGAAGCTCGGCCGGCCCAGTGGTCGATCCGAAACATTTCAACGGCCCTGGCCACCCAACGCACCAGCACAAAGCCCCTATCGAGGAACGAGCTGTTACGAAAGTTTCACTTGATTCTTGACAACTTTCGGCGACCTTCACACACTGAGTGCCCGAGGTGAGCTCCCCCACCTCCAGTACGCGCTCCGACGACAAGCTCGTACCGCACCCATGATTCGCCCCTGGAGGCTCAAGCATGGCTGTACCCGACATGCCCCCACTCACCGCCAGGCGACCTCAACGCCCCCGCCGCCGAGCACTGATCACCGGCGCGATCGGCGCACTCGGCCTGATCACGGCACTGGCGACGGCGTTCCCGGCCGTTGCCGCGGAGAGCACGCTGGGCGCGGCGGCGCAGCAGAGCGGCCGCTACTTCGGCACCGCCATCGCCTCGGGCAAACTCGGCGACTCCGCCTACACGACCATCGCCGGCCGCGAGTTCGACATGGTCACGGCCGAGAACGAGATGAAGATCGACGCCACCGAGCCCAACCGGGGACAGTTCAACTTCTCCGCCGGGGACCGGGTCTACAACTGGGCCGTGCAGAACGGCAAGCGGGTTCGCGGGCACACCCTGGCCTGGCACAACCAGCAGCCGGGCTGGATGCAGGGCCTGTCGGGCAGCACGCTGCGCCAGGCGATGATCGATCACATCAACGGCGTCATGAACCACTACCGGGGCAAGATCTACGCCTGGGACGTGGTCAACGAGGCCTACGCCGACGGCAACTCCGGCGGCCGGCGTGACTCCAACCTGCAGCGCACCGGCAACGACTGGATCGAGGTGGCCTTCCGCACCGCGCGCGCCGCCGATCCGGCCGCCAAGCTCTGCTACAACGACTACAACATCGACAACTGGTCCTGGGCCAAGACGCAGGGCGTCTACAACATGGTCCGCGACTTCAAGTCGCGTGGTGTGCCGATCGACTGCGTTGGCCTGCAGTCGCACTTCAACGGCAACAGCCCGTACAACAGCAACTACCGTACGACCATCCAGAGCTTCGCCGCGCTGGGCGTCGACGTGCAGATCACCGAGCTGGACATCCAGGGCGGCTCGGCCACCACGTACGCCAACGTCGTCAACGACTGCCTGGCGGTGCCGCGGTGCACCGGCATCTCGGTCTGGGGCGTGCGCGACACCGACTCCTGGCTCGGCTCCGGCGCCAGTGCGCTGCTCTTCGACGGCAACGGCAACAAGAAGGCCGCGTACACCGCCGTGCTGAACGCGCTCAACGGCGGCACCACGACGCCGCCGCCCGGCGGCGGAGACGAGGGGCAGCTCAGGAGCACGGCCTCCGGCCGCTGTGTGGACGTGCCCAACGCCGGCACCGCCGACGGCACCGCGGTGCAGCTGTGGGACTGCAACGGCCAGACCAACCAGCAATGGGCGCAGACCTCGTCCGGTGAGCTGCGGGTTTACGGCAACAAGTGCCTGGACGCCGCGGGCACGGGCAACGGCGCCCGGATCCAGATCTACTCCTGCTGGGGCGGCGACAACCAGAAGTGGCGGGTCAACTCCGACGGCACGATCGTGGGCGTCCAGTCCGGGCTCTGCCTCGACGCCGTCGGCGGCGGCACCGGCAACGGCACGGGCCTGCAGCTCTACAGCTGCTGGGGCGGCAGCAACCAGAAGTGGACCTACAACGCGAGCTGATCCCCCTGGCCCCTGAGGACAGCGGCCACACCCGTCCGCACCGGGAGCGGACGGGTGTGGCCGCACGGCGTGCTCGCGCCACCGGTCCGTCCCGCCTCCCCTGACCAGACTGCCGCCATGACCACAGAGTCGTCCCGCCTCCCCTGACTAGACTGCCGCCATGACCACGGAGTCGTCCCCTCTCACCATCGCCCAGCTCGCCGAGCTGGCCGGCGTCTCCACCGCGACGGTCTCCAAGGTCGTGAACGGCCGCGCCGAGGTGTCGTCCAAGACCCGCGCCGCCGTCGAGGAACTCATCAGCCGGCACGGCTATCGCCGCCAGCGCCGCCGCTCCACCCCGACGGCCCTGGTGGAGCTGGTCTTCCACGCCCTCGAAGGCGACTACCCCGTCGAGATCACCAAGGGCGTGGCGAACGTCGCGCGCGAGCACGACCTTACGGTCGGCATCTCCGACCTGCGCCGCGACCAGTCCACCGCGGACGCCTGGCTGGAGGGCGTGCTGCGGCGCCGCCCGAGCGGCGTGATCGCCGTGTTCTCCGGCCTGACCGAGATCCAGCACGAGCAGCTCGCCCGCCGCGAGATCCCGCTGGTCCTGCTCGATCCGGCGGACGTGCCCAGCGGGAACATCCCCTCGGTCGGCGTCGGCAACTGGAACGGCGGCCTCACCGCCACCCGTCATCTCCTCGAACTCGGGCACCGCCGCATCGCCATCATCACCGGCCCCGACGCCGCCCTGTCCAGCCGGGCCCGGCTCGACGGCTACCGCACCGCCCTCGACATGGCCGGCCTGCCCGCCGACCCCGAGCTCATCGGCCGCGGGGACTTCCTCATCGAAGGCGGCCTGGCGGCGGCGCACCGCATGCTCCGCCTGCCCGACCGGCCCACCGCCATCTTCGCCACCAACGACGGCCAGGCCATCGGCGCCTACCACGCGGCCCACCAGCTCGGCCTGCGCATCCCCGACGACCTCAGCGTCGTCGGCTTCGACGACATGCCGTCGGTGCGATGGGCGATCCCGCCGCTGACCAGCATCCGCCAGCCGCTGACCGCTATGGCCGCCGCCGCCACGACCATGCTGCTGGCCCTGGCCCAGGGCGAGCCGCCGGCGCAGAACCGGGTCGAGCTGGCCACGGAGCTCGTCGTCCGCGCCAGCACCGCTCCGCCCCCGCCCGCCTGAGCCGGCCTCGCGGCTACCGCAGGCCGCCGACGGACAATCCTCCCCGCCAGTGCCGCTGGAGGCTGAAGAAGGCGATGACGAGCGGGACGACCGAGACGAGAGCACCCAGGATGATCAGGCTCCAGAGTGAGGTACTGCCCGCGTTGTTGGCCGACGCGATGCCCTGCCAGAGGCCGAGCCCGACGGTGACGGGGAAGAGCCGGTTGTCCGACAGCATGGCGAGCGGCAGGAAGTAGTTGTTCCACGAGGCCACGGCCGACAGGAGCAGCACCGTGACCACCGCGGGCCGCATCATCGGCGTTCTGCTTGTTGAAGTTGTCGACGACGAGCTGCATGTTGGGGTACCAGCCCCACATCGTCACGACCGGCAGCTCCTTCTTGGGGATCGTGTTCGTGCAGTTGCTGGCGCCGCCGCCGCTCGCGGTGGTCGCGCCGCCCCCTCCTGCGCCGGAGGGGCAGGCCGTGAGCGTGGTCGCGGCGGCCAGCACGGCCACCGCGGCAGAGATCCGGTTCTTGTTCATTCGCATATTTCCCTTGCGGATCGCGGCGCACGAAGGTCGTGCGCCGCCGTGGAGACCGAGCGATCGGGCGGGGACGGGGCCCGGGTGGAGAGCACCCGGGCCCCGTCTGTCGCGCCGATCTTCATGTGAGCGCCAACAGCACGCCCAGGCGATCTCGCTCAGCGCTTGCGGCTCAGCGTTGGACGATCAGCGCTTGAACAGGCGCGGAGCGAGATCGATGAGGTTCTTCTGCCACTCGTCCCAGCCGTGCGGCCCGGGGGTGACCCCGTCGAACTCGTAGCGGATGCCGAGCGTGTTCAGGGTGTCCAGGGACGCCATGAACGACGGGTAGACGAAGTCCGTCCGGTCGCCGACGTACAGGCGCAGCAGCCTGGTGCCGTCGTTGATCGCCTGCGCGTCGACGCCGGCGCCGCTGCCGAACCCGGCCGAGAAGGCCGCGACGTAGGCGAAGCGGCCGGGGTTCGCCTTGAGCATCCCGAACGTCTGCCCGCCTCCCATCGACAGACCGGCGAGGGCCTGCCGCGAGGGGTCGCTGGAGACGTTGTAGTGCTCGCGGGCCGCCGGTGCGAGGTTCTCCAGCAGCTCCTTGTTGAAGTCGGACACGTTGCCGTCGCCCATCACGACCACCATCGGCACCAGGTTCCCGTCGAGGAAGTGGTGGTCGAAGATCTGCCTGGCCCGGCCGAGGTCGAGCCAGTCAGTGGCGCTCACGCCGTCGCCCGGCTGCAGGAACAGCACGGGGTAGGGCTCGCCCGTGACCCGGTACGAGTACAGCCCGGGCTTGAGCGGGCCGAGGACGCCCGACCAGGCGTCGCCCCGCCGGGTGAGGCCGAACTCCGCCCAGGTGGACGAGGGGCCGATGTTGCCCTCGATGACGACCTGCGACACCGGGCCCACAGCGGCCTCGACGGCGGCCATCGGAACGGTGAAGGACGCGTAGCCGTCCTCGGAGACCGTCAGCCACGGCGTGTCCGCCGCCGCCGGCCGCGGCACGAGCAGCACCGCCGCGATCGTCAGGAGCGCGGCGGTGATCGCGGCGAACCCGCGCCCGCCGCTCTGAGGGTGTGACCTGCCGTGACAGCCTAAAAATGGCAGGTAAAAACTCCTTTGATGGTCGGCCACGGTTGGTGCCCGAGCAGCCGACCGGATGTCTACGGTGGATCCTCAGTGGCCGGTGTTCGCACCTCCCATCCCATCGTCGGGGTCGTCAGCTTGCCCACCTGACCCTCCTGGGCGAACTCGTGCGCGACAGCCCGTATCCCGAGGCGGAGATCCACATCAGCGAGTGGTCCACGTCTCCTTCGGCCCGTGACTTCATCCACGACACGCCGTTCGCGGCGGCCTACATCACCCGGTCGTACCTGCGGTGCGCGTCCCTGGCCGACTCCATCTCGTACTGGACGTTCACGGACGTGTTCGAGGAGGGCGGCGCCGGGATCGGGCCGTTCCACGGCGGGTTCGGGCTGGTGAACGAGGGCGGCATCCACAAGCCCACGTTCCACGCGTTCACGATGCTGGGGCGGCTCGGCGACCGGCTGCTCCTCTCGACGCCCCACGGGGTCGTCACCCGGGACAGCCGGACGTCGGCCGTGTCGGCGGTGTTCTTCAACTGTCCCGAGGACATGGAGATGAAGGGCGTCGCCGCGTGCGGCTCCTACCCGGCGGCCCGCGCGCTGGCCGAACGGGGACCCGCCAGGCGCGTCCGCCACTCGATCGGCGGCCTGCGGCCCGGCGGGACGTTCCTCGTCGAGATCCTGGACTGGGAGCACGGCAACGTCGCCGAGGCGTGGTACCGGCTCGGCTCGCCGCTCAACCTGTCCCGGGCCGAGCACGACACCTGAGCGGCGTCGCCGACGCGCTCCTGCGGTACACGCTGATCGTGCCCGACGACGGGGTGCTCGACCTGGACGTCGAACTCGCTCCATGGGCGGTGATGTCGCTGACGCAGGCGTCCTGACCATGGTGCGGACCGTCGCCAGGGGATGCCGGTGACGGCCCGCGCCATGGCCGGGGTCAGGTACGGGTCCAGCGCTGGTTGGCGCCGCCGTGGCACGACCAGATGGTCAGCTTAGTGCCGTTGGCGGTGGCGTTGCCGGGCACGTCCAGGCACTTGTTCGCGCCGACGGCGGTGATGGTGCCGTCGGCGTTGAGGCGCCACTTCTGGTTGTTCTGCCCGTTACAGTCCCAGATGATGACCGTGGTGCCGTCGGCCGTGCCTGCGCCGTTCACGTCCAGGCACTTGCCGCCGTAGACCCGCAACTCGCCCGCGCTGGTCGTGGTCCACTGCTGGTTCGCCTGCCCGTTGCAGTCCCAGATCTGCGCCTGCGTGCCGTTGGCCTGCGAGGGCCCGGCGTCCAGGCACCGGCCCGACCCGGCGCCTCGCAGCGCGCTCGTGGTGTCCGGGGGCGAGCCGTCGCCCTGGCCGACGCCCCTGCCGTTGAAAGTGATGGAGTCCAGGTCGAACGCGTTCGCGGACGGCGCCTTGAACACGACGTGGACATTGCGCGTGCCGCCGGGGTCGGTGACCCGCACCGCGGGCAGCGACACGTAGGTGTTCCAGCCCCCGGTCGCCGGCACGGTGCTGGTGGCGAGGAGGGCCCCGGTCGGCGAGTCGGCGCGCAGTTCGATGGAGGCCCCGGTGCCGGACGGCGCCGAGACGCGGAAGGACACCGTGTCGATGCCGGACAGGCTGATCGGGGTGAAGGAGATCCAGTCGTTGTTGGAGACGTCACCGATGCGCCTGCCGCCTTCGGCTCCGGACTCGTCGATGACGCGGATCCCGGACGAGCCGGTGAAGTGCTCGGCCTGCTTGTGCTTGGGCTGCAGGGTGATGCCGGCGGAGCCCTTCAGACCGCCGGAGTCGGTGTAGTCGGCGGACAGGGCGTAGTAGACGTTGGAGGCCTCGTCATGGCCGGAGGCCGTGGTCGTGACCGTCCCGGTGCACCCGGTGTACTGGCCGGTGTCGTGGGCGTGCTGGTCGTGGCCGAGCGCGGTGATCACGTTGACCTTGGCGCAGTCGGCGGCGCCGTCCTCGGCGTCGGTGACGTTGACCGTGTAGTCCACCTCGTCGCCGAAGTCGATGAACCCGCCGTCGGGCGGAGCCGAGAAGGCCACCTTGGGACGGGTGTTGCCGACGACGACGGGCACCGTGACGCTGCCCGTCTTGCTGCCCGCGTCCCGTACGGTCAGCTTGGCGGTGTAGGTGCCGTTGGCGTTGTAGGTGTGGGAGGGGTTGGCGCTGGTGGAGGTCGCGCCGTCGCCGAACTCCCAGGCGAAGGTGATGGCGTCGCCGTCGGGGTCGGCCGAGCCGGCCGAGGAGAACGCCACCGTCAGCGGCGCCGTGCCCGAGTCGGGGCTGGCGCTCGCCTTGGCCAGGGGCGCGCGGTTTCCGGCCACGTAGTCGATGCGGTAGATGCTGTCGTCGGTGTTCGCGTGGCCGAAGCCGTTGCCCCAGTCGGCCATGTAGAGGGCGCCGTCCGGGCCGAACTTCATGTCGATCGGCGCCCGCGGGGCGAGCTGCGCCACGTAGGGGTTGATCTTCAGGAGGTTGCCCGAGGAGTCCAGGCGGAACTCCTTGACGAAGTTGCGGCTCCATTCGTAGAAGAACGGTGTGCCGTCGTAGTAGGCGGGGAACTTCCGGTCCGAGCCGCCGGTCGCGTCGTAGCGGTAGAAGGGGCCGCCCATCGGGGCGGCGCCGCCGCAGCAGTCGATCTCGGGGAACTCGGCCGAGGCGTGGTAGTTGTACCACACGGTCGCGGCCTTGGCTGCCGGCAGGCTGGTCAGGCCGGTGTTGTTGGGCGAGTTGTTGACCGGCGCCGAGCAGTCGAACTTCGCGCCGGAGGTGCCGGTGGCGAAGTTGTAGTCGTTGAACGGGAGGTTGTTGCCGACGCAGTACGGCCACCCGTAGAAGCCGGGCTGCTTGATCAGATTCCACTCGACGGTGCCCTCGGGGCCGCGGTTGGGGTTCGCGGCGCCCGCGTCGGGACCGTAGTCGCCCACCGAGATCCAGCCTGTCACCTTGTCGACCGCGAAGCGGAACGGGTTGCGGAAGCCCATCGCGTAGATCTCCGGCCGGGTCCTGGCGGTGCCGGGCGCGAACAGGTTGCCGGACGGGATCGTGTAGGTGCCGTCGGTCTCGGGGTGGATGCGCAGGATCTTGCCGCGCAGGTCGTTGGTGTTGGCCGAGGACCGCTGGGCGTCGTAGTGCTCCCGGCCCTGCCGCTCGTCGATCGGGGCGTAGCCGCTGGAGCCGTTGGGGTTGGTGTCGTCGCCGGGGCCTATGTACAGGTTCCCGCCCGGCCCGAACGCGAGGTAGCCGCCGGTGTGGCCGGGCTCGTCGACGTTGCGGTACGCCGGAATCTCGATGACCTTCTTCTCGCTCGCCAGGTCGAGGCCGGTGCCGTTGAAGGTGAACCTCGACACCCGGTTCACCTCACCGCCATTGGCGGGCGAGTAGTTGATGTAGATCCAGCCGTTGGTGGCGAAGCCCGGGTCCAGCGCCAGGCCGATGCCGCCGTCCTCGCCGCCGTCGTACACCGGCAGGGTGCCGATGACGCGCGTGCCACCGCCGTTGGCGGGGATGAGGTTCACCTTGCCGGAGCGCGAGATGTAGAAGACCCTGCCGTCGGAGGCCACGTCCAGCTCTATCGGCTGGTCCGGCGCGCCGTCGAGGGTGACCTTCTGGAAGCGGGCCGCGACCGTCCCGCCGCAATCGCCCGGCGCCACGCCCGCCGCCCACTGCACCGCCCCCAGCAGGTGCTGCCTGAACAGCGGCTCGGCGTAGGAGGACGTCTGGTGGCCCATCGCGGTGGCGAACACCCGGCCGCCCTCCGGGTTGTGACACCAGGAGATCGGGTGGTCGGCGCCCATCCTGCTCGGCCCCGCGTCGTAGGTGGTCTCGTCGGCGGTCACCAGGACGTGGACCGAGCCCCGCGTGTTCTTGTCGAAGTTGTACCACTCCTCCGAGCGCACCCACCGGTCCGGCAGCCCCTTGGTGGCGGGGTGGGCCTTGTCGGCCACCTTGGCGGTGCCCTGCAGGATCGACGAGTGCGCGGTCATGTGGGCGCCGGCCAGGACGATCTGGTCCCACCAGGGGAACTGCGCCTCGATGTTCATGTCGGTGGCGTTGTGGATCGCCACGACGCCGCGGCCGCTGCGCACGTAGGACTGGAAGGCCTGGCGCTGGGCGTCGTTGTCCCACACCATGCCGTTGGTCTGAAACATGATCACCGCGTCGTAGGTGCTCAGCGTCGCGTCGGTGAAGACGGAGGAGTTCTCGCTGTGGTCGAGCTGGAAGTCGTTGTCGGTCGCCAGTTGCTGGAACATCGCGACGCCGGCGGGGATGGAGTCGTGCCGGAAGGCACCGCTCGCCGTCTCGGTGAACAGCAGCACCTTGAACTGGGGCGCGGCCGCGTGCGCGACCGGCGGCGACAAGGACAGCAGCAGCCCTGATAAGGCTGCGACCAGGGCGCGGAACAGGCGTGATCTTCGCATGAAGGATCTCCTGAGGGGGTGCCGGCAACGGTGGGAACTTTCAAAGCGCGCGCAGGTAGGCCAGGCCGTCCACGGCCAGGGCGTCCTGGCTCCGCGCGAGAGGCCGCCAGATGGAGGCCGCGGTGGCAATGGTCCGGTTGTGCGCGGTGAACGACTCGATGACGAGCGGGCCTTCGTAGCCGGCGTCGCGCAGGGCCTCGGTGAAGCCCGGCCAGTCGAAGCGGTCGGCCCCCGGTGTGCCGCGATCGGTGCCGCACACCTGCACGTGCGCGAGGCGATCCGCCGCGGCCCGCACCGCCCGGGCGGGGTCCTTCTCCTCGATGTTGAGGTGGTAGACGTCGAGGGCCAGGTGGCAGTCCTCCGGCAACGCGTCGAGCGCCTGCTCGACGGTGTTGAGGAGGCTGGTCTCGTACCGGTTGAGCGGCTCGACCGCGAGCTTGATCCCGCGCCCGGCCGCGTGGTCCAGGACGGGACGCAGGTTCTCGCGCAGCTCAGCGTAGACGGCTCGGCGTTCGTCCGGCGAGAGCCGCCAGGTGCGGCCGACCGAGGCGTACGCCGGCCCCGCGATCACCGGGGAGCCGACGGTCACCGCCACGTCGACGCAGTGCCGCAGATAGTCCTGGGTGTCGCGGACGGTCTGCGGGGAGGCGGCCACGAGCTCGCGCCCCGGCGGCATGACCAGCACCACGGACGCGGTCAGCCCGTGCTCGGCCAGCACCGCCGCGGCCTTGCCGGGGTCCCAGTCGCCGGGCCGCTCGACGGGCAACTCGATGACGTCGAACCCCCACCGGGCGACGCGGGGGGCGAGCCGCGCCAGCTCGTCGTCGGTCAGCGGGGAGACCCAGACCCAGGTGTTCACTCCGATGGAGAACATGGCGTCCCTCTTCGTCGTCGTTCGCGGGAAGGAGCCGGTCAGCCCTTCTTCCCGCCCCAGCTCTCCGGGAAGCCGGGCAGGTCCTCACACCCGCACAGCGCGTAGTGCAAGGGCGGCATGTTCGGCTTGAGGTAGGCCGGCAGGTTCTCGCTGGTGACCTTCGGCTGCGGCAGGTTCCACATCCCGGGCACCTCCTCGCCCTTGAGGATCTTCAGCGCGGCGATGACCGGGGTGCGCCACTGGTAGGTGGGGTACGTGGGCGCGACGGCGGTGAGGCCGGTGTCCTTCCACTTCTGCAGAAAGTCCTGCTGGTCCTCGCCGTTGATCGGCGGCACCCGCAGGCCGGCGTCCTCGAACGCCTCGACCGCGGCCACCGCCGTGGCGCCCGCGTCCATCCAGACGCCGTCGATCGTGCCGTGCCGCTGGATGTAGTCGCTGACGATGCTCTTGGTCTTGGTGGCGTCGCCGTCGGTGAACTCCACCCCCACCACCTGGAGGCGGCTCCTGTCGAAGACCACCTTCGCCGCCGACCAGCGAGTCTCCAGCACGTCCACGCCGGGCAGGATGCGCAGCGCCAGCACCTTCCCGCCCGCCGCCACCTTCTCCGCCAGGAACTCGGCGGCGTCGGCGCCGAAGGCGTAGCCACCGATGGGCTTGATGAACGTCACCGGGCAGTCGGTCTGCACGCCCCGGTCGAACACGATGACGGGCACCTTCCCGCAGGCGGCCGTCACGGCCGGGGTGAGCGTGGCCGTGGTGTTCGGCGAGACGATCAGCGCATCGCAGCCCTTGGCCTGCAGCTCGGCGATGTCGGAGATCTGCTTGTCGTCCTTGCCCTCGGCGTCCAGGGCGGTGAACTTCTCGATCTCCTCATGCAGGCCGACCTCGGCCTGCATCGTCTTCCAGCCGACCTGGCGCCAGGGGTTGTTGACCGCCGCGTTGGAGAAGCACAGGTGGTACGGCCCGTCCTTCTTGTACTTCGCCGTGTCGATCATCTTCGGGGCGATGGCCTGCTCCCAGGGCTTGTTCGCGGGGCCCTCAGCCGTCTGGGAGCGCATGGCGAGCTGGGCGTCGAAGTCCGCCTGGACGAAGAACTTCGACTGCGCGCCCGTACCGGAACCCTGAGCGCTCGCGGCGGCCGAGGTGGTGGTGGCCGCCGGCTCGTCGGTGGTACAGGCGGCGACGAGCGCGCCGAGCGCGGTGAGCACGGCGACTGCGGCCTTAGGACGCGGCATGTACGTCTCCTCTTCGGGGGGTGGGCTTCCGGGGAAGCCGGACGGTTCCTGCCGCGACCGCGGCGATGATGATGACGCCCTGCACGGTGAACTCCAGCGCCCCCGAGATCCCGTACAGGTTGAGCAGGGTGAACAGCGCCTCCAGCGTGACCGCCCCGGCCATGGCGGCGAGCACGGAGCCGCGGCCACCGCCGAGCACCACGCCGCCGAGGACGACCGCGGTGATGGCGGAGAACTCCAGCCCCTGGCCCGCCTGCGCCGAGACCCCGGCGAAACCGCCGAGCAGGATCGCCGCGACGGCCGCGGACAGGCCGGAGAGCATGAAGGCGAAGATCTTGGCCCGGTCGACCCGAACCCCGGACAGTGCCGCGGCGCGCTCGTTGTCGCCGGTGGCCATCAGCGTCTTGCCGAAGTCGGCGCGCATGAGCCAGATCGCCGCCGCGCCCACGGCCAGCATGATCAGCACCGACCACGGCACAGGCCCGAGGCCGCCGCGGCCGAACGCCCTGAAGCCCTCCGACAGCGCGCCGCGCGGCGCGCCACCGGTCCAGAGGAAGACCGCCCCGCTGAGGACGAGCAGCATGCCGAGCGTCACGATGAACGACGGCACCCGCAGCTTGGTGGTGAGCACGCCGTTGACGAGGCCGACGAGCAGCCCGGCGACGATCAGCAGGGCGAGGACCGGCCAGGTGGCGGACTCGTCGCCGTCGATGAGCCGCGCGGCGATCACCACCTCGGCCGTCACCAGCGAGCCGACCGACAGGTCGAACTCGCCGGAGACGACCACGAAGTACTGTCCAGCGGCGAGGATCACCAGCGGCGCGGCCCGTTTGAGGAACGCCAGGAACCCGGCGGGCTCCAGGAAGAAGGGGTTGGCGACCGCGATCGCGACCAGTAGCACCACGAGGACCGCGAGGATGGGAAGTGCCCGTTTCATGCCACCCGCCTCGTGCCGCGCCGGGCGTAGACGGCCACCGCGATGACGATGACCGCGCCGCGGACCACGTCCTTGGCGAAGGAGTTGACCTCGAGCTGGTTGAAGAGGGTGTCCAGGACGGCCAGCAGCAGAACCCCGCCCACCGTTCCGGCGACCCCGCCCCTGCCTCCGGCCAGCGCGGTCCCGCCGAGCACTACCGCGGCGATGGACTCCAGGTCGTACCCGCCGTCGGTGCCCACCGTGGGCGCTCCCGCCCCGAGCCTGGCGGCCAGCAGCAGGCCCGCGATGCCGGCGCAGACCGAGCAGAGCACGTGGGTGATCACGATGACGCGGGACGTGCGGATCCCGGACAGCCGGGCGACCTCCTCGTCGCCGCCCACCGCGTAGATCCGGTAGCCCAGCCGGGTCCTGCTCAGCAGGAACCAGGCCACGACGGCCACGCCCGCCCAGAGCATGGCGGAGACGGGGATCGGCCCGACGCGCGAGTAGCCGAGGAGCTGGAACGACTCGGGCACCTTACCCGCCGGGCCGTCGTACAGGTGGTCGACGACGCCCTTGATGATCAGGCCGACGCCGAGTGTGGCGATGAAGGCGTGGACCTGGAGCCGGGTGACGACCAGCCCGTTGACCAGTCCCACCAGCACGCTGATGGCCAGCGCCGCGGCGATCGCCGGCCCGGCGTTCCCGTCCTGGCCCGCCATGATCTCGGCCGCGACCAGCGAGGTCAGGCTGATCAGGTACGCCACCGACAGGTCGAGCGACCCGGCCAGGATCGCCAGCGTCTGCCCGATCGCCACGATGCCGAGGGCCGCGGAACGCTGCTGGATCCCGACGACGCTCTCCAGGGTGAGGAACTGGCCGCCGTCGAGCGCGACGAGGGCCCAGCCGGCCGCGACCAGGCCGAACATCGCGAGGAACACCACCCGCGCGGGGTCGCGCAGGTGGCTCGCCAGGCCGCGCGGCTGGCGGGCGGGGCGGCGGGCGCGCGTGAGCAGGTCCACTCAGCCCACCTCTCCGGCGGCCAGGCGCATGACGGCCTCCTCGGAGGCCCCGGCCGGCAGCGTGCCCGCGACGCGGCCGTCGCGCAGGACGACGACGCGGTCGCTCATGCCGATGAGCTCGGGCAGCTCGGACGAGATCATCATGATGGCCATGCCGTCGTTCGCCAGCTCTCGCATCAGGTCGTGGATCGCGGCCTTGGCCCCTACGTCGATGCCCCGGGTCGGTTCGTCGAGCAGCAGCACCCGTGGCGCCATCGTCATCCATTTGACGAGCACGACCTTCTGCTGATTGCCGCCGGACAGGTAGCGGACCTCCTGTTCCCGCTGCGCAGGCGACAGGCGCACCCGTTCGAGCAGGCCGCGGACACCACCGCGGTTCCCGGCGCCGACCGCGCGGGCGACGAGCAGGACGTTGTCGCGTACAGCCTGGCGCAGCGCGAGCCCTTCGGCCTTGCGGTCCTCGGTCACGAGCCCGATGCCCAGGGCCACGCCCTCCCGGACCGAGCGCGGGCGCGAGGGGGTCATCTCGCCGGTGGTGAACGGCTCCGCGCCGAACATCGCCTTGGCGAGCTCCGACCTGCCCGACCCCTGCAGGCCCGCGATGCCGACGATCTCCCCGGCGCGCAGCTCCAGATCGATGTCGCGCAGCTTGTGGTTGCCGGCCGCGCGCAGGCTGAGCCGCACCTCGCCGGCGCCCGCCGAGCGGGGCGGGTAGTAGGTGCCGAGGTCGCGGCCCACCATCAGGCGGATCAGCTCGTCGCGGGTCACCTCGCCGATCGGGAGCGTGGTGACGCGCGCGCCGTCCTTGAGCACGGTGACCCGGTCGGCGAGGTCGAACACCTCGCGTAATCGGTGGGAGATGTACACGACGGCGACGCCGCGCTCCCTCAGCCGCCCGATCAGCCGGTAGAGCAGCTCGACCTCGTGCTCGGCGAGCGCCGCGCTGGGCTCGTCCATAACGAGGAGCCGGGCGTTCACCGACAGCGCCTTGACGATCTCGACGATCTGCTGCTGGGCCACCGGTAGGCGCTTGACCGTGTCGCGGGGGCCGAAGGGGCCCTCGCCCAGCTCGTCGAGGAGCCTGGCGGTCGCCTTCTCCATGGCGGCGCGGTCGACCAGGCCGCGCCTGACGGGCTCGCGCCCGAGGAACACGTTCTCGGCGACGGTGCGCTCCGGCAGCAGGTTGAACTCCTGGTGGATGATCGCGATGCCGGAGCGCTGCGCCTCGAGCGGATGGCCGAAGGAGACCGGCCGGCCGTCGATCTCGAACACGCCCTCGTCCGGCGAGTGCACCCCGCAGATGATCTTCATGAGGGTGGATTTGCCGGCGCCGTTCTCGCCGACGACGGCGTGAACCTCGCCGGCGGTCACCTCCAGGTCCACCCCGGACAGCACCCGCACGCCCAGAAAGGTCTTGCCGATGCCGCGCATGCTCAGCACCTGGCCTGCCTTCGTGGCCGAGCGGTGGATCGCAAGCTCATGAGCCTCCTGACGCGGGATGCGGAGAAAGGTGGCCGGCGTGCGCCGGCCACCCGGTGGGGACGGACTGCTTCAGGCACGGGACCAGCGCTGGTTGCTGCCTCCGTTGCAGGTCCAGATGCGTGCCTTGGTGCCGTTGGCGGTGCCGCCGACGTCCAGGCACTTGTTCGCCCCGACGGCGGTGATCGTGCCGTCGGCGTTCAGCCGCCACTTCTGGTTGTTCTGGCCGTTGCAATCCCAGATGATCACCGCGGTGCCGTCCGCCGTGCCGGCGCCGTTCACGTCCAGGCACTTGCCGCCATAAACCCGCAGCTCACCGGCGCTGGTGGAGGTCCATTGCTGGTTCACCTGGCTGTGGCAGTCCCAGATCTGCGCCAGCGCGCCGTTGGCCTGCGAGGCGCCGCTCACGTCCAGGCACCGGTTCGAGCCCACACCACGCAGCGCGCTCGTGCCGCCCGGGTTGCTGGTCAGCTCCTTGACGCGGATGTTGCGGAAGGCCACGACGTCGCCGGGTCCGTGGTTCTGGATGCCGACATGGCCCTGCTGGAGCGAACGGACCGGGTCGGTGTTGGTGAAGTCGTTGACTTTGGCGCCGTTCAGGAACACCTGCAGCCGCTCACCCTCCACCAGCAGCTCGTAGGTGTTCCACTGGCCCGGCGGATTGAGCGCCGCGTCGCGGGCGGCGAGGTCGGCGGACTTGAACCCGTAGATGGCCCCGGTCGTCTTGTCCGCGGTGTCGGTCGCGTCGATCTGCACCTCGTATCCGGTGTTGAGCGCCGCGCCGGGGTCGCTGGTGGCCGGGAACCCGACGATCACGCCGGAGTTGGAGTCGCCGGTCAGCTTCCAGTCGAGCTTGAGGGAGTAGGAGCGGAACTCCTTGGCGTTGTGCCACAACATGCCCATGCCGCCCTGGGAGGTCAGCGTGGCGTCGCTGTTGGCGAACGATCCCGGCCCCGCCTGCGACCAGCCCGCCGTGGAGCCGTTGTACAACGTCGTGTACCCGGTCTCCGGACGGCAGTCGGCGTTGACGGCCTTGGCCGCGTACCGGATCCCGCCGACCAGCAGCGCGCGGAAGTCCGGATCGGCGTACGACTCCTGGGTGTGCCCCAGGCCGGTGTAGAAAGCACGGCCTGAGGACTGCGGGTGGCACCAGGTGATCGGATGATCGCCCATGCCACCGCCGCTGTAGCTGCTCTCGTCCAGGCTCTGCAGCACCCGGACGTTCGGGCGGGGGTTGGTGCGGTAGTTGTACCACTCGTCGGTGCGCGACCAGGTCGCCCCGAGGTGCGCGGTCGCGGCGTGCGCCCGGTCCTCGGTCCGCACGGTGGCCCGCTGGATCGCCGGATGGTTGTTGAACCAGGCCCCCACGAGCTGCCCGTAGTAGGGCCAGTCGTACTCGGTGTCGGCGGCCGCGTGCACGCCGACGTAGCCGCCCCCGCCGTCCACGTACGTCTGGAAGGCGGCCTGCTGGTCGCCGTTCAGCACGTCGCCGGTCGTGCTGAGGAACACCACCGCCTGGTACTGGGCCAGGTTGCCCGTGCTGAAGGCGGCCGAGTCCTCGGTGGCGTCCACGGCGAAGTCATTGGCCGCGCCCAGGTCGCGGATGGCCTGGATCCCGGTGGGGATCGAGTCGTGCCGGAAGCCGGCCGTCTTGGAGAACACCAGCACCTTGACGGCGGCGCCCTCGGCGGGGAGGGCGGGGAGCATCGTCGCGGCGAGGCCGATCGCCGCCGCTGTCAGTGTGAGGCGTCGCAGCGTTCTGCGGCCGCTCCCGGGTAAGGCCGAAGTCAGATGTCGCAGCATGGGTGTCCCTTTCAGATGCGGGTCCAGCGCTGGTCGGTTCCTCCGTCGCAGGTCCTGATGCGTGCCTTGGCGCCGTTGGCGGTGCCGGGCACGTCCAGGCACTTGTCCGCGCCGACGGCGGTGACGCTGCCGTCGGCGTTGAGCCGCCACTTCTGGTTGTTCTGGCCGTTGCAGTCCCAGATGATCACCGCGGTGCCGTCCGCCGTGCCGGCACCGTTCACGTCCAGGCACTTGCCACCGTAGACCCGCAGCTCGCCCGCGCTGGTCGTGGTCCACTGCTGGTTCACCTGCCCGTTGCAGTCCCAGATCTGCGCCTGCGCCCCGTTGGCCTGCGAGGCGCCGTTGACGTCCAGGCAGCGATTCGAGCCCACGCCCTTGAGCGCGGTCGTGCCGCCCGGGCCGCCGGTGGACAGGGTGAAGGCGTCCACGTCGAACAGGTAGCCCTGCCCGGCCGGGCCGCGGAAGACGAGGTACAGCGTCGTGGTCCCGGCCGGCGCACCGGCGAGGGACGCCGAGACGTCGGTGAAGACGTCCCAGCCTCCGGTGCTCACCACGGTCGCGGTGCCGAGCAGCGTGCCCGTCGCCGAGCCGGCCCGCACCTCGATCCGGCCGCCCGCGCCGGCCGAGGACACGCGGGCGGTGATCCGCGTGGCGTCCGCCAGCCGGTACGGCTGGAAGGAGATCCAGTCGCCGTCGTCGATGAAGCCGGCTGTCATGCCGCCCTCCGCCGTGGCGTGCTCGGCCGTCTGGACGCCCTGCTGGGCGCCGAAGTGCTCCGCCTGCCGGTGCCGTGGCTGGAGGATGCGGGCGCTGGCCGAGGTCAGGCCGCCGTTGTCGGTGTAGGAGGCCTCGAAGACCCCGTAGATGTTGGCCGCGGCGTCGTGCTCTCCGTCCACGGGCACCGCGATGGAGCCCGAGCAGCCGGTCCTGGAGGTGATCTGGTGGCGGTGGCTGTCGTGGCCGAGGAAGTAGGCGACGGTGACCCCGGCGCAGTCGATCGTGCCGTCCTCCGGGTCGCTGACGGTGACCTGGAAGGGCACGGTGTCGCCGAAGGAGAAGGGCTGTCCGTCGCCCGGGGTGGCGAGGGTGACCGTGGGCGCGGTGTTGCCGACGGTCACGGTCACGCTCGCCGTGCCGGTGAGGCCCTGCGGGTCCCGGACCGTGAGCGTGGCCGTGTAGGAGCCGTTCGCCGAGTAGGTCTTGGTCGGGTTCGCCGCCGTGGAGGTGGTGCCGTCGCCGAAGTTCCACGCGTACGTCAGCGCGCCGCCCTCCGGGTCGGAGCTGCCCGCCGAGGAGAAGGCCACGGTGAGCGGCGCCGGTCCTGACGTCCTGTCGGCGGACGCCTTGGCGATCGGGTTGCGGTCGGCGTCGCCGATGTACTCGATGCGGTAGAGCGCCTGGTTGTTGCTCCCGGTGCCGTAGTCGAGGACGTACAGGGCTCCGTCGGGGCCGAAGGCCATGTCCATCACCTGCGTCCCCGACCAGGGGAACGCCGCGATCTCTCCGTACCCGCCGTCCTGCTCGACCTCGATCGCCTTGATCCAGCGCCGCCCGTACTCACCGGCGAAGTACCGCCCGTCGAGCGACTGGGGGAACTTGACGGCCGAGCTCAGACCGGGATCGTAGCGGTAGACCGGGCCGCCCATGGGCGACTCCGATCCGGAGCCGAACTCCGGCGGGCTTCCCGCGTCCCCCGCGTACCGGATCCAGGCCGGCTTCGCGGCGGGCAGCGTGGCCTGGCCGGTGTTGCGGAAGGAGTTGTTGGCCGGGCCGCCCGCGCAGTCGTACTTGGGGCCGGTGGCGTTGGTGGCGAAGTTCCATTCGTTGTAGGTCTCGGCGGTGGTGTTCGTGCCCGTGCAGTACGGCCATCCGTAGTTGCCCGGACCGGTGACACGGTCGAACTCCACCTGCCCGTTCGGCCCGCGGGCCGAGTTGGTCACGCCAGCGTCGGGCCCGTAGTCGCCGAGGTAGACGATGCCGGTCGCCTTGTCCACGCTCATCCGGAACGGGTTGCGGAAGCCCATCGCGTAGATCTCCGGCCGGGTTCTCGCCGTCCCCGGCGGGAACAGGTTGCCGCTGGGGATGGTGTACGTGCCGTCGGCCTGCGGTTTGATGCGCAGGAGTTTGCCGCGCAGGTCGTTGGTGTTGGCGGCGGAGCGCTGGGCGTCGTACTGCGGATTGCGGCCGGTCCGCTCGTCCAGCGGGGAGTAGCCGGCCGACTCGAACGGGTTGGTGTCGTCTCCGGTGGTCAGGTAGAGGTTGCCGGCGGCGTCGAAGTCGATGTCCCCGCCCACGTGGCAGCACATGCCGCGGTCGTTCTGCACCCGCAGGACCACCTTCTCGCTGGACAGGTCAAGAGTGTCGTCCGTCCTCAGGGTGAACCGGGACAGATACAGCTCGCCCTTCCACTGGTCGAACTGGGACTGCGTGCCGGTGCTCGGCGCATCGCCGCTCGGCGTGCTCAGCCGCGGGGAGTAATAGAGCCACAGGTGCCGGTTGGAGGCGAAGCCGGGATCGGCCGCCACGCCCTGCAGGCCCTCCTCGTCGTGGGTGTAGACGTTGAGCCGGCCGGCCACCTTCGTGGCGCCGGCGGCGTCGGTGATGCGTAACGTGCCGTCGCGTGCCGTGTGCACCACCGACCGGTTCGGCAGCACGGCCAGCGACATCGCCTCGCCCAGCTCCGTGCCGCCCGAGGCGAGCGACACCTGCTGGTAGTCGGACGGCGGGATGTCGAGGGCGTACGCGGGGGTGGCGTCGAGCGCGAGCGCTCCGGGGGCGATCAGCGCCAGCGCGGTCAGCAGAACGCGCCACGGACGTCGGGACATGAGGGTTCCCTCCTGCGACAGGAAGACCGGTCGGACGGTGTCAGGTGCGGGACCACTTCTGGTCGGCGCCGCCGGTACAGGTCCTGATGCGTGCCTTGGCGCCGTTGGCGGTGCCGGGCACGTCCAGGCACTTGTCCGCGCCGACGGCGGTGATCGTGCCGTCGGCGTTGAGCCGCCACTTCTGGTTGTTCTGGCCGTTGCAGTCCCAGATGATCACCGCGGTGCCGTCGGCGGTGCCGGCCCCGTTCACGTCCAGGCACTTGGTGCCGTAGACGCGCAGCTCACCGGCGCCGGTCTGGGTCCACTGCTGGTTGGCCTGGCCGTGGCAGTCCCAGAGCTGGGCCTGCGCGCCGTTGGCCTGTGAGGCGCCGTTGACATCCAGGCAGCGGTTCGACCCCGCGTTCTTCAGCGCGCCGGTGCCGCCGGAAGGTGCGCCTTCGGGCCCGGCGGCGGCGATCACCGCCTGGGCGCCGGCCGGCCAGGATCCGCCGGAGACGGTGACGTTGCCGTTCACCACGTTGCCGCGGTCGCCGTTGGTCACGTTCGTGCTCCCGTTGGTGGACCAGTTGCCGGTGACGGTGAAGTCGCCCATGTTCTCGCCGTACCAGTAGTTGGCGGTGGCCCAGGTACCGGTGCTGGACAGCACGTTGTTCCTGACGGTGTAGTACCTGGAGCCCTCGTCGAAATAGACGCCGAACCAGCCGTTGGTGCGCAGGCAGTGGTTGTCGCTGATCAGCGCGCCCGGGTTCCACGAGAGCGTGTAGATGCAGCCGCCGTCGGTCATCTGACGCATGACGTCGTGCACATAGTTGCCGACGAGCCGGTTGCCGGAGGCGGTGGTGGGCGTGGTGTAGCGGGGCTGGAAGTCGTACAGGCCGCGCTGGGCGTAGTGGTCGCTGCCGCCCGGCTCGTTGGCGCCCCAGCCGTACCCGATCGACATGCCGGTGTAGGGCAGGTTGTAGACCTCGTTGTGGGACACGTCGGTGCCGGTGACGTACGTGGTCAAGACCGAGACGACGCCACGGTGGTCCAGGCCGAGGTCGTGGATGCGGTTGTGACTGACGGTGATGTTCCGGTTGACCATGCGCGGGTCGCCCGGGTGGTGCGCGTCGGCGCGCACGCCGCCGGCCACGATGCCGCCGGCGGAGCTGTGGGCGATCTCCGACCGGGTGACCGTGATGCCGGTGGCGCCCAGGCCGACCCCGCTGGCGTGCGCGTTGGCGTCGTTGCCGATGCCGATGGCGGTCTGTCCCAGGTTGACGAAGCGCGAGCCGGTGAAGGTGATGGTGTCGGCCGCGGAGACCTGCACGGCGGCGGGCATCTGGAACCAGTTCGGCCGGGTCGCCTCGAACTCGCGGCAGCCCTGGTGGCAGGAGGTGAAGGCGGGCCGGTTCCAGTCGCCGGCGATGTAGGCGCCGGTCTGCTGGTCCACGTAGCCCTGGTCGCCGCTCGGGCCGAGCCAGCTGGTGCCGGTGAAGGTGATCCCGCTGAACGTGATGTGGTGCGCGGGCGCGTCATAGGTGCCCCCGACCTGTACCAGCGACTGCAGCACCGGCAGCTCCACGCTGATGTCGGCCATGTTCTGCCCGGCGAGCGGGATGTAGGACAGGGCGCCGGTCGCGGGGTCGAGGTACCACTCCCCCGGCGAGTCGAGGAACTCGTAGGCGTTGACCAGGTAGAGCGGCCCCGCCCGGTGCGGGCTGGTGAAGGTGTCGTAGCCGAAGTTGTTGTTGCTCCAGGCGGGCTGCCGCATGGTGATGAGGTTGCCGCCGATGCTCCGCACGGGCGCGTACCGGTCGGTGAAGGAGCCGACGCTCTCCATCTCGATCCGGCCCTGGCCGGTGAGGTTGTTCAGGTAGCTCAGCGCGCCGCTGGTGAACCTCATTCCGGTGCTGCCGGCGGTGAAGTCGGACCGGTTGACGGCAGTGCGCGCCCGGGTGGCGAGCGCGCCGTCGACGTACAGCTGCCGGGTGTCGATCCCGGCTCCGACGCCGGCGCGCCAGATGTTCCTGCCGGAATCGGCCAGTGACCAGCCGGTGACCGCCCTGGCCCCACTGATGACCGGAACGGCTCCCTCCGCGGCCCGCCACGTGACCGTGTACCCGTTGGAGCCGGAGTCGGCGGCGGTCAGCCGGAGCGGTGCGGAGAGCCGGTACACCCCGCCGGCCAGCTCGACGACGATGTCACCGGACATCCCGGCGTTCAGCGCACGTACCGCCGCCTGCACCGCGGACAGCGCGCACGGCTGGGCGGAGGTGCAGGCGGTGCCGCTGCCGGACGGTGCGGCGTGGAGGGTCGTGGTGGCGGCGAGCGCCGGAGCGGGGGCGATCATGACGAACGCCGCGGCGAGCACGGCGGTCACGAGGCCGATCACGGTGGGTCTCGGCGGCGTGACGGGCGAGGGTGAGGGCACAGTCGTTCCTCCGGGGGGTGGGGGCGCCGGCCTGCCTCCCCATTACCGTCAGATCTTGAGAGCCCGTCAAGGGATTAGGCGGGCTTATCTCCTGGCTCCACGCCCGCACCCTGCGATCTCGCTGCTGCGATAGTCGTGTTCATCTGCGGTTATTCTGAGAGTGGCGCGTTTCCGCATCGATCGGTCGCGAATGAACCGTTCATATAAGTCGTACTCATCATCGGCCAAGCCTCGGGGATTTCGGTCCATCAGTCATACTCAGGCAGGGAACGGCGAGGAGGGAGCACGGTGACCGACACTCCCCGCGAGAGCGGATACCGGCCGGGCTACGAGGTGGCGGCCGAGCAGGTGCTGGAACTGATCGTCGAGCTCGGCCTGCGTCCTGGCGACCGCATGCCGACCGAGAACGAGCTGGCCCGGCGGCTGGGCACCAGCCGCACCGTGGTGCGCGAGGCGGTGAAGATCCTCTCCGCGCTGGGCCGGGTGCGCGCCCAGAAGGGCCGCGGGCTGTACGTGGCCGACGACGAGGGGATGTTCGGCTCCGGGCGCCGGGGGTCCTTCTTCCTTCCGACCGACCTCGACCACGTCTACATGCTGTTCGAGTTCCGCCAGGCGCAGGAGATGGAGACCAGCCGACTGGCCGCCCGCCGCGCCACCCCGGCCGAGCTGAGGGCCATCGAGGAAGCCGCCGCCCTGTGCCGCCAAGGCTTCGAGACCGGGCGCGAAGACCTGTTCAACGAGGGCGACGACGCCTTCCACACCGCCGTCGCCACCGCCTCGCACAACATGTTCCTCCAGGTCGCCGTGCGGGAGGCGCGCAGGCTGCAAGCGCAGTCGAGCCTCATCGGCCTGCGCGGCTCGGTGGGCGGGCACGCCGCCAAGGCGGTCGAGGAGCACGACGCGATCCACCGCGCCATCCGCGCCGGCGATCCGGAAGCGGCCGCACAGGCGGCGGCCACACACATCGACAACACCCTCGCCGACTACCGCAGGGAGATCCAGCAGCGCCTCTTCTCGGCCCGGTGAGGCGGCCGGTGAGGCGGCCGGCCCGGATCGGCGTGGGCCGCGCGCGGCTGGCGGGGCGGGTCCGAGCGGGCGGGAGCGGGGCCGGCTCATCGTGGTGACCGTGCTGGGAAGGAGTGGTCGGCGACCGCCAGCAGCCGCCGTCCGGCGTGCTCCGGCCGGACGTCGGGGCTCTCCGCCGTCCTGGCGGCCGACCGGTGGAAGGCGCCGACCGCCTGCTCGTCGACCGTGACGCCGAGGCCCGGCGCGTCGCCGAGGACGACCGCGCCGTCTTCGATGTGCAGGTCGAGGGACAGCCCGAGCGGCGGGTGCAGATTCTGTAACTCGCTGGCCAGGTGGTTCGGCACCGACGTGGCGGCGTGCAGCAGCGCGACGGGCGTGCCGCCGATCGGGCTGACCGGCAGGTCGTGCGCGTGCGCCAGCGCGGAGACCCGCAGGAAGTGGGACACCCCCCAGACGACGGCCGTCTGGACGATGTCCACGGCCCCCGCGGCCAGCAGCGGGCGGAACTGCTCCAGCCCGGTGAGGTTCTCCCCGGTGGCGACGGAGGCGCGGATCCCGCGGCCGACGGTGGCCAGGCCCTCGGCGTCCCACCGCCGTACCGGCTCCTCGATCCAGGTGAGATCCAGCGTGCGTTCGAGCTCGCAGACGTGACGGACGGCCTGCTTGCGGGTCCAGGCCTCGTTCACGTCGAGCATGAGGCCCGGCCGCGCGCCCTGCCCGGCCTCGGTCAGGACATCGCGGACCAGCATCAGGCGGCGCCGGTCGCGTTCGATGTCGAGGCCACCCTTGATCTTGGCCGCGCGGAGCCCGTGCTGGGCGTAGACCTGGTAGACCGCGACGAGTTCGTCGTCGGTCAGGCCGATGTCGAGGCCGGAGGCGTAGGCGGGCACCCGCCGATCGCGCCCGCCGAGCAGGCGCCAGAGCGGCTCACCGGCCGCCTGGGCCTTGATGTCCCACAGGGCGGTGTCGAGCGCCCCGATCGTGCCGAAGACGGCGCCGGCGTGGCCGGCCTTGAAGGTCCGCCGCAGCATGCGGTCGTAGAGCGCGGTCACCCCGCGCGGGTCCTCACCCTCGATCGCGGCGAAGACGGTGTCGATCTCCACCTGCGGCCCGAGGCCGACTCCAGTGATCCCCTCGTCGGTGTCCACAAGGACGAGCGGCACCGGGACGGTTCCGTCGGCGAAGACGCCGTTGACGTCCCCGACGGGACGGCCCCATTCCTGGACCGTCGTCATGGTGCGATACCCCGTGATCCGCATGTCAGCCTTTCGTGGAACCGGCGGTGACGCCGTCGGCGATCTGCCGCTGGAGGAACAGATAGATCATCAGTACGGGTACCGCGGCGATCAGGACACCCGAGGCGAAGGTGGGAATGTCGCCGGAGTACTGCCCGCGCAGCGCGTTGACCCCGATCATGAGGGTGCGGTGTTCCGGCGACGGCATCATGAGCAGGGCGATGAGCACGTCGTTCCAGCAGAACAGGGCGTCGAGGATGCCGACCGACAGCAGCGCGGGCGCGCCCAGCGGGAGCATGATCCGCCGGTAGACGCCGTACACCGAGTTGCCGTCGATCCTGGCCGCGTCGACGATCTCCGCCGGGATGGTCCGGTAGTGGCTCGTCATCAGGAAGACGGTGAACGGCAGATACTGGGCGACGTAGGCCAGGATCAGCCCTGGATAGGTGTCGACGAGCCCGCTGTCGGCCATGACCCGGGTGAGCGGGACCATGATCACCTGGAACGGGATGAACAGCCCGGCGAGACAGCCCAGGAAGATCATCGAAGAACCGCGGAACCGCAACCGGGCCAGCGCGAAGCCCGCCATCGACCCCAGCAGGAGCAGCAGCGCCACGGCACAGGCGACGACGACGAACGAGTTGACGAAGTAGCGCCCCATCCCGGCGCCGGTCCACGCCTCGGCGATGTTGTCCCAGCGCAAGGCGCCCGCCGGGGCAAACCGGTCGAGGACGTAGTCGCGACGGGTCTTCATCGCGACGTTGGCGGTGAACACGAGCGGATAGATCGTCGCCAGCGCGAGACCGGCCATCGGCACGGTGGCCGCCCACCTGGCCAGGCGTCCCCCGGGCATCAGTCCTGCCTTCCCGCGCGCCGGAGCAGCGTGATCTGCAGCAGCCCGACCACGAGCATGACGACGAAGAGCACCGTCGAGGCGGCGGAGGCGAGCGCCGGCCGGTTCAGCTGTCCCTGCTGATGCCAGATGTAGTACTCCGGCAGATAGGTGGCGCCCTCCGGGCCGCCGCTGGTCATGACGAAGAGCAGGCCGAACATGGACGTCAGCATGCCGATCATCGTCGTCACGAAGACGAACTGGATGGTACGGGTCAGGCTCGGGATGATCACGTGCCAGATCGACTGGCGGAGCGACGCGCCGTCCACGCGGGCGGCGTCCAGCAACGAGGAGTCCAAGGTGCTGAATCCGGCGAGGAACACCACCAGGGCCATCCCGAAGGTCGCCCAGACGTGCACGCCGACGACCGTGAACATGGCGATGCCCGGATCGCCGAGCCAGTCGACGGGGCCGGCGCCGACCGTCCCGAGCAGGAAGTTCAACGGGCCGTCGTACCCGAGCATGAGGTTGAAGATCGCGCCGACGATCACCGGTGAGAGCACGGCCGGGAAGAAGTAGACGCTGCGGTAGACCCGGTGGCCCGGCACACGCAGGTAGATGAAGGTCGCGAGCAGGCCCGGGATCGCCACGGCCACCGGCAGCAGCAGGACCAGCAGCCCGACGTTGCGCAGCGAGACGCGGAACAGCGGGTCGGCGGCCAGCTCCAGGTAGTTGCCCAGTCCGACGGGGGTGCCGTTGAGCTCGCCGTCGCCGGTGAAGGAGAAGTTGACGCCCAGGGCCAGCGGCCACAGCCGCAGCGCCACGATGATCAGCACGGCCGGGGCCACCAGGACGTAGGGTGCCAGGCGCTCCGCCAGCGCTGACGTCGACGGCTCTGCGGTCCGCACGCGGTCAGCCCTTCCGGTCGGAGGCGGCCAGCTGCTCCAGAGCCTTGTCCACGGTGGTCGACCCGCTCAGCAGCTGCTGGGACAGCCGGCCCATCACGTCGAGGGTCTTGGAGGACAGCGCCACGTGCAGGGCGGGCCTGCCGGTCTCGATCTGGGCGGTGATCGTGGCGACGGCCGGGCCGGCCTGCGAGACGTCGATCGTCGTGTCGGACACGATCGCACCGGCCTTGCCATAGAACGCCGTCAGCGCACCGGTGGAGGTCAGGGATCGCACCAGGTCGGCGGCCAGGTCGGGGGTCTTCGTCCATTTCGCGACCGCGTAGCCGATGCCGCCGTCGTACGGGAGGCTCGGAACGGCCCCGTCGGTGACGACCGGCGCCCGCATGACCCCGATCTTGTCGGGCGGCAGGAACTCCTTGAAGTCGTTCCAGTGCCCGATATCCGACATGAGGCCGATGATGTGAGCGGCCTTACCGGTCTCGAAGACGCGGAACACGTCGCTGAACATCGCGGTGGAGTTGGCGCCGTCGTTGTTGAGCCCCTTGTCGCCGACGTCCTTCCACAGCTCGAAGATCCGCTTCACGCCGGGAGAGTTCCAGTCGCGCTTGCCGGCGATCCAGTCGTCGTACTCCTTGGGGGTGAGGACACCGGATCCGAGGCCTGACAGGAAGAACTGGATGCCGAAGCCCTCTTTGTTGCCGAGCGCGAAGCAGGCGGCCCCGGTCGCCTTCTTGACGGCGGCACAGCCGCTGACGAACTCGCTCCATGTCTTGGGCGGGGCGGCCGGGTCGAGGCCGGCCCGCTCGTACAGCGCCTTGTTGTAGTAGATCGGGTGGCCCTGCAGGGTCACCGGCGCGGCGTAGACCTTGCCGTCCTTGCTGAAGGCGTCCCAGCCCGCCAGCCGGCTCTTGTCCTGGGCCACGTACGGGTCCAGCGGGAGGAGCGCGTCGGCCCGGTCGCGGATCTGCCCCCCTCCGTTGAAGAGCATGACGTCGGGCCCCTTGCCGGTCTGGATCGCCGTGCCGAGCAGGGTGTAGTACTGGTCGAACGGCTGGGCGACGAACTCGACGGTGACGCCCGGGTGCCGCTTGGCGAAGTCCGCCCTGGCCTGCTCGATGTAGGTGGCGGCGGCCGCCTCCCCGGACTTCCAGTCCCAGACCACCAGCTTCTGCTGCGGTTGCGACGCCTGTCCGGACGGTGACTCCGTCCGGGTGGCGCTTCCGCAGCCCGCCACGGTCAGTGCCACGGCCATCAGAGCCGACCATAACGTTCGCTGCTGCATCGTTGCCCGCCTTCCGGGAGCGGCCACCGGATCCGGCCGACTCGGGCAAACATAATTCGTATGACGTCTGACGGCAAGAGAGTCTCGCGTATACTGCTTGCCGGGTCAGCGGAGGCGAAATGACGGCATCGCGGGAATCGATCGGCAGTGTCCCGGCGCAACCGGCCTGGGTACGCCGCCCGGCGAGTCTGGCCAGAGCGGTGACGGCCGAGCTGGTGGAACGCATCGTGCGCGGTGTGCACCCGCCGGGCACCTCGCTGCCGCCCGAGCCCGCCCTGTGCGAGGCGTTCGCCGTGAGCCGCACCGTCGTGCGCGAGGCGGTGAAGATCCTCCAGGAGAAGGGGCTGGTGCAGGTCCGCCAGGGCTCCGGCACCATGGTGACCCCGCCGGCGACGTGGGACATGCTCGACGAGCTCGTCCTCACCGCGACCATCGCCGAGGACGAGAGCCTGGCGATCCTCGACGACCTCGTCGTCACGCGGCGCGTGCTGGAGTCCGACATGGCCAACGTCGCCGCCCGCCTGGCCGGGCCCGACACCATCGACCGGCTGCGCACCCTGGTCGATGGGATGGACGAACTCGTGGACGACCCGGTCACGTACGCCGAGAGCGACCGCGCCTTCCACGACACGATCATGCGGGCGTCGGGCAACCGCATCGCGCGTGGCGTCGTGCGGTCGCTGGAAGGCCAGGTCGTCAACACCGCCCGCTACCTGGGCCGGACCGAGCGGGCCCTGTGCGTGGCCTCGAACCAGGGCCACCGCCGCATCTACGAGCGCGTCGCCGCCCACGATCCCGAGGGCGCCGCCGAGGCGATGTTCCAGCACATCACCGAGGCCTGGATCGTGCGCCGCGACGGCACGGCCGACCCCGTCCGCCTGCGGCGCTAGCACGATCGTCCCCGGCGCACCGGCGTGAAGGCCCGACCGACCGTCAGGAGATGATGGTCCACTGGTTGTTGGTGCTGCTGTTCGGCGCCCACATCGCCACGGTGGAGCCGGCGGCGCCGTTGCCCATCCCGTCGAGAGCGGTCCCGGTGCCCCGGTTGATGATCTGATACCGCCCTTGTGTCACCGCGTTGAGCCGCCACTGCTGGTTGTCGCCGCCGTTCCAGGGCGCCTGCCGCGCGCTCGCGCCGTTCGCGGTGGCGCCCCAGCTGTCGATGACCATGCCGTTGGTGCGGTTGACGATGCGGTACCAGCCGCCGCCCAGGTCGAGGAGCTGCCACTGCAGGTTGGTGCTGCCGTCGTAGGTCCACTGCTTGAGCACCGAACCGGCGGCGACGTTGCCGCCGCTGTCCAGGACGAGGCCGGTGGTGACGTTGGCGATGCGGACGTAGGCGGCGGGTGCGGCGGTCACCGTGACGCGGTAGGCGCGGCCGGCCGTGCCGATCAGGGTGACGACGTCCGGCTCGGGGCGGGTGACCGTGACGGCGCCGCCGGTCGTGGTGTCGGTCACCTGGACGGTTCCGGCGAACGAGCGGCTGCGGACATTGACCGTCGCGTCCCGGTCGAAGCCGATGACGACGTCGGTGGCCGCGCCGGACCTCCAGGTCGCGTCCACGGTGTGGCCGCCGCGTCCGCGCAGGCCCCGCACCGTGCCGGCCGGCCAGGCGGACGGCAGGGCCGGCAGCACGTGCAGCTCGCCGGTGTGGCTCTGCAGCAGCATCTCGGCGATGCCGGACGTGGCGCCGAAGTTGCCGTCGATCTGGAACGGGGGATGCAGGTCGAACAGGTTGGGCGCGAGCCGGTCCGTCCGGACCAGGAGGCGGAGCAGCGCGTGCGCCCGGCTTCCCTCCTCCAGGCGCGCCCAGTAGTTGATCTTCCAGGCGAGTGACCAGCCGGTGCCGTCGTCGCCGCGTAGTTCGAGGGTGCGCCGGGCGGCGGTGTGCAGGGCCGGGGTGCCGCGTCTGGTGATCTGGTTGCTCGGGTGCAGGCCGTAGAGGTGGGAGACGTGCCGGTGGTTGGTCTCGGGCTCGATCCAGTCGTACAGCCACTCCTGGATGTTGCCGCGCGAGCCGATCTTCATCGGCGGCAGCCGGTCGCGGGCAGCCAGGACCTGCGTCCTGAAGCCGGCGTCGGTGCCGAGCTTCTGAGCGGCCTTGGCGCAGCCGTCGAACAGGTCGCGCAGGATCTGGTTGTCCATCGTGGGCCCGGCGCAGACGCTGGCGTCCTGGTGATGGCCCAGCTCCGGTGAGTTCGACGGGTTCGTGACCAGGTAGCCGAGATTCGGTTCGCGTACGAGGGTGTCGAGGAAGAACTGCGCGGCGCCCTTCATGGCCGGGTAGTACCGCCGGAGGAAGTCGAGGTCGCCGGTGAAGGTGTAGTGGTCCCAGATCAGGGTGGCCAGCCAGGCGCCGCCGGTCTGCCACATGCCCCAGAACGCGCCGTCCACGACCGACGTCCCCCGCCAGGCGTCGGTGTTGTGGTGGGTCATCCAGCCGCCGGCGTCGTACTGCGCCCGGGCCGTGCGGGCGCCGCTGACCGTGAGGTCCTCGATCATCGCGAAGACCGGCTCGTAGCATTCCGCCAGGTTCGTGGTGTCGGCCGGCCAGTAGTTCATCGGCAGGTTGGCGTTGATCGTGTACTTGGAGTCCCACGCCGGCGTCAGCGAGTCGTTCCAGATGCCCTGCAGGTTGGCCGGTTGGGTGCCGGGCCGGGAGGAGGAGATCAGCAGGTAACGGCCGAACTGGAACAGCAGCGCGGAGAACTGCGGGTCGTCGGTGCTCGCGTGCTGCGCGATCCGTACGTCGGTCGGCTGGTCGGCGGCCGCGGTACGGCCGAGGTCGAGCGTCGTGCGCTCGAACAGCCGCCGGTAGTCGGCGACGTGCCGCTCGCGCAGGTCGTCGTAGGCCCGGCCGGCCGCGGCGTCGAGATGGCGCCGGGCGATGGCCTGGTGGTCGCCGCCGACGTCGCGCCAGTCGACGCGGCTGGAGCCGATGGAGATCAGCACGGTCACGCTGTCGGCGTCGCGGACCTGCAGCGTCCCGCCGGAACTGCTGACGCCGCCGCCCTCGGCGACGGCCCGGGCCAGGGCGAGGAACCTGACGGAGCCGGTTACGCCCTCCATGTCTCCGGAGACGCCCTCGAGCGCCACGGTGGACCCGTCCGGGCTGGTGCGCGTCGTGCGCTGAGGGCTGCCGAACGTCGCGGAGAACGTGATCGAGCCGGGCCTGTCGGCGGTCAGGCGGATGGCGATAACCTGGTCGGGCGCGCTCGCGAGTGCCTCGCGCCGGTAGCGCACACCGTTGCGCAGGTAGGACACGGCCGTGGTGGCCGTGGTCAGGTCCAGATGGCGGCGGTACTCCGAGACGCCGCCGGCGCCGCCGAACGTCAGGCGCAGGTCGCCGACGGTCTGGTAGGCCAGTTGGCCGGCCGGGGCGCCGAGCATGTTCTGGTCGATCAGGGCCTGGGCCTGGGCCCACTGGTTCTGGAACACCAGCTCCCTGATCCGCCCCAGCGCCGCTGCGCCTCGGGGGTTGCTCTGGTCGTACGGCCCGCCCGCCCAGACGGTGTCCTCGTTGAGCTGCAGCCGCTCGGTGTCGGTGCCGCCGAACACCATGGCGCCCAGGCGGCCGTTGCCGATCGGCAGCGCTCTCAGCCAGTCCGTACCGGCGCTCTCGTCGTACCACAGGGCCAGGTCGCCGGCGGCGCGCACCTCCGCAGGGGGCGCCGGGGCGGCCCGGGCGGCGGCCGTCCAGGACAGCGGCACCATCGCGGCTCCGGCACCGGCCGCGCCGAACCTCAGCACTTGTCTTCGCGATAAATCCGACATAACGCTCTCGTTCTCCGCACGGGCGTGCGGGCTCTGGACGGGCGTGCGGGCTCTGGACGAGTGGTGCGGGATGTCGCGGCCGACTTCCTGGAGGAAGGTAAAGGCCTCTGACGCGACTCGTCAACCAGGCGCGGCCGGAAAATTAACTAAGATCATCGAGTTCGCACCAACGCTCCCCGGCCCCCGCCGCCCGCGCCGCAGAACGCGCCTCGCGGTATCGCACCCCGCACCCGGCGGGTGCCTTTCACCACGTCAGGCCTACTGCGGCAGCATTCAGGACCAGTCCAGCGTGAAGAGCTCAACCCGCCTCGCCGGCCACCGCGTCGCCCGTCCGGCCGGGCGGCTCCGCCGATGCGAGCACGACTCCTCCGCAACGTAACTTCGAATTCTTCGCAAGTTATCTCTTGCCAACCGATAACTCCTGTGAAACTTTCACTTGCACGGGCGGTGCGCCGTGATATCCCCGGAGACGAGAAACTCCAGGCAGGACGGGCGTTCCCGCGAGTTCCGCGGCGCAACCCGGGTCGGCAGGGGCTTCCCCTCGTTGACGTCAGGCCGGACCGTCGGATGTACTCCGCCACAACGCCCTCACCGGAGGAGACCCCCGTACCCCTGCAACCCGGAATGTTAGCGCTAACATCACATTGGGAAGCCAAGGAGTCCGCATGTCCTTGAGCCGCCGCCGGCTTCTGCAGGCCGCGGGCACGACCGCAGCGCTCTCGGCCACCGGCCAGTCGACCGGCATGTCCCCCGCCCTGGCCGCGATCCCCTGGGCCAGATCAGACCTCGGCGTGTCGGCCTACGAGTTCGACCTCGGCCAGGTCCGGCTGGCCTCCGGCCGCCTCCTGGACAATCAGAACCGCACACTGAGCTACCTGCGCTTCGTCGACGTCGACCGGCTCCTGTACGTCTTCCGCGCCAACCACCGGCTGTCCACCGGCGGCGCGGCGGCCAACGGCGGCTGGGACGCGCCCACCTTCCCGTTCCGTTCCCACATGCAGGGCCACTTCCTGACGGCGTGGGCGCAGGCGTACGCGGTGCTCGGCGACACCACCTGCCGGGACAAGGCCACCCACATGGTGGCCGAGCTGGCGAAATGCCAGGCCAACAACGGCGCCGCCGGGTTCACCAGCGGTTACCTGTCCGGCTTTCCCGAGTCGGACATCACCGCCGTGGAGAACCGCACGCTGAGCAACGGCAACGTGCCGTACTACTGCGTCCACAAGACCATGGCCGGGCTGCTGGACGTCTGGCGGCTGATCGGCAACACGCAGGCCAGGACCGTGCTGCTGGCCCTGGCCGGATGGGTGGACACCCGCACGTCCCGGCTGAGCACGAGCCAGATGCAGGCCATGCTCGGCACCGAGTTCGGCGGCATGAACGCGGTGCTGACGGACCTGTACCAGATGACGGGCGACTCCCGCTGGCTGGCCACTGCCCGGCGGTTCGACCACGCGGCCGTGTTCGACCCGCTGGCCGCGGGCCAGGACCGGCTCGACGGCCTGCACGCCAACACGCAGGTGCCCAAATGGATCGGGGCGGCCCGCGAGTACAAGGCGACGGGCACGACCCGCTACCGGGACATCGCCGTCAACGCCTGGTCCATCACCGTCGGCGCGCACACGTACGCGAACGGCTCCAACAGCCGGGCCGAGCACTTCCGCGCCCCCAACGCGATCGCCGGCCATCTGACCAGGGACACCGGCGAGGCGTGCAACACCTACAACATGCTCAAGCTGACCCGGGAGCTGTGGCTGCTGTCACCCGGGCGGGCCGACTACTTCGACTACTACGAGAACGCCCTGTTCAACCACCTCCTCGGCCAGCAGCGCCCGGCCGACGCGCACGGGCACGTCACCTACTTCACCCCGCTCAACCCCGGCGGGCGCCGCGGCGTCGGCCCGGCCTGGGGCGGCGGCACCTGGAGCACGGACTACAACTCCTTCTGGTGCTGCCAGGGCACCGGGATCGAGACCAACACCAAGCTGATGGACTCGATCTACTTCCACGACGGCACCACCCTGTTCGTGAATCTGTTCGTGCCCTCCACGCTCGACTGGAGCGGTCGCGGCATCACGATCACCCAGACGACCTCCTACCCCGCGAGTGACACCACGTCGCTGCGGGTCACCGGCAACGTGAGCGGGTCGTGGTCGATGCGCGTCCGCATCCCGGCCTGGACGCAGGACGCGACGATCAGCGTCAACGGCGTCCAGCAGAGCATCGCCACGACACCGGGCACGTACGCCGACCTCACCCGGTCGTGGACGGCAGGCGACACCGTGACCGTACGGCTGCCCATGCGGGTGGTCATGAAGGCCGCCAACGACAATCCGGATCTGCAGGCCGTCACCTACGGCCCGCTCGTGTTGTCGGGCGACTACGGCGACACCGCCCTGTCGGCGGCCCCCGTCCTGACCCCTTCCTCGATCTCCCGGACCAGCGCCTCCGCCCTGACTTTCACGGCCACGGCCGGCGGGGCGCAGGTGCGGCTGGAGCCGTTCTACGACGCCCACGACCACAACTACGTCGTCTACTGGAACACGAGCGGCAGGTCCGACGCGGGCGCGGCGAGCTTCCGGCTGGTCAACACGGCCAGCGGCCTGGTACTCGGCATCGAGAGCATGTCCACCGCCGACGGGGGCCCGGCCCTGCAGTGGACCGACAACGGCACCGCCGACCACGACTGGATCCCGGTCGTCGACGGCGGCGCCCTGCGCTTCCGCAACGCCCACAGCGGCAAGGTGCTCGGCGTCGAGAACATGTCGACGGCCGACGACGCCCGTGTGCTCCAGTGGGGCGACACCGGCACCGCCGATCACCGCTGGACGGTCACCGACACCGGCGACGGCTCCGTCAAGATCCGCAACGCGCACAGCGGCAAGCTGCTCGGCGTCCGGAGCGGCTCGACGGCCAACGGCGCCCAAGTGGTGCAGGATGCCGACAACGGCAGCCCGGACAACCAGTGGCGTTTCATGCCGAACGGCGCGCGCCGCCTGCAGAACGTGGGCACCGGCATGGTGCTCGGCGTCACCGGCATGTCCACGGCCGACGGCGCGCTCGTCGTCCAGTGGGGCGACAGCGGTACCACCGACCACCTGTGGACGGCGGTCACCGACGCCGGCGGCTACCTGCGGCTGCGTAACTCCCACAGCCAGAAGGTGCTGGGCGTGGAGAACATGGGCACCGCCGGCGGCTCGCGCGTCGTGCAGTGGGCCGACAACGGCACCGCCGACCACCGCTGGCGGCTGCGCTACGGGACGGGCGCCGCCTTCCGCGTCCAGTGCGCCAACGGTGGCCGGGTCCTCGGCCTGGCCGGCGCAGCGCAGGGCGCGCAGGTCGTGCTCGCCGACGACAACGGGGCCGACACCAATCTCTGGAGGTTTCTGTGAGGCGCCTGCTCGCGATCCTGTCGTCCCTGCTCATCGTCGGGGTGTTCCTCCCGCCTCAGGCGTCGGCCGCGACGGTCGACACGAACGCCTGGTACGTCCTCGTCAACCGCAACAGCGGCAAGGCGCTGGACGTCTACAACCTGGCCACCAACGACGGCGCCCGCATCACCCAATGGAGCCGCAACAACCAGAACCAGCAGCAGTGGCAGTTCGTCGACTCCGGCGGCGGCTACTACCGCGTCAAATCCCGCCACTCCGGCAAGGTCCTCGACGTCTCCGGCTTCTCCACCACCAACGGCGGCGCCATCGTCCAATGGGCCGACCTCAACGGCACCAACCAGCAATGGCGACTCGCCGACAGCAGCGACGGCCACGTCAGACTCATCTCCCGCCACAGCGGCAAAGCCCTCGAAGTCCAAGGCGCCGCCACCACCGACAACGCCAACATCGTCCAGTACGACGACTGGGGCGGCGCCAACCAGCAATGGCAACTCGTCCGCGTGGACGGCGGCGGCAGCAGCGGCTTCAGCAACCCGGTCGTCTGGCAGGACTTCGCCGACGGCGACATCATCCGGGTCGGCGACGCCTACTACTACTCGGCCTCCACGATGCACTACTCGCCGGGCGCGCCGATCCTGCGCTCGTACAACCTGGTCGACTGGGAGTACGCCGGCCACTCGGTGCCGAGGCTCGACTTCGGGTCGGGCGCGTACGACCTCAACGGCGGCCGGGCGTACGTGAAGGGCATCTGGGCCTCGACCCTGAACTACCGGCCCAGCACCAGCACGTACTACTGGATCGGCTGCGTCGAGTTCAACCGCACCTACGTCTACACCGCCTCCGCCGTGGACGGCACCTGGACCAAGCGCTCGCAGATCAACAACTGCTACTACGACGCCGGCCTGCTGATCGACAACGACGACACCATGTACGTCGCCTACGGCAACGGCACCATCAGCGTCGCCCAACTCTCGGCCGACGGGCTCGGCCAGGTGCGGGCCCAGCAGGTGTTCCAGACCCCGAGCAGCGTCGGCACCCTGGAGGGTGCCCGGTTCTACAAGCGGAACGGCTACTACTACATCTGGCTGACCCGCCCCGCCAACGGCCAGTACGTGCTCCGCTCCACCTCGCCGTGGGGCCCGTACGAGATGCGCCAGGTCCTGCTGAACCTGCCCGGCCCCATCTCCGGCGGCGGCGTCCCGCACCAGGGCGGGCTCGTCCAGACGCAGAACGGCGACTGGTACTACATGTCGTTCGTGGACGCCTACCCAGGCGGCCGCGTGCCCGCCCTCGCACCGATCACCTGGACCGGCGACTGGCCCACCCTCCAGACCGTCAACGGCGGCTGGGGAGCCACCTACCCCAAGCCGAACATCCAGACCAGCCGCACCGTCGCCTCCATGACCGGCCCCGACACCTTCACCTCGGGCAGTCTCGGCCACCGATGGGAGTGGAACCACAACCCCGACACCAGCCGCTTCTCCACCGGTAACGGCCTGCGCCTGCAGACCGCGACCGTCACCGGCGACCTCTACAACGCCCGGAACACGCTGACCCACCGCATCCAGGGCCCGTCGTCCACGGCCACGATCGAACTCGACTACACCCAGATGGGCAACGGCGACCGCGCCGGGCTGGCCATGCTGCGCGACCAGTCGGCCTGGATCGGCGTCAAACGCGACAACGGCGTCAACCGGGTCGTCATGACCAACGGCCTGACCATGAACAGCTCGTGGCAGACCACCGGCACCGGCACCGAGGCGGCGAGCGCGACCGTCTCGGGCGGCCGGATCTGGCTGCGGGCGACCGCCGACATCCGGCCGGGGTCCGGCCGGCAAGCCCGCTTCTCCTACAGCACCGACGGCAGCACGTTCGTGAGTCTCGGCCCGGCGTTCACATTGAACAACGCCTGGCAGTTCTTCATGGGCTACCGCTTCGGGATCTTCAACTACGCCACCCAGTCCCTCGGCGGCGCGATCACCGTGCGCCGCTTCGACCTCACCACTCCCTGACCGAAAGGCACAGCCGTGAGATTCAGATTCCCGACCGTCCTGGCGGCGGTGGCCACCTTACTGGCGAGCCTGCTCATCGCCACGCAACCCGCCGGCGCCGCCACCGTCGACACGAACGCCTGGTACGTCCTCGTCAACCGCAACAGCGGCAAGGCGCTGGATGTCTACAACCTGGCCACCAACGACGGCGCCCGCATCACCCAATGGAGCCGCAACAACCAGAACCAGCAGCAGTGGCAGTTCGTCGACTCCGGCGGCGGCTACTACCGCGTCAAATCCCGCCACTCCGGCAAGGTCCTCGACGTCTCCGGCTTCTCCACCACCAACGGCGGCGCCATCGTCCAATGGGCCGACCTCAACGGCACCAACCAGCAATGGCGACTCGCCGACAGCAGCGACGGCCACGTCAGACTCATCTCCCGCCACAGCGGCAAAGCCCTCGAAGTCCAAGGCGCCGCCACCACCGACAACGCCAACATCGTCCAGTACGACGACTGGGGCGGCGCCAACCAGCAATGGCAACTCGTCCGCGTGGACGGCGGCGGCAGCGACCCCGGCACGTGCGACCTTCCGTCGTCCTACCGCTGGTCGTCGACCGGCGTGCTGGCGAACCCGCGGTCGGGCTGGGTCTCGCTCAAGGACTTCACCGTCGCCCCCTACAACGGCCGCCATCTCGTGTACGCCACCACCCACGACACGGGCACCCGGTGGGGCTCGATGAACTTCGGCCTGTTCGGCAACTGGTCGGAGATGGCCTCGGCGAGCCAGAACGCGATGTCCAACGCCACGGTCGCACCCACGTTGTTCTACTTCGCGCCGCGGAACATCTGGGTGCTGGCCTACCAGTGGGGCAGCACCGCCTTCTCGTACCGCACCTCCAGCGACCCCACCAACCCGAACGGCTGGTCGGCACAGCAGACGCTCTTCTCCGGCACCATCTCCGGCTCCGGCACGGGCCCCATCGACCAGACGGTCATCGGTGACAGCACGAACATGTACCTGTTCTTCGCCGGCGACAACGGCAAGATCTACCGGGCCAGCATGCCGATCGGGAACTTCCCCGGCAGCTTCGGCAGCACCTCGACCGTGATCATGAGTGACAGCACGAACAACCTGTTCGAGGCCGTCCAGGTCTACAAGCTCCAGGGCCTGAACAAGTACCTGATGATCGTCGAGGCGATCGGTTCGCAGGGCCGCTACTTCCGCTCGTTCACCGCCACCAGCCTGAACGGCTCCTGGACGCCGCAGGCCGCCACCGAGTCGAACCCCTTCGCCGGCAAGGCCAACAGCGGCGCCACCTGGACCAACGACATCAGCCACGGCGAGCTCATCCGGACCAGCGCCGACCAGACCTTCACCGTCGACCCCTGCAACCTGCAACTGCTCTACCAGGGCCGCAGCCCCGGCTCCGGCGGCGACTACGGCCTGCTGCCCTACCGGCCGGGCCTGCTGACGCTGCAACGATGACGGCCTGACCCGTTCCGCCCTGGTCCATCAGCGAACCGGGTCCTGGACACGGCGTCTGGGAGCTTCAGCCGTGTCCAGGACCCACGCCCCCCACTGAGGAGAGACATCGATGACCAGCAGGAGACGAACGCGCTTCTCCCTCGCCCTGACCACGATGCTGACCCTGACGGCAGCGGCCGTCGCGGTCGGCCCGTCCCTGCCGGCGCAGGCGCTGGAGAACGGCGTGGGCCGCACCCCGCCGATGGGCTGGAACACCTGGAACACCTTTGGGTGCAACATCAGCGAGACGCTGATCAAGCAGACGGCCGACGCGATCGTCAGCTCCGGCATGCGCGACCTGGGCTACCAGTACGTCGTGGTCGACGACTGCTGGTTCGACCCCAACCGCGACTCATCCGGAAACCTCCAGGCCAACCTGTCCCGGTTCCCGAGCGGCATGAAGGCGCTCGGCGACTACCTGCACGCCAGGAACCTGAAGTTCGGCCTCTACCAGGCGCCGCTGGACCGGACCTGCGCCCAGTACTTCGGCTCCTACCCGGGCGCGACCGGCAGCCTCGGCCACGAGGTCCAGGACGCCCGGCAGTTCGCCGCCTGGGGCGTCGACTACCTCAAGTACGACTGGTGTTCCCCCACCGGCACCATCGACGACCAGGTGCGCACCTTCGCGAAGATGCGCGACGCGCTGGCCGCCACCGGTCGGCCGATCCTCTACAGCATCAACCCCAACAGCATCCACGAGAAGACCGGCCCGCAGCGCGACTGGGGCGACGTCGCCAACATCTGGCGCACGACCGAGGACATCACCAACGCCTGGAACACAGGGCAGACCAACGGGTACCCGATGGGCATCCAGAACATCGTCAATGTCAACGTCCCGCTCGCCGGCCGCGCCCGGCCGGGGCAGTTCAACGACCCCGACATGATGGTCGTCGGCCGGGGCAACATGAACGACACCGAGATGCGCAGTCACTTCGCCCTCTGGGCCGTCATGGCCGCCCCGCTCATCGCCGGCAACGACGTCCGCAACATGGACAACGCCACCTCGGCGATCCTCAAGAACACGAACCTCGTCGCCATCAACCAGGACCCGCTCGGTCTGCAGGCCACCCAGGTCAGCAATGACGGCACCCGCCGCGTCCTGGCCAAACGGCTGAACAACGGCGACGTCGCGGTCGCCCTGTTCAACCAGGGCGGCAGCACCACCACGATCAGCACCACCGCCTCCGCCATCGGCCTGACCGGCGGCCCGTTCACGCTCCGTGATGCCTGGACGAACGCCGTCACCACGACGACCGGCGCCATCTCGGCGAGCGTCCCCGCACACGGCACCGCCGTGTACCGGGTCAGCGGCGGCACCCCCGCCCCGTCCGCCACCCGCCTCCAGGGCGCCGGCTCCGGCCGGTGCCTCGACGTGACCGGCGCCTCCCAGGCCAACGGCACCCAGGTGGTCATCTGGGACTGCCACCAGCAGACCAACCAGCAATGGACGAGCACGGCCGCCGGTGAACTGCGCGTCTACGGCACCAAGTGCCTGGACGTCCACAACGCCGGCACCGCCGACGGCAGCGGCGTCATCATCTGGGACTGCAACGGCCAGAGCAACCAGAAATGGCGCTTCAACACGGACGGCAGCATCACCGCGGTCGGCGCGAACAAGTGCCTGGACGTAGCGGGCAACGCCACGGCCAACGGCACCAGACTGCAAATCTGGACCTGCACAGGCGCCGCCAACCAACGCTGGTCCCGGACGTAGAGACCGCCCGCAGGCGAAGTGGGCCGGTAGCTCCTTCATCAACGGTAGGTACCGTGATGGTCCTCCGGAGATCAGCTGTCCGCCGAACCGGGCCAATGCCGCGTCGGAGGTGACAGCAGTTCTTGGAAGAGGCTGAGCGGCACCGGCCCACGGTGCAGAACGTGTGGCACGTCGCCCCAAGGCAGCAGCGGTTCGTCTGAGCCGAGGTTTCGGAGCCGCTCAAGAGCGCGGTTGGTCACCTCGGAGACCGCCCGCAGCGTGGCGGTGGTCAGCGGGAGGTAGTCGTCTTCGCTGCCGGGATCGGCGGTCCGGGCTCCCGGTGTGACACGCATGAGCCGGATGCAGCATCGCGCCGGGTCAAGCTGCGAGGCGTCGAGTGTCCAGAGCGGCACGTCGCCCATGCGCCGCCCGAACTCCGTACCGCGTCGAACAACACCGTGGGGTCGAGCGGCGAAAGGAAGACCACATCAGCCCCAGCTGTCGAGCTGTTCATCGTCGTCGTGGCCGCCTCCATTGCCATCCAGCTGCGGACCGCCCGCCTCGGCCGAACCTGACCGGGCTTCAGAGGGTGAGTTCGCGCAGGTGGGTGATCTCCCTGGCGGTGGTGACCCCCTCCATCCGGGCCAGCGGGTCCGCGTCGGAGAGGGTGCCGAAGGACAGCCGGGTGAGGTCTTCGATCCGCCGGATCGGCACCTGGTACGTCTTGTAGGCGCCGTAGGAGAACTCCCCGGGAGCGGCTTCCAGGCCGTCGATGAGGTGGTCCTGGCTGAGCAGGTAGCCGGTGGCCGACAGCTCGCCGTCGTGTTTGACCATCGCCACGACCTTCCAGTACTGGCGGGGCAGCTGGACGCCTCGGTACGGGTCGTCATCGGCCGCCAGGGCCGGGCCGGTGAAGACGCTGACCTTCAGATCGCGGTTGTCGGCGTTGTCCAGGATGTAGTCCTCCAGGCCGGCCCAGGTGGTCTGGTTCTGGTTGAAGTCCTTGTGCTGCGGCGTGCAGTTGGTGAAGTGGAAGGTGTCGTCGTTGCCGCCTTTGGCGACCGCGAGGCTGGCTCCCCACGCGGGGTCCAGGCGGCGGACCAGGTGGCCCCGGTCGAGGGGGTTGTCGCGGTAGACGTCCTCGCCGGTCTGCTGGCTGTCGGGCAGGCGCGGGTCGAAGATCCAGCGGTCGGGGTCGCGGCGGATGCGCAGGCTGGTCGGGCCGTCGATGTTGACCGCGGTGAAGAAGGCCAGCCGCCGCTGCCGGTTCATCACCACGCTGAAGTGGTGGTAGTTCAGCACGTGCGACTGCCCGTCGCCGGCCTGCCGGGTGACTGCCGCCAGCGAGAGGAGATCGGGGGGCAGCGTGGGCAGCGCGACCCGATGCCCGCCCGGCAGGAAGTCCGGGTCGTAACCGCGGCGACCGGAATAGTCCGGATCTATCTGGATCGCCTCCGGCGCCGCCATGGACGGGCCGTCCACGGCGATCGGCCCAGCGAGGTGAACGGTGACGGGGGCGGTCAAGGTGAGCGTCAGCGGCGCCTGCCCCAGCGCCGGCTCGGCCGGCCGGCTGAGCGAGCCGTTCATCGAGCCGTTCATCGAGCCGTTGGTCGAAGCGGGCGGAGCCGACGGAGCCGACGGAGCCGACGGGAGGGGCATGCGTTCGGCGAGCAACCGGTCGAGCAGGGCTCGCTGCTCCGGCGGGAACGGCTGGCGGCGCAGGACGTCCAGCAGGCGGCTGATGCGCACCCCTTCGTTGATGAACCCGCCGAACTCGTCGTGCTCAGGCGCGGGAACGGCGGCGTGGTGCAGGGCCACGAGCTCCCACTGGTCGTTGAAGACCGGCGAGCCGGATGAGCCGGGCTCGGTGTCGGTCTGGTAGTGCAGGAACGACTCCAGGACGTCCACGATCCGGTTCTCCCGCAGCGCGACCTGCTTCTTCTCCCCGCCCGGATGCTGGATGATCGTGACGAAGTCGCCGACGATGGCCTTGCCCTCAGGAGCCACCAGCCGGTTGAACCCGAACCTGGCCAGCTCTGCCGGGGCGGCCTTCACCGCCACCAGCGCGAAGTCCAGCTCCCGGTCGGCGAAGAAGAACCGGCCCGGATCCAGCGGGAATGCCTGCAGCGGCCGTGGGCTGCCGTCGACGCCGTCCTGGTAGTCGAACTCGATGCTGCTGCTGCCCGCCGTGCCGGCATCGCCCAGTACGTGGTGGTTGGTGAGCAGCAGTTCGGGGCAGACCAGCGATCCGGTGCCGTACCCGTCCAGCCGCCCGCGCTCGTCGCGTACGACCACCCGCCCGACCGCTCGCGCCGCCGCCGCCCCGCCTTCGAGGTAACCGACCGGAAGCAGGTCGTTGGTCTGGATGATCCGCTCCAGCACCGCCACCGCCGCGCTCACGGCGGCCGGGTCCGCGGCGGTGAGCGCAGCGGGATCGATCGGGTGGATGTCACGGTAGTGGTGGCTGAGCCGATCGATGCGGGTGGCCACCCGTACCGGCTCATCTGCCCGGGCGATCCCGCCCGGCTCGGCGAGCAGGGCGGTCTGCCGCCGGCGCTGCTCGGTCCTGCGGGCCACCCGCGCCGCCGCGTCCTCCCGCACCCCGGCGGGCGCTCCATCGATCACTACCATGCCCTGCCCCTGTCCCCCGATGCACGGCCGGCGCTTCCCGGCCGCGGGCGTTATGCCCCGGCCAAGGTCATGGAAGTCTCCCCAACCCCTCTGACCTGCATATATATCCCGTCTCACAGGTAGGCGAGTGCTTCCCTGACGGTGAGGCGGGAGGCGCGGGCAGCGGCGGCGTCGGTGGCCAGCGCCGCGCCGAGGAGGGCGAGCACGACCCAGATCACCGCCCCGAGAGCCGAGATCCGGAACGGGATGGGCACGTTCATGAACAGGTTGCCCAGCCCGGCGCCGAGCAGCCAGGTGAGCACGACCGCCGGCACGACCGCGGCCACGCACCCGGCGACCGCCAGGAGGAGCCCCTCTGCGGCGACGATCCGGCGTACGGTGCGCGGCCGGGCCCCGATGGCGTGCATGATGCCGAACTCGCCGCTGCGCTTCCGCTCGGTGAGCATCGCCGACGACTCGGCGTAGGAGACCCGCCTGCCTTCCTGAGTGTAGGCGCGGGTGCGCTCTTCGAGGGCTTTGTTGTAGACGAGGCAGACGCAGCCGAACGTCCGGGCCAGCTGCGAGGCTTGCTCGGGGGTCGGGTAGAAGCGGTACTTGTAGGCCCGCTTCACGATCTGCACCATGCCTGGCATCCTACCGAACGATCAAGGAAAATTCGCGCACTTGTTCGATGCGGCGATTCAGCTGGCGGCCAATCGCCTGTTCCTGCCCTGCCCCGCAGGGGGCCGATTCCTCCCCCGCCTGAAGGCGGGGGTTTCCTCGGAGGTTTCTGATGAAACTCGGTCTCCGCGACCGCGTCCAGGCCGTGAGCTTCGCCTACGAGACCGGCATCAATCGCCCACGGCCGTAGGCTCCGCGCAAGCGTGCGTCGGGACGGAGCCTGCGCCGGCGTGCGGCGGGCGCGGGGCCTCGTCCGGACGTAGCGCCACGCGTACACCGGGAGTCACAGCCGCGCGGAAGGCGGCGTCCAGCTCGGCGGGCGAGGCGCCGGTCTCGCCGTCCACCCACGCCCGCATCAGCCCCATGAACGCCCCCACCACGCAGACCACCAGCAGGTCGAGCCCCGGCGACGGACGGGCGCCCGCGGCGACGAGCTCGTCCCTGACGACGGCGGCGAGCAGCTCCTCACCCCGCGCCTGCACCAACCCGCCGCTGCGCCGGCCCAGCAGCGCCCGCACCAGCCGTTCCTGCTCCCGCACGTGCTCGAACATCGGCCGGCTGAACGCGAACAGCTCCTCCGCCTCCCGCGCCGCCGGCAGCCGATGCAGGAAGGCCAGCTCGCCGAGGTTGCTGAACAGCACGTCCTGCTTGTCGGTGAAGTGCGCGTAGAAGGTGGAGCGGCCGACGTCCGCGCGGGCGATGATGTCGGTGACGGTCACCGCGTCGTAGCCCTTCTCCAGGATCAGCTCCACCAGCGCCTGCTGAACGAGCCGCCGCGTGCGTCGCACCCTCCGGTCTCCGGACACTTTCCCACCCTCTGTTCGGTACGGCACACCACGTCCGATCTGCTCGTTGACCGCGCTCTACGGGGAACGCATGCTTCATACCGAACACATCGTACGGAAACGGAGCCAACCACCATGGGACTCGGCAAGCTGCTGCACGGCCACCACGAACATGCCGACGAGGGCGGCACCATCGACCGGCCGCGCGCCTACGACGCCTTCGCCACGATCGGTTTCCTCGGCGCCCGCCGCGCCACCTTCACCCGCCTGGCCACCGCCGCCCGGCCCCGCGCCGGCGACCGCGTCCTCGACGTCGGCTGCGGCACCGGCTACCTCACCCGCATCCTCTCCCCCGTGGTCACACCCACCGGCCACGTCACCGGCCTCGACCCGTCGCCCGCGATGATCGACCACGCCCGCGGCCGCGCCTCGGCGAACTGCACGTATGTCGTCGGGGAGGGCCAGAGCCTGCCGTTCCCTGACGGCTCGTTCGACCTGGTGGTCTCCAGCCTGGCCGTGCACCACATGCCCGCCGGCGCCAGGCCCGAGGCGCTGCGGCAGATGTTCCGCGTGCTGCGCCCGGGCGGACGCCTGCTCATCGCCGAGTTCCGCCCACCGGTGAACCCGCTCGCCCGGCGCGTCATCGGCCTGCTCTCCGGCCCCGCCATGCGCCACGACCCACGGGACCTGCTCGGCACCATGATCCCCGACGCCGGCTTCCAGGTGGAGGCCGAAGGCGAACTCCCCCACCTGCTCTACTACGTCCGCGCGACCCGCCCGCAGTGACCGGCCCGCTGCGCGAGCTCCATCGAGCCACGAATGTTCCTGGACCCCGAGCGGGCTACAGCTCCCGGGCCGTGATCTGGGCCGCGGCTTCGAGCAGGCGTTTGGCTGTGCGTTCGACCTCCAGGTCCACCATCGACACGATGCCGAGGCTGGCGTCCAGCGGGTGGCCGTCGCTGTCGTACAGCGGCACCGCGACGCCCACCGCGCCCGGGGTCAAGGTGCCGCGGGAGACCGCGTAGCCGAGCTCGCGGGCCTCGACCACCGCCGGCGGGTCGCCGGCCTGGGCGGGGCGGGAGAGCATGATGGCCAGGCCGCTGGCCCCCTGGTCGAGGGGGTGGCGGGCGCCGCTGCGCTGGGAGAGGTGGAAGATGGCGTCGGGTGGCTCGACGACCGCCAGGACGACGGCGTCGGCTCCCTCCGCCACGACGCACTGCGTGGTGGCGCCGAGCTCTTCTGCCAGAGTGCGCAGGTAGGGGACGACGGCACGGCGGAGCTGCGGGTTGGCCTGCCTGGCGAGCTGGATCACGCCCAGCCCGAGCCGGTAGCGCCCCGAGCTGCCCTCCGCGGCCAGGCGGTGCAGGCGCAGCGTGGTGAGCAGGCGGTAGACGGCCTGCCGGTGCATGCCCAGCGACGTGGCCAGCTCGGCGACGGTCATGTCGCGGTCTTCGGAGGCGAGCAGCTCCAGCAGCCGCAGGCCCCGATCCAGGGTCTGCGAGCCACTGCCCTGACTCCCGCCCTCGCCGGCGCGATCACCAGTGCTCACGTCAAGCCATCCCTACCGCCGTCGGTGCCACGGACATCTGCTGTGTCTGCATGGAGCCGGCCTGATCTCACTTCGAGCGTCAACTTCCACCTACCCGGTCGGCTGCCGCGTTGCGTCCAGCGATCCGGCCGAATGCCAGGCACTCGGCGATGCTGCCACCGCCGGTCGGATAGAGCAGGCCGTGTAGTGATCCTAGCTCTCCGGCGGAGTAGAGATGGCTGATCGAACCTCCCCGTATCGACGCGACCCGAGCGTTCGCGTCACGGCGTGGACCGCCGACGGTGTGGGACCCGCCGGGCCAGAGCGGGACCGCGTAGTAGCGGTCGCCGCCGAGGGGGGTCAGCGTGACGGGATCGCGGCCGAAGTCGGCGTCGAGGCCGTTCGCGCAGTGCTCGTTGTAGCGCGCTACGGTCTGCTCCAGCACGGCGGCGTCGAGGCCGCAGACTTCGGCCAGCTCCTTGACGGAGCCGGCCGATCGGATCCAGCCTTTGCGCAGCTCGGCGACGTTGTCCTTGCTCCAGGTGTAGTCGCCGACCGGCCCGGCCGGGCCCGAGTATGTCGGGACGAGCGTCGCCCTTTCGAAACGCTCCTGGTCGAAGATCCACCAGGTGGGGATCCTCGGGTACGTGAGCGAGTCGGCGTCCATCGCCAGCAGCTCCAGGTTGGCGGCGTGCTGGCGGCCGGGCTCGCGGATGAAGCGCCGGGCCGTGCCGTCCACGAAGATCGAACCGGGCGCTCGCTCGTCCCCCGGCCCGAACCGGCCAGAGCCCCACAGGTCGATGCCCGTTCCTCCGGTGTAGCCGTCGCCGGGGAACCTGGCCACGAAATGCCCCGGCCAGACGTTCATGTGCCACAGCTCCGCGCCGGCCTCGATCGCCATGGTGATGCCGTCGCCGGTGTTGTGCTCGGTGCCGTAGAAGTGCGCGGGGGTGATCGGGAGGTACTGCGTCTTGAGTCGTTCGCTGGACTCGTAGCCGCCGACGGCCAGGATGACGCCGCGGCGTACCCCGATCCGCTCAATCCCGCTGTCATGCTCGGTCTCCACGCCGATGACCGCGCCCGTCGCGTCCGTGAGGAGCCATCGGGCCGCGGTCCCGTACCGGACCTCGATGGCGCGCTCGGCGATCAGGCCGCGCAGGAAGCCGTGCATCGGGCAGCCGGTGTAGCCCTCCGGCTCGCCCGCGGGCCGCGCCTTGTAGACCCTGATCGACTCGTGGCCGGGCAGCGACGGGTGCTCGCCGCGGATGTCCATCTTCACGTATTCGCCGCCGTGCCGGTCGAGCCAGCCCGGGTTGGCCGCCGTCTCCTCGGCCCAGGCGCGGATCAGGGCGGGATCGACCGTGGACAGCTCGCCGTTGACCGCGTACATCGCCGACAGATACTCCACCGCGCCGTCCACGTCCTCGGGCACGAGGAAGAAGCCGGCGGCGTAGCGGCTGTTGGGCCGGTGCCCCGCGGCCTGCTGCTTCTCGACGACGAGCACCTCGGCGCCCGCGTCGTGGGCGGTCACCGCGGCGACCGCGCCGGCGTCGCCCAGGCCGAGCACGACGACGTCGACGGTCCGGTCAAAGGGACCGGTGTAGTGCATGGCGACCTCCAGGACCGGGTTTCATGCCTTGCCGGTGAGTCCGAACAGCCGGGCCGCGTTCTCCTTGAGGATCTTCGGCCGGACGTCGTCGCGGATGCCGATCTTGGCGAAGTCGGCCAGCCAGCGCTCCGGGGTGATCATCGGGAAGTCGGACCCGAAGAGCACCTTGTTCTTGAGCAGCGTGTTCGCGTACTGGATGAGCTGCGGCGGGAAGTACTTCGGCGACCAGCCGGACAGGTCGATGTAGACCTCCGGCTTGTGCATGGCGACCGCGAGCGCCTCGTCCTGCCAGGGGAACGACGGGTGCGCCAGGATGATCTTCAGCTCGGGGAACTCGGCGGCCACGTCGTCGATGTGCATCGGGTTGGAGTACTTCAACCGCAGCCCGCCGCCGCCCGGCGTGCCCGCCCCGGCTCCGGTCTGGCCGGTGTGGAACAGCGCGACCAGCCCGTGCTCGGCGATGACCTCGTACAGCGGATAGGCCATCCGGTCGTTCGGGAAGAAGCCCTGCGAGGTGGGGTGGAACTTGAAGCCGCGCACCCCGTGCTCCTCGATCAGCCGCCGGGCCTCGCGCACGCCCGCCGCGCCCCGGTGCGGGTCGATGCTGGCGAACGGGATGAGCACGTCGGCGTGCAGAGCCGCCTGCTCGGCGATCTCCTGGTTGCCCGGCACCTGCTCCCGCCCGCTGACGTGCATGGAGTCGACGCCGAAGACGATCGCGGCCATGTTCCGCTCGCGGTAGTACTCGGCGATCATCGGGACGGTGAACTTCCTGACCTCGCCGGCCTTGAAGTAGTCGGCCATCGCGGCGAACCGGTCGTTGCCGTCGCCGGGCTCCTGGGCCTCGTGGACGGACGTGTGCACGTGGGTGTGCACGTCGACCGCGTCCAGCGAGGTGACGTCGATGGTCATCGCTCTCCCTCGCCTTCGTCGATCCTCATCGCTCCTCCGCGCTCCGCCTCGTCGATGATCGCGGTGGCGGTGCCGGACAGCACCTCCACGCCGTCGGCGTTCACCGCCGTGAGGGTGAGCTCGGCGCGCCGCCGCCCGTCGACCGTCTGGACGTCGGTGACGACCGCCGTCGCGGTGATGGTGTCGCCGGGCCAGACGGGGGCCTTGAACCTGGCACGGTAGCGCCGTACGTTCTCGTGCCCGAACCAGTCGGTCAGCACCCGGCCGGCCAGGCCCATGGTGAGCATCCCGTGGGACATCACGGTCGGATGCCCGGCGATCTCGGTGGCGAACGGCTCGTCGGTGTGCAGCGGGTTGTAGTCGCCGGAGGCGCCGGCGTACATGACGATCTGGGTGCGCTTGAGGTCCGTCACGACGACCTGGGACACCTGATCGCCTGCCTTCACCGTCATGAGGGTTCCTCCTGGGTGATGCGCACCGAGACCGAGGTGGAGCGGGCCACCAGGTTGCCGTCGGCGTCGTGGAAGTCGACGTGCCGCTCGGCGAAGTTCAGCACGCCGGCCCGGCCGCTCTTGTGCCAGGTGCGGCCCTGCCGCTTGCGGGCCGTCAGCGTCTCGCCGACGCGGATCGGGCGGAAATACTCGAACTCCTGCTCCGCGTGCAGGCCGCCGGTTCCGCCCGACGAGCGGCCCGCGTCGGCTCCTGAGCCGTTCCAGGGCTCGCCGGGCTTCATGCGCAGCGGCCAGTCCGGGTCGAACTGGGAGAAGGCGATCGGGAAGGTGGGCACGACCACGTCCGCGTCCTCCCCCATGGCGCGGGCGAACGCCCGCACGTGGCCCTGCTCGATCGGGAAGGGAACATCAGTCACTGCGTCGCCTCCTTGGTGGCCGGGCGCAGGTGGCCGACGGCCAGCTCCCGCGCGGACGGCCGGTTGATCTTGCCGGCCGGGCTGCGGGGGATGGCCTCGACCCGGACGATGGCGCGCGGGCGTTTGTACCCGGCCAGCCGCTCGCCCACGTGCCGGCTCAGCTCTTCGTCCTCGACCTCGGCGAGCGCGTCCGCCGGCGCGACGACGGCGACCACGATCTGCCCCCAGCGCGGGTCGGGCACGCCGACGACCACGGCCTCGGAGACGCTCGGGTGGGTCACCAGCGCCTCCTCGACCTCCTCGGGGAAGACCTTCTCGCCGCCGGTGTTGATCACGCCGTCGCCGCGGCCGAGCAGGATCAGCCTGCCGTCCGCGTCCAGCGAGGCGAGGTCGCCGGGCACCGCGTACCGGACGCCGTCGATGGTCCGCCAGACCCTGGCGGTCCGCTCCGGGTCCTTGAGGTAGCCGACCGGCTGCGGCCCGGCGCTGGCCAGGACCCCGACCTGCCCGGTGCCGGGCTTGATGTCCTGGTCGTTCTCGTCCAGGATCCGGGCGACGGGGGCCAGCGTGAACCGTCCGTCGGCCACGTCGGCCTCCGAGCGGGCCAGCGCCTGGCCGAAGGGCCCGCCCTCGGAGGCCGAGATGTTGTCGATCAGGGTCATCCCGCCGCGCCGCAGCAGCTCCCGCTTGACCTCGGCGCTCCAGATGACGCCCGAGCTGGTCATCGAGCGCAGGCTGCCGATGTCGTACGGCCGCCCCGCCCGCTCGGCGGCGGCCAGCGCGTCCACCAGCGGACGGCCGAACGCGTCCCCCACGATCACCATCTCGGTGACCGCGCGCCGCTCGACGGTCCGCCACACCTCGTCCGCGTCGAGGGAGCGCGAGGTGCAGAAGCAGATCGTCCCTCCGGCCAGCAGGGTGCGCAGCGCGTGGAACAGGCCGGTGCCGTGCATGAGCGGCGACATCGGCAGCACGACCGGCGTGCCGCCCTTCTCGCGCAGCTCGCGGACCCGCGTGCGCACCTCGTCCGGTGTCCGCGGCGGTTCGAGCCCGGCCTGGCGGAAGACGCCGCGCAGGATGCCGAGCAGGCCGTCACGGTCCCAGATGACACCTTTGGGGCGCCCTGTCGTGCCCCCGGTGAGCAGGATGATGCCGTGCGGCGAGCCGGCGGCGGCGTCGCGGTGGACCGGCTCGTGCTCGACGGCCCGCTCGAACGGCACGACCGGCGCGTCCGGCTCCGCCTCGGCGCCGACCTCCAGCAGCAGGCGGTCGCCCGGCACCTCGCGAACGTGGGCGGCCAGGCTCGTGTCGTGCACGAACGCCGCCGCGTCGGTGTAGTCGAGCACGTAACGCAGCTCGGGGGCGCGGTAGCGGTAGTTGATGTTGACCGGCCGCGCGCCCAGCTTGAACGCCGCGACGATGGTCTCCAGGTACGCGAAGGAGTTGTACAGGCCGATGGCGACGGTCGAGCCGGGACCGACCCCGCGCGCGGCCAGCGCCCCGGCCAGCCGCGCCGCGCGACCGTCCAGCTCGGCGTAGCTGACGGCGCCGTCGCCCTGGATCATGGCGGGCCGATCGCCCGCCGCCTGCGCCGCGGCGCGCAGGGCGGTCGCGACGCTCATCTTCAGCTCGGCGGGTTCGGGCAGGTCGTTCGGCTCGTGAGCCATCCGGTCTCCTTCGATGCGGTACGCGGCCAGCCGCTCATCCGGCGCGGGGTGGGAGGTCATGGGTCCGTACATTGGAGATCATCGCAGCGTCCATCATCCAGTCGCGCGCCCGCTGCGGAGCCGCCGCGATCTCCGACATCTGGCGCTGGTACTTGCGCCGCTCCACCTCGTCCTGCTCGGCCATGGCGGTGGTGGTGCGGTGGGTGAGCTCCTTGACCGCCTCGATGGCGGCCTTGCGTCTGCGGTGCGCCCAGGCGTCCAGCACGTCCGTACCGGCCTCGCCGGTCAGCACCGCGCCGAGCTGGATGGACAGGTCGAACGCGTCGTGGATGCCGCCGTTGAGCCCCATGCCGCCCATCGGGCTGTTGACGTGGGCGGCGTCGCCCAGCAGCAGCACCCGGCCGTGGCGGAAGGCGTCGGCCACGCGCTGGTGCACCGAGTAGATCTTCCGCTCGCGCAGCGGCAGCTCGGGGTGGTCGCCGAACAGGCCGCGCAGCCGTTCGGCCACGTACTTGTCGGAGACCGCCTCGTCGCTGGTGACGTGGGGCGGCACCGAGATGACGACCCGCCACAGGTCGGGCACCCGCAGCACCAGCAGGTGCTCCTCGGGGTCGGCGATGTAGTTGACGTCGCAGATGCCGGGCAGCAGGGTCTCCACCGGGTAGTCGATGCTCAGCACGAGATACCGGTGATCGTAGGTGAGCCCTTCGAACGGCGTGCCCAGCGCCTTGCGGATGGTGCTGCGCGCCCCGTCGGCGCCGAGCACCCAGCGGGCCGCGACCCGCTCCCCGGCGGCGGTGGTCAGCGCGGCCTCGCCGTCGCTCTGGCTCACGCCGACGACGCCGGTCCCTAGCCGGATGTCGACCTGACCGTGCCGCTCCTCGATGGCGTCCTTGATGATCTGGGTGTACTTGTACTGTTCGAGCTGCAGCCTGAACGGGTACGCGGTCTCGTCGGCCAGCAGCCCGAAGTCGAACTCCGCGATCAGCCCGTCGCGCCGGTCGCGCACCTGGTACTTCCTGGCCACGATGCCGCTCGACAACATCGTGCCGACGACGCCGAGGTCGCGGGCGATCTCGATGGTGGGCGGGTGGAACGTGGAGGCCCGCCACTCGGTGCTGAGCCGCTCGCTCTCCTCCAGGACGACGACCGTCGCGCCGCGCCGGGCCAGGGCGAGCGCGGCGGTGAGCCCGACAGGGCCGGCGCCGACCACGGCCACGTCGTGAACGGCCATCATCGGCTCCACTCGGCGAGGTGGTCGCACATGGTCCTGGCCAGGTCGGAGCGGCCCTGGAAGTAGTGGTCCGCGCCCTTGATCTCGACCAGCTCGCGGCGGTCGTGGGCGACGGCCTCGTACATGGTGCGGGCGTGGCTGGGGAAGGCCGCGCAGTCCGCCGACCCGTAGACGACCATGACCGGCGCCTTGACGTTGGGAAGGGCGCGGTAGGCGTTGGCCCGGCTGCGGTCGTAGCTCCACTGGCTCAGCCAGGAGCGCAGGCTGGTGAGGTGGCCCAGCGACGCCGGCTGGAAGTTGGCCACCCACGGGGAGCCCCACAGGGTGCCGGTCTTCCTGTCGGACGGGTCGAGGGCCAGGTCCAGGAAGCGCGGGTCGGCGGCGGTGCCGTGGACGACGAAGGGCAGGTCGTCGGGCGCCTCCTTCCGGCCGTCCTGCGACTCCCTGGTGTGCTCGCGCAGCGCCTCGATCTGCTCGGCGGCCCAGGCGGTGATCCGGCGGTTGCGTTCGATCTGGGCGGCGCGGTAACGCTCGACGAACTCCTCGCCGTACGCGGGCCCGTTGGCCGGGTCGAACATGTCGAGCGAGCGGTCGCGGTCGAAGGGCCGCTGCTCGTCGGTGATGGCCGGGTCGAGCCCTTCGGTGTAGACGATCGCCCGGCCGGGGTGCGCCATGGCCATCACGATCTTGTCGGCCGGGATCAGATCGGCACCGGTCAGGTCCACGGGGTCCCCGGCCGGCGTGTGGGTGATGGTGGGGTGCTCGGCCTGCTCCTGGTAGAGCGCGGCCAGGCCGCCGCCGCCGGAGTTGCCGACCAGGACCACCCGCTCGTAGCCCAGCTCGCGCAGGCGCCGGATCGCCGCGCCGACGTCCAGGACGCAGTTCTCCATGATCAGCGCGGAGTCGTTGCCGACGTACCGGGTGGCCAGGCCGACCGCGGCCACGCCTCGGGAGGCCAGCTCCTCCAGCGCGTAGTGGCCGATGAAGTTGGAGGCGGGGTGCACGATCAGCACGGCGGTCGTCGGCTGCCGCCGGTCGTCCTTCCAGAGGGTGGCCCAGATCTTCCCGCTCATCCGGGCGACGCCGGAGTTGATGTCCAGGCGTCCGCCTTGGGACATCGGGATGGGCAGTAGTTCGCGGGACAGCACGGGCGGCTCCTGATCAGCGCGAGTAGGGCAGGTGGTGGGTCGGCGACGAGCGCGCTACCCGCGTGCGGTCCACTTCCGCAGCGTCTCGACGCCCGCTTTCGCGTCGTCGTCGTTCAGCTCGCGGGTCTGGTACGTCAGCTCGATCCGCACGCCGTTGGGGTCGAAGATGTAGAGGGACTCCCAGACGCCGTCATGGTCGACGATGCCCACGGTCTCCACGCCCTTGGCGGCGAAGTGCGCCTTCCACTCGTGCAGCTCCTCCATCGAGTCGACGTTGAGCGCGATGTGCCGCACCCACGACGGCACCGAGTCGGGGCCGGGGTCGGGCATGTCGTCGACCTCAAAGAAGGCGATGGCGCTCCCGTCGCCCAGCCCGAAGAAGGTGTGCAGGTACGGCGTCTTGGCGCCGTTCGACGGGACCTCGTCGAGCTGGATCGCGGTGAGCAGCTCACACTTCAGCACCTCGGTGTAGAAGTCGTGCGTCGCTTGGGAGTTCCAGGTCGGATAGGCGATGTGGTTGAGCGAGCGCGGAGTGCGGAGATCGGCTGTGGCCATCATCTGATCCTGTCTGTGTCAATTATCGGACAAACAGTCCGAAATTTGAGTTGATTGTCGGTTGGTGGATGTCTGCTTGTCAACTGCCCTGAGGATCGGACGTTCAGATGACCACCACGCTGCGCAGCGCCTTTCCGGCCAGCAGCCGGTCGAAGCCCTCCTGCGCGTCGGTCAGGCCGAGCGATCCGGAGACGTACTCGTCCAGCGGGAGGCGGCCGTCCAGGTAGAGGCTCGCCAGGAGGGGCAGGTCACGGGAGGCGACGCAGTCTCCCCAGATGGAGACCCTGATCGAGCCCGCGTTCAGGAACAGCCGGCGCAGCGGCAGCTCGACCGTGTCGCCCTGCCGGGGCGCGCCGACGATCACCAGCCGCGAGCCGGGCCCGCGCAGCCCGTCGGCCGTGGCGAAGGTGGCGGGGCCGCCGACCGCGTCCAGGACGACGTCAGCGCCCGCGCCGCCGGTCAGCTCCCGCACCCGTTCGCTCAGGTCCTCGCCGAACGCGTCGATCACGTGGGTGGCGCCGAAGCGCGCGGCGACGTCTAGCTTGTCCGGGTTGGTGTCCACGGCGATGATCCGCCGCGCGCCCGCGTACGCGGCCCCGGCGACGGCCGCGATCCCCACACCGCCGCACCCGATCACCACCACGTCGTCGGCCGGGCCGACCCGCGCGGTGTTCACGGCGGCACCGAACCCGCTGGGCACGCCGCAGCCGAGCAGCGCGGCGATCTTCGGCGGAACCCTCGGGTCGATGACGATCGCCTGCCTGGCGGGCACGATGACCCGTTCGGCCAGGCCGCCGACGCCCAGCACGGGGGTCGCGGCGGCGCCGTCGCCGAGCCCCACCTTCGGCCGGCGCGGCAGCCTCGACGGACACGCCTCCGGCCGTCCCGCGAGGCAGTGACGGCACTCGCCGCAGGCCACCATGGGCGCGACGACCACGCTGTCCCCCACCGCGACGCCCGTCGCGTCCGGCCCCAGGGCCTCGATCACGCCGGCCACCTCGTGCCCGACCAGGTACGGGAAGTCCGTCCCCGAGGTGCCGTGCATGAAGTGCACGTCGCTGTGGCACAACCCGCAGGCGCTCACCCTGATCAGCACCTCGTCGCCGATCGGCGCGCGCAGGGGGATGTCCTCGAAACTCAGCGGGCCGAGCGGCTGCCGGACGACGGCGCCTCGGTAGTGTGCTGCGGGCATGGGCGGCTCCTCCAGATCGGTGCGGGTCAGATCGGTGCGGGTAGCAGGGTTCGGGTCAGTACCAGCGGGGCGCGTCGGCGGCGGCGGTGTCCACGATCACCGTCTTGAGCTCCGTGTAGGCCTCGTGGCCCACCCGGCCGAGCTCCCGGCCCACCCCTGACAGGCCGACGCCGCCGATCGGGGCGTCCAGCGCCAGCGCCCCGTAGGAGTTGATCCAGAAGTAGCCCGACCGCACGGCTCTGGCGGTGGTCAGCGCGCGGTCCAGGTCACGGGTCCAGCAGCCGCCCACCAGCCCGAACGGCGAGTCGTTGGCCAGGTCGACCGCCTGCCGGGCGCCGCTGAAGCGCTGCACGGTGAGCACCGGCCCGAAGACCTCGTCGTAGACGATGTCGGGCACCCGCGACAGCCCGGCGGGGATCTCCAGCACGGTCGGCGCGACGAAGGCGCCATCGGGGTGGACGCCGGGCGGCCGGTCCCCGCCGGCCAGGACCCGGGCCCCCTGGCCGACCGCCTTGTCGATCATCGCCCGCACCCTGGCGGCCTCCTCGGCCGAGATCAGCGCGCCGAGCTGGGTATCGGCCGCGAACGGGTCACCGACCCTGATCGAGCGCGCCACCTCGACCACCCGCGCGGTGAACGCGTCGGCGACCGGCTCCTCGACCAGCAACCGCGAGCCGGAGAAACATCGCTGCCCGGCGTTGCGGAAGACGCCGCCGACGGTGGCGTGCAGGGCGGACTCAAGGTCGGCGTCCGCGTAGACGATGTTCGCCGACTTCCCGCCCAGCTCCAGCAGCACGCGCTTCATCCCGTACGCCGCCGAGCCCATCACCTGCCGGCCGACCGCCGTACTGCCGGTGAACGACACCATGCTCACCCCGGGATGCTCGACCAGCCGGCGGCCGACGTCCCCCGTGCCCTGCACCACCTGGACCAGCCCGGCGGGCAGGCCGGCGGCCGTGAGGATCTCGGCGAACACGGGCACCGCCAGCGGGCTCAGCTCGGGCGCCTTGATCACGATCGCGTTGCCCGCGGCCAGCGCCGGCCCCGCCTTCTGCGCCGCGAACATGAACGTGGTGTTGAACGGGATGACCGCCGCCACCACCCCCACCGGCTCGCGGAACGTCATGCGCAGGGTGGACCCGTCGGCCGGCAGCGTGACGCCTTCGAGCGTGGCCGCCCATCCGGCCGCGGCGCGCAGGTGAGCCGCGGCGACGAAGACGTCCCCGCGCGCCTCGGCCGGTGTCTTGCCGTTGTCCAGCGCGACGAGGTGGATCAGCCGCCGCGCCTGCGCCTCGATGAGGTCGGCCGCCGCGCGCAGGATCCGCGCCCGCTCGTGCGGGGAGGTGCGCGCCCAGTCCGGCTGGGCCGCGGCGGCGCCGGCGACGGCCTCGTCCGCGAAGGCGTCGGTGGCCGCCTCGACCGTCGCGATCACCGAGCCGTCACCGGGATGGCAGGTCGTGAACGTAGCCCCGCCGCCACCGCGCAGGGCTCCGGCGAGGAAGCTGTGCGTGGGCGGGAGGTCCGCGACGGCGATGTGATCGGACAGGTCTGGGCTCATGGAGCAACCTCCTTGGCAATGCCCGAGCGACCAGCGCTCTTTACCTCGCCTACGCGCCAACGCTACCATCAGTATTCACATATAGGACTCATCGTCCGATAAATGGAACTCCTAACGTCAGGAGACCCTCGTGGAATTCACCCACCTCGGCCGCAGCGGCCTGACGGTGAGCCGGCTTGTCCTCGGCACGGACAACTTCGGCACGCAGACGACCGAGGAGGACGCGTTCGCGATCATGGATCGGGCCCACGAGCTGGGCATCAACCTGATCGACACGTCCGACGTGTACGGCTGGCAGTTCGGCGAGGGCCTGACCGAGCAGATCATCGGCCGCTGGCTGGCCACCGGCGGAGGGCGCCGCGAGCGCACCGTGCTGGCCACCAAGCTCTACGGCCGCATGTCCACGTGGCCGAACGACGCGGGCCTGTCCGCCCTGCACATCCGGCGCGCCTGCGAGGCGTCGCTGCGGCGGCTGCAGACGGACCACATCGACCTGTACCAGATGCACCACATCGACAGATCGACCCCCTGGGAGGAGATCTGGGAGGCGATGGACGTGCTCAAGACCCAGGGCAAGATCGTGTACGTGGGCTCGTCCAACCACCCCGCCTGGCACATCGCCGGCGGGCAGGAGAGGGCCGCCCGGCGCGGCCACACCGGCCTGGTCAGCGAACAGACCATCTACAACCTGCTCGAACGGACTGCCGAGCTGGAGGTCCTGCCCGCCTGCGCGCACTACGGCGTCGGCTTCATGCCGTGGTCGCCGCTCGACGCGGGCCTGCTCGGCGGCATCCTGCGCAAGGAACGGGAGAACGCGATGGGCACGCCGCTGCCCGGCGCGAAGGTGGCCACGCACCGCGGCAAGCGGCTGATCAAGCTGGACCGGCACCGCGCCCAGATCCAGGAGTACGAGGACCTGTGCGACGAGCTCGGCCACAGCCCCGCGGACGTGGCCATGGCCTGGCTGCTGAGCCGGCCCGGCGTGACCGCGCCGATCATCGGGCCGCGCACGCTGGCGCAGCTCGACGCGGCCACCCGCGCCTTCGAGGTGAGCCTGGACGACAAGACGCTGGAGCGGCTGGACACCATCTTCCCCGGCCCTGGACCGGCGCCGGAGGCCTACGCCTGGTAGGCCCCCGGCCTGGGGCTCAGCGGAACGTCTGCTGGAGCCCCAGCAGCCGCCGGGCGCCCAGCTTGTCCAGGTATCCGAGGTGGTCGTCCACCGAGTACACGTACTTCTCCAGGTACTCCTTGGTCCGGTCCTGGGCCGCGAGATCCCGGTACTCCACCAGCTGCTCCCGGTCGTAGCCGTAGTGACCCGGCGAGGACAGCGGGTGCGAGCCGTACGGCGCGTGGGCGACGCTCTCGACAATCGCGCCGGGGATGGACACCAGGCGCGGATCGGGGGCCGGGGCGTACTCGTCCAGGATCTCGTCCGAGCTGATGATGACGTGGTCGCTCGCCTTGGCCATCACGTCCTCGAAGCGCCGCTGGCCGAAGATCTGCGCGTTGCCCTTCCTGTCGGTGACCTGGGCGTGGAACAGCCCGTAGTCCGCGCGCAGGGCGGGGATCGTGGTCACCGTGTTGCCGGTGTACGGGTCCGTCGTGGTCCTGATGCCGTCGTTGACCTTGGGCAGGTCGGTGCCCTCGTAGAGGGCGGGCAGCGGCAGGAACGGCAGTTTGCTGGCCCCCGCGCGGAAGCCGTAGACGATCCACGCCTCGTCCGCCTCGACGATCTCGATGGCCTTCCCCTCGGCGGCCCGCCGGTAGTTCGGCGCCATGCCGAGGAACTCCAGCCCCACGTACGACACGTGCAGCCGCCGGACACAGCCGGCCGCGATCAGCATGTCCACCGGCGCGCCCGCGCTCGGCGTCGGGATCAGCTCCAGGTCCTTCACCCCGCGCCGGATCAGCGCGTTGACCAGCGCCATCGGGCCGTTGTGCGAGTGCACGCCGCCCAGCGCGATCGTGGCTCCGTCCGGGATGCCGGCGACCGCCTCCTCCGGGGTCGTCACCTTGCTCGCGCTCATCGCCTGAGTCCCTCACCCTCGCTGGTCGTCGCCTCTCCGAGCAGGCGCGTACCGGTGACGCGCTTGAGCTCGGCCCTTCTGATCTTGCCGCCCTCGTCGACCGGCAGCCCGGTCACGAACTCCACCTCGCGCGGCCGCTTGTACCCGGCCAGCCGCTCGGCGCAGTAGTCGAGGACCTGCTGCTCGGTCAGGTCCGCGCCGGGCACCCGCTGCACGAGCGCCTTCACCGACTCCCCGAACCGCTCGTGCGGGACGCCGATCACGGCCGCGCGCTCGACGCCCGGGCAGGCCTGCAGCACGGCCTCGACCTCGCCGGCGTACACGTTCTGCGCACCCGAGCGGATGACGCCCTGCGCGCGGTCAGCGAGGTAGATGTAGCCGCGCTCGTCGCGCCAGGCCATGTCGCCGAGCCGGAGCCAGCCGTCCTTGAGCACGGCGCGGGTCGCCTCGGGCTGGCTCCAGTAGCCGGAGAACACGCTGGCCGCCCTGATCCGCATCTCGCCGGTCTCCCGTACGGCTGCCTCCCTGTCCTCCGCGTCGAAGATCTTGACGTCGGCGAACGCGGCCGGCCGGCCGACCGGGACGATCGAGGCGGTCTCGGTCCGCAGGAAGTTGCGGTGGTCGTCGGGGGTGAGCAGCGCGACGAATCCGCCCGCCTCCGTGGCCCCGAACGCGTGGTAGAACTCCAGGTCCAGCGCCTCGGCCAGGGAGCGGATCAGGCTCCACGACACCGACGCGCCGCCGTAGCCCACCAGCTTGAGCGGGCTCGCCCGGGTCAGGTCGAGCTCGGGCAGCGCGCGTACGAGGTCGACCAGCATCGTGGGCACCAGGAACGCGTGCTCGACCCCGTACTTGCCGACGTCGTCCACGAAGCCGGCCGCGTCGAACCGCCGGCGCAGCAGCAGCGGGACGCCCAGGTAGGCGGTGGTCGTCACGAAGGACGCGCCGACCCCCAGCGTCAGCGGCACCGAGATCCAGGTGGGGCCGCCGCGCGGGACATTGACCTCGCACAGGTAGTTGGCCGTGCTGGCGACCTGCTGGTCGTGCGTGGCCATGCAGCCCTTGGACGCGCCGGTGGTGCCGCTGGTGTAGCGCAGCGAGCGCAGCTCGTCGCCGGTGCCCGTCTCCGGCACCTCGTCAGGGGCGCCCGAGGCGACCAGGTCCGTGAACGACTCGCCGTCCAGGCCGATGGTGTAGACGCCGCGGACGCCGGGCACCGTGCTCGCCGCCTCGGCCGCGGCGGGCGTGTCGCAGATGAGCAGGGAGGCGCCCGAGTGGGCGAGGATCCTGGCGATCTCGGGCGCGGTCAGCCGGGTGTTGATCCCGACGGTGACCAGGTTGGCCTTCCACGCGCCGTGGAAGGCCGTCACGATGTGGTGGCAGTTGGACAGCACGAGCGCGACCCGCTCCTGGGCGCGGTAGCCGAGCGCGATCAGCGCGTTGGCCAGGCGGTTGGACTCGACGTCCAGCTCGGCCCAGGACAACTGGGTCTGGTCGCAGATGACGGCGGTCATCGGGCCGCGCCGCACCGCGTTCTGGCGCAGCAGTCGCTCGATTCGCATGATGGGTTCCGTTCGTCAGCGGCTGAGTGCCCGCTCGACCAGGTCGGCGACCAGATCGGGGCGTTCGATGTGGACGTTGTGCCCCGCGCCGGGCAGCACGGTGACGGGGTGGCCGAGGACCTCGGCCAGGTCCGCCGGGTCGATGCCGGGGTCCTGGTCGCCGCAGGCGAGCTCGACGGGGCAGGTCACCCGGCGCATGCGCGCGGCCAGCTCGGGGGCGCCTGCGGGGGCGGCCCCGGTGATGCCGGGGTCGGCCGACAGCCGGTAGCCGCCGTCCGAGCTGATGGTCCCGCTGGCGCGGTCCTCGTCGGTGAAGGCCGGCCCGCGCATCCCCGACACCCGGCCGAACAGGTCGCGGGCCTGCTCCTCGTCGGCGAAGATCCGGGACGGCTTGGCGGCCAGGGCGGAGCGCCGGGACAGCTCCTCCTCGGTCCAGGCCACCTTCATCGCGATCACGGTCAGGGAGGCGACGGCGAGTCCGCGGGTGCCGTCCGCGAGGGTCATGCCGACCAGACCGCCGAGCGAGTGGCCGATGACGGTCAGCGGGGAGCCAGAGGGCAGCGCCTTGGCCACGGCGTCGGCGTACCCGTCGGGCGAGTAGTCCTGGCGGTGGGCCGAGCGGCCGTGCCCCGGCAGGTCGACCACCAGCCACCGGCACGGAGTGCGGCGCTCGCGCAGCTCGTTCAGCACCGGTCTCCAGACGGCGCCCGAGGCGCCCGAGCCGTGCAGGAACAGCACCGCGGGCCCGTCGCCGCCGGCTTCGACGTGCACCTCGCCCATCACGCCTCGCCTCCGGCCGTGCCCTTGAGGCTCGCGTCCTCGGGGGCCGGGTCCTTGAGGAAGTCCAGCACCGCGTCCAGGAACGCGCCGGCCCGCTCGATCTGCGGGTAGTGGCCGCTGCCGCCGATCGTCACCGTACGCGCGCCGGGGATCTGCCCGGCCAGCTCCTGCCACGTCTCCGGGGGCACCAACTGGTCGTGCTCCCCCCGCACGAGCAGGGTGGGCACGGCGACGCCGCCGTAGTCGCGGGCGGGCGGGCGGACGTGCGAGCGCCGCTCCCCGCCGTCCCGCCCAGGAGCGCGCAGGCCCGCCGCCGCGGCGGTCTCCCACGCGCCGGGGACCATGCACGACTCGTGGCGGCGGCGCAGGTAGTCCTCGCTGTCGCGCCAGCGCGGGTCGTGGAAGAGCACGTCCATGGAAGGCCGCAGGCCGTCGAGGGTGCCGTCGAACTTCTCCAGTGTCAGGCGGGCCGCCTCCACGGGGGCGGCCAGGCCGGTGCCGACCACGGCCATCGCCCGGATCGGCCACTCGGCCGGGCGCCGGTTGGCGATGTCGAGCAGCATCCGCCCGCTGAGCGACGTGCCGATGAAGTACGCCGGCTCGGCGCCCAGCGTGCGCAGCACCGAGGCGATCTGCCGTCGCATGAGCCGCCGCTGACCGCCGCCGAAGTCGCGCAACTTGTCGCTGAGCCCGAAGCCGACGAAGTCGATCGCCAGCACCCGGTGCCGCTCGGCCAGCGCCTCGATGCAGTTCTCCCAGGTGAGCAGGGCCGAGGCGCCGTACTCGCCGCCGTGCAGCAGGACCAGCGGCGGCCCGTCGCCTGCCTCCAGGTAGTGGGTGGTGCAGCCGTCGGCGCGGACGTACCGATCGGCCCAGCCGCGGGGGGTGCCCACGCTCAGGCCGCGGACGGGTAGCGGCGCAGCACGCCGTCGCGATCGACCTGGGTCCTGAGCAGGTCGAGCTCGTGCTCGTCCGGCGCCTCGACGATCTGCAGGTCATCGGCGATCAGCAGCTCGAACCCGGTCGCCGCCTGGATCTTCTCCACGCTGGTCCACGGATGGACCTTGATCAGCCGCATCCGCTTGCTCTCCGGCTCGAAGTCGAAGACGCCCAGCGGGGTGAACACCCGGCGCGGCCCGTCGGACTCAGGGCGGAAGACCTTGCTGCGGGCGTCGCCGCCGTCGAGCCAGCCGGCGCCGCTGATGAAGTCGACCTTGTCGACGAAGATCTTCGGCGAGTGGTGCTCGGTGTAGATGTAGCTGGTCTTGAAGCCGCCGAGGAAGATCAGGCCGATCGTGCCAGGACCACGCACCTTCGGCTTGTCCCAGTCGCCGATCATGGCCATGTTCAGGTTGCCGTGCTTGTCTATCTGCATGCCGCCGAGGAACGCGAAGTCGAAGCGCATCGCGGTCTCGAAGTCCACCACGTCGTCGAGGCTGAAGTGATACTCACTGGTCACCAGGTTGCGGTAGTCGGCCGACGACTCGGTCAGCCGCTGGATCCTGGGGTTCATCGCACCGCTGCCGCCGCAGAAGAAGGACAGATTGGGCGCGTGGGTGAGCTGCGCGAGGCGCAGCGCGGCGGCGGGAATGTGCGACGCGGCGCCCACGGAGCCGAAGTCGCCGTCCTGCATCTCGTGCGAGATGGAGATCGCCATCATCTCGGCCCAGGTGTAGCTCGGCTCCGGCACGTGGCCCCCTCTTACTTCTTGTCAGACCATCGATTCGCAATTATCGTACAGTAAGTCCGTAATTTGTAACAATGCTCTCGCAGCGGGGTCCATGTCAAGGGTCGCCGCCCGTGGCCGCGCAGGAGGAACAACCATGACCCGACCCGCCATCGAGCGTGTCCTGCACGGCCTCGTGGACCTGCACTGCCACTCCGGGCCCAACCCGCTGCCGCGCCGCTTCGACCACGTCGAGGCCGCCCGCGACGGCGAGCGCCTGGGGATGCGGGCCTTCCTGGCCAAGTCGCACCACCACAACACCGTGATGGACCTGCTGGCCATGGCCGACCGGCTGGCCGGCGTGAGCACCGCCGTGTACGGCGGCATCGCGCTGAACGCCCAGGTCGGCGGCATCAATCCGTACGCGGTGGAGATGTCCCTGCGCATGGGCGGCCGGTGCGTGTGGTTCCCCACCATCTCCTCCAGCGCCCACATCGACCACCACAACTCGGGCGGCGGCTTCCCCAAGCCGACGATCCCGCTGACCATGTCGCAGGTGGACGTGCGCGGCCCGGACGGCGCGCTGCTGCCCGAGGTCGGCCGGGTCATCGAGATCATCGCCGAGAGCGGCGCGCTGCTGTCGGCCGGCCACATGGCTCCCGACGACATCCGGGCGGTGTTCGGCGCCGCCCGGGAGGCGGGCGTGCGCCGGATGGTGGTCAGCCACCCGAACTTCGTGATCGGCTCCGACCCCGCGCAGTGCCGCGAGTTCGTCGATCTCGGCGCCTACATCGAGCACGAGACCAGCATGTACGACCCCGAGGTCGCGCAGAAGAAGTGGGGCCCGGAAGTGCTGATGGACTGGATAGAGAAGGTCGGCCCCGAGCACACCGTCCTCGCCTCCGACCTCGGGCAGGCCGGCCGCCCGTTCCCCGTCGACTCCTTCATCCGGGTCGGGTCCGCGCTGCTCGACCTCGGACTGCCCGAGAAGGACCTGCGACAGATCGTCCGCGTCAATCCCTCGTACCTGCTCGGCCTGGACGACTGACCTTTTTCACCCAGTTTCGCCCAGGACAGGCCAACAGAAGGACGCATCGTATGTACAGCCCCACCGACCCCCGCTCCGCGCTCAACACCACCACGACCAAGACCGACCTGAACGCCCCCGTGGCGGCCTTCGCCACCTTCGAGTTCCTGACGCTGCCGCCCGCCGAGGAGAGCGAGCTGGGCAGCAGGACCTGGTACGTCCGCGGCCAGAACTTCGTGCTCGCCTTCAGCCGCCTGACCGCCGGCGACACGCTCCGGCGCGGTGCGGCCGAGCAGCGCGACGAGTACGTGATCGTCCTGCCCCACGACGGCGCCACGGTCGAGGTGACGGCCGGCGCCGACAGCCAGAAGGTGAGCGGGGCCGGCGTGGTCATCGTGCCGCCCGGCGACAGCGCCGTCACCGCCCACACCGACGCCGAGGTGGTCAGGCTGTTCGACGTCAGGACCGCCGACGTACTGCCGCGCTGCGTCAACGCGGACGACTACGCCGAGCCCCACCCGCGGGTCGCGCTGCTGGAGCCGTGGCCCGACCCGCCCGCCGGGCACCGCCTGCGGGTCTACCGCAACGCCGACTATCCGCTGGACAAGGGCCGGTTCGGCCGGATCTTCCGCTCCAGCGCCTTCATGGTCAACTTCGGCGACCCCAGGAACGGGCCGCGTGACCCCGACCGGCTCTCGCCGCACCATCACGACGACTTCGAGCAGTGCTCGCTGACCGTCGCCGGCGACTACGTCCACCACGTCCGCACGCCCTGGACCTCGAAGCTGTCGCAGTGGCGCGACGACGACCACGTGAGCGTCGGCAGCCCCGCCGTCGCGATCATCCCGCCGCCCACCGTGCACACCAGCCAGGCCCTCGGCGAGGGCGCCCACCTGCTCATCGACATCTTCAGCCCGCCGCGCGCGGACTTCTCCGCCAAGCAGGGATGGGTGCTCAACGCCGACGAGTACCCCGCCCCCGATCACGTCACGGTCGGCTGAGCATGGGTTTCTTCGACACCGCAACGGCGCGGACGCCGCGCCTCGGCACGTGGATCAAGCTGGCGACCGTCGAGAGCGTCGACATCATGGCCAGCGCCGGGTTCGACTTCGTGGTCATCGACCTGGAGCACTCGCCGCTCGACCTGTCCATGACGGCGCGGATGATCAGCGCGGCCTCGGCGTACGGCGTCGACCCGCTGGTCCGCGTGCCCGACCACCAGGGCTCCACCATCGGGCGGATCCTGGACGCCGGGGCCAGGGGCATCCTGGTGCCCCGCGTCGACTCCGCGGCCGACGCCGAACGCGTCGTCGCGGCCACCCGCTTCCCGCCCCTCGGCCAGCGCGGGGCGGGCGGCACCAGCCGGGCGGGCCGGTGGGGGCTGACCCCGCGCGCCGAGTACGTCAGGACCGGCAACGAGGACGTCGTCTGCGTCCCGCAGCTGGAGAGCCCGGCCGCCATCGACGCCGCCGCCGAAATCCTGGCCGTGCCCGGGGTGGACGCCGTCTTCCTCGGGGCCGGCGACCTGTCGCTCGCGCTGGGCGTCGGCATGACCGACCCCACGGTGCAGGGCCTGCTCGACCGGGCCCGTACTGCGGCCGCTGCGGCGGGCAAACCCTGCGGCGCGGCCGTCGTGGACGCGGCCGGAGGCCATCGGGCCGCGGCGCTCGGGCACCAGTTCCTCATCATGGGCAACGACGCGACCATGCTCGCCCGTACGGCCCACTCGATGACGGAGGCGTTCAGGAAGCAGGCGACCGAGTGATCGTCGGCACCTGGCGGCTGGCGGACTACTACATGGAGGGCGCGCCTGGCGAGGCCGTCCGCCCGCTCGGGGACACCCCGCTCGGCCTGCTCATCTACGGCCCCGACGGCTACATGTCGGTCCAGTACATGGCCGGCGACCGTCCGCCCCTGGCGTCGGAGAACTGGCGCTGGACCACCGACGAGGAGAAGCTCGCCGCGGTGCGGACCTTCGGCGCGTACGCCGGCCGCTACGAATGGCTCGGCGACCGCATCGTCCACGAGGTGGAGGCCGGAATCTACCCCAACTGGATCGGCACCAAGCTGGTCCGCCTGGCGGTCGTGGAGGGCGACCGGCTGACCTTGCGCGCCGACCGCACGGACGGTCGGCCACCCACCCCCGTCCTGCTCTGGGAGCGCATCCGATGATCGACTCACACGCGCACCTGGTGACCGATGACCCGGCCTACCCCTACGACCCGCCCGGCGGCACGGTCAGCGCCGCCGTGCGCGACGACCCGATGACCGCCGAACGGCTGCTGGCCGCGCTGGACGCCAACGGGCTGTCGGCCGCCGTCGCGGTCCAGCGCGCGCACGTGTACGGCTACGACAACAGCTACGTCGTGGACGCGGCGGCCCGCCACCCCGACCGGCTGCGCGCCATGTGCGTCATCGACGCGCAGGCCCCGGACTCGGCCAAGACCGTGCGGCGCTGGGCCGAGCGCGGCGCCGTGGCCATGCGCCTGACCTCGCCCGGCGGCAACCAGCACGGCGGCACACCGGGCGCCGGCTGGTTCGCCGGGCCGCGGGCGCTGGAGGTGTGGCGGCAGGTGAGCGAGCTGGGCCTGTCGATGTGCCTGCACCTCTACCGCTGGAACCGCGACGAGAGCCTGTGCGCCCTGCCCGCGGTCGCCCGCGCGTTCCCCGGCACGCCGGTCGTCCTCGACCACGTCGCCAGCGTCGAGGCCGACCGCGCCGAGCCCTTCCCCGGCGCCACCGGGCTGCTCGCGCTGGCCGACCTGCCGCAGGTGCACGTCAAGGTGACCACCTTGAACTTCGCCCGGATCATCGCCGCCGGCGTCGCGCCGTCGGGGGTGGTGGAGTGGCTCGTGTCCCGGTTCGGCGCCGAACGGGTGCTGTGGGGGTCCGACGTCACGCAGACCGCCGGCACGTACGCCGATATGGCGCGGATCGGCCGGGAGTCGGTCGCCGGCCTGCCCGGACGGGACGCCGCCCTGGTCCTCGGCGGGACGGCCGCCGCGCTCTACGGCCTCCCCGCGCTCGCGGAGACCGATGACCAGGCCCGGTGACGACGTGCCGCCGAGGTCCGGTGACGACGTGCGGGTGATCGGGTCCGGGGACGACGTGCCGGTGAACCTGCCCGGTGCCGAGGTGCCGCTGGTGGACGCGCACGTGCACCTGTTCACCAGCGCGCTGCCGCTCGCGGCACGCGCCTGGACCCGCCCCGACGTGGACCTGCCCGTCGGAAAGTTCCTGACGACGATGGACGAGCACGGCGTCGGGCGCGCCGTGATCTCGGCGATGAGCCTGCTCGGCGACCTGAACGACTACACGATCGACGCCCTGCGCGAGCACGACCGGCTGCGCGGCACCGTCATCGTCGAGCCCGGCGTGGACCGGTACGTCCTCGAACGCATGCGCTCCGACGGCGTACGCGGCATCCGGTTCCAGTGGCGGCGCCTCGCGGAGCTGCCCGACCTCGACGACCCGGCCTACCGCAGGCTGCTGTTCCGGGTCGCGGACCTCGGCTGGCACGTCGAGCTGAACATCGAGGGCGAACGACTGCCGCCGGTGCTCGACCGGCTCGTCCGCTCGGGGGTGCAGGTCGTCGTCGACCACTTCGGCGACCCCGACCGCCGCGCCGGATACGCCGGAAAGTCAGGGGCGGCGCTGCTGCGCGCCCTGGGGAGCGGCCGGGTGTGGGTGAAGCTGTCGGCAGGCTACCGCTTCGGCGTCGGCACGGACACGCTGGCCCGGTACGCGGCGACACTGCTCGCCGCCGCCGGGCCCGAGCACCTGTTCTGGGGCAGCGACGCGCCGTTCGTCGGGGCGCGGCAGCCGGTCACCTATCGCGACGCGGTGGAGTCCTTCGCCCGGATCGTCCCGGACGCGGCTTTGCGCGGGCGCATCTCACAAGCCGCGAACACGTTCTACTTCGACTGACCGGCGCCCGGCCCACGCTGATCCGGCGCCCGGCCAATGCTGATTCGGCGCGGGGCCGGCGCCATGTCCACGCTGATCCACGCCAGTAGCGCCGATCCACGCCAGGCTCGCGCGGGACGCGCGTGCGTCGCTTCGCGGGCACGCCTGAGCCCACCCCGGCCGTCAGAGCCGGGGTGGGCCTCAGCGTGCGGTCACCGGCCGGGCGGTGTGTGGCTCTGCAGGTGCTCCGTGAACCCGGCGAAGTCCTCCGCCAGCTGGTCGGCGCTCCACCCGCCGTCCCGATGCGTCACGAACGCCTCCTTAGGATGCGCCCAGATCGCGAACTTGTCGCCGCCGAAGCCGAGGTACTGCCCGGTGACCCCGGCCGCCTCGTCCGAGGACAGGTAGACCACCAGGGGCGCCACGTCCTCCACCGTGCCGATCCCGCGCCGCCGCAGGTCGGCCGGGACCGGGCCGCCGGCCTCGACCGCGGCGACGGCTTCGGTCAGCGCGGGGATGGTCGCGGCCATCCTGGTCAGGGCGGTGGGCACGATCGCGTTCACGGTCACGCCCAGCTTCGCCGTCTCGACCGACCACACCCGGACCATCGCGATGATGGCCGCCTTGGACGCGGCGTACGCGGTCTGCCCGAAGCCGCCGTACTGGCCGGCCGGCGAGCCGACCAGGATCAGCCGGCCGCCGCCACCCTGCTCGCGGAAGCGGCGCACCGCCGCCCGGCCGCAGGTGAACGTGCCGCGCACGTGGCTGTCCACCACGAGGTCGAACTCCTCGTCCGTGACCTTGACCAGCGTCCGGTCGCGCAGCGCGCCGGCGTTGGTGCACATCACGTCCACGCGGCCGAACTCGGAGACGGCCCGTCCCACCAGCGCGTCGGCCGACTCGGCCGAGCCGACCTCGCACACCTCGGCGACGGCCCTGCCGCCCGCGCCCCTGATCTCCTCGGCGGTCTTCTCGGCGACGTCCGCGTCGATGTCGTTGACCACCACGGCGGCTCCCGCGGCGGCCAGCGCCTGCACGTACGCGCGCCCGAGCCCTCGTCCTGATCCGGTGACGATCGCCACCTTGCCGTCCAGCCGCACTGGATTCCTCTCCGTCATGCGCTTATATCCCGTTATGTGCTGACGTCCGTCACGTGCTGATGTCCCGTCACGTGCCGTTGCCCGTCAGGTGCCGTTGTCCGTCAGGTGCTGATCTTGATCGAGGCGAAGTCGTAGTCGCCCATCACCGGCGGCTCCATCCCGGTCACGCCCTTGCGGAAGGCCGCCACGTACGTCACGCCGCAGACCGGGATCACCGGCGGCCCCGCCTCGAACACCTTGGTGACGATCTCCCGCATGGGCGCGGAACGCTCGTCGTTCACGTCACTGACCCGTGCCTTGGCCAGCAGTTCGGGAACCCCAGCCAGGGTGAATCCCCCGGGGTTGTACGCGCCGCCCTTGGTGTAGAAGTCCTTGACGAACTGGGTCGGGTCGGGCCGTCCCGCCTGCAACAGCGCCACCGTGGCGGAGAAGTTGCCGGTCCTGCGGGCGGTGATCATCTGCTGGAACTCGAGGACCTTGATCTTGACCCTGATCCCCACCTTCTGCAGCTGCGCCTGCAGCGCCTGGGCCAGCGTCTGGAACTGGGTGTTGGGCCCGACCTCGACCTGGAGGTCCAGGCCGTTCGGCAGCCCGGCCTCGGCCAGGAGCTGCTTGGCCTTCTCCGGGTCGTAGTAGGGCTTGACGTCGTTCAGCTCGGGCACGTTCGCCCAGAAGCCGTTCTGGAACGGCTGCACCGCCGGTGCGCAGGCGCCCGCGTACAGGCTCTTGCTGATCGACTCGCGGTCGATCGCGTACAGCAGCGCCTGCCTGACCTTCGGGTCGGCCAGCTCCTTGACCTTGGTGTTCACCAGGATCGCGTTGAACTGGGTGTTGGGCGCCTGGATGATCGTCATGCCGGCCGCCTGCGCCTCCTTGATCTGCCCGGGGGTGATCGAGGTGCCGTCGGCCTGCCCGGACTTCACGGCCCGCAGGCGGGTCGCCTCGTCGGAGTAGACCGCCATCTCCAGGCCGCCGATGCCGGTCCGCGCGACGTCCCAGTACCCGTCGAACTTCTTGAAGGTCACCTTGTCCTGGTTGAACGCCGTGAGCTGGAACGGCCCGGTGCCGGCCGGCTTGGTGCCGAGGTCGGGGTCGTTCAGCGCGCCGGGCGCGACCACGATCCCGGGCTCGCCCGCCAGCACGTTGATCATGTAGCCGGCGGGCTCGGAGAAGGTCAGCTTCACCTCTGACGGGCTGACCGCCTCGACCTTGTCCAGCGTGGCCAGCGTCGTCACGAGGGCGCCGCTCTTCTTGTACGCCTCCAGCGACGCCTTGACCGCGTCGGCGTTGAACTCCTCGCCGTTGTGGAACTTCACCCCCTGCCGCAGCTTAAAGGTGATCACCTTGTTGTCGTCCGAGAGCTTCCACTCGGTGGCCAGGCCCGGCTTGATCTCACCGGCGGCGCTCCTCGCGACCAGGCTCTCGTAGACCACGTCGAGGAAGACCGGGTCCAGCGGCGCCGCCTTGCGCGGGTCGAAGGAGGTCGGCATTCCCGGCACGGCCCATTTCAGTACGGCCGAGCCGTCGGTGGTGCCGGTGCCGCCCTGCTGCGGGGCGGCCGTACCGCCGCCACAACCGGCGAGGGCGAGGCCGACGGCGAGGATCGCGCCGGCCGATCTGACTGCTGCTCGTTTCACGGCTTTGCCTCCATGTTTCAGAAGCGAGCTGATGTCGTTGGTGACCTGGCTTCAGCCGTGACGCTGAACTGTGCCCCGTCAGGTCGTGGTGCGGTGTTGAGTGGTGCGGTGGTGTTATGGCGCTGTGGTGCGGGTCAGTCGGCCCACAAACGATTGCTGGCGAGCCGGGCGCCTTCGGCGAGAGCGGAGAGCTTCGCCCAGACGATCTCCTCGTGGCCCACCCGGGACCCGATCCCGCAGTCGGTCCCCGCCTGGAGGTTCTCCTTCCCGACGACACTGGCGAAGTTGGTCAGCCTCTCGGCGATGAGCTCGGGATGCTCGACCAGGTCCGTGGCGTGGCTGACCACGCCGGGGATGAGGATCTTGCCCTCGGGCAGCTTCACGTCCTCCCACACCCGCCACTCGTGCGCGTGCCGGACATTTCCGGACTCGATGGCGTAGCCCTGCGCGTTGACCTTGATCAGCAGGTCCGCGATGTGCTCAAGCCCGATGTCCTGCGTGTGCGGACGGTGGCCGCTGCCCCAGCAGGTGTGCATCCTGATCTGCTCGGCGGGCAGCCCGTCGATGCTGTGGTTGATGATCTCGACGGCGGACACCAGGTAGCGGCGCAGGTCCTCGACCGTCCAGGTGGGGTGGAACTGCCAGGTGGTGGCGAACTCCGGCTCGTCGATCTGCAGGATCAGCCCGGCGTCGGTGATCGCCTTGTACTCCTCGCGCAGCGCCTCGGCGACGGCGATCATGTACGCCTCCTCGCTCGGGTAATGCGCGTTCCTGGCTCCCGCGCCCAGGCTGAGCGGGCCGAGCGCGGCGATGAAGCCGTCTGCCTCGTGACCGGCCGCCTCCTTGTCCGCCACCGCCTTCTTCAGCGCGGCGATGTCGGCCGCGATGGCGTCGTGGCCGATGTAGGTGATCGGGGAGGTGCACACCCGGCCCTTCGTCGGCGGCTTGGGCGCGGCGCCGGGGGTCGCGAAGCCCGGCCTGACCGGCCCTCCCGATCCGGACAGCCAGAGGCCGGAGACATACGTGCCGGGGAAGTCGGCCTTGTCGCGCGCCGCGACGTACTCGCGCTTGGGCGGGACGTCCGGGTCGATGGGCAGCGTCTCCCAGCCGGTCACGCGGGCGTGGATGTAGCCGGCGTAGCCGGCCATGTTCGCGGCCTTGACGTACTCGCCGTCGTTGACCGTATCCAGGCCGCAGGCGAGCTGCCGGTCCACGACCTCGCCCACGGCGCCGGGCAGGCGCGCGTCGATCGCCTCCCGGTCCCCTTCGGCGATCAGCTTGTCGAGATCGGACGGGCGCGGCAGGTTGCCGCCGTGTGTGGTGAGGATCCGCCGGTTTCCGCGCCTCATGCGTGTCTCCTAGCCGAGGTTTCCGCTCCCGCGCCGACGCGCGGGAACTTCTGCAGTTGGTGCCGGCCGCACGACCGCGCGACCCGGCCGGGTCTGATGGCGAAGCTGTAGGTGACCTCCGCGACGTACAGGTCGCCGCGGGAGTCCAGGGCGATGCCGTGCGGGGCGATGAAGTAGCCCGGCTCGGCGCGGTGCTCCGAGGAGTCGCCCCACCGCTCGATCACCTCGCCGTACGGGTTCAGCACGGTCAGCCGGCCGGGCTGGTCCCGCTCCGCCGTCCCGCGCGTGAAGGAGCTCTGGCCCTGCGGCCGCCACAGCTCGGCGACGTACACCGAGCCGTCGGGGGCGATGGTGAGGTCGCACGGCCGGCGCACATCGGTCCATTCCTCGATGAACGTGCCGTCCGGGGTGAAGATCTGGATCCGGTCGTTCTCGCGGTCGCCGACGAACACCCGCCCGTCAGGGGCGATGTCCAGGCAGTGGGGCAGGTGGAACCGGCCGGGGCCGGTGCCGGGCTCGCCCCACGAGCCGATCAGCTCGCCGTCGGGGGTGAACCGGTGGACGCGGCTGTTGCCGTACCCGTCGGTCACGTAGAGGTCGCCGTCCGGTGCGACGGCCAGGTTGGTGCACCGGTTGAACGGCGGCCCGCCGTACCGGACGCCCTCCACGCTGTGCACGCGCACGGGTTGTCCGGAGACGTACCCGGTGTCCGACGCCGCCCCTGGCGTGCCCAGCGTCATCAGCAGCTCGCCGCCGGGGGTGAACTTGCGCACGGTGTGGTCGCCCGCGTCCACGCAGTAGACGCTCCCGTCCGGCCCGACGGTCAAGCCGTGTGGGGTGGTGAAGACGCCCTTTCCCCAGCTCCGTACGTACGTGCCGTCGCGTTCGTACACGATGACCTGGCCGTCGAAACGGGTGAACAGATAGACGCGGTCGTCGGCGTCCACGTCCACCGCGGCCACGTCCGCGTGGACCAGGCCGTCGGGCAGCCGCTCCCAGTCGGCGTCCACCTCGAACCGCCCGCGGGTGATCGTCATGATGCCGCCCCCGACCGGGGTGCGGGCAGCCAACCCCACGGATGTGTCCCCCACACCGGCGGGACCAGGACACCGGCCCGCACGGTGTGGACCGGCCGCAGGCCGAAGCCGCCGTGGAAGACGTCCTGCGTGGTGTCCACGAACTCGAAGTCGCCCTCGACCAGGTCGATCACGGTCAGGTCCGCCTCCCTGCCGACCGCTATGGCGCCCAGCTCGTCCGCGGCGCCGATCGCACGGGCGGCGTTCGCCGTGGTCATGCGGACCACCTCGGCCAGGTCGTAGCCGACGGCCATGAACTTGGCCATGCACTCCAGCAGGGAGTGGAAGCTCTCCCCCGCCGCGGTCAGGTCGCTGCTGATCGTGTCGGGGGCCAGGCCGAGCGCGCGTTGCTCGCGGGCGACCTGGTAACCGAAGTTGCCCCGGCCCAGGGCGGAATCGAGGACGACCCCGCGCTCGCGGGCGGCGAGCAGGGCGGGCAGCATGCGGTCCGCGGCGTCGGTCACGCCGCCGTGGTTCGGGGTGCACAGGTGGGTGAGGATGTCCCCGGCGTCGAGCTGCTCGATGGCGTACCGGGTGGCGGGCTCCAGCAGGTGCGGGTCGGGGCGGCGGCGCGCGGACAGGTCGCCGATGTGCACCATGAGCGGCACCCCGTGCTCGCGGGCCACCGCCTTCGCCGCGGCGACGACGTCTTTGCCCTTGTCCGCGATCAGCGGCCCGACCAGCCGCAGCTTGATGCCCTGGACCAGGCCGGGGTTGGCGGCGACGCACCTGGCGATGGCGACCGGGTCGATCTCGTCCATGCCGGCGACATCGACCATGGTCGGCATGGTGTGGGCGAAACTGCCGATGTTGAGGAACGGGATGACGCGGGTGCGGGCGTTCGGCTGGATGTAGGCGGAGAAGACCCCGATGTTCGCCACCCCGACGGACCCGGCGTCGACCAGCGTCGTCACCCCCGACCCGACGCCGATGACGTCCGGGTCGCAGCCCTCCATGCCCACGCCCGGGGTGATCGCCCCGTGCGCGACGTGCGTGTGGACGTCGATCAGCCCGGGAACGACGTAACGCCCGGCGCCGCTCACGTCGATCACCCGGCGCGCCGCGCCGGCCTGCAGGTCCGCGCCGATCGCGCTGATCCGCCCGGCGGTGACGGCGACGTCCATGACGCCGTCGAGCCCTTGATCGGGGTCGAGAACCCGTCCGCCTTTGATCAGCAGATCGCACCGGGTGGCCGGGGCGTCGTCCATCAGTCCTCCTGTCGGGGGTCCCGCTCAGCGAGCCGGGGGGTGCTGTCGGTTGCTCGTCGCGCGGTCAGAAGTGGTCCCAGCCCCGTGGCAGAGCGGTCAGTTGCACGGCCCAGGCCCGTTCGAGCGCGTCGGCGGAATCGGCCAGCCCGATCCCGGCCAGCACCTCCCGCCCGTCGGCGCCCGGGCGGCGCACCGGGTGTCCCAGGCGGGGTGGGTGGTGGCGGGCCCGGATGGCGATCCCGGGCATCACCACCTCGCCGGCCTCCTCGGAGACCTGGGTGACGGCCAGCCCTCGGGAGCGGGCGTACGGGTCGGTCATCAACTCCGCGAGCTTTGTGACGGTGTGCGCGCCCGCCCCGGCCGCGGTCAGGCGCTCGACCCACTCGTCCGCGTCGCCGGTGCGGAAGACGGCCTCCAGGGCTGCTTCCGCGTCGTTCTCCGCCAGGGCCCGCTTGAGTGCGGGCAGCGCCGAGAGCTGCGCGCGGGTCGCCCCGACGAAGAACCAGCGGTCGGCGGCCCGGTAGAAGCGGTGCCACGGGTCCGTCCCGAGTGCTTCGGGGCCGCACGGTTCAGCGCTCGTCGCGGTCCCGGCACGCACCGCGTAGCTCGCCTGCTGGTAGAGGCCCGTCTGGGTGAGAGAGGCGTACACGTGCCCGCCCTCGCCGGTGACCTCGCGGTGGTGGAGGCCCAGCGCGGCGGCGAAGGCGGCCAGGGTGCCGGTGCCGTAGTCGAGCAGGTTGTACGGGCCGAGGACGGCCGGGGGGCCGTCGCCTCCGGTCCTGGTCATGATGCCGGTCGCGGCCTGGCCCTGGGTCTCGTATCCTCGGCGGCTCGCCCACGGGCCGCCGGGCCCGTAGCAGCTCACCGAGACGTAGACGATGCCGGGGCGGCGGGCCCGTACGTGCTCGTAGCCGAGGCCGTAACGTTCGGCCGTCCGCTCGGGAAAGTTGCAGGTCAGGACGTCGGCCTCGTTGATGAGGCGCCACAGGATCCGCTGCCCCTCGCCGGACTTCACGTCCACGAGGACCGTGCGCTTGCCGCGGTTGACGAAGCCGTGCGCGCCGACGCGCCGCTGCGGTGCGTTGATCTTGACGACGTCGGCGCCGAACTCGGCCAGGATGCGGCCCGCGCTCGGGCCGGCCAGGATCTGAGTGAGGTCCACCACGCGCAGGCCCTCGTACGGAAGCCGGCCCGCCTCGGACGGAAGCGTCTGGGGACCGGCCGCCTCGCCAGGGGACGCTTGGGAACCGCCGACCTCGCCAGGGGACGCTTGGGCACGGCCGGCCTCGGCAGGAGGCGGCGTGTCCAGCTCCGCCAGGATGTCGGCGCGGTCGGCGTCCGGCAGGTGGCGCGCCCTCCCCCGGAGCGGAGGCGCCGCCGGCACGCACACCGCCGAGCCCGGCATCACCGTCGTCCCGAGCAGCGGATCCTCGACCTCGACGACCTGCCCGGCGGCGCGGGCGTGCACGTTGTCCAGCCACTCGCCCGTCGTCCGCACCGCGGCGAGCGGCACGCCGGCCGCGTTCGCCACGTCCTCCCACTCGTGCGCGGTCCTGGTGCCGAACAGCGCGATCAGCCGCTCCCGCAGCAGCGACCGCAGCTCCGGCTCACGATCCAGCCGGGACCGGTCGGTCAGCCCCTCCCCCGCCCAAGCGGTCATCCCGGCCGCGTCGAGGAACCAGGTGAGGAAGCGGGTCGTCGCCCCGATCGGGTTGAACTGGACGTACCGGCCGTCCGCGCAGCGGTAGGTGCCGCTCCCGTTGGCGCTGATCGCCCGTTCCGGCGGCAGCCCGCGCTCGACCGGGTATGCGCCGCTCCCGCCGATGGCCTCGAACATGGCGTCGAACAGCGGGACCTCGATGCGATCACCACGGCCGCTGCGGTGCCGGGCGGTGAGGCTCGCCACGATCGCGAAGGCCCCGCAGAACGCCGCGAAGTTCGACGCGACGGGAATTGCGGTATATGTCGGGCGGGTGGCGTCCCAGCCGTCAGGCGCGTGCCCCGCCCGGATCCGGCAGTTGCCGGTCGCGGCCGCGATGACACCCTCCCAGCCCGGCACCCCGGCCCGCGGGTCGTCGGCGGCGAAGCCCGGCATCGAGCAGTAGACGAGCCGCGGATCGGCCGCGCTCAGGTCCGCCCAGCCCAGGCCGAGCCGGTCCATCGCCCCCGGCCGGAAGTTCTCGACGAGGACGTCGGCCCGCCGGACGAGGTCACGCGCGATCCTCAGGTCCCGCCCGCTCTTCAGGTCGAGGGTGATGCGCCGTTTGCCGCGGTTGAAGAACGCGTCCTCGACCGGCGGCTCGACCCCGGGGCGATCGACGTGCACGACGTCGGCCCCCTGGTCGGCGAGCAGCAGCGCGGCCAGCGGCCCGGCCACGTGATGGCCGAAGTCGACGACCCTGATGCCGCGCAGGGCCCCCGCGGAACCGGTCATCGTGCCGTCTCCTGGGGGTCCGACGAGTACTCGCTGAACATCGCGCCGTCCTCCACTGACCGCGAAGGCGCGGCGGGTGTCGGACGGTGCAGGACGCACGCGACGCTGTGATCCCCGTCGATCCGCAGCAGCGGCGGGTCCAGGTGCGCGCACTCGTCCTGCGCGACCGGACAGCGGGTACGGAAGCGGCACCCCGACGGCGGGCTCGCCGGATCAGGCAGGTCACCGTGGAGCACGATGCGCCGCCGCGCGCGCTGCGCGTCCGGATCGGGAACGGGCACCGCCGACAGCAACGCCTTGGTGTAAGGGTGCCGCGGGCTCTCCGCGATCTGCGCCGCGGGCCCCTCCTCGACGATCCGGCCCAGGTACATGACCGCGATCCGGTGCGACAGGTGCCGTACGGTGGCGAAGTCGTGCGACACCAGCACCAGCGCCTGCCCGGTCTCCTCCTGGATCGACAGCAGCAGGTTGAGGATCTCCGAGCGGGTGGACAGGTCCAGCGCGGACGTCGGCTCGTCGGCGACCAGCACACTCGGCGAGAGCGCCAGCGCGCGGGCGATGCAGGCCCGCTGACGCTGCCCGCCGGACAGCTCGTCCGGGTACCTGTCCGCGAACGCCGGATCCAGCGTGACCCGGCCGAGCAGTTGGGCGGCCCTCTCGCGCATCTCGCCCCGGCCGATCCGGCCGTGGACCAGCAGCGGCTCGGCGACGGCGTGGCCGACCGTCTTGGTCGGGTCGAGCGCGCCGTACGGGTCCTGGAAGATGACCTGGAGCCTGCCGCGCATCTCCTTCAACTCCCGGCCGCGCGCCCGGCTGACGTCCTTGCCCTCCACCTCGACCGTTCCGGCGTCCGGCCTGAGCAGCCTGGCCATCAGGCGGCCGACCGTGGTCTTGCCCGACCCGGACTCGCCGACGATGCCGACCGTGGTGCCGGCCTTGACCTCCAGGTCGACGCCGTCCACGGCCCGTACGCTCTCCAGCGTCCTGCCCAGCAGGCTGCGGCGCAGCGGGAACGACTTGGTCAGGCCGCTCACCCGCACGACCACCTGATCCTCAGCCACGGACGGCCCCCTTCAGAGTCAGGTCACCGCCGGCGACCCGGCCGCACCGCGTCCTGCGGTCATCGGTCAGGGCCGTGTCGGCCTGTGGTCGCGTGCAGAAGGAGTCGACGCTGTGCTCACAGCGGGGCTGGAACCGGCAGCCGGTCGGGAACTGTCCCGCCGACGGGACCCGCCCCCGGATGACGGTCAGGCTGGTCCGTGCCCGGCCCGACTGCGGCACGGCGCTGAGCAGAGCGCTGGAGTACGGGTGCTTCGGCTCGTAGAAGAGTCCGTCCACGGGGGTCCGTTCTGCGATGTGGCCGGCGTACATGACGACCACGTCGTCGCAGAAGTCCGCGACCACGCCGAGGTCATGGGTGACCAGCAGGACGGCCAGGTCAAGGTCGCGGCGCAGGTCACGCAGCAGTTCGAGGATCTCGGCCTGGATCGTGACGTCGAGCGCCGTGGTCGGCTCGTCGGCGATCAGCAGCTTCGGCTCGCAGGCGATGGCGGCGGCGATCATGACGCGTTGCTGCATGCCGCCGCTCATCTCGTGCGGGTAGGAGCGCAGCCTCTTCTCCGCCTTCGGGATACCGACCCGCTCCAGCAGCTCACGCGCCTGCTTGAGCGCCACCGAGCGCCGCTCGCCCAGGTGCAGCCGGCGTACCTCGGCGATCTGGTCGCCGACGGTCATCGTCGGGTTGAGACTGCTCATCGGCTCCTGGAACACCATGCCGACCGGCCCGCCGCGGATCCGGCGAAGCTGGCGCTTGGTGCAGGTGAGCAGGTCCACGCCGTCGAAGAGGACCGAGCCCGCGACGACCCGTACGGCGGCGGGCAGCAGCCCCAGGATGGCCATGGAGGTCAGCGACTTGCCGCAGCCCGACTCGCCGATCAGCGCGACCGCGCGGCCCTTGTGCACGTCGAACGTGACGTCCTCGACGAGTCCGCGCTGCACGGCGCCGCCGGGAAGATCGATGGTGAGCCCTTTGACGGCCAGCAACGGCTCGCCGCCCGGTCTCGGCTGGTTGTCCGGCCGCGATCGGGCCGTGGCGCCTCCGGCGCCGTTGTGCTGTTCCGGTCCCGGGGTCATGTGCGCCTCCTGAGGCCGACGGCGTCACGGATCGAGTCACCGATCGTGTTGAACGCGAGGACGGTCAGCACCATCGCGACCCCGGATGGCACCACCGAGAAGGGAGAGTCGAACTGGTTGGTGTACGCGGCCTTCAGCATCGATCCCCAGCTCGCGTCCGGCGGCTGGACCCCGAGGCCGATGAAGCTCAGGCTCGCCTCGGCCAGCAGCGCGACCCCCATCAGGATCGTCACCTGGACCAGCAGCGGAGCGGCGATGTTGGGCAGGATGTGCACCCAGAGGGTGCGCCGGGTGGAGGAGCCGATCGCCACCGCCGACTCCACGAAGGTCTCCTCCGCGACCGCCAGCGTCGCGCCGCGCACGACGCGGAACAGGCCGGGCGCGAAGATGATGCCCACCGCGAGCATGGCGTTGACCAGCCCGGGGCCGAGCACGGCGACGATGGCCAGCGCTCCGACCAGCGCGGGCAGGCTCAGGATCGTGTCGGCCAGCCGCCCCGCGACGGCGTCCACGACACCGCGGCGCAGCCCCGCCCACAACCCGAGCGGCAGCCCGATGAGCAACGCGACGCCCACCGAGATGAGCGGGGCGATGACGGCGATGCGCGAGGCCTGGATGATCCGGCTGGCCACGTCCCGGCCGAACTCGTCGGTCCCGAGCAGATGCGTCGAGCTGAGGCCGGCGAACCGGTTGCCCAGGTCCTGGACCTCCGGGTCGTGCGGCGAGACGAGCGGCCCGGCGACCGCGAGAAAGACAAGGAGCAGAACGAATCCGACGGCGACCGCGCTGGCCGGGCGGCGCACGATCGAGCGGACAACGTTGAGCGGGCGGGACCGCCGTGTGGCCGCCGTGGTCATCGTGGTCATGTGGTACGCACCTTCGGGTTGATCCAGCCGTAGGCCAGGTCCACGATGAGGTTGATCAACACCACGATCAACGCGCTGAGCAGGACATATCCCTGGATCATCGGATAGTTCCGTTGCAGCACCGAGTTGATGGCCAGGGAGCCGAGGCCGGAGATCCCGAACACCGCCTCCACCACGATCACTCCGCCGAACAGCCGCCCGGCCTGCAGGCCGAGCACGGTCACGACGGGGATGGCCGAATTACGCAGGATGTGCCTGCGGACCAGCCAGGCGCCGGAGGCTCCCCGCGCCCGCGCGGTGCGTACGTATGGGCGGGTGAGCACGTCGGCGACGCACCCCCGGGTGTGCCTGGCGAGCTCGGCGGCGGTGGCGAGCCCGAGCGCCGTGGCCGGGAGTATGACGTGCGAGAGCCAGACCCCGAACCCCTCCCTGATGTCGACGTATCCGGTCGCCGGCAGCCAGGGATTGGTCAGCGCGAACAGCGACACCAGCACCATCGCCAGCCAGAAGCTCGGCATCGCGATGCCCAGCGTGGCCAGGGTCGACACCGCGCGGTCCATCCAGCTTCCCTGGGTCAGCCCCGCGACGACCCCGGCCGTGACACCGACCATGACCGCGACCAGGAGCGCCATCGTGGTGATGACCAGCGTCGCCGGCGCCGCCTCCGCGATCGTCGAGACGACGGATCGGTTGGTGGACAGCGAGCGGCCGAGGTCTCCGTGCAGGACGCCGGTGAACCAGTTGAAGTACTGCTCCAGCACCGGCTTGTCCAGGCCGAGCTCGGTGCGGATCCGGGCCACCTCTGCCACGGTGGCGTTCTCACCCGCGATCACCTCGGCCGGATCGCCGGGGATCAGCTGTACCAGCAGGAAGGTGAGTATCGACACAAGCCACAAGACCAGCAGACTGCCGCCGAGCCGGCGAATGATCATGCGTGGGCTCACCGTCACCTCCGTCCACCATGGGCGGAACGAAGTTCGCACTACTTCGATCCACAGGACTTTGTCCGATAATGGGACAAATTGTGCAATAGTTGTAAACGCCATGCTGCCCTGCGGGTAAGTTGGCGTCAAGAGGGGGCCGTAGCGTAAATGGCCGGTTTCAGGATCGTTACTCGGCCCCTGCCACAGGGCGCTGACCACATGAAACGCCGCCGTGTCAGACGCCGGCGGCAGGCGGGGCAGAGGTGGGGGCAAGTTGGGGGCAGGTGAGGAGCAGGTGGGGGTCACCCCACGTAGCGGACAGTGCCAGGCAGCGCCTCGGGGTCACGGCGCAGGAGGCCACCGTACTCTCCGCCCCCGGACGCACGGCAGGGCCGTCGCGTCGCCCCCGGACGCACGGCAGGGCCGGCGTGGCACCTCAGGACGGGCTCATGGCCGGCCCCGCCACACCCGACCGGGGCAGCCGGACCACCACGGCCGCACAACGCAAAAAAGCCAGCCGACCTGGAGTTGATCTGCTCCAAGACCGTCTGGCCTTTTACAACCGTCGGGACGACAGTGTGCTGGTTCAGGACATAGGAAACCCATGTCGCAAGACATAGGAAACTTCAACAGAGTGTGTCTCGGGACATAGGCAACCATCGCGATCAT
>NZ_JBEZFZ010000030.1:0-111078 GCF_040649735.1 Nonomuraea sp. NPDC048892 | reverse complement strand
CGTCCAGGATCACATAGGGCAGATCGTCGGCTTGGGCGCGGTCCAGAGCCTCCTGCAGGTCAGGGGCTTGAGCTGCGAGGACGTCGATCCCTTCGATGGTGTAGCGGTAAGCCGTGGCGCGGGAGACGCGGTGATCGCGGCCGAGCTTGGGGATGTCGCGTTCACCCCGGAACCACCGCAGCACCAGGGCCGCCTGCCAGAACGGGGTCAGGGCGCGGCTCCCTTTGGGGGTGCCGAGCCGGCGGCGCTCGTCGTGCAGCAGCCGGGCAACGTAGTGAATGAGCGCGCGGGAGACGTCGAGCGTGGCACGATGAGCAATCACGTGGAGCCTTCCGGGCGACGGGAATTCTTGTGGTGAGAACTCATCTACCGGAGGCTCCACGTCCGTCTCCGGCCTTCGACGACTTCTCCCGAAAGGCCCGAAACGCCACTGCGGGCGTCCCGAACATCCCCTATCACCCGAATTATTTCACTGAGATCACCTCACTGCGCCCGCCGCATCAGCATCCATGCACATCGAGAACAAAACTTACAGCCGAGGCGTCCGCAGCCTCAGGAGAGCCGACGCCGAGCCAGGATCGCCATGCGTTCGCCCGCGAAGAAGGCCCGCGCGAGGCTGCCACGAACCGCCGCTCCGGCGCCCACGCACTTGGAGATGTAATGTACGCCCACCGTGACCACGACGGCGATGAACACGTACGCCCAGATGTCCACCAAGAGGCCGGCGGTGTAGCCGGAGGCGAGAATGATGATGAGCACGGCGTAGATGAGCATCGTCCACCACCACTGCTCGAACCCGCGGGCGAAGACCTTTCCGCGCTCGGGAATGGTGGAGAACTCCTTGCGCGAGTCGCGAATGGTCCGCGTCGCCAGCATGAGCGTGACGCCGTTGCACGCCGTCACCGCGAGGGCGCCCGCCGCGGAAGTCCACGGCCAGGTCCAGTACAGCTCCTTCGAGAACGTCGAGAGAATCGTCGTGGGAACCGCCACCATCGCCATCGAGCGCATGAGGACTTCCGCCGTCGTCGCCAGCCCTCCGGGGACGACCCTGACGGAGAGTCTCGCGAAAATGGTCTGATAGTACTTGGCTGCCGCCAAGCCCTGGCAGAACGCGATGATGTTGGCCGCGAGCCCGGCGTCGGCGGTGAACTCCGCCATGTCCAGCTCGCCCGTGAGAAGGTCGTCGAGCTTCAGCAGCGCGGTCTTCGCCGCGATGAACCACCAGGACACGGTGGCCAGCACCGAGAAGAGCAGAAGGTATTCCTCGCGCCGCGGTCGCCGCTCCCCCAGGTTCCGCCACGCCAGCACCTGCTTGAACTGCGTGGCCACTTCGCGCGAGGTGGGGGCGTATTTCGCGAACGGGCGGGCGAAGTCGTTCTCCTGCACCTCGGATTCCTGCTGTACCAGTTCGAAGTGGAAATCCAGGTGCTCGCCGAGGGCGGCGAACGAGAACTCCTCGCCATCGGGCAGCAGCAACAGCCGTCGTTCGGGGCGCTCGTCTATCAGGTCTTCCAGTACGCGGCCCAGAATGGGGCTCGTCGTCCAGATCTCGTCGGGAGTCCTGCCGTCCCTCGGCGGACTGCCGGTCAGGATCTCCATCAGGATGATGCCCAGCGAATAGGCGTCCGCGGTGACGGATTCCGGCCGCCTGTTCTTGATCTCGGGCGCGATGTAGACCGAGTCGTCGTGCTCGGCGATGCCCACCTGACGGCTGTAGAGGTGATTGATCCCGAGGTCGATAAGGCGTATCTCGGCCGTCTCCCTGTCGAGTATGACGTTGTTGGGGGACAGGTCGAGGTGCTGGCCGCGCGGATTCTTCGCGTCCACCGGGGCGCCGCCGGCCAGCAGGTGGAGGGCGGTCGTCAGTTTCGCGGCGATCTGCTGGGCCTTCCTGAGCCGGGACGCGATGCCGGGCCCTTCGGCCTCGAAGGCCGCCAGGTGCTCGCCCAGCGTCTCCCCTTGCTGGAACGGCATGACGACCCAGCGGTCAGAGGAGGAGATGGGCTTCACCACGACGGAGGTCATCTCGTCGGCGCCGTACGTGGCCGCGTACGTGTCGGTGGCCCTGGCGATGGCGGCGAGTTTGTTCCACGGGAAAAGCACGCACTTTATGGCCAGGAGCGGCCTGACTCCCGCCTCGTTCACCGCCCGGCTGCTGCGGCCTTTCACAATGAACGAGGTGGTGCCCGCTTTGTGGTACTCGACGCTGCCGAAGTCAATGTCGTCCCACGTGCGCGCCTCGGCGGAATGTTCCGGGCGGCTCACCGGCCGGTAAACGACCCGGATCGCCTCCTTCAGCCGCGGGTCGGCGAACAACTCTGCACAGTATTCGTCGGTCTCGCGTTGCGCTCCCAGGTCCGGCGACTTGAAACGGCGGTCCAGCAGCTTGACCGTCACGCACACGAGTGCCATGACGCCGTGGAGCAGCGAGCCGGGCATGGCGGAGATCCTGCGCCGCGCTTCCTCGCAGGCGGTCATGAAATCGGTGCGCTGCTCCATCTCGTAATTGGAGATGTGGTCGAGGATGTCGTTGAGAAAGGCCTCGGCGCCCTTTTGCGTGGTCGCCTCGTCCTGCTCCATGAGGCGGCGCGCGCGCCGCTCGGGGCCGGGCCCCTCGATCTCCTGGAGCAGGGCTTTCGCGTACGTTCTCGCAGACATCCGCGCCATGAGCCGTCCCAGATCCGCGAAATGTGCGTTCGATGAGTCAAGCCCTGACACGGAGAATACGCGGCTCGGCCGGTCGCCATCAATCGGTTCGGATGGACTTCACTGAGGTGATCTCAGCGCGATAATTCGGGTGATTGGGGACGTTCTGGACGACCGTGAGGGCGTTTCGGGGCTTTCGGGAGAAGTCGTCGAGGGTCTGAGATGGATGTGAAGCCTCCGGCAGATGAGTGGCTCGGTCCATGATCTGACCGCTGCCCGCGTGCACGTGCTGGGCGCGTTGTACGCCGCAGCCGAGGCGGGCCTGCCGACCCTCGCCGACAGCGGCTACGACGGCGCCGGAATCGGTATCCACACCCCGATCAAGCAGCCCGACGGTAACCAGATTCGCAGCCCGGACAACCGCACCTGCAGCCGGTTCCTCCGCGCCCTGCGTTGTCTCGGCGAACGCGGGTTCGCCCTGCTCAAAGGCCGCCGGCGGATCCGCCGGCACATCACACTCAGCCCCGGCACCATCGGCGACATCGCCCGCGCGGCGCTTGTCCGCACCCATTTCGAGCGCGACTGTCTACCGGAGGAGAAGACCTGCAACGACATGGTCCGGGCGGATGTATTTTTGGGCAGGCGCACTCCCCGAAAGCCTGTCTGCATACGAGAATAGATTTCATGGAGGTCGTCGGTGACGGAATGATTGCCCGGGCTTTCGTCAATTCAGGGATGAGGATGGACGTGGTGGTGTTCGCCGCCGGAGTGTCGCGGTCGACCACCACCGAAGCGACGGAGTTCGGCCGGGAAGCCGATCTGCTCCATGAGACGATAGGCAATGCCCGAGCCGGGCGGCGCCGGCTCCTCTACTTCTCCACCGCGTCGGCGCATCTTTACGGGAACGGCGACGGGTCGCCCCGTTCGGAAGAGGACCCGGTTCACCCCACCACCGCGTACGGGCGCCACAAGGTGGCGATGGAGCACATGATAAGGACCTCGGGGGTGGACCATCTCATCCTCCGGGTGACGGAGGTCGTCGGGCCGCACCAGCGGCGGCACCAACTGCTGCCCGCGCTGTTCTACCAGGTGAACGAGGGTGTGGTGACCGTCTACCGGGGCGCGCGCCGCGATCTCATCGACGTCGCGGACCTCGTGACCATCGCCGCGGAAATCCTTTGCAGCGACCTCCGTCACGCGACGGTCAATATCGCCTCAGGCCATCCGGTGACCGCCGATGAAATCGTCTCCCATCTGCTGGAGATATCCGGCCGGGCCGCTACCAAGGTCTACGTGGACATCCCGGCCAACGACTACAATGTGTCGACGAAGAGAATGACACGGCACGCGCCCTCGACCGCCCGGATGGGTTTCTCGCCGACCTACTACAGAAACGTCATCGACCGCTATTACCGCCGCTGAGGGAATTCAGGCGTGCGCGGCCGCGTGAATGCCGTAGAGGTCCGCGTACATGCCGTTCCGGGTGAGCAGTTCGTCATGTCTGCCGGACTCCACCAGCTTTCCCGCGGCCATCACGAGAATGAGGTCGGCGTCGGCCACGGTGGAGAAACGGTGGGAGACGATGACGCTGATCGCTCCGTTCAAGGCCGCGAGTTCGCGGGACCGCCGCGCATAGCGGGTGAAGATGGCGTGCTCGCTCGGAGCGTCCAGGGAGGCGGTGGGCTCGTCCAGGACGAACAGCAGGGGGCGCGGCCGTGCGCCGGAGCGGGCCAGCGCCACCTTCTGCCACTGGCCCTCCGACAGCTCGATCCCGCCGAAACGGCGGCCGAGCTCGGTGGCGAGACCGTCGGGCAGGCGGGAGACCAGCGCTTCGGCGTCGGCGTCGCGGACCGTGGAGTTCAGGTCGCCCCGGGCACCCATCATGACGGAGTCCTCGAAGGTGGTGCAGTAGCGGCCGAAGTCCTGGAAGGCGGCGCTCATCGAGGCCCGCCAGCCGGCGGTGTCCAGGGCCGACAGCTCCACGTCGTCGACGAGGATGCTGCCCGAGTCCGGGGCGTACATCTTCGCCAGAAGCTTGACCAGCGTGGTCTTGCCGGAACCGTACTCGCCGACCACCGCGACCACCGCTCCGGCGGGCAGGTGCACGGACAGATCCTCCAGGACGGGCGTGGTGGTCCCCGGGTAGGTGAAGGACACGTTCCGCAGCTCGATCCCGCGCCGCAACCGGACGGGCGGGGTCGCGTCGGCGGTGTCGCGGTGCGTCCGGGCGTACTCCATGAGCCACAGGTAGGGCCGCAGCAGCCGGCGGTACCCGCCGACCTGCATCGATCGGTGCAGCGCGTGCTCGACGACATTGCGGAACTGGACGCCCATGGACACGGCCAGGATGATGTCCCCCGGCTGGCCGGCCGCGGTGACCAGGAAGATCGCCAGGGTGAACCCGGCGCCGAAGACCAGCCAGCCCGCCGACGACCAGCCGGCGGCGATCAGGGCGGCGCGGGCGCGGGAGCGCGTCACCCGTTCCCAGGCTTCGCCCTGCAGCTTGAGCGCTTGCGCCGCGGCGCCGTAGACGCGCAGCTCCTTCAGGGCGGCCGGGTTCACGCAGATGTCGTCGTACAGCTCCCGGTGGAGGCGCAGGTCCTCGGCCGAGGCCAGGTCCTCTTGGGCGATCTTCTTGCGGCCTAGCCGTTCCATGGCCAGCTGTACGGCCGCGCACGGCAGCAGCGCGAGCAGCCAGGGGTTCACTCCGCCGAGCACCGCGAGCGCCACCAGCAGTCCGATCGTGGCGGCGATGGCCTGAAGGACCGCCCACGCCCAGTCCACCACCGCGCCGGACTGGCCGCGCAACGTGGTGACCCGGTCCAGGAACTCCGGGTCCTCCAGGTGCCGCACCTGCGGCAGCTCCGCGCAGGCGCGCAGGATCCGGGGTTCGACCTCGGTCAGGCTGATCCGCTCCACCAGGTGGATGGTCCGCAAGTAGGCGATGTGCTCGACGCCGAGGTTGAGGGTGAGCACCAGCGCGGCGCCCAGCGCCGCCACCCCTATCGCGGTGGCGGTGCCCGCCTGGGTGGCCTCCACCAGCGCGCGCAGCGTGAGCCCCACCGCCGCGAACATGACCGTCGAGACCACGTGCCAGCCGATCAGGAAGGCGGTCGACCCGGGATAGCGCCGCAGGCACAGCACGATCAGCTCGCGCCACAAGCGCGCGTACTTCCTCACGCGAGGTCTCCTTCGTCCAGCCGGTCCTCGTATCCCTGGCTGAAGCGCCGGGCTTGAAGCGCGTACATGGTGGCGTACTGCCCGCCCCCGGCCATGAGCTCCTCGTGCGTTCCGGACTCGGTGATCCGGCCGCCGTCGAGCAGCACGATCCGGTCCGCCTGCCGTACCGTCGAGAGGCGATGCGAGATCAGCACCATGCTGATCTCCTCGGTGATGTCCGGCAGCCGCTGGAAGAGGTCGTGCTCGGTGCGGACGTCCAGGTGGGCGGTGGGCTCGTCCAGCACCAGGATCCTGGCACCCCGGCGGGTGGCGTAGAGGGCGCGGGCGAGCGCGACCTGCTGCCACTGCCCGCCCGACAGGTCCACCCCTGCGGTACGGCTGCGCGACAGCGGCGTGTCGTACCCGCCGGGCAGCCGGCTCACCACGGGGGCCAGCCCGGCGTCCCGGACGACGCCGGTGAGCAGGTCGGGGTCGGCGGCTCCGAGGGCGATGTTGTCGCGCAGGGAGAGGGGGTATTTCAGGAAGTCCTGGAATACCACGCTCAGCCGGGACTGCCAGCCGGGGATGTCGGCGATGTCCGTCCCATCGGCGAGGATCCTGCCCGAGTCGGGCCGGTACAGCCCGGCCAGGAGCTTGGTCAGCGTCGACTTGCCCGCGCCGTTGAGCCCGACCAGCGCCAGCGACTCCCCCGGCCTGATCTCCAGGTCGACGCCGTTGAGCACCTGCCGGCCCGGATAGCTGAAGCACACGTTCTCGAAGCGCACCAGCGGCGGTGCAGCCGCGGCTGTCCCGGCGTGCGCGCGCAGCGGGATCGGCGCGGGGTTGATCCGCTCCAGCTCACCGGCGGCCCGCCTGACCGGCCGAGCCCCTTCCAGGGAGATCACGTCGTCGGTCCTGATGGCCACGCTGAACACCGACCAGGCCGCGGTCACCACGGCCACTTCCAGCGCGATGGTGCCCTGACCGGCCGCCGTGCCGAGGGCCACCCAGGTGAAGGCCACGGTGCATCCGGCCAGCGGGAGGAGCAGTGCCAGCCACAGCCCACGCAGCACCCGCCGGTCGTCCTCCCACACGGGGTCCACGTGGGTGCGCATGTCACGCGTGTAGTGCCCGAGCAGCCATTCGCCCGCTCCGAAGACGCGCAGCTCCCGGCCTGCCGCCGGCGTGGTGGCGACCTCGCCCCAGTACTTCCACCGCCGGTGGTACAGGACTCCCTCCACCCAGATCCGGAAATGCCGGACCCACTGGCGGCCGTGCATCGTGCGGAAGCACACCGCCGGGATGACCGTCGCCGGCACCAGCCACCACGACCACCAGGACAGCACCACCGAGGACGACACCAGCGCGACGGCGTGGCCCACCAGCTCCAGCTGGCTCACGGCGCCGTCGCCCGAGGTCCTGTCGACCCAGTCCCGCGGCTCCGCCGTGGTGGTCTTCACCCGGTCCTGGACGTCCTGCCGCTCGGCCACGTCCACGGTCGGCACGCCCATCACCAGGGCGGCGATCCGCGTACGGTGCGCGCCGTCGATGCGGTCGGCCGCCAGCCGTCCCACGGGGAACCGGAAGGCCAGCGCCAGCTGCCCGGCCAGTACCACGCCGCTCATGAGCAGCACCGGCGCGAGCGCGGATCGGCCGTCCGCCGCCACCAGCTCCTGGACGGCGATCGCGATGCCCGCGGGCACCACCGCGTCGATGAGGACCATCGCGGTCAACGCGATGGACACCGCCGGGCCCGCATAGCGGAAGAGCCCCAGCAGGTCCAGCCTTTCTCGCATGGGCATCCCTCAGGCAAGGCCGACGAAACTTTCTATTCCCTCGCGAAATCTTGCGCAGCGTATGTCCGGTTCTGCGAATCGGTCAATACACCTTTCCCCCGCGGCAGACGCCCGCTCAATGCCGCGATTGCCGATAACACGGCTCTTGACGACCAGAAAGTGCTCACATACGCTCCGGCTAGCTTATCGGGGGTAGTCCGAAACTTTCGGCAGCTTGGCTCCGCGATGGGCTGAGTGCAGGTGAGCAAGGTCCTTCAGTCCACGCAAAGCACGTGTCTGCGAGGGTGATCTGCATCGATGCCGAACGTCTCCACCGCGCTCGCTCACGAGCTCACGCTGACGGAGTGCGAACCGATCGTCGTTCCCTTCCAGGGCGATCGCGCCGGTGACGGGCCCCTGACCCTCGGCCAGCTCAACATCCTCCGCTGGCTGGACGCTTTCCCCGACTCGCACGGCTGGATGCGGTGGGCGCTGGAGCTGCCCGAGGGCACCGACCTGAGCGACGTCACCGAGACCTTCGCCGTTCTGCTGGCCCGCCATGAAGGGCTGCGCTCCACCTACGCGGCCGGCCCTCCCCCGGCCCAGCGGGTCGCCGCGGCAGGCGAGCTGGTCATCCACCGCTTCGACGCCGGCACACGACCGGTCGAGGCGGCGGAGCTCGGGCACCTCCTGGACACGCGCGCGCCGTACAGTCCCAAGACGCATCCGCTGCGCGTCGCCGTGGCCACGCGTGGCGGCAAGGTCCTCGCCGGCGTCATGGACCTCTCCCACCTGACCGCGGACTTCCTCGGCCTGGCCGTCTTCGGCCGCGAGTTCGCGCACCTGTTGCGTCACCCCGCGGACCGCGAGGGCGGGCAGGCCCGCCATCAGCCGCTGGACCAGGCCTGGGCCGAGCGGCGTGCGCCGTTGGCACGCCGTACAGCGAGCGCTCTGACGCTGTGGGAGAGCGTGCTGAACCGGGCGCCACACCACCTCTACACGGCCGCCTCCACGGGCGCGCCGCGCGACTCGGTCGCCGCCGAGCTGTGCTCGCCGGCCGCGGCGACGGCCCTGGCCACGATAGAGGCGCGTACCGGGTCCGGCCGCCCGGCGATCGTCCTGGCCGCGGTCTGCATCGTGCTCTCCCAGCGCACCGGCCAGAGTGCCGGTGACTTCCTGACGCTCTCCAGCAACCGGTACGACAGCCGGTCGGCGGACTACCTCGGGACCCTCGTCCAGTCGGCCCCCATGCGCGTCGACCTGGCGGCCATGAGTTTCGACAGCTGTGTCCATCAGGCCTGGCTGGCGACCGTGAAGGCGGGCAGGAACGGGATCTACGACGTCGAGAAACGCTCGCGCCTCGCCGCGCAGGCCGAGCATCGGCGAGGTGTCCGCTTCTGCTTCGAGCCCCTGTTCAACAATCTCGTGGTGGGCAGGATCGACTCCCCGCCTCAGGAAGCACCGGCCGGGACCACTCTGACCTGGACACCGATGGTGGAGACCGACGTCATGCTCAGGTTCGACCTGTTCGCCGCGGAGGAAACGCTCCGCCTGCGGCTGTGGACCGGCCACCTGGACCGGGTCCCCAAGGGCGAGCTCGAACGGATCCTGCTGGCGATCGAGACCCTCCTCCTGTCGGCGGCCTCGGAGGATCTGAGCCGTCCGAGGATGGACGAGGTCACCGGGCTGGGCCCGCTCCCACGGGACGGCGACTGGCTGCTGGTCGACTCGTGCTGGATCCAGGTCGGCGACGTGCAGCGGCTCCTGGACGAGGTGCTCGCGCCGCTGCCCGCCCGGGTCTTCCCCGAGGTCCGGGGCGAGCCGCTGGTGGCCTTCCTCGCCCGCGGCCCGCGGGTCCGATCCGCCGAGGAGGCGCACACGCTCTGCATGGAGGGCCTGTCCCACCGGCCCACCGCGATGACACCCCGCCGCTACGTGCTCTGCGATCACGCCCCGGACGACGTGACCGACCTGGACGCCTGGTTGAGCCGGCCCGTGGTGGCGGAGGGCGCGGGCCGTACGACGGGGCACCCGGGATGACCGGCGTCGCCGGCCGGTGGATGCGCCACGTACAGACCCATCCCGGAGACGTCGCGATCCACGGCAGGAGCCGGATCGCCACCTACCACGACCTCGCCACCCGGGCATCGGGGTACCTGGCGGAACTCGATGCCGTCCCAGGCGGCGATCCCGTGCTCATCGTGTGCGCCGATCCGGTGGAGACCGTCGCCGCGATGCTCGCGGCCATGGCCTGCGGGCGCGTGTTCGCCCCCGCGGACGTACGGACGCCGCCCGCGCGGCTGGCCATGGCCATCGACGACCTGCGGCCGGGAGCGGTCGTCGTCGACCGGACCGGATCGCCGGTCGTGGCCGCGACCGGCAGGGAGGGGTTCCGGATCCTGGACGCCCGGGACGTACGGGACCACGCGGTGGATCCGGCACGATGGCACCGCGGCGAGCCGGACGGCCCCGGCTACGTCTATTTCACCTCGGGAACCACGGGCCGGCCGAAGGGGGTCATAGGCAGCCTCCCGGCGATCACGCACTTCGTCACCTGGGAGATCGACCTCTTGGGCGTGGACAGGGGCACGCGCGTCTCGTCGCTCACCTCCGCCGGATTCGATGCCTTCCTGCGCGACGCCTTCGTCCCGCTGTGCTCAGGCGGGACGATGGTCGTGGCTCCGCACAGCGCCCGCGGTGGCCAGGGGCTCGCCCGCTGGCTGGAGAGCGACCGCGTCCAGATCCTCCACTGCGTTCCCACGGTGTTCCGCACTCTCCGGGCGGCGGGCCTGGTACCAGGGTCGCTGCCGGAGCTGCGCACCGTCCTGCTGGCAGGAGAACCGGTACGCCCCTCCGACGTCCGCTCCTGGCAGGAGCTCTTCGGGACGGAGAAGGAGCTGATCAACCTCTACGGCCCTACCGAGACCACGATGACCAAGCTCTTCCACCGCATAACCGCCGCTGACGCGACCGCGGACTCGGTCCCCGTCGGCCGACCGCTCCCCGACGTGGCGGTGCGGCTCCTGGAGTCGGGCGAGGTCGAGCTGCGCACGCCCTTCCCGCTCCACGGCTACCTCGGGGAACGGCAGGGCGGCTTCGACCCGTCCGATCCGCACCTGTTCCGGACGGGCGACCTCGGCCGGTTCCGCCCGGACGGCTCCCTGGAGCTCCTGGGCAGACTCGACCGGCAGGTCAAGGTGAACGGCGTGCGCGTCGAGCTCGACGACGTCGCGAACGTGCTCATGCGCTGTCCCGGGGTCCACGACGCCCACGTCGTCCTCACGGGTGAAAAGCTCTGCGCGTACGTGGTCGCCAAGGACGGTCACCACGAGCAGCGGGTGCTGCGCCATCTGCGCGAGCAGCTCCCGCCCGGCGTCATTCCCGCCGTGTTCGTCTGGCTCGACGAGCTGCCACGTACCTTGAGCGGGAAGGTCGACCGCCCCCGGCTGCCCCAGCCTCCGGACAAGCCCCGCGGAAGAGAAAGAGCCGATGCGTTTTAGCCTGTTCTACTTCGCCGACGACAGCACGCAGCCTTCCGCCGACCGCTACGAGCTGCTCCTGGAGGGAGCACGCTACGCGGACGCGCACGGTTTCACGGCCGTGTGGACGCCGGAGCGCCACTTCCACGCCTTCGGCGGGCTCTATCCGAACTCAGCGGTGACCGGCGCGGCCGTCGCCGCGGTCACCGAACGCGTGGCCGTCCGTGCCGGCAGCGTGGTCGCCCCGCTGCATCACCCGATCCGCATCGCGGAGGACTGGGCCGTGGTCGACAACCTGTCCGGCGGGCGGGTGGGCGTGTCCTTCGCCTCCGGGTGGCACGCAGTGGACTTCGCCTTCAACCCCGGCGGGTACGCCGACAGGACCCGTATCACCGTCGAGACGCTGGAACAGGTCCGCCGACTGTGGCGGGGGGAGGAAGTGAGCGTCGTCACCGGGGTGGGCGAGGAGCAACGGGTCCGCATCTTCCCGCCGCCCGTCCAGCCGGAGCTTCCGGTCTGGCTGACGAGCTCCGGCAGCGTCGAGACGTTCCGTACGGCCGGCGCCCTCGGCGTCGGCGTCCTGACCAACCTGCTCAACCAGAGCGTCGACGAGCTGGCACTCAAGATCAAGGAGTACCGTGCGGGACTCGCCGGCCGGCCCGGCGACGTCACGGTGATGCTGCACACCTACCTCGGGCCGACGACCGACGCGGTGCGGGAGGCGCTGACGGCGTACGTACGGAGCTCGGTCGGCCTGCACCTCGGTTCGAGCGCGGGCTCGGCGCGCGGCGTCGACCCCGCCGCGCTCGGGCGCAAGGGCGTCGAGTTCATGACGCGCAGAGCCGTCAAACGGTTCTTCGACGAGGCGGGCCTGCTGGGCGAACTGGACGTCGCGGCGGAACGCGTCCGCCGGCTGGCCGAGATCGGGGTGGACGAGATCGCCTGCCTCATCGACTTCGGCCTGGAGACGTCCGCGGTCCTCGGGAGCCTGGACCAGCTGGGCAAGCTGCTGGACAGCGGTGATCGCTGATGGACGCGCACACCAAGAGGCGCCTGCCCGAGGCCGAGGTCAACGGGCTCGTCCACCGCGCGCTGGGGCGGCGCGCCGTCGCCGCGCGGGAGCTGGGAGCGGGCACGTTCGCCGCGCTGTGGCGGGTCCGGCTGGACGACGGCTGCGACGTGGTTCTCAAGCTGAGCCCTCCCGCCGATGCCACGCTCCTCGCCTACGAGCGGGACATCATCCGGACGGAGGCGATGTTCTACCCCCTCGCCGAGGGGACCGGCGTGCCGCAGCCCCGGTTGCTCCACGCCTGCCTCGACGACCCCGTACCGCACCTGATCATGACCGCGGTCGAGGGACTCCCGTGGTCGGAGGTGGCCGAACGGCTGGCCGAGGAAGAGTCCCGGCAGTTGCGCGCCACACTCGGGCAGTACGTCGCCGCGCTCCATCGCGTCAGGGGGACCGAGTTCGGCTACCCGCACCTGCCCGGGATGAGGGCCGCCACCTGGAAGGATGCCTTCCTGGCCATGGTCGACGGCCTCCTCGCCGACGCCGTCCGGTTCGACGCCGACCTGCCCTGGCCGGCCGGCGAGATCGCGCGTGCCGTACGGGCCGGCGCCGGCGCGCTCGACGAGGTCACCGAGCCGGCCCTGGTCCACTTCGACCTGTGGCCCGGCAACATCCTGCTGGACCTCGACCGCCGGCCGCCGCGCCTCGCGGCGCTGATCGACCACGAGCGCGCGTTCTGGGGGGACCCGCTGGCCGACTTCGTCTCCCTCGACGTGTACGGCAGGGCCGAGCACGACCCGGACCTGCTCCGGGGCTACCGGCAGGCCGGCGGCCGCCTGGAGCTCACCGAGGGCGCGCTCACCCGGCTCGCCCTCTACCGGACCTACCTCTATCTGATCATGATCATCGAGGAGAAGCCCCGGGGATTCGATGACGCCGACCGCCATGACCGCATCGTGAAAGGGCTCCTCGAACAGCTGATCCGCTGAAACCGCGTAGGGAGATGACCAAGATGGAGAGAAGGTTTACGGAGAATCGGTCCAGCAGGACGCTGACCCCGACCGAGTTCGCCGACGTCCGGCGCAAGCTCACGGTGCGGTCGCGGACCAAGAGAGGGGTCGGAGCCGATCCCGGCTACGCCACCGATCTGCCCAGTGAGCTCAGCCTGCAGCTCACCTACTCCTGCAACCTGCGCTGCGACCACTGTTTCCAGTGGAACGACCAGGGCTTCCTGCGCGACTACAGCAGAGACCGGGTGACCGCCGAGCTGGACATCGAGGTGCTCGAACGGCTGCTCCGCGAGACGGACGAGACCAGGCCCAAGACCTGGTTGTGGGGCGGCGAGCCGCTGATGTACCGCCGCCTGCCCGAACTGGCCGAGCTCCTGCTCCGTTACCCGCGCAAGGTCAACATCTGCACGAACGGCCTGCTCATCGAGCGCAACCTGGAGCATCTGCTCAAGCTCGGCAGCAACCTCAACCTGACGGTCAGCCTCGACGGGCTCGAAGCCGACCACGAGGCGCTGCGCGGACCGAGATCGTTCTCCCGGACGGAACGCAACCTCAAGACCCTGCTCGACCTGCGCAGGAGCGGAGAGTATCGGGGCGAGGTCACCGTCAACTCCATGGTCAGCAACGCGACGGCAGGCCGCCTGTACGAGTTCATGGAGTGGGCCGAGGAGCTCGAACTCCACTCGGTCTTCTTCCAGCTGCCCTGGTGGATCACTCCCGAGGCCGCCGCGCGGATGGACGACGTGTACGCGCGTGACTTCGCCTGGCTCAACCCGCCGCCCCCGCCTGGCCAAGCCACCTGGCACTCCTACACCTACCACCTCGAACCGGACAACATCCCCGTCCTGCGGGAGTCGATGAGGAGACTGGCCGGACGCGTGTGGCGGCCCTGGATCCGCTACACGCCCGAAGTGACGCTCGACGACGTCACCGACTTCGCCCTCGGCCGCAGCCGGCTGGTCGCGGGCAAGTCCACCTGCCTGGCGGTCTCCAGCCGGTTGGAGGTGCACGCCGACGGCAAGGTCAGCTCGTGCAAGTTCTTCCCCGAGTTCATCGTCGGGGACATCAGGGACGGGACGCTGGCGGAGGTCTGGCACAGCCCCGCCTTCCGCCGGGTGCGCACCACGCTGCGCGCGACGGGCCTGATGCCCGTCTGCTCCAAGTGCTCGTCGCTCTACGAGAACGGAGTGTGAACGAGATGGACGACCTCCTGCCGCAGATCAAGTCGATGCTGGCCGAGGCCCTGGGCGACGACTGGACCGCGGAGGAGCTCGGCGACGACGCGGACATCATCCGCGAGCTGGGCATGGACTCCATCCAGTTGATCAGCTTCCTGTTCATGGTCGAGGAGAGGTTCGACGTGGAGCTCGACTTCGACCGGCTGGACATCGAGGGGCTCTACTCCATCCGTGCCTTCTGCGGTTTCGTCCTGTCGCACGTCAACGCCCTGGCATGATCGCGATTCTGACCGGCGGCCCGGGGCTGGGCGCCCACGTCACCGGCCTGCTGCTCAGGCGACGACTGAAGGAGCTCGGGGCACCCGGCGAGGTCTTCCTGGCGGAGGCGTTCTGGCAGCCCGAACGGCGCGAAAGGATCTCCGCCAGCAAGGAGGCGTACCAGCGCGACTTCCGTCTCGCCCGGGTCGGCCAGCGCCTCTTCCGCAACCTGTCGGACGCCTTCGACCCGATGCTGATCGCATCGGTGCAGAAGCGCTGGCATGACGACGAGGTCCGCCGTTTCGTCGTCTTCAGCGGTCTCTGGCTGCCCGTCGTGGAGCGTTACGCGGAGGAGTTCGGGGCGGTGCCCGTTGACGTGTGCCACGCCGACTCGGCCAACTCGCCGTCCTTCGCCCGCCGGGCCGGGTCGCTGGACAGGCATCGGGAGGTGTGGCTGTTCGACTCCGCCGGCAACGACATCCCCTGGACGATCAGGGCCACCACCGAGCCGCCGCTGCGCTGGGAGGATCGGGACAGGCGCGTCATGGCGCACGGCGGCGGCTGGTCGATGGGCACGTACCTGGAGCGGGCCGCGGAGCTGAGCGCCGCGGGACTGCCGCTCGACCTCGTGGTGCGCGACGCCGGCGAGGCCCCCGACCTGGCTCCCGGGTCGCGCCGCTTCATGATGGACCCCTCCTGGAACCCCTGGCACGACGACGGCTTCCCTCCCTTCGGCGAGATCGTCGCCGCAGCGCCGCCCGTATATGAGCAGGCCGAGGACCACCACCAGGCACTCGACCTGACCAGGCACGCCGTGGCGGTTATGGCCAAGCTGGGCGGAGGCACGATCCTCGACGCGTTCACCGCGGCGACGCCGATCATCGGCCTGGAGGGGTACGGCGAGCACGAGGATCGCAACGTGCGGTTCTGCGTTGATCTGGGGATCGGCATCACGTTCGAGACGTGGCGGGACACCGGCTTCTCGCTGGAGCCGCTCGCGCGGATGCACCGGCGCCTGCTCGACCTGCGGGACCGGCCCCGCGACTACGCACGGGAGCTGGCCACCACGTAGATCACCCGGCACGTCGGCGACCCGGGCGTTCTCGCCGTGGTGCCCCTGGCGCCGGCACCGCTCGTCGGCCTGAAACTTTCAGTTTGTTTCCGGGTGAACGCCGCGAAACCTGCCAGCAAGAGGGGCATGGGCCGCCGCTTGTCCGGGGCGGAGAGCGGGCCGCGCCTTGACGGCACCTGGCCGCCTCGGATTTGCTCCGTCGCACCACCACCATGACGGAGGACAGGCAGGTGAGTGATGTTACGGGGTAGATCCATCTTCGCCGCTGTCGCGGTCACGGCGCTTCTCGTGACGGCCACCGGTGGTGCGGCGCTGAGCAGCAGCGCGACCACGTCACGCGGAGCGAGCGTCGCCGCACCGACGCAGGGCTGTGGAAAGACTCCGACGCTCAGAAGCGGCACGCAGTCGATGCAGAGCGGTGGCCGGACTCGCTCCTTCATCTTGAGAATTCCCGACAACTACCGCAACGACAATCCCTACCAGTTGATCTTCGGGTTCCACTGGAGAGGGGGCACCGCCAACGACGTCGACTCGGGCGGGACCAGCGGATTCACCTGGTCTTACTACGGGCTCAGGCAACTGGCGAACAACACCGCGATCTTCGTCGCCCCCCAGGGCCTGAACAACGGCTGGGCCAATTCCGGCGGCGAAGACCTGACCTTCGTCGACGACCTGATCAGGCTGATCGAAGCAGACCTGTGTGTCGACACCACGCAGCGGTTCGCCGGAGGTTTCAGCTACGGCGGCGGCATGAGCTACGCCCTGGCCTGCGCCCGGGCGACGGTCTTCCGCGCGGTCGCCGTCTACTCCGGCGCGCAGCTCAGCGGCTGCGCCGGCGGCACCCAGCCCATCGCCTACCTCGGGCTGCACGGTCTCAGGGACGACGTGCTCAACATCTCGCTGGGCCGGTCCCTGCGCGACACGTTCGCCAGGAACAACGGTTGCACTTCCCAGAACCCTCCCGAGCCGGCACAGGGCAGCCTGAGTCACATCGTCACCGCCTACTCGGGATGCCGAGCCGGGTACCCGGTCGTATGGGCGGCGTTCGACGGGGGTCATACCCCCGGCCCCGTGGACGGGTCCACCGCCGACGACGGCGCACGGACCTGGACCAAGGCAGTGGTGTGGAACTTCTTCAACCAGTTCCAGGGGGGCACGAACGACACCACACCACCCACCGCCCCTGCCGGGCTGACGGCCTCCGGCACCACCGCCGGCGGCACCAACCTGTCCTGGACCGCCTCCACCGACGACGTCGGGGTGAGCGGCTATGACATCCTGCGCGCACCCGGAGCCACCGGCGGCACCTTCGCCCAGGCCGGCACCTCGGCCACGACCTCGTTCAGCGACACGGGCCTGACACCGAGCACCACCTACCGTTACCAGGTCCGCGCGCGGGACGCCGCCGGCAACCTCTCGCCGGTGTCCGACACCGTCCAGGTCACCACCAGCGGCGGCGGCACCACCGGAGCCTGCACAGCCACGCCGACCGTGCAGACCCAGTGGGGTACCGGGTACGTGATCCAGCCGCTGACGGTCACCAACACCAGTACCTCGACGATCAACGGTTGGACGGTCACCTTCACGCTCCCGGCCGGGCACACGCTGACCGGCTCGTGGAACGCCACCGTCACCACCAGCGGGCAGACCGTCACGGCCAGGAGCATGAGCTTCAACGGCACGCTGGCCCCCGGAGCCGGCACCACCAGCCTCGGCTTCCAGGCCGGCCGTCCCGGCGGCGACACGGCCCTGCCGTCCGGATACGCCTGCACCAGCCCGTGAACGACATCCAGACGATTTCCGATATGGGAAAGGCCCTCACCATCTCTGCTCCGGAGTCAGGACGTGCCGGGTCCGGTCCCCGAGCCAGGCCGCTTCGAGGATCGCGGTCAGGCTGGCGGTGTCGGTCGGGCCCGGATGGTTCTGGATCAGGCGGGTGACACCTCCGGCCATCTCCGCGAAGCGCGGGAGGTCGGCGCGTGCCACGCCGATGTCCGCCAAGGTAGGAGGGATGCCGATGCCGGCGAGGAGCCCGTCGAGCCAGGTGAGGAACGTCTCCGCGGCCTCGGCCTCCGAGGCGCCGGTCACGTCGAGCCCGCACACCCCGGCCAGGATGGCCAGCCGGTCACCGATGGCGTCCCTGGCCGCGTCCAGCGCGTAGGGCAGCAGCAGCCCGACGCCCAGGCCGTGCGGTGTGTGGGTGGCTGCGCCGATGGGGTACTGGAGGGCGTGCGGAGCCGCGTTGCCCGCGTGGGCGAAGGCGAGCCCGGCCAGCATGGACCCGTAGGACATGTCCGCGCGCGCGTCCTTGTCGCCTCCGTCCCTGACGACCTGGGGCAGGCTGCGGGCGATCCGCTCCGCGGCCAGGAGCGCGTAGTGATCGGTGATCGGGTTGCGGCCGAGGAAGACCTGCTCCACCGGATCGCGCGGTCCGTGGGGCCGGGGCCGCGCGGTGTAGCTCTCCACCGCGTGGCAGAACGCGTCGATGCCGGAGTGGGCGGTGACGGTCGCCGGGCAAGTGTAGGTGAGCTCGGGGTCGACGATGGCGAAGTCGGGCACGATGTGGACGCTGGAGACCCCCACCTTCAGCTCGCGGTCCGGGTCGGTCAGCACCGAGACGGGCGTGAGCTCGGAGCCGGTGCCCGACGTCGTCGGGATCGCGACGAGAGGAATCGTCGGCCCCGGCACCTTCGACTCGCCGTAGAAGTCGCGCGGCGTCCCACCGTGGCATCGGATGACGCCGACGATCTTGGCGAGGTCGATCACCGTGCCGCCTCCGATGGCGAGGATGACGTCGGCGTCCACCTCTGCGGCGGCCGAGACGGCCAGGGCGACGTCGGTGAGCGGCACGTCCGGAGTCGCGTCGGCGAACACCTCGACGGCTTCGACCTTCTCCCGTACGGCGGCCACGATCTCGGCCACGCCCGGCTGCCCCAGAAGAACCCGGTCGGTCACGATGAGGACGCGCGAGCCGCACTCGGCCACCACGCGTGGAATGTTCTGCGCGACCCCTTCGCCCACGATCAGCTGGCGTGGTCCGCGGACGGTCTCAAGCATGTCGGTGCCTCTCTGGAACGTCGGCGGTGATGTGCTGGACCCCCGGGTTCCGGCGGATCCGTGCCGGTCACGGCAGGTCGATCGCCGCGTAGGTGACGTCGAGGTACTCGAGGATGCCCTCGTGCGACCCCTCCTTGCCGATCCCGGACTGATTCACGCCTCCGAACGGAGCCGACGGGTCCGAGATCAGGCCACGGTTGACGCCGACCATCCCCGTCTCCAGCCCCTCGGCGAACAGGAGCGCCCGCCGGAGGTCACGGGTGAAGACGTATCCGGCCAGGCCGTGCTCGGTGTCGTTGGCCTGCGCCATCACCTCGTCGTCGGACGTGAACGAGATGATCGGCGCCACCGGGCCGAAGATCTCCGTCCGCAGCATCCGGGCGTCTTCGGGCACGTCGACGAGGACCGTGGGCGGGTAGAAGTGGCCCGGCCCGTCCGGACGCTCGCCGCCCACCAGGACACGGGCGCCGCGATCGACCGCGTCGGCGACGAGCTCGTCGAGCTTGGTGACCGCCGCCTCGTCGATCAACGCCCCGACGTCCACGCCGTCGTCGAGACCGTGACCCACCGAGAGCGCGCCCATCCGCTCGGTGAAGCGCGCCGTGAACTCCTCGCGCACCGGCTCCTCGACGTAGATCCGGTTGGCCGCGATGCAGGACTCCCCGATGTTGCGCATCTTGGCCACCATGGCGCCGTCGAGCGCGACGTCCAGGTCCGCGTCGGCACACACGATCAGGGCCGCGTTGCCGCCCAGTTCCATGGAGGTGCGCAGCACGTTGTCCGCCGCCTGTCGCAGCAGCAGCCGCCCGACCTCGGTCGACCCGGTGAACGACAGCTTGCGGATCCGGCGGTCGGCCAGCAGCGCTGAGACCACCTCGCCGGCCCGCTCGGTGGTCACGACGTTGACGACCCCCGGGGGAACGCCGGCCTCCTCCATGATGCGGGCCAGGAACAGCATGGTGAGTGGCGTCTGGGCGGCCGGCTTGGTGATCGTCGTGCAGCCCGCCGCCAGCGCGGGAGCGATCTTGCGGGCACCCATGGCCAGCGGAAAGTTCCAGGGCGTCACGAAGACGCACGGTCCGACCGGCTTCGGTACGGTGAGGATGCGATATCCGCCGGCGGGAGCCGTGTTGTAGCGTCCCTCGACACGCACCGCCTCCTCGGCGAACCAGCGGAAGAACTCGGCGCCGTAGGCCACCTCTCCCCTGGCCTCGGCGAGCGGCTTGCCCATCTCAAGCGTGATCAGCCGGGCGACCTCCTCGGATCGCCCGATCAGTGCCCGGTACGTCGCGGTCAGCAACTCCGACCGTTGTCGCGGCGGGGTCGCCGCCCACTCCGCCATCGCCGCGCTCGCCGCGTCCAGGGCGGCGAGCCCGTCCGCGACGCCGGCGTCCGCCACCTCGGCGATGGTCTTGCCGGTGGCCGGGTCCTCGACGGCGAAGGTGGCTCCGCCGGCGGCGTCGCGCCAGGCGTCGCCGATCCGCAGCCGCCGGTGCTCGGGGGCCAGGACGTTCATCGGGTCACTCATCGCGCCGCCTCCTGTGCAGTTCTCGATGCGCCACCGATCACCTTCCGGCTTCGGACAGCGCCAGCCCGGTGCCCGCATCGAACAGGTGCGCACGGTCCAGGTCGACCGTGACGAGCAGCCGCTCGCCCGGCGTACCGGTGACGGTGGTCCGTGCCTTGACCTTGAGGATCTCCGTCCCCACCCGGACGTCGACCACCGTCCGGTCACCGAGCGGCTCAAGGCCGTAGAGCTCACCCGGCAACGACGCGTCCCCCCGCCGCTCGACGGACAGGTCCTCCGCGCGCACGCCCAGCAGCAGCGGGCGACCGTCCTCGGCCGTGGTCCAGCGGGGCCGCGGCAGCGTCCAGCCTTCCGCCCCGACCAGACGATCTCCCTCGGCGTGGCAGGCGAGCAGGCTGATCGGCGGGCTCCCAACGAATCCCGCGACCCACTGGTTGGCCGGACGCTCGTACACTTCGGCCGGCGTTCCGGTCTGCTGCACCTTTCCCTCCTTGAGCACCGCGACCTGGTCGGCCATGGACAGGGCCTCAACCTGGTCGTTGGTGACGTAGACGAAGGTCGCTCCGAGGCTGCGGTGGATGCGGGTGAGCTCGGTGCGCATCTCGACCCGGAGCTTGAGATCGAGGTTCGTCAGCGGCTCGTCCATGAGGAACGCGCGTGGGTGACGTACCAGCGCCCGGGCCAGGGCGACCCGCTGCATCTCGCCGCCCGACAACTGCGCCGGACGACGCTGCAGCAGCCGTTCGATGTGCAGCAGGCTCGAGATCCGCTCGACGGCGGCGGCGATCTCGCTCGCGGAACAGCGGCGTGCCCGCAGCGGCGAAGCGATGTTCTCGTACGCCGTGTGCCGCGGGTAGAGGGCGTAGTTCTGGAAGACCATGGCCAGGTCGCGTGCGGCCGGGGCGTCACCGGTCGCGTCCCTCCCGTCCAGATGCACCGACCCGGCGTCGAGCTTGTCCAGGCCGGCGATCGCGCGCAGGGTCGTCGTCTTGCCCGCCCCGGAGGGTCCGAGCACGACAAAGAACGATCCGTCCGGAACGTCCAGCGTCACCCCGTCCAGGGCCTGGACCTTGCCGAAGGACTTGCGCAGCCCGCGCACCGCCACGGTTCCCATCAGGCCACCAGCTCTTCCGTGTGCACGTCGTAGACCGCCGGAGTCCCGCCGGTGTGCCGCAGCCCGACCGGTGCGTCAGCGGCGAAACGGACGGTCGGCGGCATCCGCACCCGTACGTCCCTCTGTCCGCCGTGGTCGACCACGTAGATGATCTCGTCGCCGAGCCACTCCGCCGAGACCACGCGGGCCGGGACCGAACGTTCCGCCTGTGGTTCGGTGACTTCCAGCGCCTCCGGCCGGACGCCCGCGACCAGGCGACGGTCGCGCGGCAGGCCCGGCGGTGGCGTGAGGACCAGTCCGCCCTGACCGCGCAGCTTCCCGTCGGCCACCTCCACCTCGATCAGGTTCATCGGCGGAGAGCCGATGAACGCGGCGCAGAAGAGACTCGCCGGACGGTCGTAGACCTCCAGCGGCGTGCCGATCTGCTCGACGCGGCCCTTGTTGAGTATGGCGATCCTGTGGCCGAGCGACATGGCCTCGACCTGGTCGTGGGTGACGTAGACCATCGTCGTCCCCAGTTCCCCCTGCAGGTGCTTGATCTCCGTGCGCATGTCCGCTCTCAGCTCCGCGTCCAGATTGGTGAGCGGTTCGTCCATGAGGAACGCGCGCGGCCGTCGCACCAGCGCGCGGGCGAGCGCGACGCGCTGCTGCTCCCCGCCGGACAGCCGGCGCGGCCGCCGGTCCAAGAGCGGACCGAGCCGCATCAGCCGGGCGGCCTCGTCGACCCGCTCGTGCACCTCCGCCTTGGGCAGTCCCTCGGCCCGCAGCGGGAAGGCCAGGTTGTCGCGGGTTCGCAGATGCGGGTAGAGCGCGTAGAACTGGAACACCATGGCGATGTCGCGCTCGGCCGGCGGCAGGTCGTTGACCAGCGTGTCGCCGATGCGGATGTCGCCTGTCGTCTGCCGCTCCAGGCCGGCTACGGCCCGCAGTGTGGTCGTCTTGCCGCAACCCGAAGGGCCGAGCATCACGAACAGCTCACCGTCGCGGATGGACAGGTCCACGTGATCGACCGCGACCGTCCCGTCCGGGTAGCGCTTGTGCAGGGCGCTCACCTCGATGCCGGCCATCAGCGTCGCACCGCCCCGAGCGTCACACCGGCGACGAGGTGCTTGCGCACCAGATAGGCGAAGACGAGCACCGGCAGGGCGAACACCACAGAGGCGGCGGCCACCAGACCCCAGTCCACGGTGGTTCCGCCGATGAGGCCGGCGATGGCGGGCGGGGCCGTCCGCACGCTGTCGCTGGAGGTGAGGAAGATGGCGAACACGAACTCGTTCCACGAGAAGATGAGCGCGAAGACCGCCGTCGCGGCGATGCCGGGCAGCAGCAGGGGCAAGGTGTATCGCCAGAACGCCTGCAAGCGGGTGTAGCCGTCGAGCATGGCGGCGTCCTCGTACTCCGCGGGCACCTCGTCGACGAACCCCTTCATCATCCAGATCGTGAACGGGACGTTGAACGCGGCGTAGATGAGGATCAGGCCGAGCTTGCTGTCGATGAGCCCGACCTGGCGGTACATGAGGAAGATCGGGATCACGACCACCACGGGCGGCATGAAGCGGGTGGACAGGATGAAGAACAGCTGGTCCTTCTTGGCCTTCATCGCGAAGCGCGAGTAGGCCCAGGCCGCCGGCACCCCCAGCACGGTGGCCAGCGCCGTGGAGGCCCCGGCGACCACGACGGAGTTGAGAAACGCGACGGACAGGGTCGAACGACCGCTGCCGGAGGCGACGAACACGTCCTTGTAATGGTCCATGGTGACCTTGAAGTCGAAGAACTTGGCCGGGATGGCGTAGACGTCCCGGTTCTCCTTGATGGACGTCTCGATCATCCACAGCACCGGAAAGAGCATCACGGCGGCCAGCACGGTCAGCAGCGCGACCTCCAGCGCGGAGCGGCCCCGGCCGCCGAAGCGGCGCGTGGGGGACCTCCGATCCCGGGCGGGCCGTGTGGACACGGCCTCGTCGACGGAGACGGCCATCAATCCTCCTTGAGCTTGTTCAGGTAGCGCAGGTAGAGCTGCGTGAGGATGATGACGACGAGGATCATCAGGATCCCGTACGCCGAGGCGGTCCCGGTGTTGAAGCCCAGGAACGCGACCTTGTAGACGTGGAACGACAACGTCTCGGTGGAGACCCCCGGACCTCCGCTGGTGAGGATGTAGACCAGGTCGAACAGCCGGAAGGCCTCGATGGCCCTGAACAGCACGGCGATGAGGAGCAGTGGCCACACCAGGGGAAGCGTGATGGTGCGGAACCGGAACCACTCGGACGCCCGATCGATCGAGGCGGCCTCGTACAGGTACCGGGGAACCGCGGTGAGGCCCGCGAGTGCGATGAGCATGATGAACGGCGTCCACTGCCAGGTGTCGACCAGGATCAGGGAGATCAGTGCCGTTCGCTGCCCGGTGAGCCACTCCACCTGCCCCAGGCCGATCGAGCCGAGCATGCTGTTGACCACGCCGAACTGCGCGTCGAGCATGAACCTCCAGAACAGCCCCACCACGACCGGTGACAGCATCATCGGCACCAGGAACAGCGTGGTCAGCAGCCCTCGCCCGCGCGTGCGCCGTGAGATCAGGTAGGCGATGGCGAAACCGAGCACGGTCTGCAGGGTGACCGCGCCGACCACGTAGACCAACGTCGTCAAGGCCCTCAGGTGAACCTGCTCAGAAGCCAGGATGGCGGTGTAGTTCCCGAACCCGACGAACTGGGCCGGCCCCCCGCGGGTGGCCGAGTAGTCGGTGAAGGACAGGTACACCGCCCACAGCAACGGGAACACCGACATGGCGAGCAACAGCAGCAGCGCGGGCGAGGTGAAGGCCACGGCGAGCCCGCGGTCGCTCAGGCGGCGGGACCGGCCCGGTGCGGGCGGCGTCGCGGACGCCACCCGCCCGGGCTGGTCGGTCGTCAGGGGGGCGGAGTCACTCACAGTCCGCCGCCGCCCTTGCCTCCGGCGGCGTCGAGCACGCTCTGCTGCTCCTTGGCGATGTCGTCGAGCGCCTCCTTCGGTGTCTTCGCGCCGTTGAGAGCCGCGTTCACGTTGGTGTTCTCGATGTCGACGAGGCGCGCGTACTCGGGCACGTTCCACATGTCCCGCATCCGCGGCACCGAGTCGGTGTACACCTGGTTGAACGGCGCGGCGTCGAGGAACTCGGGCGACTCCAGGGCGTCCGTACGCGAGGGCACGCCACCGGCCGCGGCCCACTTCTTCTGGATGTCGGCCTGCTCGAACCACTTCATGAAGCTCAGGGCCTCGGCCTGGTTCGCCTCGGGGGAATAGGCCGACACGTGCATCCCCATGCCGCCGAGAGGCACCAGGTTCGTCTTCTGGCTCGGCAGGGTGGCGAAACCCAGCTTGCCGAGAATCTGCTCCCGTGTGGTGCCGAGCGTCGACTGCTTCGGGTCGAGCAGGCCGCCGCTCGCGGCGATCCAGTTGAACGCGATGCAGGCCTTGCCCTGGGCGACAGCCGCGTTCACCTCGTCGATGAACCAGTTGCCTGAGCCCTTGGCGGTCAGCGGCTTCATCTTGTTGACCAGGACGTCCATCGCCTCCTGGCCCGCGGCGTCGTTGAGGACGCCGTTGATCTTGCGCGTCTTCGGGTTCCAGAGGTTGCCGCCGTAGACGCCGTTGACCGTGTTGTAGGTGACGGCCGCGGCGTCGGAGCCGTTGGCCTGGTGGAAGGCCAGCCCGCTGACGCCGGGGTTGTCCGCCTGGCACTTCTCGGCGACCGAGATCATCTCGTCCCAGGTCTGCGGTGGCTTGTCGCCGATCAGGTCCTTGCGGTAGATCATCGTCCAGGTGTCGCCGAGCAGCGGCAGTCCGTACAGGCTGGCGTTCTCGTCGCGCTTGCCGGTCTCCGCCTGGGGGAACTGGCCGTAGGCCGCCAGGAGGTACGGGTTGTAGGCCTTGACGTCGATGTTCTTCTTGACGAAGTCGGTGATGTCGAGGATGTTGCCGTTCGTCACGGCCTCGCCGATGTGTTGCGAGTCCAGGATCGGGATGTCGAAGTCGGTCTTGTGCGCGGCGAACTGGGTGAACATCGCGTCGTGCCAGTTCGCGTTCGGCACGGTCTTGACCTTGATGGTCACGTTCGGCCGCAGCTTGGTGTACTCCGCGTTGGCGAAGGTTTCCAGCGCGTGGGCGGGGGGCCAGTCGAACCAGATGAAGCTGAGGGTCAGCGGATCCTTGGTGAGTTCCGGAATGGTCGCCGGCGCCTTGGGGGCGCTGTCGTTCTGGCCGCCGCAGGCCGCCATGGTCGTGGCCACCACCATGGCCGCCGTCGCCAGCCGCACTTTTCGCCCTGGAACGGACAGTCGTCCTCTTCGTCGGGGATACCGCATCTTCTCGCCTGCTTTCTGGGCGGGGACTTCTGGAGCCTTGCTGCGTGCTTCGCCGAGCGGTTACTGGGTTGTTCGGGCGTGTCACCGGCCGGCGCAGGGCTGACCCGCGGACCGGAGTCACGCATGCGCCGCGACGTGGTGGGGCTTCAAGCAGTCGGGAATTCGGTCCTTGTACGGTCCGGTGGCGAACCGAGCAGGACGTCGAGCATGCTCATGGAAGCTCCAACTGATCGAAGCGGAGCGATGGCGGACGGTTCCCCGATAGGTGAGGATGGCTGGCATCCGCCACCTTTCCTATACGATCCGGTGGGGAGCGTCAACATCCCGCAGTATGGCGACCGATGTCAACAGGTTCCCGGAGACGCAAGAAAGGACCTCACGTGACGATGGACGACGAAGCGGTGATCGCGCGGCGCCGTGAGGCCATGACGGACGGAACGCCGCCGCCGAGATCTCGCGGCCGGCTCGCCGACGAGGTGTACGACACGCTGCTCGGACAGATGATGTCGCTCCGGATCGAGCCCGGTTCCCGCGTCACGATCGATGTCCTGGCGCGGGAGCTGGGGGTCTCGCAGACGCCGATCCGAGACGCTCTGAACCGCATGGAGGCCGAGGGCCTGGTCGTGCGGGTGCCCCATGCCGGCTATCACATTCCCCCCCAGATCACCCGGCACCGCTTCGAGGACATGCTGGAGGTCCGCCTGCTCCTCGAACCGGCGGCGGCGCGCAGATCCGCCGAACGCGCGTCCTCGGACCAGGTGGCCGGCATGCGGCGGATGCTGGAGGACATGGTGGAGTTGGAGGGGGGCAAGGGCCCCATGGCCTATGGCGCCTTCGGGCTGCGCGACGCCGCTTTTCACGATCTCGTCGCCCTGAGCGCGGAGAACCAGGTCATCCGCGAAGCGCTCGCCCGCCTGCACACGCACGTGCACCTGTTCCGGCTGCACCGCGACGCCCAGGTCACCCACCTGGCCATGGCCGAGCACGAGGAGGTTCTGGCCGCGATCGCCGCGCGCGACCCCGACGCCGCCGCCTACGCCATGCGCCGGCACATCCTGCTGTCCGGCGAGCGGTTCCGGCGATTGTTCGACGAGGCCGAGGGCGCGAGCGGAATGGCGGCGGAGGCTTGACGAGCGGGCTGGGTCGAGAAATGCTAACTCAATCCGATCAGATCGGATTGGATCCACCTCACCCGCCCCAGATGCGAGGAGAAGCAGGTGCCCCGAGCGCTGCTCCTGACCGGCGACGCCGCCGAGGAGCTCGACACCATGTATCCCTACTATCGCGTGCAGGAGGGCGGCTGGGACGTCGACGTCTCGTCACGGACGATGCGTGACGTTCAGCTGGTCATCCACGAGTTCGACCCCGACTCCGACGCCTACGTGGAGAAGAACGGCCGGAAGCTGCCGGTGGACGTGCCCTGGGCCGAGGTCGACGTCGAGCGCTATGACGCCCTCATCATCCCCGGGGGACGCGCTCCCGAGTGGATCCGGGTCGACGCCGACGTCAGGCGCATCACCGAGCACTTCTTCGCGCGCAACCTCCCGATCGCGCTGGTGTGCCACGGCGCGCAGGTGCCGGCGGTGTACGGGCTGCTGAAAGGGCGGAAGACGGCGTGCTTCCCGCCGATCACCGGTGACATGGAGAACGCGGGCGCGACGGTCATCGACGCTCCCGACGTCGTGGACGGCAACCTCGTCTCCTGCCGGGGGTGGCCCGACATGCCGCAGTTCGGCAGGGCGATGATGGAGGTCTTCTCGAAGTCCGTCAACTCCGCATCGGCATGAGCACGCCCGGCCCGTCCCGGTGACGGCAGTTCGGACCGTCACCATCGGCGGCTCCCCCGTCCACGTCCTGGAGAGCGGCACCGGGCCCGCGGTGCTGATGCTGCACGGCTCCGGACCCGGTACGACCGGATCCGGCGCCTGGGCGACGACGGCCCAGGCGCTGAGCACGTCCTGGCACCTGGTGGCTCCTGACCAGGCGGGGTTCGGCCGTACCCCGATCCCGGCGGGCTCCAGAGGCGGGCTCCGGCTGTGGACGGAACAAGCCGCCGGCCTGATGGATGCTCTCGGTGCCGAGCACTACGCCGTGGTGGGCCACTCCATGGGCGGCGCCGTGGCACTGGCGCTGGCGGCCGCGCGCCCCCAGCAGGTCACCCGGGTCGTGGCGGTCTCGACGATGGGCGCCCCCGGGGCGCCGCTGTCCGCCGACCTCGACGCGATCTGGGCCGCCGCCCCCGGCCCGCTCGGGGCACGGGACATGCTGAGCCGCCTCGTCCTCGACCAGGCGCTCGTGACCGAGTCGGCCGTCGCCGCCCGCGCGGCCGCGATGCGCGCGGGGGCGGCCGCATACGCGTCGCTGTTCCCTCCACCCAGGGCACGCTGGGCCGACGACCTCACCCTCTCGGCACGGACGCTGGCGGGAATCCGCGCACCCGTGCTGCTCGTCCACGGCGCCGACGACCGCGTCACCCCGCTCGGGACGGCAGCCCTGCCCCTGCTCGAACACCTGGCCGACGTCCGCCTGCACGTCCTCGGCCGATGCGGGCACGTGCCATCGCTTGAGCACCCGCACGACTTCAGGCGACTCCTGTCGTGCTTCCTCGACCGGTGATATCGGCGGCAGTCGCAAGGCGCGACGCCATCCCGCGCGCGGCCCCCATCGGGGACCAGCCCTGAGGCCCATGCGGTCCTGAGTCGTTCCGGCGGAACGTTCAGCCCTCCTCGCAGCCGCGACTGCATCTCCCGACCAGGGTGGCGCTGCCATGAACGCGAGAGCGGCACGTACGCATGCCAGTTGGCTCGTCAGGGACAAGGGCTCGTTCTACCTCGCGATGGCCACCGGCTGGCTGCGCCTGATCGGAGTCGACTCCGGCCTGCTGCCGACCTCGGACTCCGGCCGGAGTCTCCCGTCCTGGTCGAGAGCTGTGCCGGCCCGCGGAACACCCTCCAGGTGACCAAGATCGAAGGGCGCGGCGGGCGCCGGCTCGCCGGCGGCCGAGCCTACGCCGCGGACGTGCTCATTTAACACGACCCTTTCGGTCCGGGGCGTCCCGGCGCTGACCTCCAGGCCCTCTACCGGTTGCTGGATCGCGGGGTCAAAGTGGTCTTCGTCGACTTTCCGCACGGAATGACCTCTGCCGTGGCTGCCGATCCGTTGCGGAACGCCTACCTGAGCGCGCTGTCGGCCGACGTGGAGACCGTGGTCGCGGCCGGCGCGGAGTGGTGACCAGTCTCAACTGGAGGGAGGCCGAGGAGCTCGTACGCCGGGCGCGGGATCGCAAATGGCAGATCGAGCTGCTCGCGGTGTCGGTGCCGTCCCGTCATCCGCTGAGCATGAGCACCTTGACCCATGCTGAACGCACCGAGCTGCTGCGCGTCATCGACGAGTCGGCGAGCGTTTTCAAGCGCCGGGTGTATTTCGAGAGACTGCGGCATTTCCTGATCTCGGGCCGAATCTCCATGATCCGGTCGTGCACGACAGGCCAGGAGGGCGTGTTCGTGAATTCCGACGGCGAGATCTGGGTCTGCGCCCATCGCGGGGACACGTCGTTGGGGAACATCAGGGACGTGTCACTGCCGGAGCTCCTGGCCGGCAAGGGCGCACTGCTCGCGCGCCGCCCGGCCGGACCGTGCGCGAGCACGGGATGCCTTTCGCTCACCTGATCGCGGGCTCGTCGAACGCGATCGGGCCTGAGGTCCCGTGGGCCCAGGAGCCTTGAAGGAAGCCATAAACTCACTCACCCAGGACGAGTGGTGCGACCTGGCCCACACGGTGACGATCCGTTTCAGCAGCCCAGGAGGTCGGTCGGCGTGACTGTGCCAGTTCGTTCTGCGGGCGGCGAGACGGCATCGGTGGCCGGCGGAGGCCTGCGGTTGCAGATTCTCGGGCCGTTGCGGCTGTGGCGGGGCGATGAGGAACTCAACGCGGGTCCCCGCCAGCAGGCCTACCTGCTCGCGCTGCTGCTGGCCAGGGAAGGGCAGCTGATCAGCACGCCGGAGCTGGTCGATCTGATCTGGGACGACGACGCTCCCGCCAGCGCGGTCAACGTCATCCACAAGTACGTCGGCGCACTACGCCGGCTGTTGGAGCCCTCGCTGCCGATCCGCGGCAACGGCTCCTACCTTCAGCGCCGCGGTAACGGCTACCTGTTCGCGGCCGGGCCCGGCGCGCTGGATCTGGCCGTCTTCCGGGAGTCCGTCGAAGCCGCCGGCCAGGCCGTCGCGCGGCAGCGGCGGGAGGCGGCGCTGGACTGCTATGTGGAGGCGCTGGGATTGTGGCAGGGCTCCACGGGCGAGGGACTGGCCTACGGACCGGCCGCCATGCCGATCTTCGCGGGGCTGGACGGCGAGTTCCTGTCCACGTGTGCGGCGGCTGCCGAACTCGCCGTCTCGCTCGGCCGGCCTGAGCGCGTGCTACCGCCGTTGCGGCTGGCCGCCTCGATGTCGCCGTTGCACGAGCCCGTACAGGCGAGCCTGATCACCACCCTGGGCGCCGCAGGACAGCAGGCACAGGCGTTGTCGTTGTATCAGAAGGTCCGTGAGCGCCTGGCCGAGGAACTCGGCGTCGATCCCGGCCCCGTGCTGCGGGCCGCCCAGCAGCGCGTACTGAACGACGCCCCTTCCCCGCCGGTGCGGATGACCGACGGACAGCCCTCCGGGCGGCCGCCCGCGCCCTGGCAACGAACTCCTGCATCCGCCACGCCGCCCGCTGCGGGCATGGTCGGCCGCGCCGCGGAGCTCGCCGTGCTGCTGCAGGCGGCCGGGACGGCGCTGACCGGTGGCAGAGGGCTCGCCATCATCGACGGTGAGCCGGGGGTGGGCAAGACTCGCCTGCTGGAGGAGCTCGCGGCCGAAGCGGAGGCGGGTGGTGCGCTCGTCGTGTGGGGCCGCTGCATGGAGGGCGAAGGCACGCCTTCGATGTGGCCGTGGGTGCAGGCGGCCGGCACGGTGCTGGGGGCGCTGCCCGCCGCGGTACGACAGAACCGGCTGACCGCCGAACTCGGCCGCCTGCTCGACCCGGGTGACGAGGGCGTCACCGCACGGGCCCTGCCGGACGGCCGTGCCCAGTTCCGGCTGTTCGAACAGGTCGTGGCCGCCGTCGGCGAGGCCTCCGCGCTGCGGCCGACGCTGCTCGTCATCGACGATCTCCAATGGGCCGACGTCACCTCGCTGCGGTTGTTCGGCCACCTGGCGGCGCGGTTGCCGGCCCGCACAATGGTCGTCGGAGCACTGCGTGACCGTGCGCCCGTGCCGGGCACTGAGTTGTCGCGGATGCTCGCCGCGGTCAGCCGGGTCTCGGGCCGGCGCCGCGTCCATCTGGGCCCGCTCAGCCCTGCCGAGGTGGCCGAACTCGTCTGCGGGGAGACCGGCCGGGCGCCCAGCCCGGAGGCCGCCCGCGAGATCCACGCCCGCACCGCGGGCAACCCGTTCTTCGTCCGCGAACTGTCGCAGCTCCTCAGCACCGGCGGCCTGCTCGGTGAGGACGAGGCGCCGGCTCGGGCCGGGGTGCCGTCCACTGTGCTCGACGTGGTGCGCGACCGGATGGCCGGCCTCGACGACGGCGCCCGGGGGCTGTTGCGGATCGCCGCGATCATCGGCCGCGACATCGACCTCCGCCTGCTTGCCGAGGTCGCCGATCTCGATGTCCAGATCTCGCTTGACCGTCTGGGGCCCGTGGAAGCGCTCGGCCTGCTCGAACCCTCACCTGGGAATCCGTTCTCCCTGCGCTTCTCGCACGACCTGGTCCGCGAAGCGGTCGCCAGGACGACCCCGCAGTCGCGCACGTCCCGGCTGCACCTACGCGTCGCCGACGCGCTCGAGCGCACCGGCTCGCCCGGCGACCATGCCGCCGAACGGGTCGCCCACCATCTGTGGTCCGCCGGCCCGCTCGCCGATCCGCGCCGGACCGTGGCGGCGCTGGTACGCGCGGGCCGCCGCGCCGCGATCAAGTCGGCGTTCGAGGCCGCCGAGCGGCACCTGCGGACCGCCGTGCAGGTCGCGCGGGCGGCGAGCCTGGCCGAGCCGGAGTTGTCCGCCCTGTCGCAGTTGATCGCGATCAGGGGAATGCTCACGATGTACGGCACCTCAACGGTCGATCTGCTGGAACGAGCCGAGCACCTGGCCAGGAGCCTTGACCGGGAACTCGACGCCACCGTCTTCCTCTACTCCCGCTGGGCGGCGCATGCCCAGGGCTTGGAGCGCGATCGCAGCAGGCCGCTGGCGCGGCGGATGCTGGAACAGGGCGAGGCGTCCGCCGATCCGCTCGTACGCGCGTACGGCCTGCAGACGTGGGGACTGCAGCAGTTCACCGAGGGAGACAACGAGGAGGCGTTCCGCTGCCTGAGCGAGGCGGGCCGCATCCTGATGACCCGCGGCGGCCCGCGTGAGGAGGACCCCGTCTGGTACGACCTGAAACTGCTGATGATCGGAAAGCTCGCGGAGACGACCGCGCTGCACGGGGACGTCGAGGGGGCGCGATCGTTGCTCACGATGCTGGAGGCCGCCGGCGACGACCCGTTCACCGTCACCGTGTGGGCCACCCACACGTCGAGGACGGAGGCGTTCATCGGCGACCCGGTCCGGGCCCTGCGCGCGGCGGAACGCGGGATCGCCGCGGATCCTCACTTCTCCTTCGTGTTCCTCGGCACCTACCAGCGGCTGGTCCGGTACTGGGCGCTGGCCAAGACCGGCCGGGATCCGGCCGGCGCGGCGGCGGAGGCCGAACGGCTCATCGCCACCAACCTGCTCGATCCGCTGCGCGCGAGTATCACGATCTTCATCGGACTCCTCTGTGAGATGTGGCTGACCGCGGGGGCGCTCGACCAGGCCGCCGCGGCCCTCGACCGGGCCGAGGACTGCCTCGACCGCTACAACGAGGGCTTCGCGGAGGGCCTGCTCCTGCTGCTGCGGGCCCGGCTGCTGCACGCGAACGGGAAACCCGTCGCCGAGGTCAGGGCGGTCGCCGACCAATGCCGCAAGCTGTCCGCCGAACGCGGCAACCACTTGTACGCGCGGCGCGCGGAAGAGTTTCTGGCCACCTTGGACCGTCTGCCGAGCGGCGGCGCCGGATGAGTCGCGCGGTCTGAGGCTCGGAAATCGAACTTCCAGCATGGTCGGCGCATCTTGAGAGCCGGGGGATGATCACGCGTCCCCCCGCTCTCTCGTCCACGGCCCGCGACGAGGCCGGCGAGCCATCACCGACACCATGGGAAGAAGACTCGTGATAGCTGGAAAACTCCTCCGCGCGCTCGGCATGAGCGCGACGGCGGCGCTCGTCATGACGGCGATGCCCCCGGCGGACGCCGCCTCCGCTCCGGCCGGCGGATCCGTCCAGTATGCCAGGCGGCAGGACGCCGCCGGTGAGAGCGGAACCACGGCACGGCGTAAATGCCGGACCGGCCCCATCTATTCACACACGGCAACATGGTCAGCGCCGAAATGAACTACCCCGGACGCTACAAGGGGATGCTCCGGGCTCGCACCTCAGGAAACAAAGACCCGAAGAAATGGGAGCTGTTCAGGGTCTGCGACGAGGCGACGTACAGCACCATCCAACTGATGAGCACCGGTCTCTACGTGAGCGCCGAGCTCGACTACGCAGGAGCCGACTACGGCATGGGTGTCGGTCGAGCGGGCCTACACCGGCGACGGCGCCAACATGCTGCGCGCCCGCGCGAAGGACTTCGGAAAGTGGCAGGCCTTCTACTCGACCACGCTGGTTTTCCAGCACGGCGATTACGAGAATGCCCGGCCGCCCGCCAAGAGCTGACCGCCGTCCATGACCAGGGCCTCCCGCGCCGCCCCCAGCCGGGAGGCCCTACCCTTCGCCGAACCTCGAGGAGAAGCATGACGAGGCCTACGGCGGGCCGGCGGCTGTCCAGCCGCATCGCCATCGCGGCCAACGCCCGCCAGTTCGACGCACGCGTCAAGGCCTGCGTCGCGGCTGCTGTCCGGGTGGACACGGAGGAGATCACCGTACGGGAAGGCGGCGTCTGGGCCAGCCTGTATCGGTATCAGGTCTACCATCCCGGCGGGGACCACCTGACTTTCTGGGAGGTCGTCGACCGCTACACCGTTCCGCCTGAGCGGGAGACGCTCCTGACACCAGGTGGCGTCGGCCAGACGGTGCGCGTGTACACCTCTGGTACGGCCGCGGCCGCCGTCTGGACGCGCATCCTGGCCGGGGTCGACGGAGACTCCGGCATCGTGGCGGACATCCTGCGGGAGTCACTGGCCGCACGCGTGCGAAGGCTGGCGCCCTACCGCGACGACGCTCCTGTTCCCGATCGCGTCCAGGACGGCGACGATCCACGTGATACCGGCCGGCGGGACGCCCTGGCCGAACTGGACGCGGCGCTGGAGGCCGAGCAGGCCACCGGCGAGGTCCCCAAGAGGCGGCTGCGCAGGTACGCGGTGGCGATGTGGCGAGCCGGCAGACACAATGTCAAGGCCATCGCCGACCTCACCGGCCTTGATCGTTCTAACACTGTTTATCCCGCTCTGCGGGAGGCGGGCATCGACCCTGCGACCGACCGTATCCGTAACTGATCAGTGCTGGGGCCGGGCCGGCGTGCTCGGGTTTCGAGCCCGCCGCCCGCCGGCCCCGGCCCGTCGCTGGTCAGGGGCGCAGGATGAGACGGACCGGGTCGCCCTCCTTACGGGCCAGCCGGTCCACGGCCACCGGTGCCTCCGCCAGCGGCAGAACGTCGCTGATGGACCCGGTCAGGTCGAGCCGGCCGCGCATGGCCAGGCCGATGAGCTGATGCAGGTGGTCGGGGTGGGAGCCGTAGTGGCCGCGTACGGATTGACCGAAGTAGGCCAGCGCGATGTCGTTGGGCACGGTCAGCGGCTCGTTGGCCAGACCTGCCACGATCAACCGGCCGCCCTGGCCGAGAAGCAGCATGGCCTGCTCGCGTGCGTGGGCGACGCCGGCGAAGTCGAAGGCGGCGTCCAGCCCGAGGCCGCCGGTCATCGCGCTGACGATGTCACGCAGCCGGGGGTCCGCCGGGTCGAGGACGGCGTCGGCTCCGGCGTCGATCCCGCGCAGCCGGGCCGCCGGGAGGGGGTCGACGGCGATCACCGGCGCCGCGCCGATGAGGCGTAGCAGCTGCACCGCGTGCGCGCCGAGCCCGCCGACGCCCCAGACCGCCACCGCCTCGCCGGGCCGGACGGCCGCGGTGGCGGTGATGGCCGCCCAAGGGGTGGAGACGGCGTCGGGGATGATGCAGGCCTGCTCGAACGGCAGGCCGGCGGGGACGGGCACCAGTGAACGGGCCGAGGCCAAGGCGTACTCGGCGTAGCCGCCGTCGAAGTCCACACCGCGGGTGCCACGGTCAGGCTCTCCGGCCTGCAGCACTACCCGGTCGCCCACCGCCCAGCCGGTCACACCCGCGCCGAGGGCGTCGATGACGCCGGACACCTCGTGGCCGAGCGTCACCGCATCGCCGCTCAGCAGCTTGGGCGTGAGTGTCCCGTCGGTGAGGTGCACGTCGGACAGGCACACCCCGGCCGCCCGCACTTTGACGCGGGCCTGCCCGAAACCGGGTTCAGGCACCGGCACCTCCTCCATGCGGACCTTGCGGGAGGGTATGTGCAGCCGGGCTGCGAGCATCTCGGCCATGGTCACCTACATTCGCTTCCAGTGCCGGCCCAGCCGCCGATCGTTTCGGCATCAAGATGCTTCGACGAGGCCGAAAGTTCGATCCCGCTCCTGCGGGATCGGCCTGCCGATAACGGGTGCGGCCCAGCCCGCATCCGGCGGCCTGCTGCGGCTGCAGATTCTCGGCCCGCTGCGGCTCTGGCGCGACGGCGTCGAACTGGACGCGGGTCCCCGTCAGCAGGCTTACCTGCTCGCGTTGCTGCTGGCCCGGGAGGGGCGGCTGGTCAGCATGGGCGAGCTGGTCGATCTGATCTGGGACGACGATGCTCCGGCCAGCGCCGTCAACGTCATCCACAAGTACGTGGGCGCGTTGCGGCGGCTGCTGGAGCCCTCGCTGCCGATTCGCGGGACCGGCTCCTACCTGCGGCGCCGAAGCAACGGCTATCTGTTCGTGCCCGGAACCGGCATGCTCGACCTGGCCGTTTTCCGTGAGCGCACCCAAGCCGGCGAGGCAGCCCTCACGGAGCAGCGGCGGGAGGCGGCACTCGACTGCTACGTGGAGGCCATGGGGCTGTGGCAGGGCTCCGCGGGTGAGGGGCTGGCCTACGGGCCCGCCGCCGTGCCGATCTTCGCCGGGCTCGACAGCGAGTTCCTGTCCACGTGTACGGCGGCGGCGGAGCTGGCGCTGTCAATGGGCCGGCCGGAACGCGTGCTGACGCCGTTGCAGCTGGCCACCTCGATGTCGCCGTTGCACGAGCCCGTGCACGCGAGCCTCATCTCCACTCTGGGCGCCGCAGGGCAGCAGGTACAGGCGTTGTCGCTGTACCAGACGGTCCGTAACCGCCTGGCCGAGGAACTCGGCATCGATCCCGGCCCCGTGCTGCGGGCCGCCCACCAGCGCGTACTGAACAAGACCGTGGCGCCCGAGCCCGTACGCGACAACCGACGGGCGACCGCCCGCGTCATGGCCGGCGGCTCCGGCATCCGGGGCGCGGCCCGCCACGGGCCTGGTCGGCCGGAGCCAGGAACTCGCGGTGCTGCGGCACGCGACCGAATCGGCGCTCGCCGGCGGCAGCGGGCTCGTCGTCGTCGACGGCGAGCCGGGGGTGGGCAAGACCCGTCTGCTGGAGGAGATCGCAGCCGAGGCGGAGGCGCGTGGCGCGCTCGTCGTGTGGGGCCGCTGCCTGGAAGGCGACGGGACGCCCTCGATGTGGCCGTGGATGCAGGCGGTCGGCACGGTGCTGAACGCGCTGCCCGCCGGCGCGCGGGACAAGTGGCTCGCCACCGAGCTCAGCCGGCTCGCCGACCCGCACGGCGACGGCTCCGCCGCACCGGCGATGCCGGACAGCGGCGCCCAGTTCCGCCAGTTCGAACGAGTCGTGGCCGCCGTCGGCGAGTCCTCGGCGCTGCGGCCGGCCCTGCTCCTGTTCGACGACCTCCAGTGGGCCGACGTCGCGTCGTTGCGGCTTTTCAGCCATCTGGCGGCCCGGCTACCGGACCGCGTCGCCGTCATCGGCGCACTCCGCGATCACGCGCCCGCGCCCGGCACCCAGCTGTCGCGCCTGCTCGCCGTCGCGAGCCGGATCCCCGGCCATCGCCGCATCCACCTCGGCCCGCTCAGCCTCGCCGAGGTGGCCGAAGTCGTCCGCGGCGAGACCAACCAGTTCCCTGCCCCCGGTGTCACGCGCAGCATCCACGCTCGGACCGCGGGCAACCCGTTCTTCGTCCGGGAACTGTCGCGGCTGCTGGCTGACGGAGGCGTGCTCACGCAGGACGCCGTGGCCCGGACGGGTGTGCCGTCGACGGTGCGTGACGTCGTCCGCGACCGGATGGCCGGCCTCGACGACGGCACCCGGCGCCTGCTTCAGGTCGCCGCGCTCATCGGCCGCGACGTCAGCCTCGCCCTGCTCGCTCGCGCGACCGGGCTCGACCTCCCGACCTGCCTCGACCGGCTCGAACCCTTGGAAGCACTGGGCCTGCTCGGCCCGGCCGCCGGCGATCCGTACGCGTTCCGTTTCACGCACGACCTGGTCCGCGAGTCGGTCGCCGAGACCATGCCGCTGTGGCGGACCCCCAGCTTGCATCTGAGCGTCGCGGACGCTCTGGAGCACTTCAACGCGGAGGGCGAGTCCGTCGCCGAGCGGCTCGCCTTCCACCTGTGGGCGGCCGGCCCGCTGGCGGACTCCGCGCGGACCGCCCACGCCATGGTGCGCGCCGGCCGCGACGCGGCGGCCAAGTCCGCGTTCCAGGCCGCCGAGCGGCACCTGCGCAAAGCCGTGGAGGTCGCGCGGACGGCGGGTCTGGCGGAGCTGGAGCTGGCCGCGTTGTCGCAGCTCACCGCGGTTCTCGGAATGAGTTCGATGTACGGCAACCTCATCCCCGAACTGCTGGAACGGGCCGAGCGACTGGCCCTTGACCTCGGCCAGGAAGTCGAAGCCACCGACTTTCTGTACTCCCGCTGGGTCGTGCACCAGCAGGGCATCGAATTCGATCGCAGCGGTCCGCTGGCGCGGCAGCTGCTCGATCAGGGCAAGGCCTCCAGCAATCCGATCGTGTACGCGTACGGTCTGGAAGCCTGGGGGCTGCACCCGTGGAACCTGGGCAATGTCGGCGACGCTTTCCGCCTGCTGTCGGAAGCCCATCGGATCATGCTGCGCGACCAGGCCCGGCGTGCGGACAACCAGGTCCGCCACGACCTGCAGTCGCTCATGGTCGGAATGCTCGCGGAGATCTCCGCGCTGCACGGTGACGTCGATGCGGCGCGGGCACTGTTCGACACCCTGAAGGCGGACGCCGGCGACGACCCCTATGCGGTCACGATCTGGTCCGCCATCGCCGTGCGGACCGCGGTGATCGTCGGCGACCCGGAGTGGGCGTTGCGCGCGGCCGATCGGGGGATCGCCGTGGATCCCGACTTCTCCTTCGTCTTGGCGGCCGCGGCCCTTGACCTGGCCGACCGCTGCCTCGACACCTATGGCCAGCGCTATCCGGAGGGTCTGCTCCTGCTCCTGCGCGCGAGATTGCAGCAGGCTCTCGGCGAGCCCGTCGCGGTCGTCCGGGCCACGGCAGAAAGAGCCCGCGCGCTGTCGGCCGAGCGTGAGGCACATCTGTTCGCCCGCCGTGCCGAGATGTTCCTGGCGGAGCTCGAGGATGAGCCGCCCGGTCGTCAGAACAATAAGGCACCCCGTTTTTGAATTGACCTCAGGACAGGCGTCCGGAGAATAGGGGTAAATAAAACTCGCGGCGGCAGGAAAGGGTTTGCCGCAGCACCGGAAAAACAAAGATCGACTTGCTCGGACGCATTGACTTCCGAGTCGTCCGATCAACTGGATCAAGAGCATGACCTGCAGGTTCAGCAGAATCGGGCATTTATGTGGCATTGATCACAGGCTTTACGTGAATTTATCCGCAGAAAGCCCACTAGGGTCCTTTCTACTGTCCGTAGCGACAAACGGTTCCCAGGGACAGCAAGGAAAGGGTCATGATGAACACGTTTAAGCCGGTGAGCGGCCAGCGGATGTCGGGCGGCCGTAAGGTCGCCGGCGCGGTGGCGGCGGGAGCCGTCGCGGCGCTGGCTCTCGGCACGGTGATCGCCGCGCCCGCGGCCGCGGCTCCCCAGACCGCGCAGGCGGTCACGGTCGCCTCCTCCTCGGCCGGCGCCCACTCGGTCGCCTCGTTCAGGAAGTACTACTTCTCCTCCACGCTGTTCGGCAGGAACGAGGTGCCGGAGCCGGGCAAGAAGGTCAACGATCCGAACGGTGTGGCCGCCGCCAAGTTCCGGATCAGTGGCGACCGGTTCTACTTCTTCGTGCAGTGGCGTAACACCGGCAGGCCGACGGCTCTGCACATCCACCGCGGCAAGGCCGGGGTCAACGGCCCGGTGGTGATCGATCTGCTGTCCAACAGCCGTATCCGCGGCAACACCGCCTTCGGCTCGGTCCGGGTCAAGAGCAGCCTCCTGCGCGGCATCAAGGCCAACCCGAAGAAGTGGTACGCCAACCTCCACACCGCCCAGTTCCCCGACGGCGCCGTACGCGGCCAGCTCCACACCGGCAACCGCTGGTAACCCACCCGCATCCGGCCGGGCATGCCACAGCAACGACGGCATGCCCGGCCGGATGCGTCCGAGTCGAACGGAGAACCGCTTCATGACCTCCTCTGTCGGCATGTCATCCACGCCGGGGGCGACCGACGTGCCGGGAACGGCATCACCACGGACGCGCAGGCCGGCCTGGACGGACCTGCGCCCCCTCGTGGTGCGGCTGCACTTCTACGCCGGACTGCTCGTCGCGCCCTTCCTCCTGGTCGCCGCACTCACCGGCTTTCTGTACGCCGCCTCCCTGCAGATCGAGAAGATCGTCTACGCGCACGAACTGACCGCGCCGGCCGGGCGGACGCCGCTGCCCCTGTCCCAGCAGGTCACGGCCGCGCAAGCCGCTCAACCCCGCGGCAAGGTCAGCGCCGTGCAACCGGCCGCCGAAGCCGGTCTCACCACCCGGGTCCTGTTCGACGCCCCCGGCCTGCCGGCCGGCACCAGACTGGCCGTCTTCGTCGACCCCTACACCGCCGGCGTCCGCGGCACGCTGGAGAGCTACGGCAGCTCCGGCGCGCTGCCCGTACGGGCCTGGATCTCCGGTCTGCACCGCCACCTGAACCTCGGTGAGCCCGGACGCGTCTACAGCGAACTGGCGGCGAGCTGGCTGTGGGTCGTGGCACTGGGCGGCCTGCTGCTGTGGCTCGCCAGGCGGCGCAGTCATCGCCGCCTGGCGGTCGTGCCCGAACGCCGCACCATCGGTTCCCGGCGCATCCTGTCCTGGCACGGCAGCATCGGCGTGTGGACCGTGCTGGGCCTGTTGGCGTTGTCGGCCACCGGGCTGACCTGGTCGACCTACGCCGGAGCGAACGTCGGCACCGTGCGTGCCGCTCTCGGCTGGCAGACCCCTAAGATCTCCGCCGCTTCCGGGGAGCACGCCGCCCACCACCCGGGAAACCACCCTGGATCGGCCCCCGTGATCGGCGTGGATCACGTCGCGGAGACGGCCAAGCGCGCGCAGATGCCCGGCCCGCTGGAGATCGCCTGGCCGGCCGCGGCCGGCGCCCCCTACCTGGTCAGCCAGATCGACAAACAGTGGCCCGTGCACCTGGACCAGATCGCGGTCGACTCCGTCACCGGACAGGTGAGCGCGCGCCTGCCCTTCGCCGACTACCCGCTGGCCGCCAAACTGACCCGCTGGGGTATCGACGCCCACATGGGGCTGCTGTTCGGTCTGCCCGGCCAGATCATGCTCATGGCGCTCGCGGCCGGCCTCGTGACACTCATCGTGCTCGGATACCGGATGTGGTGGCGGCGACGGCCGCGCGGCGGCCTCCCCCTGCCACCCGCGCGCGGCCGATGGCGCCGCCTGCATTGGACGACGCTGGCTCCTCTGGCCCTCCTCACCGTGATCGCCGGCGTCTTCCTGCCCTTGGTGGGCATCTCCCTGGCCGCCTTCCTCATCATCGACGTCCTCCGGGGAAGACGCGCCCGGGCTGTCTGACGAGGCGGGCGCTGTGCCCTCGCGGCTCCGGACCAATGAATGTGACGATGAACGGTTTCTACGACGTGAATCACCACTTTTTCTCCCTGCTCGCGGCCTGCCATCTGCGCTTCGTCGGCACCGCGCTGGCAGGCCCCGACGCCACCGCACGCTGGCTGTACGAGGACGCGCCCTTCGGCGTCCTGGCCCATGACGGGGCGGACGACCCTCGCTTCACCTACGCCAACCTCACCGCCCAACGCTGCTTCGAGTACGACTGGGCCGAGTTCGTGGGCCTTCCGTCCCGGTTCTCGGCGGAGCCGGACCGGCGCGAGGACCGGCAGCGACTCCTGGACGCCGTGCACGAGAAGGGTTACGCGACCGGCTACCGCGGCCGGCGCATCGCCAAGTCCGGCCGCCGGTTCTGGATCGAGGACGTCACGATGTGGAACCTGGTGGAAGACGGCCTGCTCGTGGGGCAGGCGGCCACCTTCCCCCGCTGGACTGACGCCTGATGGCCGGCTGACTCCATGGATGGCCACGCCCGGGGGCGAGGGCGGATTCACCGCGGCTTCACTCTTCTTCAACTCGCCCTGCGTAGCTTCGTTCGGCAGCAACGGCATCATCCAGCTCTTCGCCGCCGACATGGGCATCACCATCCCGCAGGCGACGTACGCCGTGACCGCCTACGCGGCCGGGGTCATGATCGGATCCCCCGTCATCACGATCGCGGGCGCCCGGTTGAACCGCAGGCACCTGCTCCTCGGGCTCACCATGCTGTTCCTTCTCGGCAACCTGATGTCGGCGCTGTCGACGAACGTCGGCATGCTCATCGCCGCCCGCTTCATCACCGGCACCGTCCAAGGCGCCTACTTCGGCGCCGGCGCGGTCGTCGCCTCCTACGTCTACAGCCCGGGCAAGAGCGGAAGAGCTTTCGCGACGGTCATGGCCGGCCTGACGGTCGCGACGATCTTCGGTTCGCCCCTCGGCACCTTCGTCGGGCAACAGGCCGGCTGGCAGGCGCTGTACGGCGTGGTCACCGCGATCGGCCTGCTCGCCGGCCTGGCCATCCTGGTGTGGGTGCCGGCCACTTCCGATCTCGACGGAGGACCTCTCTCCCATGAACTGGGCGCCCTGCGCCGCCCCATGGTCTGGGTGATCATGGCCGTCGCCGCGCTCGGCATCTCGAGCATCTTCGCCGTCTACACCTTCATCGGCCCCTACGTCACGGACGCGGCGATGACCGATGACTCGCTGATCCCCATCGGCCTGGCGGTGTTCGGCCTCGGCATGGCGGCGGGGAACCAGCTCGGTGGACACCTTGCCGACCGCTACACCTACCGGGGGCTCGTGATCGGCTACTCCAGCGTCCTGGCGTTCCTGCTGGTGATCGTCACAGCGGGTGAGACGGTCTGGGTGCTCATGCCCGCGCTGTTCGGAGTCGGTGCGACCATGATGCTCGCCATCCCCACGATCCAGGTGTTGCTCACCACGTACGCCCCCGAGGCCCCCACACTGATGGGCGCCCTCAACCTCGCGGCGCTCAACCTGGCCAACGCGCTGGGCGCCGTCGGTGGCTCGATCACTCTGGCGGTGGGACTGGGCACCGTCTCGACGGCCTGGGCCGGTGTGGCGCTGACCGTCACCGGTCTGCTCGTCTTCGTCGCCACCGTCCCGCGGCTGACGCCGTCCCGGCCCGTCCAGAGGGCGGCGGGGATCACGTGACGCGTGGCGGACGCATCGTTCCCCTCGAGGTTGAGCAGAACGATCGCGAGTCCGCCCACAGGGCGTCCGGCTTCTACGGTTGTGCCTGGCGGAGTCGACGAACGTGAACCAGGGCCGACGCCCATGGAGTCGAACCCCAGCCATCGAAGGACCGGCCCCCGTGCCCCGCGCCGTTGTTCGATCACGGCCGAAGAGCGTACGGGCCCCTGTACCACTGCCATCAGCGGCCACGCGTAGCCGTCAGGCCGCAGCACGTCATCGCGGAGAGCAGAGACATGAACCTCAAGAAGCTGTTGCGTACCACCGGTGTGACCATGACGGCGGGATCGCTCATGCTGACCACGGCGCCGACGGCGAGCGCCGATGACCTGAGGGTGGACTGTACGCCGAATCAAGTTCTCCGGGCGAAGGAGAACAAGCGCGCGCTCAGCGCCGAACTCGACTACACGGGGCAGAAGGAAGGAATGATCCGTGCCCGGTCGACCGGTATCGGCGCATGGGAGATGTTCAAGATCTGCAACTATTACGGCGGCGAGTACAAGGACCAGTACCAATACACCGTCCTTTACTCGCAGGCCGCCCAGCGTTACGTGAGCGCGGAGGTGGAGTACTCGGGCGCCGACTACGGCATGCTGCGGGCGCGTTCCACCTCGGTCGGGCAGTGGGAGAAGTTCCTGGAGAAGTGCGACTCCCTTCACTGCGCGTACAAATCTGTCGCCAACGGCAAATGGGTGGCCGCGGAGTTCGACTACAAGAACGACGGCGCGGGCATGCTGCGGGCACGCTCGGCGACCATCGGCAACTGGGAACGGTTCAGCATCTCCGGTCTCGCGTGACGACGCGTTCAAGAGTGACAAGGGCGACCGGCCACGTAGATATCGCAGAAAGCAGAAAAATGAGCCTCAAGAACATCGTGCGCGTATGCGGCACCGCCTTGACCGTGGGAGCGCTCTCGCTGACCGGCACGACCCCCGCTCTCGCGCACGTGCATAAGCGCGCCGATTCCCTCAAGGTCGCTCTCGACGGCGTGGACCCCTATCCCGGGGGAGACGATCCGCGTCAGGAGTGGGTGCTGGCGTCCAGCGGCGGCATCGTCAGCGTCGAGCTGGAATACGCGGGCTACAAGCAGGGGATGCTGCGCGCTCGATCGTCCTCCATCGGGCCGTGGGAGAAACTCCGCATCTGCCGGCACGAGAACTTCCAGACCATCTTCTCCGTGGCCGCCCAGCGTTATGTGAGCGTCGAGCTGGACTACGACGGCGCCGACAAAGGCATGCTCCGGGCACGCACCGACAAGGCCGGCGCATGGGAGATCTTCCAGCCGCGATGAGGACGACGGCTCCACGTCGTGACTTCTCCCGGCGGGGACTCGCCACCGGCGCCCGGCTCGGAGTCGAACTTCCGGCTTGTTCGGCGCATCTTGTGACCGAGCAGGTGTCGTCGATCGCCGCCACCGCCCCGACCACGAAGGACATGATGATGACCACCAATATCGTCAGGCTGCTGACGCTCGGCGTGGCCGCCACCGCGACGCTCACCGCGGCCGGTCTCGCCCCGGCCACGGCCGCCGTGAACACTCGAATTGCCGTCAACCAGGTCAGCTACGTGAACGGGAAGGTCGTCCGCACCTTCGCCGGCCGGCTCGACAAGAAACCCTGGTGCAAGAAAGGCAGTTTCTGTTTCTGGTCCGGTGAGGACTTCAAGACCGAGCCACCCTTGACGCAGGTCGGGGTGTATCTGAAGTGCAACGAGTGGATGGACCTCGGCCGTCATGGCTTCAACGACATGATGTCGTCGGTCTGGAACAACACCGGCAGCCGGGTCAACCTCATCAACCATGACGACCACGGCAAGCGCTCCAACGGCCACCGCTACGACAAGACTCTGGTCCGCGTCCAACAGGGCCAGGTGCTCGATTCGCTGGGCCGCTACAACAAGCAGGTCGACCACGTGAAGCGGTTCTGCTGACACCTGGGTGCCGTCACCGTGCGAGACCGGAGATCCCCGCCTCGGCCGAAAGGCTCAGGCGGGGATATCGGCGGTGACCACCAGGATCGCGCGGCCCAGCACATGAGCGGACATCACCCAGCCCAGCCACCCCGGCGTGCCGCCAGTGCCATGAGGGCAACGAACAACTCTGCACGGGAAGCGGCGGATGGATCGGCTTCGGCCCGCCCGGAGGATTCGCCGAGTACGTCACCGTCCCCAACCGCCACCTCATCCGCATCGATGCGGATTCGGGCCCCGACCGACCAGGTGCGGGCGGCCGGGTCAGGCACACCTTCACGGCGATCAGGCTTGACGACATCAATGACCGCCTGGCCGCCCTGGGCCGGGGCGACGTGATCGGCCGCCAGGTCGTCGTCTTCAACTGACAATTCCCGCCGCTCAGGCCAGAATGTGATTAGGCGCGCCCGCAATCTTCGTGCGGCAAGAAACGCATCTGAGGCGTGCGCACAAGACGTACTGGAATAAAACGATTCCATAACGGCGCGCCGGCCGGAAACTGCCCCATCAGCGGACAGGCTGATCGGACCACTCCTTGCGCATGGGCGCCATGACGCACGCCCAGAGCCGGCCGCCAAGGCCAGGGAAGCAGACCTTTCAACTCCCCGGATTACGCAGTCTCGCCGCCGGACCTCAACGAAGGTGTCCGCACCCCGGGGATATTTTCCTCCGCGTCGAGATATTCGGGCCTCCGACCCCGCAATTTATCGGCACCCCATGTCGCTATATGACCGGACGTGTGGATAGCCTGGTCTCGGGCAATCAGCGTAATCGCTGACTTTGAGCGGAATGCGCACATGGTGCTGCCGGTACACGATGCTCGGCGTAGAGCACGGGCCGCCCCCTCGAACGGCTGCACTCGAAAAGCGCGTTTCGCCTCTCCCCCAACGACCCGCGGGCGACCCCGCCACGACTCATCGAGACCGTGGCCGACTACAAAGGAGATCGATGAACCACGCCATCGTCATCGGCGCGAGCATGGCGGGGCTCCTGTCCGCCGCCGCTCTGCACGCGAAGTTCGCACGGGTCACGGTGCTCGACCGCGACGCCATGCCCGATGACGACGAGCACCGCAAGGGCGTCGGGCAGAGCCGGCACGCGCACGCCCTGCTGGCCCGGGGTCACGAGGCCGTCGAGCGGTTGTTGCCGGGCATCACGGCCGAGCTGGTCGCGCAGGGCGCGATCGCCAGCGACGTGCAGCGGAATGCCCGGCACATCCACTGCGGGCAGCGGCACGCCAGGGTCGAGAGCGGCATGACCGGGCTGCTCGCCAGCCGCCCGATGCTCGAAGGTCAGGTGCGGCGCCGGATCACCGCGCTGCCCGGCGTACGGCTGCTGCCCGACAGCGTCGCCGCGAGCCTGCTCGTCGAGCGGGACCGCGTCACCAGGGTGCGGCTCGCCGGTGGCGAGCCCATTCCGGCCGACCTGGTCGTCGACGCGAGCGGCCGCGGCTCGCGCACGCCGTTCTGGCTGGACGAGCTGGGCATCGTGCCACCGGCCGAGGAACACGTCATGTTGGACGTGCGATACGGGACGCGCGAGTTCCGCCGCCGCCCCGGCGACCTCGACGGAGATCTGATCGTCGTCGTCGCCCCCACCCCTGACAAGCCTCGCGGCGGGGTGGCGCTGGCGATGGAGGGCGACCGCTGGATCGTCACCCTGGTCGGCTACGGCCAGGCTCCCGGCCGCAGCCTGGCCGGGTTCGCCGAGTTCGCGGCCGACCTGCCGGCCCTCGATCTGCACCGGCTCATCAGCACCGCCCAGCCCATCGGGAAGCCGCAGGTGTACCGGAACCCGGCCGGGATCAGGCGCCGCTACGAACGGATGACCCGTTTCCCCGACGGTCTGCTCGTCACAGGGGACGCCGTCTGCGCGTTCAATCCCAGGTACGGCCAGGGCATGACGGTCGCCGCGCTGGAGGCGTTGGAACTGCTGAAGACCGACCTGCGCCCGCTGCCGTTCTTCAAGCGGGTCGCCAAGGTGGTGGACGGGCCGTGGCAGATCACCGTCGACGACGACGTGCGGCTGCTCCACGCCGCCAGCACCTTGAGCCTGAAGAAGCGCCTGCTCAACGCCTATCTGGAGCGTTTCCACGCCGCCGCCGCGCACGATCAGGAGCTGGCGTTGCGCTTCCAGCGGGTGGCCAACCTCTACGCTCCGCCGTTGTCGCTGATCACTCCCGGCTCGCTGGTCCGAGTGCTCCGCAACGGCTCACCGCGAGCAACATCCGTGCCCGATCCGGAGTCCGTTCCCAGGGAGGCGAGCGAACGATCTACGCGTTCGACCTGATAGGCATGGCGGCCGGGAATGTGAAAAAGTACATGGTCATCTTCGCCGTGCCCCGGCAGACTTCTCGCAGGCTCCGCCGACAGAGTGGACACAGCCGGAAGGGCGGACGTATGTGCATCGGCATGAGCCGGGGATGCCAGGTAAGGGACGTACTCGCATTGCCGCTCGCCGCCGAGGGCGGCATCGGCGCGGGCGCCTGACCTCGAGCTGGCCGTCGCACCCCGGCACTTACGCGAGCAGCGACCACGGCCGGGCACCATCGCCGGCGGACATGCGACGTCGGTTCGCGCGCCGACCGGTCGTCCAGAGACCCTCGTGAGCCGATCGCATGGCCCTCCGCCTGGTCTCCGTGCGACACATGTCCTCCCCGTTCCGGCTCACCCAGGACACCGCGTTCCCGGCCCGCGGGCCGCTCTCGTCCCGTGCCGTTGAGGACTCGGAACCGGTCGAGCCGAAGCTCAGCCCCTGGCGGGAAGCGCGCAGCCGCCTCCTCACGGTCCGCCAGGCACCCCACGAAGGAGTCCCCTTGTCGAATGCCACCGCGGCCGCGTTCGCCGCCGTCATGTTCGCCGCGCTGTACGCGAGCCACCATGTCGGTGATCATGTAGTGCAGAGCAGCGCTGTCGCAGCCGCCAAGAGTGTCCCGCATCCGGATGCGCTGGCCGCCGGAGTGCCGCCGTGGACCGGCTGGGGCGCCTGCTTGCGTCACGTCGCCGGCTACGCCGCCACGCAGGCGGCGGCTCTGGCGCTGGTGTGTGTGGTGGTGCCGCTGGAGATCGTCGGCATGGCGACGGCGCTCGTGGTGTCGGCCAGCACGCACGCGGTGATCGATCGCCGCTGGATCGTCCACCGGCTGATCGAGCTGAAGAGGTGCCATGACTGGGCGGAGGCACCGTACGTGCTCGACCAGTCGCTGCACATGGGCGCGATGCTGGTCGCGGCGGTGCTCTCGGTCGCGGTCAACGACGTCGCCGGCCTGATCATGGTCTTGGCGGGCGCCGGTGCGGTGGTGGGCGCCGCCTTGACGATGGAGCGCCGCTTCGCGTCGGCGTGCACGCGGTCGATGGACTCACTTTCCCGCTGAAACACGTCTCACCGTACGTGCCGGCGCGTCCTGCCTCAGTCGCCGGCGCTCAGCGGCAGGCGGGCTTCGACGACCCCGGGGTCGTCGGTGAAGCCAAGGGTGGCTCCGAGGCAGACCATGAGGCGGCGCATCCGCTGGTTCTGCGCCATGATGGCGGCTCGGACCTCGGCCATGGCGTGGTCGCGGGCGATGTCGACGAGAATGCGGGCGAGCTGGGCGCCCAGGCCGCGGCCCTGCCAGGCGTCCTCGACGAGCAGGGCGAGTTCGGCCGTGCCGGGTTCGGCGCAGTACATGAGGTTCGCCATGGCCCGCACCTGTCCGTCGTGGCAGGCCACCACGGAGATGCCGGGTGTCGGTCGTCGAGCGCGCCGCGGTCACGCTCACCGGCGCCCACATCATCGGCGGGCAGACCGGTGTCAGCACGACGTCGGCCGCGGCGTCGTTGGTCGCCCACTGCACGGTGACCGGCGTCTCGCGCACCGGGCTGGAGGTCGGCGAGGGCGGCCACGCGGTCCTGGAGGGCAACCGGGTGGTGCGCCCGGGCGCGGCCGGCATCGTCGTCGACGCCAGGGCCGACGTGCGCGTGGACGGCGGCTCGGTGGAGGACGCCCAGGGCTGCGGCCTGGTCGTGTGGACCGGCGCCCGCCCGGTCGTCACGGGGCTGCGCGTCGTACGCCCCGCGAAGAACGGCGTCTTCGTCGCCCCGGGCGCCGGCGGTGTCTACGAGTCGTGCGACGTGGTCCGCTCGGGCTTTCCCGCCCTGCACATCGGCTCCGGCGCGGACCCGCTGTTCCGCCGGTGCGGCACGCGGGACTGCGCCGACGCCGTGGGCGGCGACGAGGGGGCGGCGCCGGTGTTCGAGGAGTGCGGCTTCGGCGGGAGTCCTACGCCGCTTCCTCCCGGCCCCGCTCCGCTGCCCCGGCCCGCCGTCGTGCCGGCGCCCGTGGTGACGGAGCCCGCGGAGGAGAACCTGGAGGATCTGCTCGGCGAACTCGACCGGCTCGTGGGACTCGACCGGGCCAAGCGCGACGTGGGCTCGCTGGTCAAGCTGATGCAGGCCGTACGACGTCGCCAGGACGCCGGGCTGCCCGCCCCGCCGCTCACCCGGCACCTGGTGTTCGCCGGCAATCCCGGCACCGGCAAGACCACGGTGGCGCGGCTGTACGGCCGCCTGCTCAAGGCGCTGGACATGTTGCGGGTCGGCCACCTGGTGGAGGTCGACCGCAGTGACCTGGTCGGCGAGTACGTCGGCCACACCGGCCCGAGGACGGCCGCCGCGTTCACCCGCGCTCTCGGTGGAGTGCTCTTCATCGACGAGGCGTACTCGCTGGTGCCCGCGGGCGGAGGCACGGACTTCGGCCTGGAGGCGGTGGCGACCCTGGTGAAGCTGATGGAGGACCATCGGGACGACGTGGTGGTGATCGCCGCGGGCTACCCGGAGGACATGACCCGGTTCGTCGCCTCGAATCCCGGGCTGTCCTCACGCTTCACCCGTACGTTTGTTGTTCGAGGACTACGATCCGGCCGAGCTGGTGTCCATCGTGGAGCATCAGGCGCGCGAGCACCGCTACGAGCTGACCTCGGCCGCGAGTGCAGCCTTGACCACGCTCTTCGCCGAGATGCCCAGGGACGCCGGCTTCGGCAACGGACGCTACGCCCGCCAGGTCTTCCAGGAGATGACCGAGCGGCAGGCCCAGCGCGTGGCGGACCTGGCCGACCCGGCCCCCGCCGATCTGATCGCCTTGGGGGTGGAGGACCTGCCCGGGACGGGCGACGACGGTCCGGTCCGATCATCGTGACGGCCGCGGGCCGGCGTGGCGGGTGGAGATCCGGCAGGACGTCACACAGGAGTGATCGCCCGCGTGGCGTCCTGCGGCGTACCTGCTACCGGCCGGGACGTCAGCCGAGGAAGAGATAGTCGCTTCCGTAGGCGACCTTGACCTGGGAGCCGGGCTTGCACGCGCCGGCCGGGGCGACGCCGCCGACGGTGTTCAGGCGCAGGATCTGGGTGGCGTGCGCGAGCAGCCCGGTCTTCGCGCCCGCCTGAGTCGCGTCGAGGACGAGTTCGGGGATGTTGCCGTCGCCGTTCGGCGTCTTGGTGACGACCGTGCCGCGCACCGCGCTGTCGTCGGGGGCGATCCACTGCGGCGGACCGGCGGCCGGGGTCACGAACGAGTGGTCGATGCCCCGCCGCAGCTTGGCCGTCACGCCGAGCTGGGTGAAGGCGAAGGAGCCTGACGGCTGCCGGGTACAGGAGTAGATCTGCGAACCGCGCAGCACGTCGGCGGTGACGGCACGCGGATGCGTGAACGATCGACCGGACAGCTGGCCGCGGACCGCTCCACCGGCGAAGTCGGCCGTATGCAGGTTCGTGTAGTAGTTGCCGGGCTTGTCGATGATGCGCTTGGCGATCTTGCCGCTGAGCGGAGCCTCGCCGGCGACGCCGGTCAGGTTCGCCGGCAGGCTGCCCGCGAACAGGTCCGCGACCACCGGCCCATTCTTGCCCGTTGTGCCCTTATGCACGTGGCCGTTGGTCACCGCGCCGAGCTTGGACCAGGAGGCGGTGTAGGCGAGGGCGGAACCATTGCGGCGCAACCACCAGGCGGCCTGGCCGTCCTGGTCGCCGCGCTTCTTGCCGTCGTTCTCCTGGACCTCCTGAGCGCCGCTCGCTTCGGCGGACAGTGTGGCCTGGTTGCTGCCGTGCAGCACCCCGCGCAGGTCGATCGGCCTGCTCAGCCGGTGGAACTGTCCGCGCAGCGCGCCCTTGAGGTGCTTCTCGTCGTGCAGGTTGGCGTAGAAGCCGCCGGGCCCGGCCAGCAGCGCCTTGACCAGGTCGGGGCCGGCCTTGACGGTGCCGGTGACGCCGAGCACGCCCTTGGGCATCGGCGTGGTGATGAGGTTGAGCTTGATCTCGCCGTTGGCACCCTTGGCTCCCAGGTGAACGTGAGCGGCGGTCGGCTTGTCGATCTTGTTCCAGCGGATCGCGAACGTGATCTCGTCACCACTGATCTTGAGAACGACCGTCGAGCGCCCGTTCTTGTCACCTGCCGTGCCCACTTCGTTGGCGCCACGCAGCCCGGCGGCGAGATACACGTCGTCGCCGGAGGCGTGCGCGGATGCGGGGACAGCGGACATCACAGAAGCCAGCAGAATGCCGGGAACGACAATTTTGGAAATGGACATGCTGAAACCTCTCATAAAACGGATTATTTCCGGTCGGACACCGTAGACAATACGCACAGGAGACCGAGAGAGATCAGCTGGAACGACCGGTAAAAGTACACACAACAAACGAGCGCCGCACAGACTCCTCCCGCCGGGACCGGATAGGCGATGACGCTTGGGCATGCCGATCCTTCACGGGGCTTGAGCGCTACAAGTCAACCGCAGCGACATCCTGAAACCCAGCGCGAAGGGGCTGTTCCCCTCAAACCCGGACGGGGGTGTCCACAGCCCTCTTCGAGAGGCCGGCGGACCTGACGACTCCACTCCGTGTCCATTCGCCGTCAACAGTGCCTTCAGTGTTCGTCAAGAGCGCCCCCCGTAGGTTTCGGACAGGCGCGATGTCGGCGGACGAGAGTGTCCGCGAACGAGATGAGGAGCGAGACCGTGAAGGTTCTGATCGTGCTGACCTCGCATGACGAACTGGGAGACACCGGGCGTAAGACCGGGTTCTGGCTGGAGGAACTGGCGGCGCCGTACTACCGCTTCAAGGACGCCGGGTGGGAGATCACCCTGGCCTCGCCGAAGGGCGGGCAGGCGCCGCTGGATCCCAAGAGCAACGAGGAACAGTTCAAGACCGACCAGACGCGGCGGTTCGAGGCCGATGCGCGGGCCGAGGCACAGCTCGCCGCGACCGTGCGGCTGGACACCGTGTCGGCCGACGACTTCGACACGGTCTTCTACCCCGGCGGGCACGGCCCGTTGTGGGATCTCGCCGAGGACCAGGCGTCGATCAGGCTGATCGAGCGGTTCGCGGCGTCGGGCAAGCCGCTGGCGCTGGTGTGTCACGCACCCGGAGTGCTGCGTCACGCGAGGAATCCGGACGGCGGCGCGCTGGTGGCCGGCCGGCGGGTGACGGGCTTCACCGACAGCGAGGAGGAGTTCATGGGCCTGACGAAGGTGGTGCCCTTCCTCGTGGAGGACGAGCTGATCGCCAAGGGCGCGGACTTCTCCAAGGCGGGCGACTTCGAACCGTACGTGGTGACCGACGAGCTCCTGATCACCGGACAGAACCCGGCCTCCTCCGGCCCCGCCGCGGCCGAGCTGGTCGCGCTGGCCGGCGACGGGGCGGCCTAGCCCGACGCTGCGCACCATCCGGCCACGGCCGGCGGCGCACCATCATCCGCACTCATGAACGAGGAACCCCAGTGAGCGACGCGATCGCACCATCCTTCAGCGGCCTGCACCATGTCGCCTTCACCGTACGAGACCTGCAGGCCAGCGTGGCCTGGTACCAGAAGGTCTTCCAGGCCGAGCTCGTGGACGGAACGCTCCCGCACTACGGCCGCGAATGGACCGGGTACGCCGAGCTCGTCATCGAGCCCCGCACCGGGCTGGCCATCGGGCTGCACCACAACGCCGGCAACAAGGGCGAGGAGTTCGACGAGGTCCGCACCGGCCTCGACCACGTCTCCCTGCACGTGGAGGGGCGTGCGGGGCTGGTCGCCTGGTCGGACTGGCTCGACGGCCTCGGCATCGCGCACTCCGGCATCCAGAGCGTCAAGGAGCCCTTCGTGTACTCGGTCGTCGTCTTCCGCGACATCGACAACATCCAGCTGGAGGTGATGGCGGTCGGCGTCTGACCTCTGCGGCACCTGACGCGAACCGGCTCCCGCCTGCCGGCGGAAGCCGGTTCGTGCTGTGCCTGACGGCCGCCGGGCGCGCGGCGGTGATCGTCGTCTTGGTTCGCCCACGGGTGAATGGCGAGAAGGCGGGGAAATGGGCTCGCATTTTTGGGCCAATAGCGCGTGACAACGTCCAGGTAAAATTACTCGCACCACACCCGTGTGACAAACCTCACGACGCCGGTCTGACGCGCCGAATTAGCGGTTGGCGTGGCTTTCCACCGCACCGGCGATTCACGCTGCCCTTGCCTCCCGGCGCGCTGCGATAAGCCGGGACCGCGGCTCTGATCGTTTACCCGCGCCATTCACGGCTGGGCGGCGATTTGCCTTTCCGGACGGCGACGGGCAAGAATGAATCCGCCCGGCCCGCATCAATGGCGAGGCGGGCTGTGCCGGCCTGCGGCTTCCGTCGTGCCGCCGTGGCACCGTTGTGCATCCCTTCCCCCTTCGGACCGTGCTGCCGTGCAGCCGTGGTCCAGCCTTGCCATGGAGAGTTCATGTTCACCTTGCGTCCAGAGCCGTCCCTGGCCGAATGGTCCGAGGCCGAGGCCCTGTACCAGTTCCAGTCGAACGCGCCCGCCGAAGTGCGCGACGCCCTGGGCATCACCTGCGCCAGGCTCGCGGGCGGCGTGCTCCTGTCGATGCGCGAAGATCCGGCGCACTATTGGAGCAAGGCGCTGGGCTTCGGTTTCGCCGGGCCGGTCACGACCGATCTGATCGGCGAGATCTGCGACTTCTACCGAGCGCGGAACGACCCGTCGGCCGACCTGCAGCTCGCGCCCTCGGTGCTGCCTCCGGACTGGGCGAAGATCTGCGCCGAGCACGACCTGTTTCAGGGAACGTCCTCGGTGAAACTCGCTCGGGACCTGTCCCTCAGTGTGCCGGTCGCGCCCGGCGGTCCGCCGGTCGAGCGCGTGGACGCGCGCGGCGCGGAGGAGTGGGCCACGATGCTGATGCGCGGCTTCGACATGGCCGACAAACCGCTGGTGGCGATGACGGCCGCCTTCGCCGCGCTGCCCCGCGTCCGCGCCTACGTCGTCCGGCACGGCGGAGAGGTGATCGCGGCGGCCGGGATGTACATCGGCGGAGAGACGGCGCAGCTCCTGGGCGCCGCCACGCTGCCGCCCTATCGGGGGCGCGGCGCCCAGAGCGCGCTGCTGCGGGCGCGCATCTCCGACGCCATCGCGGCCGGCTGCCGGGTGATCTTCACCGAGACCGGGGCCGAGACGCCGGGCACGCACAACTCCTCCCTGCACAACATGAAGCGGGCGGGGTTCGTTCCCCTGTACGAGCGCGTGACCTGGGTGCTGAGCACACGATCCCCGGCCGGAAAGTAAGGCGCGCGGTGCGCGCGGGCGGCCTCCCGCCACACGAATGCCCAGCATCACGCCGGCCGTGCACGAACGGGTCCCTGTGGCCGAGCCCGAAAGTCGGCCCCTGGTGAATACTTCTCCACGCTCCGGAAGGAAGCACGTTGACCGCCTCGGAGAACGCCAAGGTCACGGAGGTCGACCTCGTCCACGCGGCCCAGTCTGGTGACGTCCACGCACTCGGCTTGTTGCTGGTCAGGCACCAGGCGGACATGCGAGCGGTGGCGTTGAGCATCCTCGGCTGCGGTCCCGACGCCGAGGACGCCCTCCAGGACGCCGCCATGATCGCGATGCGCCGCATCGGCGACCTGCGCGATCCCGCCGCCGTGGCACCGTGGTTGCGGGCGATCGTCCGCAACGCCTGCCGGATGCAGCTGCGCGCCGCGACACCGATACCGGTGGAGGATGTCGAGACACTGACCCTTCCGCGAGGGGAGCCCGATCCGGAGGAACTGCTGAACGGTCACGCCTTGCGCGACTGGGTCTGGCACGCCCTCGACGAGCTTTCACCCCGCCTGCGGCTGGTGACGATGCTGCGCTACTTCACCGACGTCACCGCCTATGAGCACATCGCGCAGTTGTGCGACGTGCCGGTCGGCACCGTACGCAGCAGGCTCAACCAGGCGCGGGCCAAGCTGTCGCAAGCGCTGCTGGCGACAGCGAACGCGACCCACGACGACGTGGCCGTACAGGAGAAGAAGCGCCGCACGGAGGCGGAGGAAACCATGCGAGCCGCCCGGCAGGGCTTGTTCGCGCAGGCGCTCAAAGAGCTCTGCTCGCCCGAGGTGGAGATCACCACGATGAAGGGCAAGCGGATGCAGGGCATCGACTGGCTGCTGGGCGCGATGAACCGCGATCTCGACGCCGGCGTACGGCAGAACTCCGCCAACGTCGTGACCGGCCGTGACGTCGTCATCTGGGAGAACAGCCTCATCAGCCCGCCCGACGATCCCTTCCACTGCCCGCCCGCCGTCATCTGGGTGAACTTCCTCCAGGCGAACCGCGTCCGCGAGATCCGGTTGTTCCACCCGCACCGCGACGACGACGTCGTGTGCCGATGCTGCCACGGCCGTCGGTGACGGTCACGGCGCACCGCTACGCCGGGAGCTTCGTCGTGAAGGGTATGCCGAGCTGGGCGTACCACTCCAGCTGGTCGTAGTAGTCACGGTCGGTGGTGATGAGGCCGTTCTCTATGCTGCACACCGCCACCCCGCGCACCGCGATGGGGCGGCCCGTGGCCTGCAGCACGCTGCCGTCGGCCAGCAGGAAAGGCCCTTGGTGCGTGCCGGTGTACATGTATTCGGTGACCGCGGGATCGTCGAGCAATGGTTTGTTCCAGGCGGTGAGCTTGATGTCGGGAAAGCCCTCGAACAGGTGCTCGTAATACCAGCCGATCTGTTCTCTTCCCTCGGTCAGCCCCGTGGGCGAGACCAGGACGGCCCGCGGGGCGAAGAAGCGCACGACGCCTGGCACGTCGTGCCGGTTGAAGGCGGCCACGACCTCGTCTTTGAGCTCCCGGGCACTGGTCATCAGTACCAACCCCCGTTCGTGCTCCGGGCATATATCCCCAGGTTAACAACCGGAAGTGAGCGGCGAGAAGTTCACCGTCCCCGCTCGTCGCGCGGCCGGGACCGCGGGAGGGCGGATCTCAGGTGCCGCCCTCCGCTGGGGCGGGGATCTCGGCGGTGGCCACCAGGATCGCGCGGCCCAGCACATGAGTGGACATCACCCAGCCCAGCCACCCCGGCGTGGAATCCGCCGGCACCCCGATGTCCTCGACATCCAGAGCATGCACCACCACGAAATACCGATCAGGCCCACTCCCCGCAGCCGGAGCCGCACCCATGAAACGAGCCTCACCGATGTCATTGCGCAACTGGTAAGCCCTCTCGGGCAGACCAGACCCCGCCTCGTCCCCCGCCCCTTCCGGCAACTCCGTCACAGCCGCCGGAATCCCCGCCACCACCCAATGCCAGAACCCCGAGCCCGTCGGCGCATCCACATCCAGCACCGTCACCGCGTAACTCCCCGTCCCCTCCGGAGCCCCCCACCACGACAACTGCGGAGACACATCCCCACCGCCCACACTCACATGCATCTGCGCCACCGGCCACGGCTCACCATCACCCACCGTGCCGCTGCTCACCCCGAACTCCGCCACCCGCGGCAGCCGAGCATACGGATCATCACCCCGAAGGCCCCCACGCATGGCTCGAATGTTCATGACGAGGCTCCTTCGTCGCCGATCCAGACGGTCTTGAGGTTGCAGAACTCCCTGATGCCGTGGGCGGCGAGCTCGCGCCCGTAACCGGAGCGCTTGATCCCGCCGAACGGCAGCTCGGGGTAGGAGACGGTCTTGCCGTTGATGAAGACCTGGCCGGCCTCCAGGTCGGCGATGAACCGTTCCTGTTCGGCTTCGTCACGGGTCCAGGCGTTGGAGCCCAGGCCGAAGCTGGTGGCGTTGGCGATCTCCAGGGCCTGTTCGATGTCGGCCGCCCGGTACAGCGAGGCGACGGGGCCGAACACCTCCTCCAGGTAGATACGCATATCGGGGGTGATGTCGGCGATGACGGTCGGCGGGTAGAACCAGCCGGGGCCGTCGAGCCGCCGTCCGCCGCACAGCACGCTCGCCCCGGCGGCGACGGCGTCGTCCACCAGCTCCTCGATGTCGGCCCGGCCCTGTTCGGTGGCCACCGGCCCGACATCGGTGGACGTCTCGAACGGGTCCCCGACCCGGAGGGCTCGCATGCGGGAGACGAACTTGTCGGTGAAGGCGTCGTAGACGTCGGCGTGCACGATGAAGCGCTTGGCCGCGATGCACGACTGCCCGTTGTTCTGCACCCGCGCCTCCACCGCCGTGGCCGCGGCGCGGTCCAGGTCCGCCGAGGGCATCACGACGAACGGATCGCTGCCACCCAGCTCCAGCACCGTGTGTTTGACCTCGTCGCCGCAGATCGCGGCCACGGAACGACCGGCGGGCTCGCTTCCCGTCAGCGTCGCGGCGACCACCCGCGGATCACGCAGGATCGACTCGACTCTGCGCGAGGAGACGAGCAACGTCTGGAAGCAACCCTCGGGGAAGCCGGCCCGGAGGAAGACGCTCTCCAGATACAGTGCGCACTGCGGGACGTTGGAGGCGTGCTTGAGCAGCCCGACGTTGCCCGCCATCAACGCCGGGGCGGCGAAGCGCATCACCTGCCACATCGGGAAGTTCCACGGCATGACCGCCAGCACCGGGCCGAGCGGCTGGTAGCGGCCCAGGGCGCGCACCGCACCGACCCGCGAGGGGTCGGCCAGTGGCTCGTCGGCCAGGAATCCGGCCGCGTGCTCGGCGTAGTAGCGCATGCCATGAGCGCACTTGAGCGCCTCGTGCCTGGCCGAGGCCAGGGTCTTGCCCATCTCGGTGCTCATCAGCTCCGCTGCCAGGTCCGCTTCCTTCTCGAACAGGTCGGCGGCGGCATGCATGTGCGCGGCCCGCTCCTCGAAGCCGGTGGTGCGGTACGTCCTCCATCGTTCGTCCGCGAGAGCGATCTTCTGTTCCAGCTCGGCCTCGCCGAGCTCCTCGAATGTCCTGACCGTCTCACCCGTCGCCGGGTTGATCGTGGCGATCGCCATGACAGTGGTCTCCTTTCGCTCCGCCGGTACGAACGGGCGCGCGGTCCGGCCCGACGCAAAGGGCCATGTGCGGACCGGCCCTGCTCAGGGCCGTGCGCGGGCCGGCTCGGCCGTGCTCCTGCGACTACCCGGAGGCCGCGGCCTCAGGCGTCGGCCGGCAAGTCACCTCGCTGATGTCCGCACTGTAAGGGCTTCGTAGTTGACGGCCAGTGAACGAAGCAAACCCGCTGCCCACAGCGATCGGGCATCGCCACTTCTGAATCGGCCGCGGAACGGTTCAGTCGCGATCAACAAGCCTTCCTTGCCCGGATTAACGTCACCGGACGACAGCGACGAGAACGAGGAGGCGTCATGACCATGCGCGCGGCTCGGATGCACGGGTACAAGCAGCCGTTGCAGATCGACGAGGTTCCGGTTCCCGAGCCGGGGCCTGGCGAGGTGCTCGTCAAGGTCGCGGCGACCGGCATGTGCCGCAGCGACTATCAGCTACTGGACGGCTACTTCCCGGTGGAACTGGCCTTCCCCTACATCCCGGGCCATGAGGTCGCGGGCCACATCGCGCAGGTAGGCCCTGGTGTGCCGGCGTCGGCGGGCCCGGCGGAGGGCGACATGGTGGTGGTGGACCCGGCGTGGGGGGAAGGGACCTGCCGTCAGTGTCACGAGGGCAACGAGCAGCTGTGCACGGGCAGCGGAGGGTGGATCGGGTTCGGCCCGCCCGGAGGGTTCGCGGAGTACGTCGTGGTGCCCTGGCGGTTACGGGGTGCAGTACGCGCGGCTGCTCGGAGGTGGTGCGACGGTGGTGGCCTTCGCCCGCAGCGACGACAAACTCGCGGTGGCGCGGGAGAACGGCGCCGATCACACGATCAACACCCGAGGCAAGACCGTTGATCAGGTCCGGGCCGAGCTGCGGGAGCTGACCGGCCGGGAGGAGGCAGATGGGGTTCTGGACTGTTCGGGGGCTCCGGAGTCACTGGCGCTGAACGCCTCGTTGCTGGCGTACGAGGCGACCTTGGTGTCGGTGGGGCTCATGGGACAGCGGGTCGAGCTGCCGTTGTTCCCGTTCGTGTCCGGCGAGCGCACGTTCACGGGATCGTTCTGGGGCAACTACCACGATCTGACGGAGGTTCTGGCTCTGGCCGATCGGCCGCCAGGTCGTCGTCTTCGACTGACGTCCACAGCGCCCCTACCGCAGTTCGGGCCGGGCAGGTGCTTGCCACCTGCCCGGCCGCTGCCGTGTCGACGCCCGTCCGGCTCTCCGGGCGGACGCCTGAGGTGAGGTCACGCGGGTGAAGCAAAAACGCCGGGCACCTCGTCTCAGGCGAATTCTTATGTGGAACGAAATTCATGGAGTCGTTCTGTCGTGTCGGATGACCTCATGCCAGGAGTCCGGAGAATGGGGTAATAAATTGACTCCAGGACCATAGCGAGGCCGTTCGACATAAAGCTCTTTCCAGCATGGAGCGTCCTTGACGAATCGTTCGAGTGATGCCATCATCCCTGTTCAAAGGCGCCAAGCGGCCGAGGCCCGAGCTGTGATGAGCGAATACCAGAACAACCTCGCCCACGCTTGCGACAGCTGTCACACACTTCATGTGATCGACTCGCGGAAATAGCGTTAAGGTCATTCCTGCTGTCGGCGGAGACACGTATCGACCTTGGCGATCCAGCGGGCGTCAGAAAGGGTTCAGACATCCATGGGAAAGCAATTGAACGGCGGGCGGTTCTCGTTCTTCGTGCGGCGGTTGAGTGCTCACGCATGTGGTTGAACCGGTCAGGACGACGCTCGGCGCCCGATCGCTTCAGGTCCTCTTGATCGTCGTACCGCCGAGGGTGGCCGGCGTGCCACGTTGAGCCGCGGCCCCCTACCCGCAGCTCTTTTTCTCATGACATTCCGCACAGGACGGCATGACCGGCCCTGGGCTTGAACTCCCCCAGGCCGTTGCCGCTTTTCGTCTCTCCTGCTGCGGATCGAATTTCCCCGGACGGCCCTCATCCCCTGCCGTCCCGGCTGCTCACCAGCCGTGTTGAGGCCCAGCAACGATTCCGGCCTGGGCCTGCGACGCGGCCATTTCGCCATGACCACTGTCCTTCACGGAGGGCTCTCCGGCCTTCGCGACCGCCAGGAAAGAAGACCGTCAGTGCACAGATATAGACAGCTGAACAACACGTGCAGCGCGCGGGACCACGATGCCGAGTGCCCGGATGCCAGGCCGGGGGCGCAGCCCCTGGACACCTCGCCTGCCGGCCATGTTCACCCGGCCTCCGTACTTTCATGATCACTCGATCTGGACGGCTCGACGCGCTGCTGCTCTGGTTCGGCCTGCACACGGGCATCATGGTGTCCACGCTGCTCGGAGTGGCGCTCGCCGACTACGTCGACAGGTGGCGCAAGTGGGATGTCGTGCTGTTCGCCACGATCGCCGAGCACGGTTACGACGGCGATCCCGCTCAGCCGCACGACCCCGGACTGCCCGCGTTCTTCCCCGGGCTGCCGCTCCTCATGCGACTGGTTCACCTCGTGGTTCCCGACTGGACGGCGGCCGGGTTGCTGATCTCGCTGGTGGCCGGCGCGGTGGCGGTGGTGCCACTGGCCCGGCTGGCCGAGGCCGAAGGCGCCTCGGGATGGATGGCGGTGGTGGCCCTGCTGCTCTTCCCGACGGCGGTGTTCCTGACGGCCGGCTACAGCGAGACGCTCTTCCTCGCCTTCGCGATCCCCGCCTGGCTGGCCGCCAGGCACGGCCGCTGGCCGCAGGCGGCGATGCTGGCCGCGGGAGCCTCATGCGTGCGCATCACGGGGTTGTTCCTGTCGGTGGCCCTCGTCGTGGAGTTCTGTGTGCGCAAGGAACCGCTGTGGCGGACGGGCTGGCTGGTGCTGCCGCTGGTGCCGCTGGGGGCGTACTCGGCCTACCAGTACGGCAGGCTCGGCGACTGGCTGGCCTGGATGCACGCGCAGGAGGCCGGCTGGGGACGCACCTTCACCTGGCCGTGGGAGGCGTGGAAAACGTCCTGGCGCGAGGCCATGGGGCACGGCGACTTCTCCGTGGGGTTCAGAATGGAGATCGTCGGCGCGGTGGTGTCGGTCTGCGTGCCGGTCCTGCTGCTCGTGCTGCGCAGGTGGAGCGAGGCCGTGTACGCGGGGACGCAGGCCGCGGCTCTCCTGACCTCGTCGTTCTACCTGTCGGTCCCGCGCTCGCTGCTGCTCTGCTTCCCGTTGTGGCTGCTGGTGGCCCGGGTCGCGACCAGGCGACCGTGGGTGATGGCGCTGTACGCGGTGATCCTCGGGCCGCTCATGCTGCTCCACGCCAGCCTCTTCCTCAGCGGAGGCTGGGCGGGCTGACGACGCCGGCGGTCGGCCGGCATGCCGGCCGGCCGTGTCAAGGCGTCACGGGCACGTTCCGGAGGGGCGGCGCGCCACCGATGGAGACGTCCATCGCGGTGACCTCAGGTCCGGGAGCGGGGAACGTGTACGTACGCATGCTGATCTCGCCCACCTCAAGAGCCGGGTCCTGCGTCCGGGACGGCCGGTTCGCGGAGTCCGGGACGGTCAGGTAGCGCTTGCGCCCGGCGTTGTCCACGAGGCTGATGGCCGACGGGCTGTCGCCGACGAACGCCTCGACCGAGACGCGACGGGCCTGTTCGGTATGCGGCATGATCGACAACACCAGATCGAGCAGGTCGCCCCGGCGTCTGAGCGTCAGCACCCCGATCTCGGCGGTGTGTCCGCCCGCCGCCTTCAACGTGACTTTCGCCGGCCAGTGGGTGACGGGGTCCGGGGTGCGCCGTGGTGACGGCGACGCGCTGCGGGGCGGAGGTGGTGAGAGGAGATGGGGAGCGATCACGGATGGATCGGCGCCTCTTCCTGGCACCGAACAGGCCGTCAGCGCCAGGGGTATCACCGCTGCCGCGATCCAGCTGCGAGCTGGCAAGATCTCTCCTTCGACATCGAAGACGGTGACCGTCTTGACCGTGTCACGCGGCCCGGCGGCTGCCGGGCCGGTTCCGCTATCACATGCGGGCCGGGGCCGGCTGGTCAGCGCCGATCGGGAGCATCGGGATCAGTGCGGCGCTGTACGGCGCCGTCCGCACGATCCTGACCGGCGACCTGCCGGCGGCTCTCGCGGCCACGGGCGCCCTGCAGCCCGGCTTCGCGCATGAGCCGGGCGACGCGCTTGCGGTTGACCTCTTCGCCCAGGTCGACTCGTAACCTGGCGTAGACGCGCGGCGAGCCGTAGGAGCCGTTGGAATCAGCATGGATCTGCCGGATCATCTTGGTGAGCTCTTTGTTGCGCAGGACACGCGTCGGCTCAGGACGCCCGAGCCAGTCGTAATATCCCGATGTCGACACATGGAGGAGCCGGCAGGCCACCGCGACCGGAACGTGGTCGTCGGCGAGCTCGCGGATCAGCGCGTAGAGCACCTTGGGAGAGCACTTCCGCAGGGCGAGATGGATCGCGCGCTGGAGAACGTCATTCTCCGTCTGCAACTGCCTGGTGCGGCGGCGAAGGTCGGTGAGCTTCTTCCTGGTCTCGGTGGGCAGTTGGTCATCGGCGCCGGATCGGGCATCGGCGTCGTCTTGTTTCAGCCACGCGTGCAGGCACGAGCGGCTGATGCCCAAATCCTTGGCGAGCTGGACGAGCGATGTGTCGCCTCGCCGCGCGAGCTCGATCGCGCGGCGGCGGAGGTCGGGAGAGTGCGCAGGGGGCACGGACGACGTCCTTTCCTGGTGAGCGAGCCGGCTGCTCAGCCGGTCCAACCGAACGCCTCGATGCCGGTGCTGTCCTGCTCTGTTCGGCTTGGCGATCGGGTCGGCTGATCGGCGCCATCGGATCGCCACACCCAGTTCTCCCGGATGTACAGCGGCCGCAGCCCGGCCCTGAGCATGTTGCTCAGCGACGAGTTGGAGCCGCCTTGCTCGGGCTGGCCCGTCTCGGCGACGAGCCAGCGGCAGCCCGCGTTCGCGGCCTCCTTGGCGCGGGCCGCCAGCAGGGCCGACTGCGCCCCGCGGTTGCGATAGCCGGGGAGGGTCGCACCCGTGTTCAGTGAGCCGGCCTTGCCATGAAGGAACAGGTTGGCGCCGGCCACCATCCGGTCATCGTCCCAGGCGGCGAAAGGGCGGAAGTCCGGGTGCGTCACCGCGGCCGCGATCATCTCGTCGATCCCGTGCTCCGGCATGCCGAACCCACGAAGCACGACCGAAGCCCATTCCCGGGTGTCGTCGGGACCGACCGGTCCGACGCGCAGGTCGGTCGTCGCGCCGGCGGTGAAGAAGTCGATCGGGCACCAGAGCTTCACGATCCTCCCTTCCGGCCGCAGGTCGTGCCGGGCGCGGATGTCGTCCCAGTCCTTCGGCAGGACGTCCGGGGCGACCTGGATGACCGCCATCCTGCTGTCTTCGTCCCGGTAGAAGTCCAGGACACGATCAAGAAGCTCTCCTGTGAAGGGTTCGTCGAAGCCGAACCCCAGTGCCTTGCTCCAGTAGCCCGTCGGGTCGTTGCGCATCGCCAGGGCGACACCCCCGCCGATATGGGCCGTCGCGATGCCGAGCTCGGCTCGGACCCGCGACGGGGCGCTCGACTCGTACCGATACATGAACTCCGCCTCGGCACCTTCGGCGAGAGCGGTCTGTTCCGCGTGCCACATGCTCTTTCCTGCTGGTCCCCTCGTGGCATCCCGTTCCGGCGCCGCGTGTGCGGGCCGTCGCGGGATCTGACGCAGACAAGATGCGCTGATCAACCGGGAAGTTCGATTTCGGCTCGACGAGTTTTCTGGCCTTCCGGCGCGGGGTTCGCACCATGTTCGACCGCACGGAGGGCAGGTGATAAGTTCCCCCGGGAAATCCCAGATGTGTGGAAAAGTGCATGGTCATCCGCGCCTGGACCCCGGCAACCTCCTTGAGGTCCCGCTCAGAGGCCGCATTCTGAGCGCCGCCCGACAAGGGCCGAAACGACTATCTGACATTCCCTGGCTGTCACGGCACGCGGCTGCGGCATGCGCCGAAACCGACGACACGGGAAGAACCTGAAGGGCGAACGTATGTGCACGATGTCTGATCAGGGGTGCCAGGCGCGCCACGTCATGACCGATGATCAGCCGGAGGACCCGCTCGCGACCGGCTCGTCCCGCCGCGCCGCCATCGCGGGCGTGGGGGCCGCCGGACTGATGACCGTCCTGGCCGCCTGCGCCGGCGAGGGCCAGACCAGCGCCTACACCGACTCCGGCTCCGGCTCCGGCTCAGGCGCTTCGGCACCCGATGCCGGGAACACCGGCACGCCTCCCGCCACGCAGGCCGGTGGTACCGTCCTGGCCAAGACCGCCGACATCCCGAAGGAGGGCGGCAAGGTCTTCCCGGACCAGAAGGTCGTCGTCGTCCAGCCGTCCGCCGGCAAGTTCCGGGCCTTCAGCGCCGTCTGCACCCACCAGGGATGCACGGTGAGCGACGTCTCCTCCGGCATGATCAACTGCCCGTGTCACGGCAGCATGTTCTGGCTGGACGGCAAGGTCATGGGCGGTCCGGCGACCAAGCCGTTGCCCGAGGTGCCGATCAGGGTCGACGGCGACACCATCTCGCTGGCCTGAACACGCCGTTCCACACCACGGTCGACCACTTGCGACCTCAGTCGATCACCGACAGTTACCGATCGAATACCTCCATGTCCCCGTACCTCCGCAGAAAGCAGGAAGCATGAACCTCGCACACCTCTCCCGCACGCTCGGCATGACCCTGGCGGCCGGAGCGATCGCGCTGACCGCGGTGCCCGCAGCGAGCGCCGACACCGCCGCAGCGCCGACCGGCTGTTTCAACGGCTGGATCGGCGCCTGGGCGAACAACCGTCTGGTCAGCGCCGAACTCCACTGGGAGGGCGCCGGATACGGCGCGCTCCGCGCCCGGACGGTCACCGCCAAAGAGGGCAATTGGGAGCAGTTCGAAATCTGCCTGGGCAGCAGGTACGACACCATCCGCTCGCTGGCTTCGTCACGTTACGTAGCCGCCGAGCTGGACTACACCGGAGCCGAGAAGAGCATGCTCCGCGCACGCTCGACCACCATCGGCCCCTGGGAGGAGTTCGACGTCGTGTGCCGGACCAATTCCTACTGCACCATCAAGTCGCTGGCGAACAACAAGTACGTCTCCGTGGCGGACTCCACCGCGCTCCGGGCGGACTCGACGTCCATCGGGTGGGAGCAGAAGTTCGGCATCGAGCGCCAGGACCAGATGGACTGAGAACCGGTCCTTTCGCCGGGGCAAGGCGTCAGCCGCCTTGCCCCGACGCAAAGACCCGGGCACCCGCAGAGCGGCGGTATTCATCCAGCAGCCCCGAGCGGCCGCGAGCAGCGGCCCCGGCCTGCGAAGAGAGCAGAAGGCGAAATCATGATTCTCGGGAAGAGCACGCGTACGTTCGGCATGACCTTGGCGGCGGGGACGCTCGTGCTGAGCACGACGTCCACGGCGTTCGCCTCCGCTTCGGCGGCCGGCTCCTTGTCCTCCTCATGCGTCAGGTGGTCATTCAAGGAGCAGGTCACCGACCGCGGGGTCAGCGCCGAACTCGACTACACGGGAGACAAGAAGGGCATGCTCCGCGCCCGGGCGACCGGCGTCGGAGCTTGGGAGAAGTTCGACGTCTGGCAACCGAAGTGATCGGAGACCTGCACGCCGCGCCCGCAGGTCTCCCCCGCCGACCGGCTCCGACCGGGAGAACGCGATCAGCGAAACCGAATGCGGCCGAAATCGAACTTTCGGCGTGGCCGCCGCATCTTGATGTCCGGGAAGGCTGGGCCGGTCCCAAAGTGCTTGGGCAAGCCGGTGACCACCACGTGCTCAAGCCGGGCGCCTGGCCATGGTGGCTTCAACCGGAATAGCCACAAGATCGCGAGATGAGGTCGTAGTGAACCAGCCCATGGCTGACGTACGGGACATGTTCATGGTGCACACGATGATGCGCCGGGAGTTCGGGCTTCTTCCCGAGCTCGTGCGCGAGGTGACCGCGGGTGACACCAACCGCTCCGCGGTGGTCGGGAAACATGCCGCGCTGATGTGTGTCGTCCTGCATCTGCACCATGAAGGCGAGGACATCATTCTGTGGCCGCTCCTTCTGGAGCGCGGTGGTACGCAGGCCGCGACCTTCGTGCCGAAGGTGGAGGATCAGCACCACGGGATCGAGGCCGCCCTTGAGGGGGTGAAGGAGCTGTTGCCGGCGTGGACGTCCACGGCCCGCGACGGTGAGAGCCTCGCGGCGGCCTTCGAGGTGCTACGCGACCGGCTGCTGGAGCACATGGCCCTGGAAGAGGAGGAGATCCTTCCTCTGGCCGCGAAAGTCGTCACCGCCGCCGAATGGGCCCAGCTCGGTGAGCACAGTATGTCGAACAGCCCCAAGAAGGACCTGCCGCTCGTGTTCGGCATGGGCATGTACGAGGGCGATCCCGACGTGGTCAAGGAAGTGCTCTCTCACGCGCCACTGGCGGCCCGGCTGATCATGCCACTGCTCGCCCCGCGTCTGTACGCTCGGCACGCCAAACGCCTCTACGGCACCGCCACCCCGCCTCGTGCAGGTCGACAGTGAGGTTGTCGCAGAGCGGACGGGGTGCCCAGCCCGTGAGCACGTTCGGGGGCAGCGCCTGACTGCTCGGGATCGAGGGCGCCCAGCACGGCGTCGCGGTCCACGATGATCCTCAGTACGCCGACCCGCAGATTCAGGACCTTCTGATGGGTCCGGGCCGAGTTCGTCGCGCGTGCCACCGCCAACGCTTCAAGTCCGTGCGACGCCGCGCTGTCCGGTCGTCCCATCGCGATATACGCTCTGCTCTTCAGCGATCGGCGAGGGTGAGCATCCGAAGCGCATCGCGTTCGTCCCAGGCCGCCTGGCTCTTCCGCGGCAGCACATAGCCTTGCATGGGAAAGTCGCCGGTGGCCTGAGCCCATTCCATCGCACGGTCACGCCAGCAGCCGGCCCCGTCGCCCCATGCCACTTTCCTCTCATCAAGTGGCACAAAAGCGTGGTAACCCACCTCTGCTTATTTCAAAGCCCACCAGGGTCATGTGGAGACCATTGCTGGATATTTCCGGATATTTCCGGACTTTCGGTGAGCAACTCGTTTCATCGGATGCTTGCGGCCGAACCACTTCGCATGTCCAATGAAACTCGCAACTCTTCTAACGAGATGGTCAGTCATCCCGACCGAACGAGGTGATGCGGGTGGCATCTCCCATGATGGGCGTCATTCCGGCCTGTCCACGCGGTCAGGCCAGGTTGTCACCTTGAATGACGATCCGTTCGGAGGTGAAGGGCGGCCGTCTCTCCGCGAGCTGCTTGAGCCGCGCGCTGTCCCGCACTCCAGCACACCCAGCGTGCACGCGGGCAAGGGAGTGACACGGGGCAAGCACGGCAACTTCGATCAGGGCACAGCCGGGCTGATCGTCCGGAAAGTCGGAGGGCAGGGCAGGTACATGCTGACCTGCGCGCACGTCCTCGGTCTGGCGCCGCTCGGGCAGGAGGTGCCGGACTCCAAGCTGGTGTACTCGCCGGAGCTGAGCGAATGCTGCGATATCGAGTGCAACAACCCCATCGGCAATGTGGTCCCGGAGACCCTTCAGCAGTTGCAGGACAATGCCATCCAGGCCAAGGTCAAAATCGGCCAGGTCGATTTCGCGGTGGACGCCTCGCTTGTCGAGCTCGCCGCCCGGGCTAATGCGTCGAACGAGGTCCCGAAGATCGGAATGGTCGCCGGAATACGGGATCTCATCGCGGAATGGGCGATCTCCGCGTCCGAGCCCTCGAGCTCACCCGACGGCGTACTGTCACTGAGCGTCGAGCGCCAGATCGCGGTGCAGAAGTACGGCGCGAAGACACAGCACTCCCGCGGAAAGATCGTCGCGCTGAGACGGGTGCCGACCAAACAACTCAGCGGCAGCCAGATCGTCCCCGGACAGGCATGGGTCTTCGAGATCGAGGTTGTGCCTCCTCCCGGCCAGGAACCGGTCGTCGAGTACCGGCTGGACATGCAGCGCTATCTCACCGCGGACCCGGCGATGACCCCGCAGGCCATCAAGGCGCAGTTCGACAACTCCGGCCTGATCGTCTCGGTCGGCGGCACCCCCTCCGAACCGACGTTGATCGTCAGAGGCAGGCACTTCTCGCTGCCCGGGGACTCCGGCGCGCCGATTCTCGACAACGACCGCAAGACGGTGGGCATCCTCACTCAAGGTGTCAAGCAGCTCGTTCTCGTCACGGGAAAGACCGCCCCGGTCGAGATTCTCACCGGACGATCTCAGGGCATCTTCGTCGAGGCCGCCTTCAAACACCTGAACGTCGAGCTGCTCCCGCCCGGCGTGACCACGGCCGGCGACGTGGTGGCCGTGCCGGGAACGGCCATCAGGCGCGGCGGGCCGCCAGTGGACTGGTCGGCGATCCGCGCCGCGTGGACCTCCCTGGAGAGCAGCGAACTGGGCGGCCGCCTGGGCGCGGTGATTCGCCGGCACATGGCCGAGGTACGCGATCTGGTGCATCACAACCGGCGCGTCATGGTCACCTGGCACCGCCGCAAAGGCCCGGCGTTCGTCAATGCCATCCTGCGCGGCGCCGAGCAGCCGGCCTGGCCGTTGCCGGCGGAGATCAACGGGGTGAGCCCGGTGGACACGCTGCGCGCGATGCGGGATGTACTGATGATGGAGGGCAGCGCGGGGCTGCGCGCCGACCTCGACGCCCACCAGGAGTACATCCTCGACCTGGCGCGACGTGCGACCTCGCTCCCGAGCGTGCTGAACCTGCCGGATCTCATGGGGCCGCCGGCGGTGCGGATCGTCAACTCTCGCGGCGTGCCCGGCGTCGCCTCCGTGCTCGTACGCGACATCGACGGCGCCCACCATCTGCTGGCCAACCACCACGTGGTCCATGGGGCCGGAGCACAGGATGGAGAAGCTGTCTGGGCGCTGCCGCCATCCCGCGGCGACGGGGCGCCGGCCGAGCCGGTCCGGCTGGGGCATGCAGGACGCGGCCGCCTCGGCACCGTGAAGCATGACGGCGAGGAGTACTTCGTCGACGCTGCGCTCGTCGGCCTCGGCGGCGTTCAGAACCTGCCCGGCTGGCTGCGGCACACTTTCGCCGGTCCGTGGCCGACGATCGTCGCCCCTCCTGAGCCGGGGGCCGTGGTGAGCAAGCACGGACCGGCCACCGGCCTAACAGAAGGCATCCTCCTGGACGTCGCCTACCCCGACCGGCCGTTCATCGACGGCCGCGAGTTCCTCGCGCCGGGGCAGCTTCTGGTCGGGCCGCGCGATCCGGAGCGGGTCTTCTCGGCCTCCGGCGACTCGGGCGCGGCACTGCTGGACGAGCAGCGCCGCCTCATCGGGCTGCTCTGGGGAGCCACCGCCGGCGGTGACGGTGTCGCATGTCCCATCGCACCCGTACTGGATTGCCTCGGCGTGACACCCGTGGGATCGGCCGAGCCCGCCGGAGCGGCCCGGGAGGAGAGGTCATGAGCTCGGTGGAGAACCTCAGGCCACATCTGCCGCAGGTGCGGCGGATGCTCCGCGACCTGCCCGGCATCGTGGGCGTGGGGCTGGGCGTCGCCGACGACGACAGTGCCACGCCGGTCTGGCGCGTGTACGTCGATGGCTCGGATCAGACCCAGGAGGCCGGGGTTCCGGTGAGCGTCCTGGGGCTGCCCACCCGGATCGTGGTCGCCCGTGCCACCGTCCCGACGGCCGCTCCGCCGTTCGTCACGGCCGGCGCCAGCATCGAGACCAATCACAATAAGGGGCCCGGCTCGCTGGGATGCTTCGCCCGCGACAGCGGCGGTCACCCTGTCCTGCTGAGCTGTGCCCACGTCCTGTTCCCCGGCTTCAAGGTCATCGACAAGTTCGCCGTCTACTCACCCGACTACAGCTCGTGCTGCTCGAGCGGCGTCCGGATCGGCCGTCCCGTCTACGACCCGAACCAGAAGGCTCAGCCCACCGAGGGCGAGGAGTGGGTCGGCGGCTACCACGACGGCCAGTGGACGGGCGGCTTCAACTGGATTCCCGCCAAGGTCCGGGTGATGGGGACCGTGGTGAACGGCCACGCCAGTGAGACCGACTGCGCGATGGCCCGGCTCGATCCCGGGGTCAAGTTTCACAACGCCTGGCAGGTCAATCTCGGCAGCACGGTGACCTCGATCCCGATCAAGGGGGCGGTCACCGACGGCCTCGGGATCGGTAAGGGACCGCCCGTGGGCACGTTGCCGAGTCATGAGCAGTACGTGCGTGTCTACAACGCCGTCAACGGGCGGCTGAGGTTCGGCACCATGTTGAGCAACACGCTCTCCGAGCCCGATGTCGCGGATCCCGACCGCATCATCATGAGGGTGGGAATGTCCGATCCCCGGGATCACGGGACCGGGTCCAAGACGAACGTCAACCAGTTCATGATCCTGCCGAGGCCCAGTCCGATTCCCGGGCAGTCGCTGAGCGACAGCTACCACAACGGGGAGGAGCTGACCTTCGAGAGTGGCGACTCGGGCAGCGTGGTGATCAATCACGAGAACCGCGTCATCGCGATGATCATCCGAGCGGGGCCGATAGACGAGTACTTCAAGCTCGATCGGAGCGCGCCCGAGTTCGCGCACGTCGGCAATCTCGGCATCGCCACGCCCATCGGCCCGGTACTCGAACGGCTCCAGGTGGAGATCCCGGCTGCCGAGGACGGCTGGTCAGGCACCACTCCGAGTGCCGGCGGCCCGGTCCACATCTTCCTGGGCCGGCCTCCGTCCAACGTCGATCTGGCCCAGCGGCGCGGGGTGGAGCAGTTGCGTGAGCAGCTTCGTACCAGCCTTCTCGGGCGGCTGCTGCTGGGCAAGATCGGCCAGCACCGCAGGGAGGTGAGGGAGTTGCTCACGTCGGTACGTCCCGTCGCCGCCGCCTGGCAGGCCATGCAAGGGGCGGCCTTCTACCATCACTGCGTGCAGGGCGTCCGCGCTCCGGGGCACACCATCCCGACGGTGATCAACGGAGTGAGCCGAGCCCAGCTGGCCGAAACGATGCTCCCGCTGCTGCTCCGGCATGCCGGGCCCGTTCTCCGTCGTGATCTCGAACGCTACGGCCCGAAGATGATCGGACTGCTGCTGCCGGTCGAGACGATCCAGGACGTCCCCCTCGTCCTCGCCCGCCCGCGAGCGCGGTCATGACCGGTGAGCGAGGCAGCCTTGACGGGCTGATCGGCCAGCTCGCCACGCTCCTGTCCCCGCTCACCGGGCTCTCCCGGGCCGGGGCGCGAGAGTTCTTCGCCGACGTGGGGCTGCCGCTGACGGACGCGCAGGCCGCCGCCATCGCGCCGGCTCTCAGCACCACCACGGGATCCGTCGGCTTCCTGGTCGAATTGCTGCGCGGCCTTCAGGAAGCGGTCGAAGCCGAGCAGTGGGATGAGGTCCTGCGCCGGATCCTCCGCGCCGGCGGCCAGATCGACGCGGTCATCTCCGGGTTCGACGGGCTGAAGACCGCACTGGCGGGCCTGAACCTGCCCGGCGCGGAGCCGATCCTGGCGAACTTCCCGCAGCGGGTGTTCAACCTGCTGCTCACCGAGTTCCTGGGACGGCAGCAGGGTGTCAACGAACTCCTGGAGTTCCTGGGCGTCCTGGTGCGTACGGATCGCAACGTCGGCCTGATCGACCCCCAGAAGCCGTTCTTCACGGAGAACGACTTCCACTTCGACCGCATCGGCGGCTGGATCCGTGAACCGAATGCCCAGCTGGCCGCTCTCTACGACTGGGGCGCGCCGAGCTTCGACGGCACCAAGATCCTCGCCGTGCTCGACCGGATCGCCGCGTACGCGGGATTGCCGTCACTCTTCGACCGTGCAGCCACACCACCCACCCTGGACCTGGTCTTCGCCTCTCTCGTCCCGCGGACCGACCTCGACCCGCCTGGCCTCGCGGTGGAGCTGCCGCAAGGACTGGGTGTGGGATCGGTCGAGCGCAGTGGTGAGGCCTGGACCCTCACTCTGCGTCTCGACGCCGACGTCCCAGCGGGGACGAAACTGGTGTTCCAGCCCGGCGGAGCCAGGGTCCAGCCGCCACCCGGCACGACCGTGTCGGGAACGGCCGAGGTGGTTCACAGCTATCGCCGTGATCCCGCAGATCCGGTGATCCTGCTGTCGCTTCCCGGAGGAAGCCGGATCTCGGTCGAGCAGGTGGACGTGACCCTGCGGCTGCGAGCCGAGCCGGACGGACGTCTTGAGGTGCAGCTGGGGGCGCTGCTGCAACGCGGCAAGGTCCTCATCACCCTGGCCGGCGGTGACGGCTTCATCGCGAAGCTGCTCGGTGGCGTCCGGATCGAGAGCGGCTTCGAGCTCGGCGTCCGGTTCAGCCCGGCCGACGGCCTGCGGTTCGAGGGCAGCGGCGGCCTGGAGGTGCGCCTCGCCTCCCACGTCGGCCTCGGCGCGGTCGACCTCTCCGCGCTCACCTTGCTGGTGGGCATCGAGGGCAGCACGTTCACCCTCGCCCTCACCTCGGACCTCAAAGCCGCGCTCGGGCCGATCGTGAGTGTCGTCCAGGGCCTGGGGATCGAGATCCCGCTCGCTTTGACGCCCGACGGCAAGGGCAACCTCGGGCCGGTCGACGTACAGCCTCGCCCCAGACCGCCCGCGGGCGTCGGCCTGTCCATGGACCTCGACGTCGTCAGCGGCGGCGGGTTCCTCTACTTCGACCCCGACCGCGGCGAGTACGCAGGTGCCCTGGCCTTCCGGCTGGCCGGGTTCATCGATGTGAAGGCGATCGGGCTGATCTCCACCCGGATGCCGGACGGTACGCAGGGCTTCTCCCTGCTGATCATTCTGACGGCCGAGTTCGGCGGGATCGGCCTGCAACTGGGTTACGGATTCACCCTGCTCGCCGTGGGAGGACTGCTCGGTCTGCATCGGACCATGAACCTCGGCGCGCTCGTGGAGGGGGTACGCACCGGCACCGTCGAGTCGGTCATGTTCCCGAAGGACGTGGTCGCCAACGCCCCGCGTATCCTCAGTGACCTGCGGGCCTTCTTCCCCCCGGAGCAGGACACCTTCCTGGTCGGCCCCATGGTGAAGCTCGGCTGGGGCACCCCGACTCTGATCAGCGTCTCGCTGGGCGTCATCGTCGAGATCCCGGGAAACATCGCCATCATCGGTGTCCTGCGCTGCATCCTGCCCGCCAAGGAACTGCCGCTGCTGGTGCTTCAGGTCAACTTCATCGGCGTGATCGAGTTCGACAAGCAGCGGCTGTGGTTCTACGCCCAGCTTTTCGAGTCACGCATCCTGTTCATGACGATCGAGGGGGGCATGGGCCTGCTCGTCGGCTGGGGCGAGGGAGACCTCGTCCTGTCGGTGGGCGGCTTCCATCCCTCGTTCAAGCCGCCGCCCCTGCCGTTCCCGGTGCCGCCGCGCATCTCGGTCGACATCATCAACCAGCCGTTCGCCCGTATCCGCGTATCCGGCTACTTCGCCGTCACCAGCAACACCGTGCAGTTCGGGGCGATGGCCGAGCTCGTCCTGGGCTTCGATGACTTCGGGCTCCAGGGCCACCTCAGCTTCGACGCCCTGTTCCGGTTCTCCCCGTTCGCGTTCGTCATCGACATCGCGGCAAGCGTCTCGCTCCAGGCCTTCGGCATCGGCCTCTTCAGCATCCACCTCAGGTTCCAGCTGGAGGGCCCGGCCCCGTGGCGGGCGCGCGGAAGAGGGTCCATCTCGCTGCTGTTCTTCGAGATCTCCGCGGACTTCGATCTGACCTGGGGCGCGAGCGACAATCCGACCCTGCCGCCGGTTGACGTCCTGCCGCTGCTCTGCGACGAGATCGGCAAGGTGGAAGGCTGGGCGACCAGGCTGCCGAACGGCGCCACCCAGGCGCTGGTCAACCTGCGGACGCTGCCGGAGAGCGACCACCTGGTCCTGCACCCGCTCGGCACGCTCTTCGTCCACCAGCGGTTGATCCCGCTCAATGTGCGCATCGACCGCGTCGGCGCTCAGCGGCCACGCGACGGCAAACGGTTCAGCATCGCCCCGGCACCCGACAGCGGCCTGGTCCAGGTGTCGGTCCCGGACGACAAGTTCGCCATGGCCCAGTTCCAGGACATGGACGACGCCGCGAAGCTGACCATGTCCCCGTACGAGGACCAGGACGCCGGTCTCGAACTCACCGCCCTGCAGGGAACCCTCGCGTCGGCGCGCGCGGTCCGCCGCAGCGCCCGGTACGAACTCATGGTGATCGACAGCAAGGCCCGTGGTGCGGCGGAGTTCCGGGCCGCGGACACGGCGCCATCGCCGGACACCGCGCCCGTCCGCAAGAAGAAGCTCCATCGCGTCAGCCCCGCGGTCTTCCAGCCGCTGCTCGACGGAAGCAGCACCAGCCGCTCCCCTCTGTCGCGGCACGAGGCGACGCTCCGCAGGCCCTACGCCACCGAGGAAACCCTCCAGGTGACCGGCCAGCGCTTCGTCGTCGCCCACAGGCGGAACAACCAGCAGGCGTTCCCGCCCGGCAGCGGCGCCGCCGCGGTCGCCGCGGGTCCTTCGAGCTTCCGCAGCCGGACCACGGCGACCGAGGCCATGGCCGCATGGGTGGAAACCGAGCCGAGCCTGGCCGGCACGCTGCATGTCATCCCCTCATCGGAGGTCGTCGGTGCCGCCGCCGTCCCCGGTGGCTGGAGCGGCATCGCGGCACTGCCGACGGCGGTCGGCGTGGACTCCTCCACAGACGCCGCGGTCCTGCTCTCCGGGGGCCGGGTGCTGCTCGCGGGCGGCGCGGACGAGACCGGAGCGCCGCTCGCCGGCAGCGCGCTGTTCGATCCCGTGGCGGGTACGTGGACGCCGGCGGACCGGCTCGGAACCGGACGCCGTCTCCACTCGCTGACCAGGCTCTCCGACGGCAGAGTGCTGGCCTTCGGCGGGTCGGCTGCCGATGGGTCCGCGCTGACCGCCGCCGAGGTGTACGACCCGGTCGCCGGGCGCTGGACGGCCGTGCCGCCAGGGACGTCCACGCCGATCGCCCGTCATGGGCATACGGCCACTCTCCTGACCTCTCAGAAAGTCCTGGTCACCGGCGGGACTGGACGCCGGGCGGGTGATCCGGTGACCCTGACCTCCGCCCAGCTGTTCGACCCCGCCAGCGGGAAGTGGGAGAACGCCGGGCCGATGACCGACGCCCGTACCGGACATCAGGCCGTCCGGCTCCACGACGGCCGGGTCCTCGTCATCGGCGGCGCGCTGCTCACCGGCCGCGGCCGCGCCGCGCTCGCCTACTGCGAGATCTACGTCCCGGGCACCGGCACCTGGGCACCGGCAGGCAGCCTCATCACCGCGCGCGTCGGGCACCAGGCGACCCTGCTGCCGAACGGCACAGTCCTCGTCACCGGCGGTGACTCCCCGGCCGGCCGGCCAGGGAGCGGGTACCGCGCCGGCAGCCTGGACTCCGCGGAGATCTACGACCCCGGTACCGACCGGTGGACGCCGGTCACGCCCATGCCCGGCGGGCGCAGCCGCCACCGCGCGGTACCGCTGCCGACGGGCAAGGTGCTGGTCCTCGGCGGCACCGCCGGTCCTCGTTTCGGCGCCGGTTTCCGCAACGCCGTCACCTACGACCCCGGCACCGGCACCTGGGCGAGCACCGGCGGTCTGGCCACCGGCCGGTGGGACTTCACCGCGCTGCTCCTCTCCGACGGGCGGGTCCTCGCCGTGGGCGGTCGCGTACTGGCGGGCGTGGCGGCACCTGAGGGTCAGGACGTCCTGACGCCAACAGCCGAGATCTTCACTCCATGAACGTACCGACGACGAAGGGCTTGCGGCCATGACCAGCACCACCTTGGCGGCCACCGGCAAATGGAGCAGCACCGGACCCCTGCCGGCAGCCGGTGGCTGGTACGGCCAGCATGACAGCGCGGTCGTGCTCGGCACCGGCAAGGTCCTCGTCGTGGGCGGTGCGGACGGCTCGTCCGCCGCACTCGGCCAGGCCGCGCTCTACGATCCCGAAGCCGGCACCTGGTCGGCCACCGGTTCCCTGCAGACCCCCCGGCGTCTGCACACGACGACCCTGCTGCCCAGCGGCAAGGTCCTGGTCGCCGGAGGCATCAGCGGATCGGCGCAGTTCCCGGCACCGGGTCTGGCCGCAGCGGAGATCTACGACCCCGAATCCGGGCGGTGGAGCAGTACGGGGGCCATGAAGGGCGCCCGCTGGGGCCACAGTGCCGTCCTGGCCGGGGGCAAGGTCCTGGTCGCCGGAGGCACGACGATCCGATCCGGGCAGTCGGTGAAGGCGTTGCGCTCCGCCGAGTTGTACGACCCGGACGACGGAACCTGGACCGAGACCGGCGCCATGACCGACGCCCGCAGCGGACACCCCGCGGTGGTCCTCGCCAACGGCAAGGTCCTGGTCGTGGGAGGCACCGTGCCGCTCGCCCGCGACGAGGACGCCGCCCTGGCCTACTGCGAGCTGTACAGCACCACCGGCGAGACCTGGGCCCCGACCGGCGCGCTGCTCGCGCCCCGTGCCTGGCATCAGGCCACGGCGCTGTCCGGCGGCGCCAGCGTGCTGGTGACCGGCGGTCGTGCGCCGGGTGGGCCCGGCGACGGCACGTTCGACCCGTTCAGCCGGGCGAGTGCCGAGGTGTACGTCCAGGACACGGAGAAATGGACCGCCGTGCAGGCCATGCCCGGAGGACGCGCGCTGCACCGCGCCGTTCCGCTCGGCTCGAACAAGGTCTTGGTCGTCGGCGGCAGCGACAACGCCCAGAGCGACGTCGGCTATGCCAGCGCGGCCGTCTTCGACGTCGGAACCGGCAGCTGGGCGCCGACAGGAGGGCTGGCCACGGGCAGATGGGCGTTCGCGACCGCCCCGCTCTCCGACAAGCTCGTGCTGGTGGCCGGCGGAGTCGTACGATCCGGGATCGCGGCCGCCCAGCCCGGCGCCCAGGAACTGACCACGAGCGCGGAGATCTTCGACATCGAAGCAGCGGTCACCCCATGACCGGCAACGCCTACACCTTTCTGCCCTGGCTCAGGTCCGGCATCGCCACCAGGATCACCACCGACCCGGTCGGAACCTCACGTGCCACCGTCCCGGTCAACCTGCGGGTGAGCGGCGAAGCCATCGGCTCACCGGACCCGATCAGCCGCGACGTCATGCGGACCGTGCAGATCTACGGCCCCGGGGACGTCGTCGGGGTGGATCCCCGGGTGATCTCGCGCACCGAACCGCGACCGTGGATCACCAACGTCGAGCCCAACTACCTCGCCCACATCGAGTTCTACGACGAAGACTTCCCCTGGCGATACAGCCCGGCCGCCCCAGACACCGCCACCAAGCGCCTGCGGCCCTGGCTCGCGCTGATCGTGCTCGCCGGCGGAGAGGACTCGCGTGCCGGGAACGGCGCCGAGTTCAAGGACGGCACCGCCGTGGGCCGCCCGCTGCCGTTCATCACGGTTACCGAACCGGCTGCGCTGCCGCCGCCCGCGCAGCTGGGGGCCTGGGCTCACGTCCATGTCGACGGCTCGCTCGACGCGCCCGTGGCCTCCGACGACATGGCCGGCGTCCTGCCCGCTCTGCAGCGGGTCCTGGGCATCAACGCCGACCGCGCCTGTGCCCGGCTGATCTGCCCGCGCCGGCTTGATCCGCACACCGGCTATCACGCCTTCCTGGTGCCGGCGTTCGAGACGGGACGGCTCGCGGGTCTCGGGCTGGACCCGGCACGTTCACCCGGCGCTCTGCATCCCGCGTGGAAGGAGACCTACCCGGGCCAGGAGGCGGCTGGAGACCTGCCGTACTACCACCGGTGGTTCTTCTCCACCGGAAGCGCCGGCGACTTCGAGTACCTCGTGCGGCTGCTCGTACCGAAGGAGCCGCTGGACGAGAGCATCGGTCGCCGTGACGTGGACGTGCACCGGCCGCCCGGCGCCGGGCTGCCGGGCATCACCCTGCCGGTGGAACTCGGCGGGGTGCTGAAACTGGGCGGCGCTCTGCGGGTACCCGAACGACCGGAGGACAAATGGGATAAGTGGGACGATCTCCAGGATCTCGGCTTCACCTATCCGCACCCCTTCCAGCAGGCCCTCGCCGGACTGGTCAATCTCGCCGACGACTATCTGCGCCAGGACCCGCTCTCGGCACACCGCGCCCTGGCCGCCGGGGACGCGGCCGGATCACCCGGCGCGGCCGATCCGGTCATCACCCCGCCGCTCTACGGCCGCTGGCACGCACCGGCATCACGGCTGCTCACCGAACGCGACGGCACCCCGATCGCGGACAATCGCAACTGGGTCCACCGCCTCAACCTCGACCCCCGGTTCCGGGTAGCGGCGAACCTGGGCGCCCAGGTCGTTCAGAAGCGTCAGGAAGAATTCATGGCGGCCGCGTGGGCCCAGGTCGGGGACGTCCTGGCGGCCAACGCCAGGATCCGAGCCGCGCAGGTCGCCCGGGAGGTGGGCGACCTGCTGCACCGCAAGCATCTGGTACCACCGCCCGCCACCATGCGTGAGGCGGCGGTGCCGTCCGGCAGGCCGCTCACCCTGACCGCCCCGGCCCACTCCCGGGTGGTCACGCGCGCACCGGCGGCCGCCCTCGACGCCGGATCATCGGCGGAGGCCGAGCGTCTCGCCGTCGGATTCCGGGTAGCGGAAAGCCGGATCACGTCCGCGCCGCTGTCGGCGGCGATGCGCCGCATCACCCGGCCCGGATCGCGGCTGATGCGAGCCCTGCCGTTCAGCGCGCAGCTGCCGCCGCAGGCGCTCGTGCCGAGGATGGACGAGGACACCGGTGGCGTCACCGCGGCTCCTCCCAAGACGAGGCCCGCCGCCGTCGTCACGCCGGCCCAGCTCGACCTGCACCTCCATCCGCCGGGCCCGGGCGTGGCAGCCTCGGCCCATCCCGTGGACCGGCTCCCCACGAGCAGCAACTTCGTCCTCACGATGCCCGGCGACGCCTTCGTCCCCACGGCGGGCGGCCCGGACAGTTCCGAGGCGGTGGCGTTCAAGAAGGCGTTGAGAGAACTGTACGAGGGGTGGGACGACGCCGCCCTGGGCGGCAAGACCGACGAACGTGTCAAGCTCGGCGTCGCCGGCACCACGGACACGATGCTGACCGGCCTGAGCGCCGACGAGACCGTGCCCCGGCAGCTCCTCAGCTCGGTGAAACTGCCGGAGCGGCTGGCTCCCTTCGCCAAACGGTTCCTGGAGGCGATGGCCTACCCCGTCCTGGATATGCCCATGTACCAGGCGCTGGTCGAGCAGTCCGTGGATCTGTTCGTACCGAACCTGCACAAGGTGCCACCGAACTCGATCAGTCTGCTGGAAACGAACCAGGAGTTCATCGAGTCCTACATGGTCGGGCTCAACCACGAGATGGCCCGCGAACTCCTGTGGCGCGAGTACCCCACCGACCAGCGCGGCACCCCCTTCCGCCAATTCTGGGACGTCCGCGCGGTGCGACCCCTCCAAGGAGAGACCTCCGAGCAGCGCCGCGAGCGGTTGTACGACATCCCGCCGATCGCCGGCTGGACCAAGGAGTCCAAGCTCGGCCGGCACGACCACCGCGACCAGGGCTCCGAGGACGAGCTGGTGCTGGTCATCCGCGGTGAATTGCTGAAGAAGTACCCGAACGCCGCGATCTACGCTCACCGGGCCCGATGGGAGCCCAGCGACGCCCATCCCGATCCCACGAAAGAGCGGGTGCCCGTCGAGCTCGTCGACGAGGCGAACCCGTCGCAGGACGAGATCCGGCTGCCGCTGTACGAGGCCAAGATCGAACCCGACATCTATCTGCTCGGCTTCGACCTCACGGCCAAGGCGGCGAAGGGCGAGCAGCCCGCGGGCAGCGCGGGCTGGTTCTTCGTCATCAAGGAGCGGCCCGGCGAGCCCCGCTTCGGCCTGGACGTCGCCCCCGCCGAACTGCCCTCCCGCGTGGAGGTGTGGAACGACCTGTCGTGGCCCGACCTCGACCCCCGCGGGACCGGATTCATCGAACTCGACGAGGCCACCGTCCCCGTCGTGATCGAGGAGTTCGACGACCCGGAAGCGGACGAGGAGAAGCGCCTCCAGCACGTCGAGGACCTGTCCCTCCCGCTCTGGCATGGAGCTCTGAGCTCCGCGGACGTCGCCTACATCCTTTTCCAGGCGCCAGTGCTGATGGCCGTACACGCACAGGAGATGCTGCCGTGACCATGCCCGATCCACGAGCGGCGCTGACGCTGAGTGACGACTTCCCTGTCCTCCTCGGACCGGTCCGGATCGAGACGCGCTTCACCGCCACAGAACTCCTCATCCGGGTGTTTCCCGATGAATGGCAGATCGACGCGTTCGAGCCCCGTCCCACCATCGGAGAGGTCACCGCGGTCGACGCCTACTGGATCGCCGTATGGCGGGCCGGAGGCGATCCCGTGGCCGAACGTGCCGCATGGCACGAACTGACCGGAAGGATTTCGGCCGGCCGGGCCGACTGGCTGGTGCAGACCCGCACACCCGCCAATCCCGCTGAGCGGCCCATCGGAGTGCAGTCCGGCACCACCGTGCTCGTCGTCGTGACCCCCGAGCCGGTCGCCGCCGGTGACCGGCAGCCGGCGATCACGTACTGGACCGCGGTCTGGCGGGCGCGCGGGGACCGGCTGAAACTCCTCACCGCCGACACCGCCCTGCTGGCGGCCGTGGGCGCCTCCCGCGCCGAGACGATCCGGCGCCGCCGCCCGATCGGGATCGACGACCCGCCCGGAGGCGCCGGGGACGCCGTCCTGGTCGCCTTCCTCGTGCTCGCCACCCCTCCTCCGGCGGACGTCGCCTCCCGATCGTGGACTCAGGCGGCGAAGGCACGCCTGCTGCCCGACCGGTTCACGTTCATCGGCCACGCCGGTGGCGAAGCGGTCTTCTCCGAGCTCGGCAGGACGATTCCCGCCTCACTGACCGTGAGTCCGGACCCGTCATCCGCCGACAAGCCGAAGATCAACGAGGTGTCCGGCGACCTGCACATCCCCGCGGACCTGCTCTGGCTGACCGACTTCGATGCCGCGGTCGAGGTGGGCATGGGAATTCGGATCCCGCTTCAGGACGACTTTCGGGACGGCCTCGACCGGCTGATCGTCTTCGGCGTACGGCAGAACAGCACTCCACAGCAGACGGCCGCCGACCTCGCCGGCCTGATCACCCGCCAGCTGCGCAGCTCCGCCGGGTTCGGCCTGTTGCCCCAGGGCACCCCCACGAACAACAGTGAACAGGCCTCCGCCGGCCAGAACGTCCTGGAGGAGGCCGACGCCGTGCGGCGGGCGGCCTCCATGAGGACCGCGCGGGCGGCGCCTGCCGACTGGACGGCCAAGACCGACGGCCAGTGGCTGGCCGAGCTGCTGGGCATCGATCCCGCGGCGCTCGCCGGAGCGGCCAACGCCGACGGCACCGACCAGCGGGAAGCACGCGCCGCGAACGTCGCCCTGTGGCCTGCGACCTGGGGGTCGTATCTCCAGACCATGCTGCATCCGATCATCCCTGCGCACGTGGTGACCGAGACCCGCGACTTCTTCGTCCGGCACGTGTCCGGGCGCGGCCCCGTGCCCGCAGTCAAGATCGGGCGCCAGCCCTACGGCATTCTGCCCACAACCGCTTTCTCCCGGATGGCGTGGCCCTCGACGGCGACACATCGGCGCGGCCTCAACGCCGTACTGACCGCTGCGGCCGAGGACTGGCAGGCCGCCGCTCAGGACGTTCCGCACCTCGGCAAGTTCCCGGATCCGCATGGGCCCGTGGCCGACCCCCATCAGACACTGCTGGACATCCTGGCCCTGCACCCCACGTCCGCCGAGTACTTCCAGCGCTACGCCCAGAGCGTCGAGGACGTCTACAACCGGGAGAACTTCAGCGGCAACGGTCCTCAGGTCATTCCCGCGCTGAACACCCTGAACATGCCGCAGCCGATCCGCGACCTGCTGCGAAAATTGGGCCATTCGGGCGCGTCAGCACCGGACCCCGACCTGATCCGCCGTCTGTTCGTCGAGGAACAGTACCCGCTGCTGGGCCCGCTCATCGACGACCGGCCTCTGTCGGAGACCCGGCCGGTCCGCGGCTACCTCCAGGACGGCCGCAACTATCTGCGGTGGCTGGCCGACCACGCGGGTACCGACCTGGAGACCATCCGAACGGAGAAGGGATTCACCGACGACCGGCGCCCCGCCGCCCTGCTCTACCTCCTGCTGCGTCACGCCGTCCTGCTCGGCTGGGAGGACACCGCGCGCAAACTGGCCGCCGCCGAAGGCGAGATCGTGTCCGCTGCCGATCCGCTGTTCATCCACATCAAGAAGTCCGCTCCGCACAGCGAAAGCCGCTTCCGCAAGCTGTACTCGCCGGACGAGGACATCACCGGGGACCCCGGGAAGCTGGTCGTCGACTTCATCCCCGCCGCCCTCACCGCGGCCAACCCTGCGACCAGGGAGCTGGCGGAGCAGATCGCGGCACTCGACGTGCTCGCGGACGTGCCCACCGCGCGGCTCGAACGGGTCGTGGCCGAGCATCTGGACTGCGCCACCTACCGCTTGGACGCCTGGTTGCTCGGGCTCGTCAACGAACGACTCTTCGATCTACGCTACGGTCCCGACGGCAGCTCCCCGGCACAACGCGGGGTGCATCTCGGCGCGTACGGATGGCTGGAAGACGTCCGGCCGCGAAACACGTCACTCACCCCCGTGCAGCTGACCGGCAGCCTGGCCACGCTGTTCCAGCCGGAAGGATCCGAACCGCTGATGCACGACGCCGCCAACGGCGGCTACATCCACGCTCCGTCACCGGCCCAGGCCACGACCGCCGCAGTGCTCCGAGCCGGCTACATCGCCAACGGCTCGCCCGAGAACCCGGGCTGCTTCGCCGTCAACCTCAGTTCCGACCGCGTACGAGTGGCGCTCGACCTCCTAGATGGCCTGCGGCAGGGCCAGTCGTTGGGCGCGCTGCTCGGCCAGCGCTTCGAACGGGCCCTGCACGACCGCCATCCCGATGCCGAGCTGGACAGTTTCCTGGAGGCGTTGCGCGGGGAGTTCCCGCTGCGCTCCGGCAAGCTGTCCGACGTCGATCCGGGGACTCCCCTGGAGCTCATCGAGGCCCGCTCCGTCGTCGACGGCCTCGCGCTGGTCCGGCGCGCCACCCGGGCCCCGGCCTTTCCCGAGTACCCCTTCGGTGCGAGCGGCATGCCGGACGCGAGCCAGGCCCAGCAGAAGGCGATGAACGAGGAGGTACAGCGGCTCCTCGACATCCACGACGCGCTGGCCGACCTGGCCGTGGCCGAAGCCGCGCACCAGACCTTGGCCGGCAACCCGGAAAGGGCCGGCGCGACGCTCGACGCCTACGCCAAGGAAGGATTCGCGCCTGACCCCGCCGTGGTCCGTACCCCGCGCAGCGGTGTCACGCTGACCCACCGGCTGGGCCTGAAGCTGACGTCGGGGCTGGGGCCCGAACACGGGTCCGGCCTCTTTCGCGGCAACGGTCCCCGGGCCCAGGCCGAGCCGGCGATCAACGCCTGGCTGCCCAAGCTGCTGCCATCCCAGGCCACGGTGGCCGCCGTGGTCCGCTGGAAGGACCCGCTCGACCAGCAACCCCGCAGTCGCACGGTCACCCAGTTCGACCTCGAACTTCAGCCGATCGACCTGCTCTGGGGGGTGAAGCCCAAGGACGACGCGGCCATGACCGATCTGGACGACCGCATCATCGCTGTCGTCGTGGCGAAGGATCAGCCCCGGCCCGACGTCGAGCTGAAGATCTGTCACACCGAGCGGCTGACCGGCAAACTGACCTTCTTCGAGGTGTCGCCGCTCATCACCGCGCTGCGCTCTCTGCTCACCACCTCCCGGCCGCTGCGGCCGACGGATCTGGTCCCCGCCGCAGGCGCGCAGCCCGTCGATCGTGCCATCGACACCGCCGTCTCCATCCCGAGAAACCGGCCCGCCGCGGTTCGCACATCGCTGGACCGGCTGCGCCAGAACACCGCCGGCTACCTTGCTTCACTGACCCCGCTGTTTCCGCCCGCGCCCGCCGAACCGAATCGCACGGCCGTCGTCAACGGAATCGACACCTTCCTGACCGGTTACGCCAATCTCATCTCCACAGCCGGCGGATTCGGCATGGTGCGTAGCGGCTGGGGTGAGGTGACCCTCTGGCGGCGAACCATGTTCCGCCAGGTCTTGGAAGCGGTGGCCGCGACCGCCGTCCGCATGGGGCAGTCGCTCACAGCGGCCGACGACCTGATCGCGGCCTACGACCGGCTGCCATCGACGGCCACGACCGACGAGCGATTCCGCCTCCTTCAGCGAGCCGAGTGGCTGCTCACCACCAAACCCGCCACGCCACGCCCTGCCACGCCCTCCCAGCTGCGCACCATCGTCGGCTCCAGACGCACGGCCTTCAACGGCCGGCTGCAGGCATTGCGGAACATCGCCAGGACGACGAAGAAGACGCTCAGCGGGCTGCTCACCGATGTCGCCGCGCTCCTGCCGCTGAGCGACTTCGACCGGACCGGCCTCGACCTGGCCCCCTTCCGCGAGCGGGCCGTCGCCTTCGGGGCGGACCTCCTGGCCCGGGCACGGGCGCTGCACACCGAGGTCGTCGACCGGCTCGCCGCCGCCGACAAGGCCCTGGTCGCCTACGATCAAGCGCTGACCGGCCCCGACCGGGTAGTCGCCGCGACCGACGCGCTGCGGGCGATGCTCGGCGACGACGTCCTTGTCGTACCGGAGTTCACCGCTCCCGCACAGCTCCACTCGGACTGGAAGAAGGCTCGCGCCGACAGCTCCAAGCTCCTGAGCCATCTGGTCCAGGACGCCAAGCGTGACATGCCGGTAGACGACTGGGTGCACGGCATCGCCCGGGTGCGGGAGAAACCCCGGCTGTGGGAACAGGCTGTCATCATCGCCGACGCGTTGCGTGGCCCTGGCGGCCTGCTCAGTGATCTGCTCGGCTGGGACGAGCCCGAACTGGTGCCGGTTCAGCTGCCCTATCGCCCCAATGACACCTGGCTGGGCATGACGTTCGCGCCAGGCGCCAAACTCGATGAGGACCGCCTGCTGTTCACCGCGCACTACGCGCCGGAACCGTTGCTGAGCGGCAATCTGCACAGCGGTCTTCTGCTCGACGAATGGACCGAGGTGATCCCGGCGGAGAAGGAGACCACGGCGATGGCCGTCCACTACGACAATCCCGACTCCGAGCCGCCGCAGGCGATGCTGCTTGTCACGCCACCGGCCAAGACAGGCACCTGGAACGGTGACGACCTGATCACAGCCGTCGGGGAAACCCTCGATCTGGCCAAGACACGTGCTGTGGAACCGGGCCACCTGGACAACACCGCGTACGCCCATCTGCTCCCGGCGACTGTGATGTCGGCGACCCGGCAGCCGATCACCATCAGCACCGATCTCGCGATCTCGAACCTGCGAGGGAAGACCCATGGCTGAGCCTCCGCGCATCGAGGACCTGCGCACCGCACTGACCGACCGCACCTTCCCCGCTGTCGGCCTCTGGAACCGGATCGAGGGCAGGCCTCGCACCGCCGGGTTCGACCGCGCCCTGCGTGCCGAGATCCGCGACCCGCTCTGGCTGCTCACCCGGCAGTGGCAGCTCGGAGAGTTCCGGGGCTCGGACGCGGGAACGGCCGTCACCGCGACCTACTCCGTTGCCACCACGACTCCCTCCCGCTTCCGGCCCGGATCGGGCACACCTCAGGATCTGCCCGGGGACCGGCCGCTGGAGACACTGGCCGAACGGCGCGCCTTGTCTTTCGCGTCCGGAGCCGATCCGGTCTCCTTCGACCTGCGCCTGATCATCGGCCGGCGCTGGCTGAAGCTCCTCGGCCAACACCTGGGACTGCGACACCTGCGCAAGGACTACGTCAGTAAATACCGGATCGTCGCGCCCGATCCTAACCTGGACGCCGACACCCCACGTGCCGCCCACGCGGAGGTCTGGTCGTTCCTCCAGGCCGCCGCGGACCGCCGCATGGACGGGTACGAGCTCTACCGGCACCTCAAGAACAACGGCCATGCCTGGGACGGCATCCCCGGTACGGTCCTGCTGCGCTCGCAACTGGACAATCTCGGTGCGCAACTCGTCCGCTGGTTCGACGGGCTGTTCGACCAGCCAGGTCCGGACTCGGCATGGGACGCCGGCCGGCTCGAGCACCGCTTCTCCATCGCGGCCACCGCACCCGCGGGCGGAGAGAAGGTCCTGACGGCACAGGAGTATCCCGGCGGGCACCTGGACTGGCACGCGTTCTCCGTCGACCCGCGCGGCCCCGTGGGCGGGACGGCTCCCGCCCACCAGCCGATCAACCGGACGGTCATCCCCGCGCCTGTCCGCTACTCCGGCATGCCGCTGCCACGCTGGTGGGCCGTGGAGGACGGAGGAACCAACTTCGCGGGCGTACAGCCTGACCGCACGGACCTGGCCCGGCTGATCTTTCTCGAGTTCGCGCTCGTCTACAGCAACGACTGGCTCCAACTGCCCTGCGACCTGCCGGCCGGCACGCTGGCCTCGATTCGAGGACTCGCGGTCACCGACGTCTTCGGACAGCGGCTGTGGATCACACCCGCCGGCGCCGGGCAGGACGAGGACTGGCAACGGTGGTCGATGTTCACTCTCGACACGATCGGTACGGAGGATGTCGCGGCCGACACCAGCATGTTCCTGCCGCCGACCGTTCCGAAGGTCGCCGAGGGGCCGGTCCTCGAGGAGGTCTCGCTCATCCGTGACGAGAACGCGAACATGGTCTGGGGTCTGGAGAAGATCGTACGGCTGCCGACCGGGGAGAGCCGCCGCGGCAGCGAAGTCGTCGCGGAGATCCTCGCTCACCGGCAGCGGTTCCGTCCCGTCCCCACGGAGGACCCGCCTCGCGCTCCGATCGCCTACCAGGCGATGAACAGCGTCCCGGAGAACTGGATTCCCTTCATTCCGGTACACGTCCCCGGCAACAACCGCGCCGTCCGGCTGCAGCGGGCCGCCATGCCGGACCCCGTGGACGGCCGCCTGGTGCGGCCTCGTACCAGTTTGTTGCGCGAGGGGTTCGACGCGGGGAACCCGTATTTCGTCCACGAGGAGGAAGTGACACCGGCCGGCACCAGGCTCACCCTCGCCTTCAACCGCACCCGCTGGCGGAACGGCCGGGTGTCGGTCTGGCTCAGCGCCCACCGCGGACTGGGCCGCGGTGAGGGCTCCAGCGGTCTGGCCTTCGACACGCTCGTCGATACGTCCTGACTCCCCCATCCGATGGCTCATCAGTCCCGAAAGAACCAACACTCCCAGGAGGTAAGCGCAGGCCCTGCGACCATCGCTCAACGGACTGTGGGTTGTCTCTCAACGGCGATGACGTCCGTGTCACGCAAAATCGGGCTCCCCGGCCATCACACCTACGGCAAGTCCGGTTTGTCGGTCTTTGTTAGGGGTTAAGGCCCGCTGTGACGGTCCGGAAAGGGGGCCCGCATGGCGCCGCCGCGCTCGTCGAGCAGGTTCCCGATGTCGACATCCTGGTCAACAACGTGGGCATGTACGTGGCCAGGCCGGTCTTCGAGATCACCGACGCGGAATGGCTGCACATCTACGAGGTGAACGTGCTGTCGGGCGTCCGCCTCGCCCGGCACCACGTGCCCCGGATGGCCGGCCGCGGGTGGGGCCGGGTGATATTCGTCAGCAGCGAGTCCGGGGTGCAGACACCGGTGAACATGGTGCACTACGGCATGACCAAGTCCGCGCAGCTCGCCGTCTCGCGCGGGATGGCCCAGGAGGCCGCCGGGACCGGCGTCACGGTCAACTGCGTGCTGCCCGGCCCGACGATCAGCGAGGGCGTGCGCAGGATGTGGGACGACCTGTACCCAGGGCTGGACCCGGCCGAGCAGGAGCGCCGGTTCGTGTCCGAGGGACGCGCGGCGGGATCCCTGCTGGGCCGCCTGATCCGGCCGTCCGAGGTGGCGAATCTGGTCGCTTACGTCGCCTCCGAGCGTTCGTCGGCCACCACGGGAGCCGCGCTGAGTGTCGACGGCGGGCTGGTTCCCACGATCTTTCCTTGACTCGATCCGCGGCTCGCTTGGCTTGTCCCGAAGGGGCCGAGCCAGGCTGCCGCACCCATGTCCCCGGGCTGGCGTCCGTCATGTCGGCCCGCCAGATCACCTGAGGAGGCAGCCGCCATGGGCATCCGCTCGTTCCTGCCGGGCCGCCTGGGCTTCGGCTCGGCGCCGCTGGGCAACATGTACCGCGCCATTCCGGAAGACGAGGCACTGGCCACCGTCGAGACCGCCTGGAACCAGGGCATTCGCTACTTCGACACCGCCCCCTTCTACGGGGCCGGCCTGTCGGAGATGCGGCTCGGGCAGGTGCTCGGCTCGCAGCCTCGCGACGAGTTCGTGCTGAGCACCAAAGTCGGCCGGCTCATCTCGGACGAGACCGAGGATCCCGCCGGCCGCGAGCTCGGAGAGAAGGGTGGCCTGTTCGAGCACGGCCGCCCCAACAAGATCGTCTACGACTACAGCGCCGACGGCACCCACCGCTCCATCGACGACAGCCTCAAGCGCTTGAACACCGACCGTCTCGACTTCGTCTGGGTCCACGACATATCCCAGGACTTCTGGGGCGACCTGTGGCTGGAGGCCTTCGATCAGGCCCGCACCGGCGCCTTCCCCATCCTGCAGGACCTACGCGACCAGGGCGTCATCAAAGGCTGGGGGCTCGGGGTCAACCGGGTCGAACCCATCGAACTCACCCTCGGGCTCGAAGACGCGCAGCCGGACGGCTCCGTCCTGGCAGGTCGCTACACCCTGCTCGACCACGAACGCGCGTTGCAACGCCTCATGCCCACCGCGGCCGAACAGGGTGTCGACATCGTCATCGGCGGCCCCTACAACTCCGGCGTGACGGCCGGCGGCACGCACTTCGAGTATCAGCAGGCGTCCCCCGCCATCGTCGACAAGGTCAAGCGCATCACCGCGCTGGCCGAGCAGCACGGCGTCACCGTCAAGGCCGCCGCCCTGCAGTTCAGCCTCGCCCACCCGGCCGCCGCGGTAGCGATCCCCGGCTCGTCGCGCCCGTCCCACGTTTCCGAGGACCTCGCCGCGGTGAACGAGCCCATACCAGCCGCGTTCTGGACGGCCCTGCGCGACAACAACCTGATCGCGCCGAACGCGCCCGTGCCCACCGAGTGATCCAGGAGGTCACCATGGCCACCGCCACCGCGACGATCGTCGAACGCCTGGAGCGGTTCCACGGCATCTACGCCGACGGCCTCGCCGCACTCGCCCAAGCTCTCCGTACCTGACCGGACCGCACCGGCTGTTGGCCCACCTTCGGTGATGATCAGCTTGTTCGCGGCGTCCGGAGATTTCCGGAGTTGCGAGCCGCGGCCCAGGGCATCAGCTCGGCCACCACCTGCTTGCTCCAGGGGCGTACCAGGAAGCTCAGTTCCTGACAGCGATCGTCGCCGAGCGCGGCGTAGGGGGCCCTGCTCATCCGGTCGGTCGCCTCTTCGATGGCCTCACGTTCCCCGCGCCCCTGCTCGGTCAGGGAGCCGTCGCTGAGCCGGCCACGCTCCTCCAACCTGCTCTCGGCGGCCGCCCAGTCGGCTTCGGTCCAGCCGCGGGTGGTCCGGAGCGTCTCAGCCGGTACGGCACCGGTGGCGGCGTGGCTGACGAGGGCTTCGATCCCGCTGAGGCCGGCGGCCAGCAGGGCGGCCAGGTGGCCGTCACCGCGAAACTCGCGCAGCAAGGTCGCGGCATGCCAGAGCACCAGATGCGGAGCGGCCGGCCAGGGCAGCGCGGTGTGCGCGGCGTACAGAGGCCGCCCGCTCAGCTCGTCCGAGATCGCCTGGGCCGCCTCCCGGGCCAGCTCGGCGGCACGGGACATCTCCGGCGAATCAACCGCGTCGCCGAGTACGCGGCGCAAGGTCGTGTCGGCCGCGTTCAGCCGGGCGTCCAGGATGTCGGCGGGGGAAGCGAGGTGCCATGCGGCCGGGATCGCCTTGCGTACCACCTGGGGATTGAAGTTGTAGAAGGTGGCGATCACCGCCTCGGCGGAGACCGGGCCGAAGGCGGCCGCCCGGGAGGCGAAGTACCCCATCCGTCCGGTCAGCCCGAGCCGCTGGTAAGCGGCATGCGCGTCCGGGGAGAAGTAGATCATGCCGTGCAACGGCTCCAGCGTCCGCCACGTGCGGCGTTCCAAGGTCATGCTGGTGAAGATACCGACCGGTTGGTACCGCGTCCACCGGTGAGAGCGACACGGCGGCGGCTCGGAGCGACGGGCCGGTGGCAACACCGGCACCGCGCTCCGAGCCGACCGGGTCCGGAGTTCGCGCGGTTACGGCCCTAGCCGCGATCGATGACGACGTCCTCTTCGCAGATGACGCGCCCGAACGTCGACAGGTCGATGAAGTTCTCGTGATCGGGGTCGACGATCTTCAGGAAGTTCTCGCTGAAGAACAGGGCCTCAAGGCCGGCCATGTCGTCGAACCAGGCCTCGACCACCGAGTCGTACTCCGATGCGGGGTACCGGGGCGCCGGAACGGGGTACGACACGACGAACCGGCGGATGTAGCGCTCCGACTCCGGGATCGACATGAGCAGCGGCCGGTGGATGTTCTGCTGGTAGTGCTTGAACTCGTCGTGCGTCATGCCTTCGCGGCGCTTCAACGTGATGATCATCTTGATCATGAGTGAATACCCATCCTCTACTGATTGTTTTCTGATAAGGAAAGTGACGTGGTCGAAGGGTCGTTTCCGTCCGGGGCATGGCGGGCGTCGTAGCCGCGCAGCCGCCCTGCCAGGGCCCAGAACAGCACGGTCGTGACCACCTGAACGCCCAGCCCCGCCGCGAAGGCGCGCTCCCAGCCGAGCGACACGGCGAGCGTGCCGGGGATCGCGCCGATCGTGGCGATGCCGAGCGCGAGCGAAGCCTGTTGCGCGGTGGTGAACAGTCCTCCGGCCAGGCCCGCGACTCGATCGGGCACCGCTGCCATGACCGTCGCGACGAGGGGGCCGTACTGGCTCGCCTGTGCCGCGCCGAGGAGCAGGCCGACCACCTGGAAGCAGCCGATCCAGACCGCCGCGCCCTTGCCCTGGCCGAACCACGAGGCCAGGCCGAGCACGACCAGACCGGCGGCCAGCAGGCCGGCGGCCACCTCCATCGTGCGGTCGCCGAACCGCGCGGTGATGCGCGGCATGCGAAGTCCCGCGAGGACGAAAGCCCCCGCGAACGCGGCCAGCCCGAGCCCGGAGCCGACCGGCGTCAACCCGAGACCGACCTGGGTGAACATCGAGTACTCGTAGCTGAACGCGCCGTACCCGGCGAAGAGCAGCACGGTCATCGACAGCCCGATCCGCAGCGCGGGCGGCCGCAGGCTGGAGGGGGCGACGAGCACCGGACATCCGGCCGACTCGCGCCGTCTCTGGTTGCGCCAGAAACCCCACAGCCCCAGCAACCCGAACGCCACCAGCGCGAGTGTCCACCAGGGCCAGTCTGTCGCCGGGCCGAGTGACAGACCGGCGACCAGGGCCAGGAGCGGGATCGCCGCTCGGAGCGCGCCGCCGAAGTCGGGCCGTTCGGTGCCGTCCGGCGGGGCGGCCCGGAGCCGGCGCACGCCCAGCAACGCCACCACTGCGGGGATCGCGGAGGTCAGGACCGCCCCTCGCCATCCCGCCCACGGCAGGCTCAGCCCCATCACGAGGCCACCGGCGACCTGCCCCGCCACGGTGCCGACCCCGGAACTCGCGGTGAACGCCGCGACCCCGCGCGCCTGGGTGGCCCCGCTGCCCGAGGTCTGAATGATCGCCAGCGTCTGTGGCATCACGATCGCCGAGGCCGCACCTTGCAGGACCCGCGCGGCGACCAGCCACCAGAGTCCGGGAGCCGCCGCGGCCAGCGCCGACGTCAGCGCAACCGCGACCAGCCCTAGGGCCAGCAGCCGCCGCCGTCCGTACCGGTCGCCGAGGCGTCCGGCGGGGATCAGCCCGGCCGCGAACGTGACCGCGAAGCCGGCCAGCACGAGCGCGACCTCGCCACGATCCGCACCGAGATCCGGTCCGAGCCGTGGGGCGGTCACGTTGCCGATGCTGAACGTGTACGTAGCTCCGAATGCCGCCACGAGAACCGGCCATGTCCGTTGCATGACACCCACCCTGCGGCCCTGGCGGGCGGCCCTCCAGAGTGCCATGATGCTGGTGCTCGGACCACCACCTTGGCCCGGCCCCGCCGTGGCATGCTCGTTGCCATGGCGGACATACGTTCTCGTGAGCTCGGCGCCTACCTGCGGGCCCGGCGTGACCGGCTCTCGCCCGCGGACGTGGGCCTGCCCGGTGGCGGTGGCCGGCGCCGGGTCAAGGGGCTGCGCCGTGAGGAGGTCGCGGTTCTCGCGAACGTCGGGTCCACCTGGTACACGTGGCTCGAACAGGGACGCGACGTACAACCGAGTGTCGAGGTGCTGACGGCGATCGCGGAGGCGTTGCGGCTCTCCCCCGGCGAACGCCGGCACCTGCTGCTCCTCGGCGGGCACGCGGCGGAGCCTTCGAGCTTCGAGCAGGTCGGCGGCCAGTTGCAGGGGCTGCTGGACAGCCTCTCCCCGCAGCCGGCGGTGGCGATGAATCCGTGGTTCGAGCCCTTGGCCTACAACGCGCCGTTCCGGTTCATGATCGACGACATTGAGGCGCTGCCGGCGGGCGATCGTAACTGCGCCTACCTGCACTTCACCCACCCCGACTGGATCGCCGGGCACTCCGACCACGAGCAGGAGTGCGCGGGCATCGTGGCCCGGCTGCGCGCGTACTACGGCGAGTCGGTCACCGATCCCGCCTGGGGGCCGCTGCTCGGCCGGCTCCGCGAGGAGTCACCGCTGTTCGTCCGCCTGTGGGACCAGGCGGACGTGTCGAGCGATCCCGACCGGGTGAAGGGAATCCGGTCGCTGCACGTCGGCAAGCTGTCCCTGCGCACCGTCACGATGCAGCTCCAGGCGAACCCGCGCACCCGTGTCGTCGTGTACCAGCCGGAGGACCGGACGACCCGGGAACGGCTCGAAGAGCTCGCGAGCCGGATCACCCGCGGCGTCATCGACGGTCCGGCGAACGTACGGCGGCTGCGTCCGGCGACCTGACGAGATCACTCACGACAGCCCAGGCGCTCCGGATGCCTCGACGGCCCGGACCTGCATCCTCGCGCAGCGCCGCGAGGCCATGACCTGCGCGGCGGACGGGACATAGTCCGCGAACCTCAGCCTCGGCGAGCAGCGTGCGGGCGCGTCGCCGCCAGTCGGCGACGGCCTCGGCCTCGGTGGTGGGCTGCTCGACGCCCGGGTGCACGGGCGCCGCTCTTGCGGATGATTCCTTGTCGGCGCGGCAGGGGCTCCCACCATGCGGTCGCGAATCTGCTGGTAGATCGGCATCTCCCTGTCGAGGTCAAGTGATAGCTGCACGCTACAGGTTCTATCTGATATACATCTAATAGAACAGACGCTCAGCCGCGGCGCTTCGCGGAAGACGCCTGCCCCCACCCCCTTGCGGCGAGGCAGCCCCGGGCCTCATGCCGTTGATCAAGGAGACAAGACCATGAACCTCACCAACCCGACCGCCTCGACGACGACGCACCCCATCAGTCGGCGCACCGTGGGTGTCGCCACAACCGCGGCGGCGATGCTGGCCATTTCGGTGATCGCCGTCGCCGCTCCCGCCGCCGCCACCTCCCGCCCGGCCTCACCGGCCGGCGGCTCCATGCGGGACGTCGCACAGCAGATGCTGGCCATCGGCAACCCTGGTTACCTGGCACGGATCAACGACGGCCGGCGCGTTTCCACCACCGTCGCCGGAGTCGCCGACATGGCCACGGGCCGCGCACTGCGTGCGGACGACCAGTTCGAGATCGGCAGCAACACCAAGACCTTCACCGCGACGCTGATCCTGCAACTGGTCGACAAGAAGGCCGTCACCCTCGACGCACCCGTTTCGACGTACCTGCCCGGCGTCGTCCCCAACGGCGACAACATCACCGTGCGCATGCTGCTCAACCACACCAGCGGCCTGTTCAACTACACCGGCGACCCCAAGGTGCTGGCTCTCATGCAGAACGACCCGCACCACGACTGGACCGAGCGAGAGCTGCTCAACGCCGCCTTCGCCCACCCGCCGACATTCGCCCCCGGCAAGGGCTGGTCGTACTCGAACACGAACTACACCCTGCTCGGAATGATCGCGCAGAAGCTGACCCGCTCGAGTCTCGCCGACCTCGTACGCGAGCGCATCGCCCGCCCGCTCGGCCTCAAGCACACCTACTACGCCAACCCGCGGGCCACCAACACCGGCCCGGGATACGCTCACGGATACGCCATCGTCTTCGCCGACGGCACCCCGAAGTACACCGATCACACCGGGGCGAACATCGGCGGCTGGGCCGGCGCCGCCGGGGCGGTCATCTCCACCAGCAGCGACCTGTCACGCTTCTACTCCGCCCTACTCGAAGCCGAACTGTTCTCCCGTGCGCAGCTCCGGCAGATGAAGACCACTGTCGCCCTACCGCCCGAATTCCCCATCAAGGGCCGCTACGGTCTCGGGCTGATCAAGTTCGATACGCCCTGCGGGACGGCATGGGGCCACGGCGGCGACACCCAGGGCCACCACAGCACGACCGCGGTTTCCGGCGACGGTCGCCGCACCGCCATCAGCGACAGCACCGGCAAGGCCTCCGACCTCGCACCCAACGACGGGATCACCCGCTGGACCAACGTGGAGTTCGCCGCCCAGAAGGTGGCCGTCTGCCACATGCTCGGCAAGCCGGTGCCGGGCTCCCTCATCCGAGAGCTCCACGCCACCGCACCGTAGCGGGCGGGAGTGCCCAGGTGACGTGAATCAGTTCCCTCGGGCGGCCGGCGGCGAGACCAGCCACAGCGATCTGCGCCAGGCGCTGGGCATCGACGGTGCGAGCGTCACCCGGCTGATCAAGGAGTTCGAGGCCGAAGGGGTTGTCAGGCGTCGTCTCGACCCGGCTGACAACCGTTACACCCTGGCCGCCTTGACCCCCGCCGGCGAACGGGTAGCGGCCGACCTGGAGCGATCGCACCAGGCGTACCAGGAGCGACTGCTCGCCGGTGCCACCGCACAACAGCAGGAGATCGTGCTGGATGTCCTACGGCGCATCCGCGCGAACGTGACCGCACAGGAGAGCCGATGACAGACGAAGTGCGGGCCGCCGCGTGGCGCATGTACGCGGCGTTCAACGCCCACGAGCACGCCACGGAGGAGATCTTCACGACGGACTTCTTCAGCCATCCCCTGGGCGCCACCGGACCCGAAAGTGTCACCCGGGCCTGGCAACAGTTCCACAAGACCTTCCCCGACGCGCAGGTCATCGTCGAGGACATGGTCGTCGAGGGCGACACCGCCGCCGTCCGCACGAGCGTGCTGGGCGTTCCCGGCCGGCAGCCACCGACCATGCTGGAGATCTTCCGGGTACGCGACGGGCGTATCGCCGAACTGTGGGCACTGTCCTCCCTGCGCCGCGACTCCTGAAGCCGGCCCCGAACCACGACCGAGATCTATCACGGAGCCACTCGGCGACTGCGACACGTTCGGGAGAAGACCCTCGAGGGACCAAGGTTGCCGAGTCAGCTGGACCAGCGTCCAAAGGTGCGTGGCCCACCGCGAGAACCAGCGCACCGGCAACCCTCATCTGATGGTCACCAAAGCGGGGTGGAACCCGGCATCCGTCGCCTATGTCAGCCACGTTCTGGACCCGTCCGGCATCTCACCGCGGACGCTTCGCTCCACTCGTCTGATCGACCTGGTCAACCCCATAGACGCCGAACTCGTCGCCGCGGCCTCCGGGATGAATCCCGAGGTGTCATGATCTATCTCGCCGATCATGTTGATTCCAGTCGACTGCTGAACCCCGGCTTCCTCGCCGAGACGAGCACATGACGAACAACGGAGGTCAGATGCCCAGTTCCGCCACCAGGATCGTGCTGCGGCAACACGTCACCGACGACGACGTCCAAGGCGTCGCCTGGGATCTGGACTGGAACGCGATCAGCGTGGGCGACCGAAAGCAGGCCACATGGGTGGATGCCTGGGCCACCGTGGATGGGGCCACCTCTATCCACTACGTGCATGATGGGCCTATCGGCATGCGTTACTTCATGGTCCGTGGCCGTGACGTCGTTGGCGTCGCGCAGCGCATCGTGGATACCTGTCCCACCTGGACACTCGCCAACGCCCTGGACACCGCGCGGTTGGCAACCGAACGTGACGACAGACTCATCGCGGTGTATGCGATGGCCCTTACCGCGCCCGACGACCCCGACCCGGCATGAGCAGCGAGGCGGCCTTGGGTAAAGAAGAGCTGCCCGGTCCTGGTGTGAGAACCAGGGATGTCCGGGGCCTTGATAAGGAATCGACTGCGGTCCTGACCCATGAGGAAGCGTAGAGCCACCATCATCCGCACGCACGCAGCTCGAGGTCGAGCGGGCTCCTGACGGTCGATCGTTCAACACGGGACCTCGTTTGACACCAAGATCATTTTCACGTGCGCGGAGAGCACGTCATCGTGAGGCCGGTGCGGATGATGCGTTCGGGACCATCCCCGCGTGCGCGGGGAGCACTCTCGATGACCTGCAGCGTTAGCCCGCCAAGGCGCCCAGATCGAGCACTTTCGAGGATTCGGACATTTGGGCACTCTCGATCAATGGCGCGCGGACGAGAACATCGCCATGCGCCTGCTCACGGTGGCGCATGAAGCAGTTGGTGGGTCAGCGCTGTCCGTAACGGCGGCGCTTGGATGCCTTGCTCCATCCGGTAGGGGCAGAGGCCGCCGCGGTTGCCGGCCGATCTTTGGGCCGACACATCAAGACGAGACCGTCGTGATCGATGGGGTGCCATTTGTGGTCGTGGGTTTCGAAAGCGAATCCCTGCTCGTTGTAGCTGGCTGTCCGGAATCTTCTAGGCACCTCAGTCCGGCGAATCGCAAGGATACGGCTCTTGGGAGGGACGCTGAGAATATGACGACTGTGGGATTCATCGGAAGCGGATACATCGGCACTACCATCGCGCGGCTCGCCATCGCGGCCGGGCACCAGGTCGTGCTCAGCAACTCGCGCGGTCCAGAAACGCTCGCGGACACGGCCGCGAAACTGGGGCCGCGGGCGTCCGCGGCGACGAGCGGGGAGGCCGCGGCGGCCGGTGACATCGTCGTGATCACGGTGCCGGTCAAGGCGTTCCCCAACTTGCCCGCCGCGCCACTGGCCGGGAAGACGGTCATCGACACGTGCAACTACGGCCCTGAACGTGACGGGCATATCCCCGAGCTCGACAGCGAGTCGCTCACCTCGAGTGAACTGCTGCTGCGGTACATCCCGGACGCCATGGTCGTGAAAGCGTTCAACAACATCTTCTTCAAGCACCTGCAGTCACTCGCCCGTCCGGCGGGGGCCGCGGACCGCTCCTACCTGCCGATCGCCGGGGACTCCGCGCCGGCGACGGCGGCGGTGACCGAATTCATCGATTCCATCGGCTACAGCGTCGTGGACGCGGGACCACTGGCCGACAGCTGGCGGCAGGCGACGGACACGCCGGTGTGGGGGACCCCATACGGGCCGTCCTCGAACGAGAAGGGCCAGCCGGCCAACGAGGACTGTTGGCTCTGCCTGGCCCGCGGAAGGAGATCGAGGCCTCGCCATATCCGTGACTACGAACGTTGCTGACCGCGCTGCAGGGAGGAGACTCGGTCGCTGACAGCAGCGGCTTCCGGTTCAAAGACCCCACACCGGCAGGGAACCACGACTGGCCGACGTGCCCTGACCATGACGACCCGGGTCAGTCAGCCTCCCCCAGATCCAGTCCCGGCGCCGGCCCGAGGTCGAGCTGTTTGCTCATGTCCAGTTCGAACGCACACCAAGTTCCGCCAGGTCGTTGAGGAGTGGGAAGGAAGCGGTCAAGCGTCCAATCGTGATCGATGAGATCTACGGGATCAGCGGCGGGCTGGAGACACGTACTTACAATCGGATGCCGGCCGGAACCTCAACGCCGGACGAGACGGCCGCCTACCTGGACACGTGGGCCATCGCGCATGCGCGGGCCGACGGCCGCGATGCCGGCGAGCGGCCCGTCTCCGGCGGCACGGCCCGGATGGACCCCCTGACCGAGCTGCTGACCCTGCACAATCGCACCAACGCCGTTCGGGACGAGTTCATGGGGCCGCCGCCGCACCTGCTCGCCGAGATCTATGAGCGCGAGGCCGTGCTGCTGGACCGGGTCTCCACCCACGGCGGCCGCGGCCGATCGGCCCGCGACGCCAAGAAGCGCGGCCGAGGCTCGCGATCGCGCGGTCACCTATCGCGCCCAGGACGCCCACCTCAAAAGAGATCGCCAAAAACCCAGACAGCGGACCAGCACGCTGGCGAGCACGAACGACGCTGGCCCAAGGAGATCTACGGCCCGTACCGGATCTTCCCCGACATGGCCAGCGCACGCGACTGGTGCGCCCACTGCAACGTCTGGATCGGTACCGCCGCCGGGGCCGGCGACGACCCGTCGTCTCGGTCCTGACCAATGCTCCGGAAGAGCTCGGCAGCCCTGCTGGAGATGGCTCCGACGGAATCACGATCAGTGCTTGTCATGGAAAGGTCCGGAAGTTTCGGCGTACGCTGCTCCCAGTGGCCGACGCGCTGGCCCGCTTCCGAGCCTCCTGCCCCACGCGGAGGAGGCGACGAGGACAAGGTCCACGGCGCTGCAAATGGACGGCATGGTCGGGGTCGACGCTCGGCTCGGCCAGCGCCAGCGCCAGGACGTACAGGTGCGGTTCGGCGAGCGCCTGGCCGCCGTGCTCGACGCCGAGCGCCCCGCGCGCGATCCGTACGGTGACGACCCGGACGACTTCCTCGGGGAGCTGTCCGACAAGCCGCCTGTGCCCATCGTGGAGAACCTGGACGACGTCGAGGACAACGGCTTCTACGACCCGTGACCGAGCCGCCCCTGCCGCGAAGCGGCGGCCGCGCGAACGACGCCGACCTCAGTTCGTGGGGGGCTGACGATACGCGGCTGGCGCCGTCGGTGAAGTACCGGGTGTTCGTCGAGGTGCTCACCGGCCAGGCCACCCAGGGCCAGGCGGCCGGCAAGTACGGCGTCAGCCGGATGACGGTGAACCAGATCTGCAAGACCGCCAAGCAGGGCGCCCTGGACGCGCTCGCGGGTGCCTCGGCCGTCGGGTGTCCGGGCAAGAGTCCCAAGGAGGTCGAACTGGAGGCCGCCCGGCGTGAGATCGAGCGGCTGCGTGCCACGGTGACCGAGCAGGCTGTCGCCTTGCATCTGCACCAGGGAATTCGCTTTGGGGCTGAACGCCGGCCTGGTCCCGCCGCGAGTCGGCGCCCGCGTCAAGGCCGGTCTGCTGGTACTCGTCGCGGACGCGGCATGTGCGGGCGGCTGGTCGACCCGGCAGGCGGCAGCGACGCTGGGGCTGGATCACGCGCGGGTGCTGCGTCGGCAAGTGCGTGCCGTCCTCGGGCGGCTCGATGACGCCAGGCCTGGTCCGGAGATCGCCCTGCACGCGTTGCTGCCGTGGGAACGCGAGGCGATCGTCAAGATTGCCGGGGAGCGGCTGGAGATCGACCGTAGCCATCGCGAGCTCGCCCATCGCGGGTCGCGGCTGGATGCCTTCTACGCCTCCGAGAGGGCGGTTCGCGAGTTGATGTCCCTTTCGTCGCTTGAGCTGGGTAGTGCAGGCCAGTGGTCAGGCCCGGCCGATTACGGGCGTGGCTGAGTGAACAAGCCTGGCTCGGTCTCGGCGAGGATGGCGCGGCTGACCAGGCGTTTGAGCTTCACCCGGACGTTCTGGATGTTGTTGTGCGCCAGGGGCAGGTCGAGAGCCTCGCACAGCTCGCGCGCCCTTAAGGGACGGTCACGGTCGGCGAAGACGGTGAGAATCTGCTGGTAGAGCGGATGGCCGGGCAGTGCCGGGGATTGCGTGGCCGGTTCGGGGTCATCGGCGGTGTCAGCCGCGAGGGTGAGCAGCGTCTTGCGGGTGATCCGTAAATGTTCGGTGGCCTCCCTGAGTTCGCCCAGACGCGCGCGGTCAGCGCGTCGATCTCCGCCTGGATCTGTTCGATCTGGCAGGTCAGCGCCTGCTCGCGGGCATCGATCTTGTCCAGCAACCAGGCGCCCGGGTTCGAGTCCCGCGCGTCGAACATGGTCATGTCGACCGCCAGGAGGGGGCGGGAGCGCGGTCAGACGGCGGGACATCACGTCGGTCATCGCCCAGTACACCCGCGATTCGGAGCTGGCCGGGCGGTGTTCACAGTCGCGGACCAGACGCCGGTAGAGCATCAAGGTGCCGTAGGTCTGTTCGACGACCGAGCGTTTCGTGCGCGGCGGCTCGGTCCAGCAGGGCGATCCCGGCGGTGTTCTCATGGGCGCAGGCGGCAAGCATGACCACGGCGATGACCAGGCCGAGCACGTCCACGGCGCCGCTTGTGGGCCCGGCGGCGTGCGGGTGGGCCCACAGGAGGCCGAATCGACACTGACCATCGACCAGTCGATCCGGCCTTCCGCGTCGGCGCCGGTCAGAACGGCCGCGAAGATCCGGTCCCACCTATGGTGTCGCTCGTACACGGTCTTCCACAGACCGAAACGCGCCGGCGGATCCCGCCGTGGTACCCCAGTGCACAGCCGATGCAGGATGCCGTTGATGGCCGCGGGGTGGCCCGGAAGATTCCGCCGCCGACTCACCTCGCTAGCGCAGGTTCCAGTCGTCCTTTCCGCGGGTGACGATGACCTTGGAGAAGGCCGACGACCCGGTGACCCTGATCAGGGGGCCGTCATCCTGGGAACCTCCCGTGACGTTGCGCTTGCCGAAGATCGAGCTGCCCTCGTCGATCACGTTGGCGTTGCCGGGGACGCGGACGATGAGTTTGCTGAAGCGGGCGTTCGTCTCGATGGTGATCTCGCGTCCCGGCAGCACGGCGTCGGACAGGTCGATGATGAGCGCCCCGAACCTGGCGGTCAGCCGGGTGTGGCGGGAGGCCACCCAGCGGCCCTTGCGGACGACCTTGCTGAACTGGGAGGTGATGACCTGCTTTTCGATGGCGGCGGGCACGCCGGATGCGGCCACGTCGGGCAGGTCCCGGGTGATGGGGACGAGCTCACCGACCGTCTGGGCCGTGTAGGCGACGTCGAGACGGTCGGCGTGCTCGACGCTGGTGAGTCTCCCGGTGGCGAGGGCCTCGCTCAGCACCGCGGCCACGCGGTCGCGGTCGGAATCTGAGGCACGCAGATGGGGATCGTCGGTCACGATAGGTTTCGACCTCCGGTATGCGCCGATAGGCGCGCGGGGCTTGGGCTGAAGCTCTTCAAGGTCGGGCGGGCAGGCGTTGCAACGCAGGTCGCCGCGAAGGGCGCGAGGAGCCGCCGTCCTTCACGGCACCTGAGGGCTCTGCAAGACCATCTTCGCGGCCGGCACGCTTGTCGTACCAAAGAACCAGTCGATGGCGCTGGAAATTGGGCAGCCCGTGCGCCGGTTCGTCTCCTACGGTGCCTGAGTGTCCCCGGTCGAGACCTTGGCCGAGGTCGTTGCCGCGGCGGGGTCCATCGGGGGATCCGCCGGCCCAGAGCGCCGCGCGGTGTCGGCCCGGCGCCGGGCACGGCCGCGCTCCACCAGCCACCATTCGACGATCAGCAAGGGGAGGGTCCAGCCGAGCCAGGTCGTCACGCCGGCGGAGGCCTTGATCACCTCCTGCATGTCCCCGCCGTAGGTCGTCTCGAACTCGGGCAGGACGATGAGGAATATCACCATGCCCCAGATGCGGTTGGTGATGATCGAGGCGGTCAGCGCGAAGCTGCGCAGCATCCACCGGCGGTGATCGGCGTACCTGTGCCGGCGTGCCATGCGAAATCCGGTGACGGTGAACAGGGTCCACAGCGTCGCGAGCAGCATGTTGCTGACTCGCGCGCCGTCGCCGTACGGGGTGGCCGCGCCCACGACGAAGCCGGCCAGGCCGCCCGGTATCACGCCGGCGAAGATGTACACGCGTCCGATCCTGCGGTGTGCGACCGGGTGGCGCTCCCGAAACCACGGCCAGACCTGCAAGCCGCAGGTCAGTAACGCCACCGAGGAGCACAGCACGTGCGTGGCCAGGAAGGGGTAATACAGCGGAAAGCCTTCCGGCGGCGGCACGCGAGACAGGGCGGGATCGAGAGTGGTGTAAGGCGGAACGGAGAACGCGACGAAGCCGAGCACCACCAGCATCAGCGGCACGACCCAGGGGCGCTTCCACAGTGGTGGTTTCTGTACGGCAGGCGGCGGCGTGGCGTGATTTGCCGGTCGCGCGAGATCAGTCATGCCCGGAGTTTGGGGTGAGGCGCTGACCACTCACCTACCGCGCACATACCGGCGGCATACGGTGCCGGCCTGTGGCCGGACGCCGCGCACGAGCCGCCGACCGACGGTGCCGCCCCTACAGGACGGTCACCACCGCAGACCGGAGGGCGCACTTCGACTTGTACGCCATGGCGCCCACCTTCCGGAGGAGGCGCCTACCGTTCGCCGGCCATCCGGCTGACCTCGGTCAGTGCGGCGTCAATGCGCGTGCGGGTGGTCTCGGTGCTGTACCACTGCGCGGGGCACTCCTCACGGGCCCGGGTGAGGAGGACGTGCGCCCCCGCCACGTCACCGCGGGACAGCTCCACTTCTCCCATGCCGAGATACGCCCAGGCCACCGTCTCCATGGAGCCGTATCTGCGCGACAGCTCGGCGGCCAGCTCGTAGTCGGCCGCCGCGCCCGCCGGATCGCCCAGGCTCAGCAGGGCGTCGCCCCGCCGGCACAGCGCCTCGGCGATCTCCGTCCCGGCGCCCAGCTCGCGTGCCGTCGCCAGCGCTTCATCGGCCAGGGCGTGGGCCTTGCGGTGGTCGCCCTGGTTCTGGTGCAGGGAGCCGAGCCCGGACAGCACCAGCACGGTGCCCCAGCGCTCGCCGATGGCCTTGAACGCGGCCAGGCTGCGCTCGAAATGGGCCAGGGCCTGCTCCACCTCGCCGAGCACGTCGAGCACGAACGCCGAGCCGACCATGGCCAGCGCTGCCTGCCACGGGGAAAGGCTGGCGGACTTCCGTGTGACTTCTCCGTAGGCCTCCATGAAGTCGCCGGGCGGTCCCGTGAACATCGACAACAGCATCATCAGGAACTCCACGCGCTGCGGCACGTAGGTCAGCGGAAGCAGCTCGCAGACCTCCTGCAGGTGGGAGCGCAACTCGTCGTCGATCTCGCCGGCCCAGGCGGTGACGAGCACGCACATCACGTGCTCCTCCACCATGCCGTCGAACCGGTGAGAGCCCAGTCTGCTCAGCAACGCGTCGGCCAGAGCGGCGGTGGCGGTGCGATTGCCGCGCATCCACCAGTAGCAGGCGCTGTGCGCCAGCAGCCGCAGGGCCGTCTCCATCTGCCCCGACTCGGTCGCCCAGCGCACGGCCGCGCTGAGGTCGTCGCTCTCCTCATCCAGCCTGGCCAGCCACTCCAGTTGCTCGCGGGTGCGCAGCCGCGCGTCGGCCGCGACGAGCAGGTCCAGGTAGTACGCGGCATGCGCGTCACGTATCGCCTCCACCTCGCCGGACTCGGCCAGCCGCTCCGCGCAGAACGCCTGGATCGTCTCCAGCATCTGATAGCGCCCGCCCACGAACTCCACCAGCGATTTCTCCGCCAGCGAGAACAGCACCTCCTCCGGCAGCCCGCACACCCGCTCCGCCGCCTCCGGCCGCGCGCCGCCCACGAACACGCTCAGCCGCCTGGCCATCCGCTGCTCGTCCTCGTCCAGCAGGTCCCAGCTCCACGCGACGACCGCGCGCAGGGTCTGGTGCCGGGGCAGCGCCGTACGGCTGCCCCGGGTCAGCAGCCGGAACCGGTCGTCCAGCCGCGCCGACACATCCGGCAATGACAGCGTACGCAGCCGCGCCACCGCCAGCTCGATGGCCAGCGGCAGCCCGTCCAGCGCCCGGCAGATCCGCACCACCTCGGTCGCGTTGCCCGCATCCACGGCAAAGCCCGGCTGAACGGCCGCGGCCCGGTCGGCGAACAGCCGGACGGCCGGGTAGTTCAACGGGTCGTCCACCTCCGGCGGCGGCAGCCGCAGCGGCGCCACGGGCAGGATCGACTCACCGGTGATGCCCAGCGCTTCCCGGCCGGTCGCCAGCACCCGCAACCCCTGGCAGGAGGCCAGCAGCACATCGGCCAGCTCAGCGGTGGCCGCGATGAGGTGTTCGCAGTTGTCCAGCACCAGCAGCAGCTCGCGGGCGGCGAGCGCGGTGACCAGCCGCGCGACCGGCTCCACCAGCGAACCCGTCGGCGGGGTGCGCAGGGCGTCGCGGATGCCGAGTGCGGCCAGCACGGCCCTGGGCACGTCCGCGACGTCGGAGACGGGCGCGAGCGGCACGAAGCAGACGTCCCCCGGCTCCTGCCCGACCGCCTCGATCGCGAGCCGTGTCTTGCCCACGCCGCCCGGGCCGATCAACGTGACCAGCCTGCCGGCCCGCAGGCTCGCGCCGACCTGGGCGAGCTCCTCGGCGCGGCCGACGAAGCTGGTGAGCTGCGCCCGCAGCCCGTGCCGTTGAACGGCCGGGCGTGGCACGGCCGTGCCCAATACCGGGGCGGAAGTGCCCAGCGCCGGGTCGGCCCGCAGCACGGCCAGGTGCGCGGCGGCCAGCTCGTGACCCGGCTCGACGCCGAGCTCCTCGTCCAGGATCTTCCTGGCCTCGTTGTAGACGGTCAGCGCCTCGGCTTGGCGGCCGCTGCCGTAGAGAGCGCGCATGAGCTGGGCTCGCAGCCGCTCCTGCAGCGGATGGGCGGCGATGAGCCGGCTCAGCTCGGCGACCAGCTCCCGGTGCCGGCCCAGGTCCAGATCGGCCTGCACACGGTCCTCGACTGCGGTCAGCCGCAGCTCCTCCAGCTCCGTCGCGGCGGCCTCAGCGTGCGGGGCATCGGCCAGCGGAGCGCCGCGCCACAACTCCAGCGCCTCCCGCAGCAGTGTGGCCGCCCGATCCGGGTCGCCGCCGGCCAGCGCCTGTCCACCCGCACGCGCGAGCTGCTCGAATCGCCCCGCGTCCACGTCCTGCGGGTCAACGATCAACCGGTACCCGGCCGGATGGAACTCCACCAGGTCCCTGCCCAGCGATCGTCGCAGCCTGGACACCTGCGACTGCAGCGCGTTGGACACGCCCTCCGGGGGACGGGCGCCGTACATGCCCGCCACCAGCTGCTCCCCGCTTACGATGCGCCCGGCATGCAGGGCGAGCAGCGTGAGCAGAGCCCGCCCCCGAGGGCCGCCGAGCACAACGGGCTCACCGTCCTCGCCCAGCGCGATCGTGGGTCCGAGGATCTGGAAACGCATGCGTCGATTATCGCGGACGCGGCAGCAGCGCGGCCCGTCACCGCAAATGTCGGGATCTGCGACCCTGGCCCGCCTGAGAGGGCGGTCTGTGGGCCGACGCCACTGATGTCATAGGGTGATCGAGTGAATCTGCAGCGTTATGCCTAGCTGGTGGGCGTGGACGTGTTGAGATGGCCGGGTGAGTGAACGCAAGCCGTACACGACGGACTTATCCGATGAGCGGGCGGAGCGGGTGCTCGGCTCACAGTGCGCCGTGTGGACCGAGCTGATCGATTCTCCCCGGCAGGTCGACTACATGGCCTTCCCCTGCCTGACCGCTTTCGCCGAGACCGTGTGGAGCTCCGCCGACCGCGACACGGCCGACTTCCTCCGCCGGCTGGAGGTCCACCTCGATCGGCTGGACGCGATCGGCGTCGAGTATCGGCGCGAGAGCGGGCCTCTGCCCTGGCAGACCCGCCCGGGTGTCCCCGGCCGGCCCGAGAGCGCCGACACCTGGCAGCGCAAGATCGACGCCTGGACCGGTAACTTGCGTCGCTCCCGGTGATGATCGCCGCGCATGGCGCGGATCGGGCGAGGATCAGCGCGCTGACGCGATCAGTGTCTTCAGCCGGTCGTCGCCGGCCGCCCCGGTCACCGGCGCGATGCGCTTGTCCGGGTCAGGCGCCGGGGACGGACGGGATGACCTGCGTCCCGGCCGGCGGGTGACGACGCTCGGTGTGCTGGGAACGTGGCTGTCCAGTGCGGGACGTACGGCTCAAGCGACTTCGCGGTGAGCACGATCTCGCTCTGGTTCTCCCAGCCGCCGTGCTCGTCCGGCGTCCAGAGCCGCAGCCATCCGCGCTGCCACCGACGACGATCCGTCCGGGCTCGGTCTGCCACGCGCTGGAGAGTCTCGCAAGCCGCCCAGGCCGAGCGGACCGCGGAACGGTTCGTCAGGTCGCCGAGGACTTGGCGGCCAGCTTTTCGGCGCCGCAACACGTCCTACGTCAACAGCCGGCACAAGAGCCGGGCCATGTTGGACGCCGACCCGGCGCAAATCAGATGTTCCGGGGGACGAGGATGATTCGCCGCGGTTGTTCGTCGAGACTGAGATCGTCCCCGCGATTCACATTCACCGTGGAGACCAGAACGGCGAGCACGGCCTTGCGCAGCGTCCGTTCGAGCCGCTCATAGTCCTCCGCCGGCCCGGACAGCGCGCGGAAGGCGACGCCTTCGACGGTCACGGAAAGGATGTCCGCGAGGTCTTCGAGGGTGATGTCGGGGCGCAGCCTCAAATCGTTTACCGCCGGTATCGGTCACGCAAGCCTTTATGGTTGGCGCGATACGCGCCGCCCGTCAGACCGCGGAGCGCTCGGCGACCGGGCGGCGGCGCCGGTTCACGTACGAGATGGCCGGTGGGGTGTAGGACACGTCGTTGGGGCCGGCGTCGGTACCGGGCGGAGCGATCTCGTCGATCCGGTTGAGGATCTCGTCATCCAGGGTGACGTCGGCGCCGGCCAGCAGGTCGTCGAGATGTTGCATGGTGCGTGGCCCAATGATCGCCGAGGAGACGCCCGGGTGGGCGATCGCGAACGCCATCGCGAGGTGAGTCATCGGCAGGCCGGCCTTCTCGGCGAGCGGGATGAGCTGTTCGACGACGTCGAGTTTGCGCTCGTCGCTGAAGTGCTGCGGCATGCCGCCGGACCGGTGGGTGTCCGTCTGCTGCCCCTTGCGGTAGCGGCCGGTGAGCAGGCCCTGGCCCAGCGGGCTCCAGACCAGGGTGCCCATCCCGTAGCGCTGACAGACCGGCAGCACCTCGCGTTCGATGCTCCGGTTGACGATCGAGTACGGCGGCTGCTCGGTCCGGAAACGCTCCAGACCGCGCCGCTCGGCGACCCACTGCGCCTCGACGATCTCCGAGGCGGGGAAGGTCGACGCGCCGATCGCCCGCACCTTGCCGCTGCGGACCAGGTCAGACAGGGCTGACAGAGTCTCCTCCACGTCGACCGCCGGGTCGGGGCGGTGGATCTGGTAGAGGTCGAGGTGATCGGTCTGCAGGCGGCGCAGAGAGTTCTCGACGGCGGTCATGATCCAGCGCCGTGAGTTACCCCGGTGGTTCGGATCGCCGCCCATCGGATAGTGCACCTTGCTGGCCAGCACGACATCGTCGCGGCGGCCCTTGAGTGCCTTGCCGACGATCACTTCGGATTCGCCGGCGGAGTACACGTCGGCGGTGTCGACGAAGTTGATCCCCGCGTCCAGGGCCCTGTGGATGATCCGGATCGAGTCGTCGTGGTCGGGGTTGCCCATGGCCCCGAACATCATGGTGCCCAGGCAGTACGGGCTGACCTCGATTCCGGTCCGGCCCAGCGTACGGTACTTCATTATTCCCCCTTGGAATCGTTCGTGGAGCGTTCGGTGGGTGGTCGGCATGGTGACGCCGAGCCCTGTGTCGAGGTGCGGCGTCGCCGATCACTGAGAACTATCCGGGCGCCGGCTGCGGCTCGTCCCGGTACATCCATGCAAGCAACGCGGCGAGCGCCGGGCCTTCACGATTCTTTCGCGTGGTTGCACAATCCTCTTCGTTCAGGTGGCAGTCACAGCGGCGCCGCCGCAGCGGGACCGGCTCCACCCCGCAGGCGCACCGCGTCGACGCTGGGCGGAGCACCGAACTGGCGCCGGTACTCCCGGCTGAACTGGGACGGGTTGTCGTACCCGACGCGCTGGCCGACACCGGTGACGTCGTTCGGACGGTTCGCCAGCAGCAGCCTCGCCGCCTGCAGCCGGATCTGCTTCTGGAACTGGATCGGGCTCATCGCCGTCACCACCTGGAAGTTCCGGTGGAAAGCGGAGACACTCATCCCCGAAAGCTGTGCCAGCTCCTCGACCCGGAACGGCTGGGTGTAGTTCTCCCGGATCCACCGCACAGCACGTTCAATGTGGCTCAGGCTGCTGTCCGCGAGGCCGAGCTGACGGACGGCGTCACCCTGTTCGCCGGTCATCAACCGCCAGAGGATCTCCCGCTTGAGCAGCGGGACGAGCGCCGTCCGGTCCCCTGGCCTGTTGAGCAGGCGCAGCAGCCGTACGACAGCGTCGAGCAACTCCTCCGGGGCGTCACTGACCGCGATGCCCGGCGGTGCGGTGCGGGTGGACCGCGGCAGCTCCCCCGGTCCGGTCTGCAGCAGCAGCTCCGCGATGACGGCAGATTCCAGGGTCATCCCGAATCCGAGTGAAGGGCGGGCGGTGTCGACGAAATGCCCCGTCACCGGGAGGTCGACCGAAGCGACGAGGTACTGGCCGGCACCGTACTCGTAGACGCGGTCTCCCAGCGCCAGACGCTTGCTACCCTGAGCGATGACCGCCAGCACCGTGCCGGACATCGAGGACTCCGGCGAAACGGCGTGGTCGACCTTGCAGACCCGGACGCCGTCGATGGCGGTGGTCAACCCGGGCCGCGCATGCCGTTCCAGCAGGTCACGAAACTCGTCCAAAGACATGTCACCATTGCAGCACGCAAGCCGTCGACGGCCATCGGTAGGTGCACGAACACGAGTCCACCCTGACCAGGGACAAGTTCACCGCACCTCGCTTCGCGGCTTCCGCGATCAAGCCCTGCGGCAGGGCTTCGAAGACACCGCCGTCCCTCCACTGCCGGAAGCGGTCGGCGCCGACCTTCCAACGAGAGCGGGGCATCACGGTGAGACACAGGGCAGGTCCTCTGCCGGCTCGACACGGATGAGGTGCTTGGTCGCGTCTCATCCTCGCCGCGAAGGGCCCGCCCATCTGCTACCTCAGCCTTCCCGGTCTGTCATCGACGTCCTGTCCCGCAACACCTAGAGGAAGCAACTTGCGTTCCCATCCGGCAGTTTGAGGTCGATGAGGTAGTTGGCCACGACTTTGTCGACGCACGGATTGCGGACGACCGTCGCGCCGTGCTGTTCGCCCTTGACCGTGAGCAGCCGCGCCCCGAGCGTTTCTGCGAGGTTGATGCCGCCTTCGTGCGGCGTGAGCCCGTCGCCGGTGATCGAGACCACGGCCAGCGCGGTTCTTCCCCGTGTCGTGGACATGATCGTGCTTTCCCCCGAGATGGTGAATGATCGTTACAGACTTCCATCTACGTTTGGTGATCATTTCCACACCTGGAGTGGAGTGATATCCCCTGGCCAAGGGATGATGTCGGCTCAACAGCCAGCGGATTCGCGCACCGGGGGTGTGTCCAGGTTTTCGGCGTACAGTCCCCCCGAGCTCGACGGCGTCCGTGTGCTCGCAGGCTGCTGGCGGGGGTTGTGACCTGACTGGGACCGGAATCTCGGAAGTCACATCGGGATTCTCCTTCTGGGAAGGCGTTGTTCTCGGACGTATGCGCTGCGTTCGCCTTGTCGCTCGATCTGGGTACTTGATCATGGGTCAATGGTCTGGTTCGGCACCGCTTGGACGGTGAGCCCGGATGATCAATTCTCTCTCGCCAGGGCTGCTGGAGTTCGGGCTGGTGGGTGAGCTCGGCGATCGTGAGCCGGTACAGCGCGGCGACGGCGGGTGAGAGGACAACGCGCAGGAGGCGCTCGCCCACGGCTTGGAGGTCGGTTCGCGGGTCACCTGTATGGCCGGTCGCCGCTGATCCGCCCGGCGTGGCGCTCGCCGCGGTCCGGGCCTCGCCGACGACCGCGAGGAAGAGCCGTTCCTTGTTGCCGAAGTGGCTGTAGACGGTCTGCTTGCCCACCCTTGCGCGGGCGGCGATCGCATCCATGCTGACCCTGGCGTATCCCTCGGCAAGAAACAGTTCCAATCGGATTTGACTGGGGATGCAGATGACCGATCAGCCATGGATCTTCGCCGGACACAGCGACTTCATCGCGGGCCTGGCCAACTACGACATGAAGGCGCCGCTCACCGGCGCGCCCCCCGCCCAGGTCCCGCCATCGGACCTGGGCTCCACCCACGGCCTGGGTGGAGGCCTGTTCGAGGTGATGGTGCCGCCCATCGACCGCCTCCAGATGACCAAGACCGACACCGGCCTCCAGATCGAGTACCCGCCGCAACTCGACCGCCACTACGCCCTGGACCAGAACATCGCCGGCATCGGCGCCCTGCTCCGGCTCGTCCGAGAGTCAAAGGGCCGGGTACGGCTGGCTCGCACGGTGCTCCCAGGCACCGCTCGTGGTCACCCACGCCGCCCACGCCCTGTCACCTACCAGCCGGGCACTCACCGACGACCAGATCACCGCGATCGCGGCCAGCGACGTGATCGGCGTCAGCCTCGAAGGCGTCTCCCCCTCACCGGCCGGGATCGTCGCCGACGTGATGACCGGCATCGCGCATGCGAACTGGCTGCGCGTGCTGCACGCCACCTGGTGACCCGCCCCTCGAGCAACCGGTCCTGATCACACCCGGCGTCGGCGAGCGCGGGCCCGCCCGCTGTGTTCGAGCCGAATCTGTCGTCCTGTGCGGAGGTCGCGGCCTGTTTCTGGTGTATGCGGTGGCCCCCGTTATTCGACACTGCGATGACTCATCTCAGCCTGCGATGGGCCCGACCGAGAGCTGGCCGGTGGCGGCCTTGACGAGTTCGGCTCTTTCGGTGGCGACGTCGATGATGGCCAGGTCCGCAGTCCAGTCGAGGCCGACCACGAGCCGGGTTCCGCTGAACGTCATCCCCCCTTCGATCGCATACCTGAGGTGGTCGCCGGAGATACGACGGTCCTTGGCCGGGTCCCTGGGGGACAGCAAGAGCAGGGCCGGATCGTTGTCGTCGTTCCACAGGGCGGCGACCTGTCCGTCGCCTGAGGCGCTCAGGGCGCCCGCCCACGACGGGCCCGGGGCCGCGACACCCGGCACAAGAACCCCCGCACCGCCATGCGCTACGTCAAACCCGGCGCCGAAGCCATCGCCAAGGTCACCGAGATCCTCGCGCCACGCCGCCGTACCCACTGATCAACAGAGTGGCGGCTCGCCGGAGCTGTAGGAGTTCCGGGCCTCCAGGGCCGGGCCGAGGGTCCCTGTCTAAGCTCAAGCCCATGACACTGGAATGGGAACAGATCATCGTCGACTCCGCCGACCCTGTCGCTCTCGGGCGCTGGTGGGCCGAGGCTCTCGGCTGGGTTGTGGTCGACGAA